>NZ_JAQOTI010000001.1:0-548272 GCF_028401915.1 Delftia sp. DT-2
TGCGCCTTCCAGCGGGCCGTCACGTCCACGGCGCTGCCCGCGAAGCCCACGAGCCGGCCGTCGCGCAGCAGGGGGACCACGGCGATGTCGCAGAGTATTTCCCGGTGGCCCGGCAGCTGGAACATGGCCTGGCAGTTGCGCGGCGCCAGCCGGGCCAGGGGATCGAGCAGGGCCTGGATCTGCGCGCGGTACGGGCCGTCCACGATGTTCTCCAGCGGCTGCCCTACGGCCTCGGAGCTGGGCTGGCCGGTCAGTTGTTCCCAGCGCGCGTTCACGAAGGTCAGCAGACCCTCGCTGTCGGTGCGAAAGATCAGCTCCTGCACGCTGCGCATGAGCACGGCCATCTCGTGCTCGCTGCGCGCCAGGCGCGCCTGGGCCTGCTCCATGGCCTGCTGTGCCGTCTTCTGCTCCCTGCGCGTCTTGAGCACCGACCAGCTCAGGCCCAGCACCAGGGCCAGCAGGGCCACGCCGGCCACGAAGAAGGCGAAGGCGTCATCCCTCCAGCGCGCCACCAGGGCTGCGTAGGGCTCCTCCACCACCAGCAGCAGGGGCCAGTTGCGCACGGTGCGAAACGACACGATCTCATGGGAGCCGAGCATGCCCGCGCCGATGTAGGAGCCGAATTCGCTGTGCGGCAGCCACTGCCGGAACAGCGGTGTCTGCAGCACGGCGGTCGCCTGCACGCCCGTGCCCGCATTGGTGCTGGCCAGCGGCCGGCCGTCGTAGGTCAGCAGCACGGCCTCGTAGCTGAGGATCTCCAGCGTGGCCTGGTAGAAGTTGGCCACGGCGTCGGGGTTGATCAGGGCCACCAGCACGGCGGGCATGCCGTTGTCCTGGTGAAAGCCCAGCAGCTGCGGCAGAAACGATACGCCGCGCGGCGACGGGTGCGCGCGGGGCGCCAGGGCCGACAGGCCACGGCCGGGCACCAGCCGGCCCAGCAGGGGCTTGCCGGGCACGACGACAGCGCTCTTGTCGTGCAGCAGCTCCTGCATGTCGATCTGCTGGCCGGCCTCGCCCGCCTGGGTGCTGGCCAGGATGAGTCCCTTGTCGTCGAGCAGGGCCATGCTGCGCAGGTAGGGCAGCTGGGCGATCAGCTGGGCCATGGCGGCCTCGCGCGTGCTGCGCGTGCTGCCGGCGGCCAGGATGGCGGGGTGGTGCGCCAGGCTGGACAGGGCCATTTCGGTGTTCTCGAAGGTCTTGGCCGTCTGGTCCTCCAGCACGCGCGCCAGCAGTGCGGCCTGGGACTTGCTCTGGTCGGCCTCGGCGTGCAGCTGGCTCCAGACGAAGAGCACCAGCCCGGCAAGCACGCACAGGGCAAAGGTCAGCACCAGTGCCTTGATGTGGGCGCTGCGTCCGGCACCCAGGAAATGATGCGCGGTAGCTCGATCAGACATGATGAAGATGCTCCATCAGAAATTCCGGGGCGCGACGATGGCGGTCAACCCGTCGTGCGGCACAGGAACGGGCCGGGCCGGCGCGAACGCCTGCGTCCAGTGCCAGCCGCCCGCCAGCCTGCGGCTGGACGGGCCGTCTGCCATGGACAGGTCCACGCGGCCGGTCTCCCGTGCGCGCATCATCATCAGTCGCTCCTTTCAAGGCTGGCCAGGATCTGCAGCAGCCGGGTCGGGCTGAAGGGCTTGACCAGGTATTCGTCGGCGCCCGCATTGAAGCCCGCCTCGCGGTCCTCTGCGCTGTCCCGGGCGGTGAGCAGCACCACCAGGGTATGTCGCAGATCGTAGGAGGTCTTGATGCGACAGCACACCTCCAGGCCGTCCAGCGTGCCGGGCATCATCATGTCCAGCAGCACGATATCGGGCTTGTTGCGCTGGGCCACGGCCCAGGCTTCGTCGGCGGTGGGCACCTCCATGACCTCGTAGGCGCCGGACTCCAGCGTCATGCGCAGCAGTTTGCGGATGTCGGCCTGGTCTTCGACGATCAGTATCTTCTTCATGGCGGACCTTTCACAACGCAGTTGAAGGGGGCTGCGTGAGGTTAAATCATAAATATCAAATTCATCAAATTTATATTGAATTTTTCAATCGTATTTGATGCAAAATTGCTGCCATGTCCGAGAACAGCACCCCATCAGGCCAAATTCCGCACTACACGACTGCCGAGGTGGCAAAGCTGCTGGGCATGGCCGTGCGATCGGTCCAGCTCATGGTCGATCGCGGCGAGCTGGAGGCCTGGAAGACGCCCGGAGGCCATCGCCGCATTACGCGCGCTTCCGTGGAGCGCTGGCGCAGCAGGCAGGGCGAGCGCGCAGCGCCCGGGGTGCCCGGCGCACCAGCGGTGGCACAGGCGCCGGCCTCTGCCCAGGCGGGATCGGGCACCGGGCAGCGCGTGCTGCTGATCGAGGACTCCGTGCACTTCCAGAATCTGGTGCGCATGCTGGTGCAGCGTCACTTTCCCGAGGTCCAGCTGCATGTGGCGAACGACGGGATCACGGGCATGGCGCTGTACGGCCAGATCCAGCCCGATGTGCTGCTGGTGGACATCCTGCTGCCCGACATCGATGGCGCCGCCCTGATCACCACCTTGCGCACCCATGAGCAGTTCGCGCGCTGCAAGCTGCTGGTGGTCACCTCGCTGGAGGCGTCAGAGCGCGAGGCCTATGCCTTCGCATTGGGCGGCGTGCGCGTGATCCACAAGCCCCAGCTGGTGCAGGAGCTGCCCGAAGCGCTGGGCGGGCTGCTGGGCGGGCCGGCGGCGTGAACGCGCCCCTTCCTGCGGTCCTGCTGGTCGAGGACGATGCCTCGATTGCGCGGTTCGTTGCGCTGGCGCTGGAGGGCCTGCCCCTCACGCTGGTGTCCTGCACGAGTGCGGAGCAGGCCCAGCAACTGCTGCAAACCCAGCCCTTTGCCCTGCTGATCACCGATCTGATGCTGCCCGGCGCCTCCGGCGTGGAGCTGATCGAGTGGCTGCGCCGCTCGCCGCAGGCGGGCTGCTGCGCCGTGGTCTTCAGTGCCGGCGTGCGGGCCGATGTTGCGCTGCAGCTGGAGCAGTTGAAGGTGTGGCGCGTGCTGCTCAAGCCGGTGTCGGTGGCGCAACTGGTGGACTGCGTGGAGTCGGTGCTCCAGCAGCATGCGCCGCCTCCCCCTCCCAGGCAGGAGGCCGGGACGGGCGAGGGCGCCGATGCGCAGCCGGATGTGCGATCGGATGTGCAACCGGATGCGCAACCGGATGCGCCGTCGGACGCGCTCGCCATTGCCAATTTCTTTGGTGGCGACGCAGGCCTGTTCCACAGCTACCGTGACATCTGCCTTGCACACTTGCCCGACGATATCGCCCGGATGGAGGTCCTTATCGCGGAGCAGAACGCCATGGCCCTGCGCAGGCAGGCGCACAGCCTGCAGAGCGTGTTGCGCCTGCTGGGACAGGAGCGGGCCAGCGGACTGACCAGGAGCCTGGAGCAGGCCTGCCTGGCCGGCGACTGGGCCGGTGTCGCCGATGTCTGGCGGCCACTGGGCGCAGCCTTGCAGCAGCTGCTGGAAAGCGCAGGCCAGCGCGACCGGCGCGACTGAGCGCCGTGCCGGCCTGCCCCGGCTTCAGCCCGGCGGCCTGCGCCGCAGCCATCCATGCCAGATCCCTGCCGCCGTGGGAACGGCCAGGCAGACGCCGGCCAGCATGTCGCCAAGGCCGCCGTCGCTGAACAGGGCCGAGACCAGGCCGATGGCCGTCAGCACGCCCAGCGCGATGGGCCAGCCCCAGAGTGCGAGAAAGCCCCGGTGTCGCGCGCCGCTCATGCCGAGACCTCCTTGCCGCGCGGCGCGGGCTGCGCGGCCGGCAGGCTCTTGCCCTTGTTGACCCACAGGTACAGGCCGGTGCCCAGCACGATGATGCTGGCGATGTCCAGCAACGCCCAGAGGATCTGCATGGCCCGCCCGCCGTAGTCGCCGAAGTGCAGCGGCTGGGACACCAGCAGCGCCGTCAGATACCAGGGCAGGGCGGGCGCGGCCGTGACCTGGGCGGTCCTGGCGTCCACCAGCACGGGCAGGAACAGGCGCGAGGTCAGGGGCTCGTTGCCGCGCAGGAAGAAGGTGTGGTGGTGCGGGCTGGAGAACGTGGTGCCGGGGAAGGCGATGAAGTACAGCCTGGTGCCCGGCACCTGCTGCTGGGCGGCCTGCAGCGATTGCTGCAGCGAGGCGCGCTCCGCCACCGGCACCGTGTCCTGGCCCTGGTAGGGCGCCAGCACGCTGCTGAGCTGGTCATGCTGCCAGTACTTGATCAGCAGGTCGGCCCAGGTATTGATCATGCCGGTGGCGCCCACCACGAACAGCCACACCAGCGTGACGATGCCCAGCAGGTTGTGCAGGTCCAGCCACTTCAGGCGCGGCTGGCGCGTGCGGCGCACGGTGCCGAAATCGAGCTTGCGCATGAAGGGCGCGTACAGCACCACGCCGCTGACGATGGCGATCAGCAGCAGCAGCCCCATGAAGCCCAGGAACAGCTTGCCCGGCAGCCCCGCGAACAGGTCCACGTGCAGCTTGAACATGACCCACATGAAGCCCTGGTCGAAGCGCGGCTGGGCCAGCAGTTCGGCCGTGCGCGCATCGATGACCACGGAGCGGAAATCGTCCGTGGGCGCCGGCGTGGGCGTCATGGTGACGAACCAGAGGTCGTCGGTGTCGTCGGACTTGGAGACGAACTGCACCACGCGGTCCGGGTGCTGGACACGGGCCACCTCCAGCACCTTGTCCAGGCTGGCATGGGGCGTGCCCTGGGGCATGGGCGGGGCCTCCACCTCGGTGCCCAGCAGGTGGCCGATTTCGTGGTGGAAGATCAGCGGAAGGCCGGTCAGGCACAGCAGCAGCATGAAGACGGTGCAGACCAGGCTGCTCCATTTGTGCAACCAGGCCCAGGTCTTGATCGTGTGGCTTTGCATGGGGTGTTCTTTTCTCTGACAGAAGGGGGCCTGCGGCCCCCGCCATCACCGCGCCCCCGGCGCCATGCCGGGGGCGGGGCGGTTGCCGGTTGCCGGGGGCTTAGAAGTCCACTTGTGCCGACAGCATCAGCGTGCGCGGCGCGCCCGTGGTGGTGTAGCCGGCGGCAGTCACCCAGTAGCTCTTGTTGCTGACGTTCTCCAGGCTGGCGCGCAGCACCACCGGCTTGCCGGCCACGTGGGTGCGCAGGCGTGCGCCCAGGTCCAGGCGTGTCCAGCCGGGCATGCGCAGGATGTTGGCCGCGTCGTAGTACATGGACGAGGTGTGGATCACGCGGCCGTTCAGGCTCAGGCCCTCCACCCAGGGCGTATCCCAGTCCAGGCCCAGGTTGAAGGTGCGCTCGGGCACGCCGTTGGCATCGTTGCCCTGGTTCACGCCGCCTGCCGTGCGCGAGAGCCTGGCGTTGTTGAAGGCCGCGCTGGCCAGCAGGCGCAGGCCCTTGTGGATCTCGCCGTAGGCGGTCAGCTCCAGGCCGCGGTTGCGCGTCTCGCCGCCGAAGCTGTAGACATTGGTCACCGGGTCCGTCATGGAGCCCGGGCGCTGGATCTGGTAGAGCGCGGCCTGCGTGGTCATGCGGCCCCAGTCCACCTTCACGCCCACTTCGTACTGCTTGGACTTCTGCGGCGCGAACACCTGGCCGGCATTGGCCGTGTTGGGCCCGGCCGTGCCGCCTGCCGACAGGCCTGCCGTGTAGTTGGCGTAGACCGCGACATGGTTCTGCGGCTTGAACACCACGCCGGCCAGCGGCGTCACGGCGCTGGCCTTGTACAGCGTGGTGCCGCTGGCGTTCTTCTGGTCGATGGTCTGGTCGCGCAGGCCCACGGTCACCAGCACGCGGTCGCTGAACAGCGCCATGGTGTCGGCCAGCGCCAGGCTGTGCTGCGTCAGCTCGGCGTTCTTGGTGGGCGCGCCGCGCACGAAGTCGATGGCAGGCAGGGGCGACGGGTTGTAGATGTTGGAGGGGACGGCTTTGGTGGTCAGCTGGTAGAAGTAGCCGCTCTCGCGGTCCATGTAGTTGGCCGCGGCCACCACGGTGTGGCCGATGGCGCCGGTCCTGAAGCGCGTGCGCAGGCCCACGTCGGCCGAGGTGGTCTTGTTGAACTCGTCGTAGAAGCCGTTGCGCACCGTGAAGTTGCCCAGCGAGTCGATGCGCTGCACGGCCGTGGGGAAGCTCTGGTCGCTGGACACATCGCTGTAGCCCACGCCGCCGTAGACGGAGGTGTTGGCGTTGATGTCGTATTCCACGCGCGAGATCACGGTCTTGGCCTTGTCCAGCAGCTCCGTGCCCGGGTTGAAGTTGATGCGGCTGTCGGGCACGGCGGGCACCTGGGTGATGCCGGCCAGGAAGGCGCTTTGCGGGCGGAATTCCGTGGTCTTGCCGCTGGTGGTCAGCGCGTCCAGCGACCAGCGCAGGCCCTGGCCTTCGTAGTCCAGCCCCACCGAGGCCAGGCCCAGACGCTGGCGGCCGCCGTCGATATTGCCTTCGCCGTTGCGCCACACGCCATTCACGCGCACGCCCCACTGGTTGTCTTCGCCAAAGCGGCGGCCCACGTCCAGGTGGGTGCCGAACTGGGCCTTGCCCATGTAGGTGGCGGTCAGGCGGTTCAGCGGCACGTCGCCCGCGCGCTTGGTCACCACGTTGATGCTGCCGCCGATGCTGCCGCTGGGACCCACGCCATTGGTCAGCGAGCCGGGGCCCTTGAGCACTTCCACGCGCTCGATCACCTCCAGCGGCAGTCGCGTGGAGGGCGACAGGCCGTACAGGCCGTTCACCGACACATCGCGCATGGACAGGGAAAAGCCCCGCACCTGGAAGTCATCGCCATAGCCGCCGCGCGCCTGCAGCGTGCGCACCGAGGCGTCGTTCATCACCACGTCGGCGATGGTCAGCGCCTGCTGGTTCTCGATCAGCTCCGAGGTGTAGTTGGTCGTGCTGAAGGGCACGTTCATCTGGTCGGTCTTGCCCAGGATGCCCAGGTCGCCGCCGCGCGCGATCTGGCCGCCGGCATAGGTCTTTTGCAGTCCGCCGATGGCCTCGGCCTGGTCGCTCACCGTCACCTCCTTGAGGGCCGGGCCCTCGGCCGTCTGGGCCGCCACGCCCACGGCGGCCAGGGCCAGGCCGGCGCCCAGGCATTGGCGGATCAGGCGCGTGAGGGGGTGGGGAGCGAAGCGGAAGTCCGCAGGAGTGCTGGGGTGCGTCATGGCAGTCATGTGCAAAGGTTGGAAAAACCGTGAAGAAAAACCGGGGAAGAAAAACAGGGAAAGGAGGGCAGGCCGGCCGTGGCCCTAGAAGCGCGCGCGCAGCGACACCGTGACGTTGCGCGGATCGCCGTAGTAGTTGTTGAAGTAGGTGCTGTTGGGCGAGAACTTGGCGTAGTAGCGCTTGTCCAGCAGGTTGCTCACGTTCAGCTGCAGCGAGTAGGTGTCGTCCAGGCGGTAGGCCAGCAGCGCGTCAAAAAGCGCATAGCCACCCTGGCGGGTGGTGACATCGCCCACGCTGGCGTAGGCATCGCTTTGCAGCCGCACGCCGGCGCCTGCGGTCCATCCCTGCAAGGGCCCCTTGAAGCGGTGGCTGGCAAACAGGCGCAGCGCATGGCGCGGGTCCACGGGCCGCAGCGGCTGGCCCACGTTGGCCTCGGAGGCGTCGCGCAGGTACCTGGCGTAGGTGTAGGTGTAGCCGGCCAGCACCTGCCAGCCCGGCGCGGGCTCGCCGGACAGCTCCAGCTCCCAGCCCTGGCTGCGGCTCTTGCCGCCGGCCATGAAGCAGTGGCTGGTCGGGTACCACGGCAGGCAGGGCATGGCCGATGCCGTGTCCTGCATGGCGCTGCCCACGCGCTGGATGCGGAACAACGACACGCTGGCCTGCAGCCGGCCGTCCATGAAACTGCCCTTGAGCCCGGCCTCCAGGTCCTCGCCCCGGGCGGGCGCCAGGATGCTGCCGTCGGCGGCCTTCTTGTCCTGGGGGCTGAAGATCTCGCTGTAGCTGGCATAGGCGTCGAGCGTGTCCGACAGCGCATGCACCAGGCCCGCATAGGGCGTCAGCTCGCGGCGCACGCTGTAGCCGCTTTGGGCATTGCCGGGTTCGAGATAGCTCCACCAGCTCAGGCGCGCGCCGGCAATCGCGGTGAGCGAGTCGGTCAGCGACAGCCGGGCCCGCGCGAATCCGCCGTACTGGTGGATGTGGGACACGGGCGATGAATAGGCGTTGCCGTTGCCCTCGCTGTAGAAGGGCTCGGGGTAGCTGGTGTACGGATTCCAGCCGCGGATGTCCACATTGCGCAGCGGGCTCACGCCCCAGTAGCCCGTGGCGCCCGTGCTGCGGATGCGCTGCAGGTCGGCGCCCAGCGACAGCTCGTGCCTGCGGCCCAGGGCCTCGAAGGGGCCGCTGGCCAGCAGGCTCAGCGCGTTCTGCGTGCTGCCGTCGCCGCCATAGATGGAGGTGCTCACGTCGAACAGGTAGGGATTGCTGTCGCTGGCCCTGGAAAACGAGGTCTGCTTGAACCCGTCCGACCGAAAGCGCGTGTGCGCCGCCTGGGCCTTCAGTTGCCAGCCGCTGTCCAGCCGGTGCTCCAGCTCGGCAAAGGCCTGCTGGTTGTGGCGGTCCCAGGTATTCCAGGGCGTGCCCAGGTAGGTGCTGCGCGGCAGGCCGAGCTGGCTGCCGTCGGCGGCGGCAGGCAGGCCGCCCCAGGAGCCCGTGGCCTGCAGGTCCGTGTGCTGCAGGCCGGCCGTGAGCGTGGTGCGCGGCCCCAGGTCCGCCTCCAGCGCGCTGTACAGGCCCAGGCGCTTTTCCTTGCGCGCGGTCTGGAACGATGCCTTGTCGTCCGCCAGCGCCACCAGCCGGCCGCGCAGCGTGCCGGCTGCGTTCAGAGGGCCGGACAGGTCGGCCTCCATGCGCTGGCGGTCCCAGGAACCCAGCGTCAGCGCGGCCGAGCCCTGCCATTGCGCCGTGGGCCGCTTGCGCACCATGTTCACCATGGCCGAGGGCGAGCCCGCGCCACGCAGCAGGCCCGTGGCGCCGCGCAGCACCTCCACGCGGTCCAGCATGGCCGTATCGGGCTGGATGAAGGTGGAGGCCGAGGCCACCTGGTTCACATTGAGCCCGTCCACCTGCAGCGAATCGATCTGGTAGCCGCGCGAGTAATAGGCGATGCGCTCGCTGTCGATGTACTCCACCGTCACGCCCGGCGTGTGCTGCAGCACGGCATGCAGGTCGGGCAGGGCCTGCTCGTCCAGCCACTGGCGCGTGAGCACGGTCACGGGCTGCGGGATGTCGCGCACCGACTGAAGCCCCTTGTAGCCCGTGACCAGGCTGGCCGCGTAGCTGTCCGATGCCTCGGTCGTAGCACTGGCCGGCGCCGTGGCCCGGACCGTGACCGTGCCCAGCGTCTGCCCGCCGATGCCCGAGGCCGCCGCTGGCAGCGGCCGCAGCGTATAGACGCCGCTGGACTCGCGCACGGCCTGCAGCGCCGTGCCCTCCAGCAGCCTCGCAAAACCATCGTCCACGGCATAGCGGCCCTGCAGGCCCGGCGACTGCCGCCGACCCAGTTGGGCCGCATCGAACGACAGCGCCACACCGGCCTGGTTGGCGTACTGGGCGATCACATGCGCGAGAGGTCCGGCGGCAACGGAAAAGCTGCGCTGCGCCGCCTGGGCTGACGACGCCGCCCGGGAGGGTGCCGGCGCCGCAGCGGCCAGCAGCAGCGCGATTGCCAGCAGCACGGCGCTGCCCCTGGACGCACGCCACCCCGGGGCGGCGGGGCAGCCGTGCTGGGGCTGTCGGGAGTTCGGGCGTGGCATGGTGGCTGGGAAAAGTGGCGTGACTCCCCGTATGCCGAACAAGCCCTGCCCATCCTGCAAGTTCCGCTGGACTTTTTTTGCGCTGCCGCTGAGATTTTCTCCCTTATTTCCCGTTGATCATCAGGTGGAGTAAGGCTGGATTGCTATGGTTTTATTTTTCCAGCCAACGCATCAGGACACCACCACCGGCCTGGGCTGGCGCGTTCCCGCCAGCGCCAGGCCCGCGAACAGCATCAGCATCAGGCCGTAGGCATAGGTGACCGGCAACAAGCCGAAGCGCGCGGCGGCCATGCCCGCCGCGATGGCCGGCATGCTGAACGCCAGGTAGCTGGCGATGTAGATGGCCGAGATCAGGGCGCCGCGCTCGTGCGGCTCGGCCAGCGGGATCACGCTGCGCAGCGCGCCCTGGAAGCCCACGCCGAAGCCCGCGCCCGCCACCACTGATGCCCCCAGCACCAGGGGCAGGCTTTGCAGATGGGCGCCGACCAGCAGCAGGGCCACCCCGGCCAGCAGGCCGCTGCCGCCGAACTGCAGCATGGCGCGCGGCGCGCGGCTGCGCAGCGTCCAGATGGCGGCGGCGGCGCTCAGCGTGTTGATGCACACGGCAAAGCTGGCAGCGACCTCCGAGCCCGTGACCGAGCGGATCATCGACGGGCCCAGCGACAGGTAAAAGCCCCCCAGCGCCCACACCGTGATGCTCATGGGCAGCACGCGCATGAAGTCGGCCCGGGCCTGGCCCGGAACACGCACGCGCGGGCGCATGGCGGCCAGTGCGCCGGGGCGGCGCGCGCCCGTCTCGGGCAGCACGGCCATGGCGGCGGCCACGGCCACGAAGATCAGCGCCATGAGCCAGAACACCAGGCCCAGCTGCTGGCGCCACAGCTGCGCGAACTCGCCCGCCACGACAATGCCCGCCGCCATGCCGACCATGGGCGCCATGGTGCTCACCAGCGTGCCGCGCTCGCGGTGCAGGTCCAGCAGCGCCGCGCCCATGGCCGCACTGGCCATGCCGGTGGCAAAGCCCTGCAGCACGCGTGCCAGCACCAGGGCCTGCACGTCGCCCGCGCGGGCGAACACCGCCAGCGAGACGATCTCCAGCACCAGCGCCGCCAGGATCACGGGCTTGCGGCCCAGGTGGTCCGACAGCGCGCCCGTGGTGAGCAGGGCCAGCAGCAGGCTCAGCGCATAGACCGCGAAGACCAGGGTCAGCATGCCCGAGGAAAAGCCCCAGTCCTGCTGGTAGAGCCGGTACAGCGGCGTGGGCGCGCTGGAGGCCGCGAAGAAGCTGCCCAGGCCGAAGGCCAGGACGGCCAGGCTGCGGCCGGGCCGGGCAGCGGGAGTGGAGTTGGATGGTTGCAGTACCGACATGGTTAAGAGCCCCGCTGCACAATTAATGCAAAGTTTTTGCGTTAGCGAATTCTGCGCTTGTGCGCTGCTAACGCAAATTTTTAGCTTTAATAACCATGAGCACGCAAGTCCCATCCCTTTCTAAAACAGGCGGTCCCGCCCGTCCCGGCGGACGCAGCGCGCGCATCCAGGCCACGGTCTACCAGACCGTCAAGGGCCTGCTGGAAACCATGCCGCGCGAGGAACTGAGCTTTCCGCTCATCGCCGCCCAGGCGGGCGTGACGCCGTCCACCCTCTACCGGCGCTGGGGCGACCTACAGCAGCTGCTGGCCGATGTGGCCGTGGAAATCATCCGGCCCACGGCGCCGCCGCTGGACACGGGCACGCTGGAGGGCGACCTGCTGGCCTGGGCCGAGCAGTTCCTGGAGGAATCGGCCTCGCCGCTGGGCCGCACCATGCTGCGCGACATGGCCGCCGCAGCGGGCAACGAGCACACGCCCTGCGCCTGCGTGGAAATCCTGCGCGGGCAACTGGCGCAGATCGGCGAGCGCGCAGCGCGGCGTGGCGAGGCGATGCCCGCTGCGGACACCCTGATCGACGCGCTGGCCGCGCCCATCGTCTACCGCGTGCTGTTCGACCTGCCGCCGTCCCTGGAACACGTGCAGGCACGGGTGCGCGGCCTGCTGCAGGCTGAACCGGCCTAGCCCTTCAGCGCCCGCGCCAGCACCTCGAAGATCCGCGCATCCGAGCACTGCGCCACATTGAAGCGCAGGAAATCGCCTGCGCTCTGCGACTGGCTGAAGGCATTGCCGGGCGCCAGCACCACGCCATCTTCCAGGCAGGTGCGCGCAAGCGCCGTGGCATCCATGCCCCCGGGCAACTGGCACCACAGGAACATGCCGGCCTGCGGCACCAGCCAGGGCTTCATGCCCAGGGCCTGCAGCCGCGCGGCCGTGCGTTCCATCTCCTGCGCCAGCCGCAGCCGCACGGACTCCATGTGCCTGCGGTAGCCGCTGTCGGTCAGCGTGCGCAGCACGATGTCGGCGGCCATGCGCCCGCCGCCGAAGTTGGTGGCGATCTTCAGGTCCGCCAGGTCCTGCGTCCAGTCGGGCCGCGCCGCGATGAAGCCGCAGCGCAGCGAGGCCGACACCGTCTTGGAGAAGCTGCCGATCTGGATCACGCGCGACAGGCCGTCGAAGGCCGCCAGCCGGGGCGCCGCATGGGTCTCCAGGTCGCAGAAGATGTCGTCCTCCACGATCACCAGGTCCGAGCTGTCGGCCAGCTTGAGGATGCGGTGCGCCACCAGTGGCGACAGCGTGGCGCCCGTCGGGTTGTGGATGGCCGAATTGGTGATGTACAGGCGTGGCGAATGCGCCTGCAGCGCGTCGGCGAACCGGGCCACGTCGGGCCCCTGCGGCGTGTAGGGCACGCTCACGGCCTGCACGCGGTGCGCCTTGAGCAGCGCATGGAAATTGAAATAGCAGGGGTCGTCGATCAGCACCGTATCGCCGGGCTCCAGCAGGAAACGGCAGACCAGGTCGATGGAGTGCGTGCCCGACTCCGTCAGCAGGATCTGCTCGGGCGAGGTCTCCAGCCCCATGGCGGCCATGCGCCGCGCCAGCAGGCGGCGCAGTGCCGGGTGGCCCAGCGGCGTTGCGTACTCCGTCAGCTCCAGCGTGCCCGAGCGCGCCAGGGAGCGCAGCGCGCGGCGCACGCCTTCCTCGTACAGCCATGAAGGCGGCAGCCAGCCGCAGCCCGGCTTGAGCGCGTGGGCATCTGCCTGCAGCGACTGGCGGGCCAGCCACAGGGGGTCGACCTCCCTGTCCACGCGCGGCCCGATACCGCCCAGCGCCAGCGGCGCCACCGGCCCCGCCACATAAAAGCCCGAGCCCGGGCGCGAGGCGATCACCCCCTCGGCCGCGAGCCGCTCATAGGCCTCCACCACCGTGGACACCGACACCTGCATGGCCTGCGCCTGCGCGCGCACCGAGGGCAGGCGCGTGCCGGGCAGGCAGGTGCGCGCGGCGATGCGCGACTGGATCTCTTCCATCACCGCCTGGATGCGTGTGCCGCTGCGCATGGCTGCTCTCTCTTCTGTAGTGGATTTGTGTGCATAACAGTTCTTTTGAATTGTATTGGACTGTCTATGGAAGATCCGGCCGTGCAATGGCCCACTGCCTGCTGCAAACCAAGGAGCTTTTTGATGGACAAGACAAGCAGCGGGTGGATCAACGGATTCATCGGCGTGGCGATCTTTGCGGGATCGCTGCCGGCCACCCGCGTGGCGGTCGCCGACCTGGACCCCACCTTCCTGACCTGTGCGCGCGCCAGCATCGCGGCATTGCTGGCCCTGGCCATGCTGCTGGCGCTGCGCCAGCCCCGGCCCGCGCGTGCCGACATGCCTTCACTGGCGCTGAGTGCGCTGGGCGGTGTGGTGGGGTTTCCGCTGCTGACCGCGCTGGCGCTGCAGTACGTCACCTCGGCGCATTCCATCGTCTTCGTGGGCCTGCTGCCCCTGTCCACGGCCGTGTTCGCCGTGCTGCGCGGCGGCGAACGCCCGCGCCCGGCGTTCTGGCTGTTCTCGCTGGCGGGCGCGGCCTTCGTGGCCGGCTATGCGGCCGTGGGCGGGGCCGGGGGCTCGCTGCGCGGCGATCTGCTCATGCTGGCCGCCATCATCGTCTGCGGCCTGGGCTATGCCGAGGGCGCGCGCCTGTCGCGCACGCTGGGCGGCTGGCAGGTCATCAGCTGGTCGCTGGTGCTGGCCCTGCCCGTCATGCTGCCGGCCGCCCTGCTCAGCATGCCGGCATCGCTGGCCGATGTGGGCCGGCCCGCATGGCTGGGCCTGGCCTATGTCTCGCTGTTCAGCATGCTCATCGGCTTTGTCTTCTGGTACCGGGGCCTGGCCCAGGGCGGCATTGCGGCCGTGGGCCAGATCCAGCTGCTGCAGCCCTTCATGGGCCTGGGCCTGGCGGCCCTGCTGCTGCACGAGCAGGTGAGCTGGGGCATGGTGCTGGTCACCATGGCCGCCGTGGTCTGCGTGGCCGGGGCCAAGAAGTACGCGCGCTGAGCCCGTCCGGCGTGGTGCAGGGCGTGGTGCAGGGCGTGGTGCGGGGGGAGCGATGCAGGGCGGTCAGCGCCCGGCCTCGCGCATCACCTGCTGCGCGAACTCCGTGGCAGATCCTTCGAACGGCTGGTTGCTGGCCGCCTCCAGCCGGCTGCGGATGGCCGGCGCGCGCAGCGCCTGGGCCACCGCGGCATTGATGCGCTGGGCCAGCGCTGGCGCCATCTGCGGCGGCGCGAACAGGCCGAACAGCGAATCCAGGTTGGCCTGCGCATGGCCCAGCTGCGCCAGCGTGGGCACATCGGGCAGGGCTGCCAGCCGCTGCGGCGCGCCCACGGCCAGGGCCTTGAGGCGGCCCGCGCGCAGCGCCTGCAGCTGCAGCGGCGCCACATTGGTGGACAGCAGCTCGAAATGCCCGGCCAGCGCATCGTTGAGCTGCTGGCCCCCGCCCTTGTAGGGCACATGCACGATGGGAATGCGCGTGGCCTGCTCTATGCGCTGCAGCACGGCGTGGCCCGTCGTGCCCTCGCCCGTGGTGGCCCAGCGTATGCCGCCGGGCATGCCGCGCGCCTCGGCCAGCATGCCCTCGAAATCTGCGGCCTTCAGCGCCGGCGTGCCCACCAGCAGCATGGGCGTGCGCATCACGCCGGCCACGGGTGTCACGGAGGCTGCGGCCAGGCCCACGGCGGTGGCGGCGGCAAAGACCAGGGTGCGGCCGTCGGGCGCGCTGCGCGCCAGCAGCTCCAGCGCCACGGTGCCGCTGGCGCCGGGGCGGTTGTCCACGATCACGGCCGTGCCCCATTGCTGCGCCAGTTGCTCGGCCAGGGCGCGGGCCACCATGTCGCTGACACCGCCTGCGGGGTAGGCCACCACGATCCGCACGCTGGCGCCCGGCCAGGCGGGCCGGGCCGGCAATGCCTGGGCGGGCCAGGCCAGCGCGCAGGCAGCCGCCGCCAGCAGGGCGCGCCGGCCGGTATCGGTGCCTTGCGGTGCCCGCATGCCTCAGCCGCCCGGCGCCTGGTGGCGCTGCGCCAGCTCGCGCGCCAGGGCGATGAAGGTGGCCGCGGGTCCTGCGCCGCCGGTTTCCGTGCCGGCCTCGCGGTGCACCAGGGTGAGCGGGGCGCTCAGCCGCACGGCGGGCTCGAAGGCGCGGTAGACCACGGCCTCGGGATGGGCGCCGCGCACCGAGGCCGGCACGATGGACAGGCCCACGCCCGCCGCCACCAGGTTCACATTGGTCATCATGCGTTCCACCTCGGCGGCCACCTCCACCTGTACCTTGTGCCGGGCGCACAGCGCCAGCAGGTTCGCATACAGCCCCGGCGCGCCCGTGCGCCGCACAAGGATCAGGCGCTCGCCATCGAGCTGCCTGAGCGCCACGGGCCGCGATGCATCGCGCGCCAGCCGGTGGTCCACGGGAATGGCCAGCAGCGCGGGCTCCTGCAGCAGCGTCTCGAAAACCAGGCCTTCGGGCCGGGCCACCGGCACGCGCAGAAAGCCGCAGTGCATGCGCCCGGCCTGCACGGCCTCGGTGATCTCGGCGGCATTGTTCTCGCTCACATCCAGCGCAATGTCGGGATGGCGGCCACGGCACAGGCGCAGCACCTCGGGCGTGAAGGCATGGGCCGCCGCCGAGCTGGTGAAGCCCACATGGATGCGCCCGCGCTCGCCGCGCGCAAAGGCCTGCATGCGGTCGCGCATGGCGGTGAAGTCGGCCAGCAGCCGCGTGGCCTCGCCCTGCAGCTCCAGGCCCGCGTCGGTCAGGTCCACGCCCTTGGGGTGGCGCCGGAACAGTGCAATGCCCAGCTCCTCCTCCAGCGCGCGGATCTGCTGCGACAGCGGCGGCTGCTGCATGCCCAGCAGCTCGGCCGCGCGCGTGATGTGGCCGGTATCGGCCACGGCCAGGAAGTAACGGAGATGGCGCAGTTCCATATATGTGAAAAGTATCCAGCCGATATCCTAAAAATCTTTGAAATATTGGACAAGCCTCTACAGAATCCCATCCAGTCACCGATGCGACCGCTTGCCGCGGCGCGGCAGGTGACTTCCAACAAGAAGCCAAGACAGGAGACAAGACATGCAAGCATCCGCGTATTTCCCAATGCGTCCCGCCAGCGCCTCGCTGCTGGCCGCGCTCGCCCTGGCCGGCTGCGGCGGCGGCTCGGCCGTGCTGCACGGGCCGGTCACCTCCATCGAGACCGCTCCCAAGAGCACGGCCTGCCCCGCCGAGATTCCTGCGGGCATCAGCTGCTGGGCCGGGCAGGACTCCAAGGGCGCCTACTACCTGATCGCCAAGCCCGCGCAGTGGAACGGCACCCTGGTGCTGCACGCCCACGGCGGCCCGGACCTGGCCGCGCCCACCGCCGACCGTGCGGCCGAAGACCTGGTGCGCTGGTCCATCATGGTGCGCGCAGGCTATGCCTGGGCTGGCTCCACCTACCGCCAGGGCGGCGTGGAAGTGCGCGCCGCCGCCGAGGACACCGAGCGCCTGCGCGGCATCTTCCGCCAGCATGTGGCCAAGCCGCAGCGCACCATCCTGCACGGCCAGTCCTGGGGTGCGGGCGTGGCCGCCAAGGGCGCGGAAATGTTCAACGAGCAGACCGTGGGCGAGCGCCCCTACGACGGCGTGCTGCTGACCAGCGGCGTGCTGGGCGGCGGCACCCATGCCTATGACTTCCGCACCGATCTGCGCGTGGTCTACCAGTACCTGTGCGGCAACCACCCGCGCCCCAATGAGCCGCAGTACGCGCTCAACCTGGGCCTGCCCGCTGACGCCAAGATGCGCCAGGCCGACGTGGCCCTGCGCGTGAACGAATGCCTGGCGCTGGACAAGCCCGCCGCCCAGCGCACGGCCGCGCAGCAGGCGAAGATCGACACCATCACCAAGGTCATCAAGATCCCCGAAAGCGCCATCCAGTCGCACATGAACTGGGGCACCATGCACTTCCAGGACATCTCGGCCAAGCGCACGGGCGGCGCCAGCCCCTTCGGCAACGAGGGTGCGGTCTATGCGGGCTCGGCCGACGATGCCGCGCTCAATGCCGGCGTGCTGCGCTACCGCGCCGACCCTGCGGCCTACCGCAAGTTCGCCGATGACACCGACCCCGTGGGCAAGATTGGCGTGCCGGTCCTCTCGGCCAAGTGGATCAGCGACCCCACGGCCTTCGTGGAGCTGGATGCGCGGTTTCGTGCGGTGATGCAGCAGGGCGGCAGTGGAGACCGGCTGGTGCAGACCTTTACGCGGCAGGGGACGCACAGCTATATCAGCGATGCGACCTATCCCACCTTGATGACTGCGTTGATGCAGTGGGTGGAGGCGGGGGTGAAGCCGACTGCGGCTGGGATTGCTGCGGCCTGTTCTGCTAATGAGGCCAAGTTTGGGGTGGGGTGTAGTTTTGATGCGGCTTATGTGCCGGCTGCGTTGAGTGTGCGGGTGCCTGAGAGGTCGCGGCCTGTGCTTCCTTGAGTGGGTCTTGTTTTTGACCCTGCCGGGTGGTGTTTTTTCGAGGCCGGGTCTCGGCCCGGCAGCCGACCTACCTTCTTTTGCTTCGCCAAAAGAACGTAGGCCAAGAAAAGGCGGCCCGACGCAGGCGCTGACATACGGGGAGTTGGCTCGGGCCTTTGCTTCGCTCGGCCTGGTGTTTTTTTAGCGGGGCATGTTTGTTCTTGTGGCGGGTGCCAGCTGCGCCGCGAACTCGCGTGCCGCTGCGCTGTAGCTCGCACCGCGACGCCACAGCAGGCCGGCGGTGCGGATGAGCTGGGGGGCGACCAGGTGGATGGCCACCATGTCCGTGGCCTGCTGGGCGGCGCGTTCGGGGACGATGGTGGCCATGTCGCCCCAGCGGCACAGCGCGATCAGCGATTCCACCGATCCCATTTCCGCGCGCAGCAAGGGCGTGACGCCTGCGGTGCGCAGCCCGTCCTCGATCAGGCTGCGCGTGTAGAACGTGCGCGGCAGCAGGGCCAGGGGCACGCCGGCCAGCGACTTGACGGACAGCGTGCGGCGCCCGGCCAGCGGATGCGATGGGTTGACCAGCAGCATCATGCGTTCGTCGAACAGCGGCAGCGCGTCCAGCTCGGCGCGCTGGGGCGGGTGAAAGCTCACGCCCAGGTCCAGGCTGCCGTCCAGCAATCCCTGCTCCACGGGCGGGGCCAGCAGCTCGATCACCACCACGTTGACCTTGGGATAGGCGCGCATGAAAGCCGCCACGGCCGGGGCGACCAGGGTGTTGAGGAAGGTGGGAATCACGCCGATGGTCAGCGTGCCGGTCTGCAGCTCGCTGAGGTCGGCCAGCGCCATGCGCCCGGCCTCCACCTCATGCAGCGCACGCTCCGCATAGTTGCGGAACACCACGCCGGCCTGCGACAGCTTCAGCCCCCGGCCAATGCGCTCGAACAGCGCCATGCCCAACTCCTCCTCCAACTGCCGCAGCCCATGCGAGAGCGTGGACTGCGTGACATAGAGGTTCCTGGCCGATGTCGTCAGGTGCTCGGTCTTGGCGATATCGACAAAGTAGCGCAGCTGGCGCAGTTCCATGGGTGAAGGCAAGGGGGTGTTCGGCGGGCCAGTTTCTCACAGAGATACGGGCACGCCGCACAGTTCACTCGCCGTCGTCCTGGTCCACGAACTCCACCAGCTCCGGCAGCATCTCCAGCTGCTGGATGGCATCCTTGAGCCGCAGGCCAAAGCGTGATTCCGGCCGCCCGAAAGCGCCCTGCGCCAGCCGCAGCGCCGCCGTTGCCTTGATCCACTCGACCTCGAAGGCATAGCGGTCCGCATGCTGCTGGACACTCATGCGCTTGATGTGCTCCAGCGCCAGCTCCACGGCGCAGTCCACATCGACTTCGCTGTCGTCCCTGTCGGGATCGTCGACCATTAGTTCGATCAACTGCTGCAGCGTGCTCTGCACCAGGCCCAGCGAGGCATGCATGGCCTGCCGCCAGGTGGGAAGAAAAGGTGGTTGGGGAGGGGCCGCCTGAGCGGCGGTGAGAGGGTGCATGTCTTGGTTCCTGTATGAATCAAGAGAACCACACGCCACCGTACGACGGGCAACGGGTGGACGGGATGTTCGTAACACGTATACAGACGTGCGGCCATCCTTGCGGGTAAGCCCATCCCGTCCAAAACCGTTGGAGACGGACGCGCGACGACGCATCTGCCCCAGGAATCTGGACATGACAAAGCCCCCTTCAAGGTGGGGGCCGCACCTCTGTATTGGTGTTACGACACACCAAGCCTTTCGGCCTGCCGCAAGTTTAACGGCTGCGTATCAAGAAACCAGGCCGAGCGCAGCGAAGGCCCGAGCAAGCTCCCCGTATGTCAGCGCCTGCGTCGGGCCGCCTGCGGGGTTGCAGTCCTGCCGAAGGACAGGACTGCTTCGTGATCTGACTCGCTGCGGTTGTCTGAGCGGAGTTCACGCAGTGAACGCAGCGAGTTCCGCAGCGAACCCCGCAGGTGGCCCGACGCAGGTTGCCCCGCAGCGAAGCGAAGGGGTCGCGGACATCCGGGTCGCCTTTGCTTTGCCTACTTTCCTTTGGCGAAACAAAGGAAAGTAGGTCGGCCGCCGGGCCGAAACCCGGCCTCGAAAAGAAACCCCCCGGCAGGGACAAAAAACAGCACCTGACCAAGACCAGACCAGAACAGACCAGCTGTCACACCCCTGTAAACCCCCACCAACAAACTCCCCCCCTTCACCACCCCCCACAAAAACCACATGCCGCTGAGCAACCTCCCCACATTGCAATCCCTGCTCCTGTCCCGCCGCCTGGCGCTGAGCGTCCTGGCCAGCGCCGCGCTGGTGGCCGCCTGCGGTGGCAGCGACAGCAATGACAGCACGACGCCCCCGGTGGCCAGCCAGCCCGCGACGGCCACGCTGGCCGTGCTGGAGACCACGGATCTGCACTTCAATGTGCGCAGCTATGACTATTTCAAGCTGGCCGAGGATGCCTCCTACGGCTTCGAGCGCACGGCCACGCTGGTGCGCGCGGCGCGCAAGGAGTTTGCCAATACGCTGCTGGTGGACAACGGCGACACCATCCAGGGCACGGCCCTGGCCGATTACGAAGCCGAGGTGGCCAAGATCCCCTGCACGCAGCAGCTGTCCATGTACAAGGCCATGGGCGCGCTGGGCTTCGATGCGGGCACGCTGGGCAACCATGAGTTCAACTACGGCCTGCCCTTCCTGAACCAGGTGCTGGGCGGCGGCCTGGACGTGGACGGCGTGGACAAGTCGGTCAAGTGCGCGGGCAATGGCTTTCCGGTGGCGCTGTCGAATGTCTACAGCAGCAAGACCAAGCAGCCGCTGGTGCAGCCCTACGTGATTCTGGAGCGCAAGATCGCGGCCAAGGACAAGGATGGCAAGGCGGTGGAGCTGCCCATCAAGATCGGCGTGATCGGCTTCACCACGCCGGGCATCATGAACTGGGACAAGCGCTATCTGGAGGGCAAGCTCTACACCGAAGGTGCCGTGGAGTCCGCCCAGAAGTACCTGCCCGAGATGCGCGCCAAGGGCGCCGACGTGGTGGTGGCCATGCTGCACGGCGGCCTGGATGGCGCGGCCTACTCGCCGACGATGGAGAACCCCGGCCTGCACCTGAGCAAGGTGGCCGGCATCGACGCCATGGTCATGGGCCACCAGCACGGCGTGTTCCCCGATACGGCGGCCACGCCGGCGTTCACGCAGGCGGGCGTGGACAACAAGGCGGGCACCATCAACGGCGTGCAGTCGGTGATGGCCAGTTCCTGGGGCAAGGCGCTGGGCGTGATCCAGCTGGCGCTGAAGTGGGACGGCAAGCAGTGGAGCGTGGACAAGAGCGCGGGCAAGAGCGAGCTGCGCAATATCCAGACCGGCAAGGACGCCGCAGGCAAGGCCACCTACGTGGCCGTGGACCCGACGGTGGCGCCGCTGATCGAGAGCCAGCACCAGGCCGCCATCCAGTACGTGAAGACGCCCATCGGCAGCACGGACTTCCGCATGAGCACGCTGTTCGCCGATGTGGGCGACCCGGGCGCCATCCAGATCGTCAACCAGGCGCAGCGCGACTATGTGGCCGACTATGTGAAGGCCAGCCTGCCGCAGTACGCGCAGCTGCCCGTGCTGTCGGTGAGCGCGCCGTTCAAGTCGGGCTTCCAGGGCGGCGCCGACTACACCGACGTGGCCGTGGGCCCGCTGGCCATCTACAACGCGGCCGACCTGTACCTCTACCCCAACACCGTGTATGCGGTGAAGGTGAATGGCGCCGACATCAAGGACTGGCTGGAGGCCGCTGCCAAGCGCTTCAACCAGATCGATCCGGCCAAGACGGGTGAGCAGCAACTGATCAGCACCTTCCCGGGCTACAACTTCGACATGTTCACCACGGCCGATGTGCAGTACGAGATCGACGTGACCCAGCCCGTGGGCAGCCGCATCAGGAACCTGCAGTACCTGGGCAAGGCCATCGACCCGGCGCAGGAGTTCGTGATCGCCACGAACAACTACCGCGCCACCAGCGGCAAGAGCTTCATCGCCAAGCTCGACGGCTCCAGCGCCATCTGGGCCTCGCCGGACGCCAACCGCGACGTGGTGATCGGCTACGTGCGCAAGAACGGCAGCATCACGCGCGCTGCCAATGGCGCGGCCAAGAGCTGGCGCTTCACCAAGGTGGCCACCTCGGCCAACGTGGTGTTCAGCTCCGGCGTCAACGCGCTGCCGGTGGCGCAGGCTGCGGGCCTGGCCAACATCTCGCTGGTGGCGGCCGATGACGGCTCGGGCAAGGGCACGTCCAAGTACCGCCTGGATCTGTCGAAGTAAGTTCCGGCAGGCAAGCAACAAAAAAGCCCCGTGCATCTGGCACGGGGCTTTTTTGCTTGTGCCGAACGGGCTTCAGCGCGCAGGCGGCATCTCGAACACCAGGCAGGTGGTGGTGGCGTGGGCGTAGAGCGTGCCATCGGGGCCGACCAGGCGCGCCTCGGCCGTGGCCAGCTGGCGGCCGCAGTGCAGAACGCGGCCTTCGGCGCGCACGCGCGGCACGCGCGGGGTCAGGGCCTTGACCAGGTTCACCCCCAGCTCGGCCGTGGTGTAGCCCCGGCCCGGCGGCATGCAGGTGTGGACGGCGCAGCCCAGCGCCGAGTCCAGCAGGGTGGCGAACCAGCCGCCGTGCACCGTGCCCATGGGGTTGAGATGGTTGGCGCCGGGGCGGCCCTGGAAGACGGCGCTGCCTTCGCCCACGGAAATCAGCATGAAGTCCAGCGTGCGTGCAATGGGCGGGTAGGGCAGTTCGCCGCGCAGCATGGCCTGCATCAGCTCCAGCCCGCTGCGGCCTGCGACCTGGTCGGGGCGCGATACGCCTGCGCCGGGGCCGGCGTCCAGCCGGAGGGTGACCGCCTGTTCCTCGTCCAGCCAGGCTTGCAGGGCAGGGGAGATGGCGCCGGAGGTGACGCTGGAGGTTGTGTTGCGGGCGGCCTGCTCCGGGGAGTGGGTGCGGGTGTCCATGGAATGTCTCTCTTTCATTGGGAAAAGTGCGGGCGCCAGGCTGTCTGGGATGGCGGTGTGGATATTATTGTATCTACAACAGTTGTATATGCAATAATCTGCGCCATGCCAGTGAATCCAGACATCCTCGCCGTGCCCCAGGGCTGCACCAACCACCGCGTGCGCCAGCTCATGCGCAGCGTGGGCCAGGTGTACGACGCCCATCTGAACGAGACGGGGCTGCGCATCACCCAGTACTCGCTGCTCAGCCATGTGCTGGCCGCCAGTCCGGTGCGGCCCTCGGACCTGGCGCGGCGCATGCGCATGGACGCCTCGACGCTGACGCGCAACCTCAAGCCGCTGATCGACGCCGGCTGGGTGCGCATGGGCCAGGGCGAGGACCAGCGCAGCCGCCTGGTGCACATCACCGACGCGGGCCGGGCCAAGCGCGAAGAGGCCAAGCAAAGCTGGAAGACCGCACAGAACGAGCTCAACGCCCGTCTGGGCCTGGAGCGCGTGGCGGCCCTGCATGCGCTGATCGACGAATGCCTGGTGCTGCTCGATGGCGATGGCCACGCTGCAGACGGCCCGCAGGCGTAGGCCCTACCGAATTCCCAACCCCCGAAGAGACTCCCATGCTCTCCAACTCCACGGCGCGCTGGCTGCAGCGGCGCGGCATCCACTACGGCTGGCTGGTCGCGGCCATCACTTTCCTCACCATGCTGACCATGTCGGCCGCGCTGGGCCTGCCGGGCGCCATGCTGCAGCCGCTGTCGCGCGAGTTCGGCTGGAGTACGGAGCAGATATCGAGCAGCCTGGCGCTGCGCTTTGCGCTGTTCGGCCTGCTGGGGCCGTTTGCGGCCGTGATGATGGAGCGCTTCGGCCTGCGTGCCGTGATGTGCATGGGCCTGGCCCTGGTGGGAGGCGCCATGGCGATGGTGACGCAGGCCACGCAGCTGTGGCATCTGTTTTTGCTGTGGAGCCTTCTGCTGGGCATGGGCACGGGCCTGACGGCGCTGGTGCTGGGCGCCGTGGTGGCCAACCGCTGGTTTGCGGCGCGGCGGGGCCTGGTCATCGGCGTGCTCACGGCCAGTGCGGCCACGGGGCAGCTGGCCTTCCTGCCGCTGGCCGCCTGGATGATCGAGCACTGGGGCTGGCGCTCGGCCACGGTGCCGGTGTTCGTGGCCAGTGCCTTGATTGCCGTGCTGGCTTTGCTGTTCGTGCGGGACCGGCCTTCGGACCTGGGCCTGGCGCCCTTTGGCGGCGATGCCTCGGCCCCGCCGCCGCCGGCCATGGCCATGAACTTCGGCACGCCCTTCAAGGTGCTGGCCGAGGCCGCGCGCAACCGCACCTTCTGGCTGCTGGCGGGCACCTTCTTCATCTGCGGCCTGTCCACCAACGGCCTGGTGCAGACGCACTTCATCTCGCTGTGCGGCGACAACGGCATGGGCGCGGTGCCCGCCGCGTCGGTGCTGGCCATGATGGGGGCCTTCGACTTCGTGGGCACCGTGCTGTCGGGCTGGCTGTCGGACCGCTACGACAACCGCAAGCTGCTGTTCTGGTACTACGGGCTGCGCGGCCTGTCGCTGTTCTGGCTGCCGCATTCGGAGTTCACCTTCTATGGCCTGGGCCTGTTCGCCATGTTCTACGGGCTGGACTGGATCGCCACGGTGCCGCCCACGGTCAAGCTCACGGCCCAGCATTTCGGGCCGCAGAAGGTGGGGCTGGTGTTCGGCTGGATCTTCGCGGCCCACCAGCTGGGCGCGGCCGCCGCAGCCTGGGGCGCGGGCCTGACGCGCACGTTGCTGCTGACCTATACGCCCGCGCTGTATGCGGCCGGCCTGGCCTGCCTGGTGGCGGCGGTGATGGCGCTGGTCATAGGGCGGGCGCGCAAGGCGGCGGCGGTGGCGGCGGCCTGAGCCCCATCACCGCTCACGCCATCCACTCCCTCAGTACAGCTGGCGCTTGCCCGGCTGCAGCAGGACGACCAGGGCGCCCGCGCCACCTTCGGCCGGGCGGGCCTGCACAAAGGCCAGCACTTCCTTTTTCTGCACCAGCCAGCGCAGCACGCGGCCCTTGAGCACGGGGGTCTTGCCCGGCGAGCCCAGGCCCTTGCCGTGCACCACGCGCACGCAGCGTATGCCGGTGCGGTGGGACAGGCGGATGAACTGGCCCAGCGCCTCGCGCGCCTCGTCCACGCGCAGGCCGTGCAGGTCCAGCTGGCGCTGGATGCTCCACTGCCCGGCGCGCAGCTTGTGCGTCACGTCCAGGCCGATGCCGGGACGCCGGAAGCTGAGCTGGTCGTCGGTGTCCAGCAGGGTGCTGACGTCGAACTCGTCGCTCATGGCCTCCTGCAGCACGCGCTGCTCGTCCAGCTCCAGCTGCAGGGGCAGCGGCTCGGGGGGCTCGGGGGCATGGAGGTGGCGGGCGTGCGCGGACTTGAGCGCATGCACCGGGCCCACGGTGTTTTCGAACAGCTTTTGCTCGGCCAGGAGGCGGCGCGCCGCCTCGGCGCGCTGCTGCTGGAGCAGGGCCTCTTGGGCGGCGGCTTCGGCCAGTGCGCGACGCACTGGCGCGAGGTCCTGCAGGCTGGTGGCTTTCAAAGTCATGGTGACGCCGGTTGTACCGCAATTTCAGCACCCCGGCGGCCATGGCGGGCCCAGCCGGGGTCCTACAGCATCCCCTGGCCCGCCATGGACAGCGCGGCGCCCGGCGCGACGATCACATGGTCCAGCACCTGGATGTCCATCAGGCCCAGGGCAGCCTGCAGGCTCTGCGTGACGGCCCTGTCCGCAGCGCTGGCCTGGACATGGCCGCTGGGGTGGTTGTGGGCCAGGATGACGGCACCCGCGTGGTGGTGCAGGGCGCGCAGCACCACTTCCCGGGGATAGACGCTGGTGCGCGTGAGCGTGCCGCGGAACATCTCCTCCAGCGCGATCAGCCGGTGCTGGCTGTCCAGGAACAGCACGGCGAACACCTCGTGCTGGCGTGCCGCCAGGTGCAGCTGCAGGTAGCGCGCCACGGCGTCGGGCGAGGCCAGGGCAGGGCGCTCGCGCAGTTGCTCGGCCGTGGCGCGGCGCGCCAGTTCGAGCACGGCCAGGAGTTGTGCGCACTTGGAAGGCCCCAGCCCCTTGATGGCCTTCAGGTCGGCGTGCCCGGCCTGCAGCAGCCCGGACAGGCCGGGCCGGCCGGGCAGCTGCAGCAGTTCCTGGGCCAGCTGCAGCACACCCTTGCCGGCCATGCCGGTGCGCAGCACGATGGCCAGCAGTTCGATGTCGGAAAGCGCCGAGGGGCCGTGTGCCGCGAGCCTTTCGCGCGGCTGGGCCTGGGCGGGCAGGTCTTTGAGAGCCATGGTTCAGCCAGGTGAGGGGCGCCGCAGGGGCACCGTTGCACGGGGCGTGGGGGCATGGATGTTTTTCTACAATACGGGCCAGTTTATCGGGACTTCCATGACCTCTAGCGCTTCTTCCCCGGCCCACCCCACGGTCCAGGCCGGCTCGTTCCTCACGCTGCACTACCGCCTGTCCGGGCCTGCAGGCGATGTGATCAACACCTTCAACGACAAGCCCGCCACGCTGTCCCTGGGCGCGGGCGAGCTGTCGCCCGCCGTCGAGCAGCGCCTGCTGGGCCTGGCCGAAGGCACGCGCACCACGTTCGAGATGCCGGCCGGCGAAGCCTTCGGCGAGCGCAACGGCGACATGATGCAGTGGGTGGCGCGCAAGCTGATGAACGAGCTGGGCGACCCGCACGAGCAGTACGCGCCCGGCGACGTGGTGCAGTTCCCCACGCCCGACGGCCTGGGCAGCTACGCGGGCGCCGTGGTGCAGGTGCGCGAGGACGGCGCCGTGCTGTTCGACTTCAACCACCCGCTGGCCGGCCAGCCGGTGACCTTCGAAGTGCAGATCATCGGGGTGCTCTGAGGTGCCGGATACGACCTCGCCCCAGGAAATCCTGCTGGCCGAGCCCCGGGGCTTCTGTGCCGGCGTGGACCGCGCCATCGAGATCGTGGAGCGTGCGCTGGCCAAGTTCGGCGCGCCCATCTACGTGCGCCACGAGATCGTGCACAACACCTTCGTGGTCAACGATCTCAAGGCCAAGGGAGCGATCTTCATCGAGGAACTGGACGACGTGCCGCCCGGCTCCACCCTGGTGTTCAGCGCCCACGGCGTGAGCCGGGCGGTGCAGGAAGAGGCGCGGCGGCGCGGTTTCTCCATCTTCGACGCCACCTGCCCACTGGTGACCAAGGTGCATGTGGAAGTGGCCAAGCTGGCCAAGGAAGGCTACGAGTTCCTGATGATCGGCCACAAGGGGCATCCCGAGGTCGAGGGCACCATGGGCCAGCTGTCCGAGGGCATCCACCTGGTCGAGGACGAGGCCGATGTGGCCCGTGTCACCCCCCGCCAGACCGAGAAGCTGGCCGTGGTCACGCAGACCACGCTGTCGGTGGACGATGCCGCAGGCATCACGGCAGCCATCCGCGCGCGCTTTCCGCAGGTGCGCGAGCCCAAGCAGCAGGACATCTGCTACGCCACGCAAAACCGCCAGGACGCCGTCAAGGTGCTGGCGCCGCAGGTGGATGTGCTCATCGTCGTGGGCAGCCCCACCAGTTCCAACAGCAACCGCCTGCGCGAGCTGGCCGCGCGCCTGGGAACGCCCGCCTACATGGTGGACAACGCGGGCGAGCTGTGCGAGGAATGGTTTGCCAATGCCGGGCGCGTGGGCCTGACGGCCGGCGCCTCGGCGCCCGAGGTGCTGGTGGACGAGGTCATCCAGCGCCTGCGCCAGCTGGGCGCGCTGTCGGTGCGCAAGATGGATGGCATCGAAGAAACCGTGAAGTTCCCGCTGCCCAAGGGCCTGAAGATCGACGCGGCCACGGGGCTGGAGATCTCCGTGGGCAAGCAGCCCGAGACGGGCGGCTGAGCCGCAGGCGCAGCGGGCATTGGCCAAAAAGCAAACGGGCGCCTGGCGCCCGTTTTGCATGGTGGGGCCGAAAGCCTCAGCTCCACAGATCCAGCGGCGGATCGGAGGCCACGGCGCGCAGGATGTCGGTGCGGCTGATGAAGCCGGCCAGCAGGCCCTGCTCATCGGTCACGGGCAGGCCCGGCAGGCCGGTCTCCAGCAGCACGCCGGCCACGCGGCGCAGGTCGGTGGTGGTGGCCACCGTGGGTATGGGGGAGATCATGACCTCGTTCACGGGCCGGCGCGCCAGGGCAATGGCGTCCTTGATCGCACCGGGCTCGGGCAGCAGGTCCAGCGGCGCCATGTCGGCACGCAGCAGCAGCCCGACCACGCGGCCACCGGCATCCAGCACGGGGGCCTGGGCCACGCCGTGCTCGGCCAGCACGCGCCAGGCGTCGTTGACACCGGCCTCGGGCGACACCGTCACGGCCTCGTGGCTCATCACGTCGGCCACGGTCTGCAGGGGCTGGCGTGGCTGGCTGGGGCCTTTTTCCGTGGAAAGGTAGGCATCGACCGCGCCACGGCTGCGTGGAGCGGGCTCCGGCGCGCCGGCAGGCTGGCCCGCGAGGTCGGCCAGGATGGCGGGGAACGAGGCGGCGGCGTCGCCCGCCATCACATCGGCCGAGCGCGTGCGCAGGGCCTGCGGGCGTTGTACGCGGCGCACGGGCGCCACCTGGCCCAGCCGCTCGGCGGGACCGCGAAACATCTGTCCGTTGGGACCGAAGACAAAAAACATGGGTGCTCCCGGGTGCGCAAACCGCTGTGGGCGGCATATTGGAAGTATCGGCGCCGGCGCGGGATTTCTGTAGCGGCAAGACCCCCAACGCCCAGGGGCGGGCGCTGCCATGGCGATACCGCCTAAAATTGCCGGCTATGCTCGATATCCTTCTTCTTCGCAAAGACCTTGACTCGGCCGTCGCACGGCTGGAGACCCGCAAAAAGCCCCAGGCCTTCCTGAACGTGGAGGCCTTCCAGTCCCTGGAAGCAGAGCGCAAGTCCCTGCAGACACGGACCGAGGAGCTGCAGTCCAAGCGCAACCAGCTGTCCAAGCAGATCGGCATGCTGATGGGCAAGGGCGAGAAGGACGCTGCCGAGGCCGCCAAGGCCGAAGTCGGCAGCCTCAAGACCGAGCTGGACCAGTCGGCCACGCGCCTGGAGCAGATCCAGGGCGAGCTGCACGCCATGCTGCTGGCCGTGCCCAACCTTCCGCACGAAAGCGTGCCCGTCGGTGCGGACGAAAGCGGCAATGTGGAGGCGCGCCGCTGGGGCACGCCCAAGACCTTTGATTTCGAGGTCAAGGACCATGTGGACGTGGGCCAGCCGCTGGGCCTGGATTTCGACATGGGCGTCAAGCTGTCGGGCTCGCGCTTCACCGTGATGAAGGGCCCCATCGCCCGCCTGCACCGCGCCCTGGCGCAGTTCATGATCGACCTGCAGACCGACTCGCATGGCTACACCGAGTGCTATGTGCCCTACGCCGTCAATGCCGACTCGCTCAAGGGAACGGGCCAGTTGCCCAAGTTCGAGGGCGACCTGTTCGCCGCCAAGAAGGGCGGCCAGGACGGCGAGCCCGTGCCCGACAACGCGGCGCTCTACCTGATTCCCACGGCCGAGGTGCCGCTGACCAACTTCGTGCGCGACGTGGTCGTGGCCGAGGACCAGCTGCCCATCAAGCTCACGGCCCACAGCCCCTGCTTCCGTTCCGAGGCCGGCAGCTACGGCCGCGACACGCGCGGCATGATCCGCCAGCACCAGTTCGACAAGGTCGAGATGGTGCAGATCGTGCATCCGGAAAAGAGCTACGAGGCGCTGGAAGAGATGACCGGCCACGCCGAGGCCGTGCTGCAGAAGCTGGGCCTGCCCTACCGCGTGATGAGCCTGTGCACGGGCGACATGGGCTTTGGCTCGGCCAAGACCTATGACCTGGAAGTCTGGCTGCCTGCGCAGAACACTTACCGCGAGATCAGCTCGGTCTCCAACTGCGAGGCCTTCCAGGCGCGCCGCCTGCAGGCGCGCTTCAAGAATGCCCAGGGCAAGAACGAGCTGGTGCACACGCTCAACGGTTCCGGCCTGGCCGTGGGCCGCACGCTGGTGGCGGTGCTGGAGAACTACCAGAACGCCGACGGCTCGGTGACCATCCCCGAGGCGCTGCGCCCGTATATGGGTGGACAGACTTTGCTGAAGGCCTGAATTTTTAGGCTATAATTTCAGCTTCGACGCTGCGGAGAGGTGGCAGAGTGGTCGATTGTACCTGACTCGAAATCAGGCGTACGTGCGAACGTACCGAGGGTTCGAATCCCTCCCTCTCCGCCAGAAACATGAAACCCAGTGCTATGTGAATAGCACTGGGTTTTTCTGTTTCCGGCATTGCCTGGCGAGAGTCCGGGCGATTGGGGCCGCCATAAAAAATGCCCGCGTTGGCGGGCCATGCTCAGATCTCGAGGGCCTTGCGGTCCTTGCCTTCGATCCAGCGCGGCGGCTTGCCCCGTCCCGTCCAGGTGGCTCCGGTGGCGGGGTCCCGGTATTTCGGCACGCCAATGTTGGCGGACTTGGATTTGCGGGCGCTGAAGATGTCGTCGTGGGTCAATCCGAACTCATGGACGAGTTCTCGGACCTTGGCGATGACTCCGCCTTTCTCCGCCTTCAGCGTTTCGGCAATCCGTGCCTCAAGCTCGCTCTTTTGCTTGAGCAGGGTTTTGTAATCTGCTGTCATATGTTCCTCATGGATAGTGTGCTACACAATGACGCATTTTATGGAGACAGGGTCGATGTCGCATGTGGGACATCGTCGGTGTTTGCACCTAGGTTTTTCAATATTTCGCCATTGTTCGGGATAGAGCGCGAGGCCTTTGTCTACGCCTCGACAAACTCCCGGTGGCTGCTGAAGTGCAGGATTTCGGAATCCTGCGCTCCGCCCTGTCTTTGAATGACGATGGTGCCATTGGCATGCAGATAGATTCGGATGCCCGGCGTGGTCTCCGAATCCCAGTAGCAGGGGCTTTTGTCGAGGTTTTTCCAGCCGTGCTCTACGCACAGCGTGCGCTGGCGCATGCTGTTGAGCAATTGCCTGCGCGCGCCTGCGCCTTCGCAGATGCGCATCCACAGCAGCAGGAGCATGTCGTGCGCTTCCTGGCGGGATGAGCAGGGAGGCATGTGCTTCAACTGGCCCAGGAGGGTAAGGAACCGCTGTTCTATGCTGATGTTCAGTGCCATGCCCATCTCCTTTGTGCGTGGATATGCATCAAAGTGTAGGCAGCGCCGAAGGCTGCCGATATAGGGCGGATGACGACAGCGCCGGTGGCTTTTTTTCCTGCCGGTTTGCAGGATGGGCGCCTGGCCGGCTGTCGTGACAAAGGCCAGCGGCGTCAGTGCGACTGCATGCCCATGAGATTGCACGACATGGCGCATTGCTGGCAGGCTGCCGCGCAGGTCTGGCAATGGTCGTGGGAATGCTTGCCGCATTCGTCGGCGCAGGCCTGGCAGATCCGGGCGCACAGGCGGCAGATGTCTGAGACATGCGGACTTTGGCGCGCCATTGAGGCCACGGCCAGTTCGCAGACCTGCGCGCATTCAAGATCCTGGGCAATGCAGGCGGCCATCATCTGGACGTCTGTTTCCTTCAGGCAGGCGGCGGCACAGGTATTGCAGGCAATGATGCAGGCCTGGCAGGCATCCATGCAGGCCTTGTAGTCGATGGCCGGTGGGGTGGTATTCATGGGAGTTCTCCTGGAATGAGGGAGTGAAGTCGCGCAGGGCGTTCTTCCTTGGCCAGCTATCCACACCAAAGAAAACGCCCCGCGAACGGGGCTGTGTCAAAGACCGCAAGGGTCGGGATTTACAGGTAGGGCACGCCGTAGTAGTCGTTCACGCGGCGTCCATATTCATCGGTGTAGGCCGGTGCCGTGTCGCGCTCATAGCGGGGCGCGTTGTCCAGCTGCTCGCGCGTGAGCGACACCACGTAGCCGTTCATGTCGGGCTCGTACTTGAGGGATTCCCAGGGCAGCGGATAGCGGTCCGTGCCGATGCCCAGGAAGCCGCCGAATTCCATGACGGCGTAGCGCACCTTGCCGGACAGCTTGTCGATCATCAGCGTGTCTATGCTGCCCAGCTTGTCGCCTGCGGGGTTGTAGACATTGGTGCCGCTGACGGTTTCGGAAGAAATGACGCTCGATACGGTGTTGGGTGTGACCATGAGGCTCTCCATTGAGTGGGTTGGTGCTGGCACGCCGACGCAGTGCATCTGGCGGCTGGGCGATGCGGCATGGGAAAAGGCGCGGGAGGCGGCCCCTTCAAAGCCCGTGCATCGCCTGGCGAAGTCGAAGCCTGTGTGCTTCTGGGTTCCAGCTTAGGACCGCAATGAAGTGCTCCGGGTAGTCGGTGCGCCGCGACCGGCGTAGGAGGGTCCTTGGGCACCGGAGGCCAGGTCCTACGAGTCCTTGTAGTCATGGTCTGCGCAGCTGCGGCCCTTTGCTGACGCGGCAGCGCAGTCTGGGCCGGCGTCGGCCTGGCGGGCACAGGCGTACAACGAAAACTGCAAGAGAGATGCTGCGGATGCAGTCCCGCGTCCACGGTCCATCCCCGAAGGAGATTCCCATGAATGCAAGCAACAAGCCATCCATCCCGCCGGTGTCTGCAGATGCGGTGGAGGACGAAGACCTGGCCGAACAGGCGCGACCGGGCCACGGCGTACCTTCCCAGGACCCCGAGGCAGCTGCCCAGTACCAGCTGTCGCCGGAGGATGCGCAGCGCGAGTCACGCTCGGTGTTCATCGGCGGCGGCGTACTGGCCGGAGCCGCTGCCGGCGCTGCCGCCGGTGCGGTCATTGCAGGCCCGGTGGGCGTGGTGGTGGGCGGCACGGTAGGCAGCGTGGCCGGTGCGCTGGGCGGTGCGGCCGCAGGTGCCGTGGCGCCGGCAGAGAGTGCGCAAAAGCCAGTGGAAAAGCCCGTGCCACCCGGCAGCAAGTCTTCCGGGTGACACGGGCAGGCCGTTGCAGGCCATGTGTGGCGCGGCGGGCATGGACGGCGGCGGATGCATCCCGTATACAGGGGCCTGTCCACTTTCCTATCCACCCAGATGGCCAACGTTCTCATAGGCATCGTCGCCGCAATTCATGTCTACATCCTCGTGCTGGAGATGTTTCTCTGGGACCGGCCGGCTGGCAGGAAGGCCTTTGGGCTGACGCCGGAATTTGCGCAGCAGACCAGGACGCTGGCCGCCAACCAGGGGCTTTACAACGGCTTTCTCGCCGCCGGGCTGATCTGGGGGTTGGCGCAGGGCGCCGACGGCCTGGCGTTCAAGTACTTTTTTCTCCTGTGCGTGCTGGTGGCAGGCCTGTATGGCGCAGCCACGGCCAGCCGCAAGATCCTCTGGGTGCAGGCCGTGCCGGCCGCCGTTTCGCTGCTGGCCCTGTACCTGGGGCTATGAGAACGCCCGGGCACCGGTGGGCGAAATCGCTGCAGCTGCTGCTGGACCGTGACCCCGGCGTGCGTGGCGCGGGCCGGCATAGCCGACATGGCCGGCGTCAGTCCACCAGCGCCTGTATGGCCTGCAATTGCGCCGCCAGCCCGGGCCGCGCGGCCGGAAAAGTCTCCTCGAAGGCGGCAGTGCCTATCGTGAAGCCCGCTGCGCCGCCGGCCAGCACGGCCGCGATGCGTTCACTGCGATCAATGGAGCCGGCCACGACCACGGGTTTGTCCACCGCATCGCAGACGGCCTTGATCAAGGCCGGCACGTCGCCGTGGAAGCGGTAGGCCAGCAGGTCCAGGCCATGCACGCCGTCCAGCCCCGCCATGCGGCGGGCGCTGGCCACGATGTCCTGTACCGGGCCTGAAAGCACGCTCGGATGCCCGCTCACCTTGCCGGGAAACGGGTAGTACGCAATGCCGCTGCCGCGCAGCACGGGCAGCACCGCCTCGGGCCGTGTGCCACCCATGAGCACGTCCACCCCGATGTCGACCGCCGCGCGGGCGGAGGCCACTTCGCTGGCCTCGTCGAGGCTGACAACCTCCAGATAGACCCTGGCGCCGCCCGCACGGATGTCCCGGGCCAGGGCATGCAGCTCGGGCAGGGGCAGGCCGATGTCCTTGAAGCCCACATGGCGAACGCCCTGGGCCAGCACCTCGCGCAGCCGCTCGCGCGCATCGGCAATGGTCCTGTCCTGCTGCGTGAGCATGAAGATGAAGTCCGGGCGTTGCGTTCGTGCACTGGCACCGGTACGGGTGGCCTGCACCATGGCTGCCGCCTGGCGCAGCGCGCAGGCCAGGCTGGCGTGGTCGGCGCGGCCCGTGCCCGCGATGTCGAAGGCCGTGCCATGGTCCACCGAGGTGCGCACAAAGGGCAGGCCCACGGTGATGTTCACGCCTTGCTCCACACCCAGGTATTTCACGGGAATCAGCCCCTGGTCATGGAACTGGGCGACCACCACGTCGAACTCGCCCCGGCGCGCCCGCATGAAGACCGTGTCGCCGGGCCAGGGGCCGCTGGCGTCGATGCCTTCGGCGCGCGCGGCGGCAATGGCGGGGATGATCACCGAGCGGTCCTCGTCCCCGAACAGACCGTTTTCACCGGCATGCGGATTGAGCCCTGCCACGGCCACCCGGGGCCGGGGGATGCCGAACGCGCGGCAGGCCTGGTGCGCGAGGCGAATGGCGCGCAGCTCGTTGTCCATGGTCACGGAGGCGATGGCCTGCTGCAGCGGCACATGGATGGAGACCAGCAGCACCCGCAGCTCATCATTGGCGAGCATCATGGCGAAGTCGCGTGTGCCGGAACGCTCGGCCAGCATCTCGGTATGGCCCGGATGCGGGCAGCCTGCCGCGCGCAGCGCTTCCTTGTGGATGGGGGCGGTCACCAGGCCCGAGACGTCGCCAGTCAGGGCCAGGTCGATGCCGCGCTGGATATAGGCATGGCAGGCCGCGCCGGCGCGTGCATCGACGCAGCCCCAGGGCAGGTCCGGCGGCAGGTCCTCGCCGGTCTGCAGCACGAAGAGCGTGGCGGGCGGTACCAGGACAGGGACCTGGGCCGGTGTCTCGATGGCCCGGATCTGCGGATGGACGCCCAACCCATCGGCCGCCCGCTGCAGCCGGGCGATGTCGCCGATGACGAGAAACGGCGTGCAGGGCCGCGCAGGGTCCATTGCCAGCTTGACGATGATCTCGGGCCCGATGCCCAATGGATCGCCCATGGTGATGGCCAGGGGCGCGCTGGCCGGAGTGCTGGCCGAGGGGTTGGCGGAGTTGGGGCTGGAGTGCTTCATGGTTCTTGCTGAAACCTCAATCGATGGGTTTACTTTGCATGAAGATGCTCCAGTAATAAATCGATATAGACTCATCATTCAATTGAGCAATGTTCAACTGAAAGTCCGATGTTCCACCTGTCTAGAGCCGCCATTGCCATGCCCGCACCCGTCCACATGCCGCCGCTGTCTGCCTTGCGCGCCTTCGAGGCCACGGTGCGCCATGGCAGTGTCTCCAAGGCCGCGCGCGAGCTGCACCTGACCGATGGCGCCGTGAGCCGTGCCGTGCGCGACATGGAGGAGGCGCTGGGCTTTGCGCTGTTCCAGCGCAGCAACCGCAGCATCATTGCCACGCCCACGGCCCGCGTGCTGGCCGAGGAGGTGGCCCTTGCGCTGGAGCGCCTGCGCGGCGCGCTGGGCCGCGCGCGGCAGGCGGCAGGGCCGGACCGGCCGCTGGTGCTGTCGTGCGAGCCCACGTTTTTGATGCGCTGGCTGATTCCGCGTCTGGGTGGTTTGCAGGAAGCGATCGGCACGCAGCGCGAGCTGCGCCTGGTATCGGCCGGCGGCTCCGTGCCCTTTGCGCGCGAGGGCATTGATCTGGCCATACGCCGCGCGGATTTCGACATGGGTGCCGATGTGGTGGCCGAGCCCTTTCTGCAAGAGCGCGTGGGGCCCGTCTGCAGGCCCGCGCTTGCCAAGGCGCTGGCACGCTCAGGGCCGCTGGGCGGGGTGCTGCTGCATACGCAGTCGCGGCCGGACGCATGGCGGCATTGGAGCGAACTGACCGGCGTGCCGCTGCGGGCCGGTCGCGAGGTGCGCTTCGAGCATTTCTACCTGAGCCTGCAGGCCGCCGTGGCCGGGGCCGGCGTCGCCATCGGCCCGCTGGCACTGGTGGCCGATGACCTGGCCAGCGGCACGCTGTGCGCGCCGCGCGGCTTCGTGGCCGATGGCTCGCACTACGTGCTCATGTCGCCCCGGCCGGTGCTGGACGAGGCCAGCTTCGCCCTGGTGCTGGACTGGCTGCGCGCGCAGACCTTGCCGCTGGGCCTGGCGCATGCACAGGCACAGGCCCCGGCGGCCGGCTGAGCATCGATCAACCGGGCTCCTGATCGTGCTCCGACAGCTCGCGCCAGTGCGTGCGCGTGAAGGCGTAGGCCGTGTCCAGCGCCGGTGACAGGGTGCGCGCGGCCATGCGCGCCATGCCGTAGCGGCCGCATCGGCGGGGATCGGCGGGCAGGGGCACTTCGGCCATGGCGCCGCTGGCGCGCTCCTTGCGGGTGATGGACAGCACGCCGAACAGCAAGGTGTCCGTGGCCAGGGTCACGCCGCGCAGCAGGTCCAGGTCGTTGCAGTGCAGGGTGAACAGCTTGTCGGGCTCGGCGCCTTCGCCCCACAGCTCGGCCAGCTGCCGCGCCATGGCCGTGCTCAACGTGGTGGTGGCCAGCGGGTAGCGGCGGATCTCGTCCATGCCGGGGTTTTGCAGCACGGGGTGGCCCGCGCGGCAGACCAGGCCGGCGGGCAGCTCGCCCAGCAGTTCCATCTCCACGTCATCGGCGGCGCGCAGCACATAGGCGTCGCCGACGATGGCATCGATGGATTCGTTGCGCAGCAGCTGCAGCAATGCGCTGGTGGCACCCATTTCGGCGCGCACCTTCACGCGCGGATGCGCCTGCGCCATGTGGATCAGAAAGGGCTTGAGCAGCAGCGCCGCCGGCGCGGGCGCCACGCCAATGGCGAGCGCGCCTTCCTGGCCGCCGCGCAGCAGCTCCAGGTCACGCCGCAACTGGGTTTCCTCCAGCCGCATGCGGCGTGCACGCTCGGCCACGAGTTCGCCAAACACCGTCAGCCGGGCGCGCCGCGCGCCCCGGTCGAACAGCTGCGCCCTGAGTTCATCTTCCAGCGCGCGGATGCTGCGGCTGAGCGCCGGCTGGGTGAGATGCACGGCGCGCGCTGCGTCGGAAAAGGTGCCGTGCTCGACGATGGCCAGCAGGTGCCGCAGCTTCTGTGTATCCATGCGGAGTCCTCATGATTTGTTGGCAAATTTTTCATTTGAATTATAGGTAGGCGCTTCCTAAGATCGCATCCAGGGACATTGAAATGTTCTATAGAGCGGCCACAACCGCCAACTCTTTCATCGGAGCAAAAGGAGACAAACCATGCTCAAGCTGTTCATCGGCATAGGCATCCCGTACATCGCGGTGATCGGCCTGCTTCCCTGGGTCGCGTCCGTCGATCGCTTCGTGTTCGGCGTGCCCTTCATCTACCTGTGGATCTTCATGTGGTTCGTGCTGACGTCGCTGTGCATGCTCGTGTGCTGGCTGATGTTCGACCGCCACGAAGCCGACGACGCGCAGTCCGCCTGAAGGGAGCACCGCCATGACCACCGCAGTCTTTCTGGGCTTCATCGCGCTGTCCCTGTACCTGGCCATCCGCTCGCGCACGGGCAAGGGGGCGCAAAGCGTGCATGACTTCTTCGTCGCCTCCCGCCAGTTCGGCGCCTACCTGGTGTTCTTCCTGGCCGCCGGCGAGATCTACAGCATCGGCACCATGGTCGGCTTTCCGGGCGGCATCTACGCCAAGGGGCCGACCTATGGCGTCTGGTTCCTGGGCTACATCCTGCTGGCATATCCGCTGGGCTACTTCCTCGGCCCCATGATCTGGAAGGCGGGGCTGCGGCACAACGCCATCACGCTGCCGGACCTGTTCAAGGGCCACTTCGGCAGCCGTGCGCTGGAGCTGATCGTGGCCGGCTCGGCCATCCTGTTCCTGCTGCCCTGGGGCCAGCTGCAGTTCACGGGGCTGGTGGCCGCGCTCAAGGGCCTGGGATGGAATTTCCAGCCGCTGCACCTGCTGCTGATCTCTGCGGGCCTGGCCTTCACCTACATCGCCATCTCGGGGGTGCGCGCCTCGGCCTATATCGCCATCCTCAAGGACATCCTGATGGTGGTGGCCATCATCGCCACGGGCGTGGCCGTGGGCTGGCATGCGGGCGTGGGCGATGTGTTCACCGCCGCCAGCGCCAAGGTCAGCAACCACATGACCGATACGCAGCTGCGCTTTTCCATGAGCACCATGCTGTTCCAGGCGCTGGGCTTCTACATGATGCCGTTCGCGGTTCAGAACTTCTTCACGGCCAAGAGTTCGCACACCATCCGCCGCACGCAGATCGCCATGCCGCTGTACATGCTGATGTACCCCTTCCTGGTGCTGGCCTCGTACTACGCCATCAGCCAGAACCTGCAGCTGGCATCGCCCAACGAGGCCTTCTTCGCGGCTGCCGTGCGACTGCTGCCCGACTGGCTGCTGGGCCTGGTGGCCGCAGGCGCCGCGCTGTCGGGCCTGCTGGTGCTGGCGGGCATCTGCCTGGCCATCGGCCCCATCGTGGCCCGCAACCTGCTGCCCGGCCTGCCCGAGGCCAAGCAAAAGCAGGGCGCCAAGGTGGTGATCGTCATCTACCTGGTGCTGTCCATCGTGATGACGCTGCTCACGCCCAACCTGATGCTGACGCTGATCAACACCACCTACTACGGCGTGACGCAGTTCTTCCCGGGAATGATGGCCATCCTCTTCGGCTGGCGCATCCGGCCCCTGGCTGTTGCCCTGGGCATTGCCTGCGGCCAGGCGCTGGCCATTGCGCTGTACATCCAGCAGCCGGATTTCGGCGGCATCAACCTGGGCTTCATCAGCCTGGCGCTGAACCTGCTGGTCACGGCCATCGTCCACTATCTGCCCGGTGCCGCGCGCGTCAAGGCCGCCTGAAAAAGACCACCACCATGAACCACGACGAGAACGCGCGCACGCAGGTCTTTGTGGCGCGCACCATCCTCACCATGAACCCGGCCCAGCAGCAGGCCACCCATGTGGCCGTGCAGGGCGGCCGCATCTTGGCCGTTGGCCAGGAGGCCGACATGGCTGACTGGCCCGAGGCCGAGCGCATCGACCGACTGTGCGACAAGGTCCTCATGCCCGGCCTGATCGAGGCGCACAGCCACCTGATGGAAGGCGCCATGTGGGAGGCCGTGTACCTGGGCTACTTCGATCGGCGCGATCCCGAGGGCCGCCTGTGGCCCGGCCTGCGCACGCTGGACGCCGTGCTGGCGCGCCTGGCCGAGGCCGAGCGTGCCCTGCCCGATGCGCAGGCCACGCTGCTGGCCTGGGGCTTCGATCCCATCCTCTTCGGCAGCAGCCGGCTGTCGGTGCGCGAGCTGGACCGTGTCTCCGCCACGCGGCCCATCGTCATCCTGCATGCCAGCGTGCACCTGATGAATGTGAACTCGGCCATGCTGGCGCTGGCCGGCATTGACGAGGACACCGACATCGACGGCATCCACAAGGACGCCGAGGGCCAGCCCACGGGCGAGCTGCAGGAATTCGCCGCCATGTACCCCGTGCAGAAGGTGATCGGCAGCGCGCTGTCGCTGGCCGCTGCCGAGCAGCGCGAGGCCATCTGGAAGTTCGGCCGCGTGGCCCAGCTCGCGGGCGTGACCACGGCCACCGACCTGGTCAGCGATCTCTCGCCCCAGGGCCTGGCCGCGCTGCGCGAAGTCACGGGCGACGCGGCCTATCCACTGCGCATCGTCCCGGCCTTCGCGCCGCAGCGCAACCCGGAAGGCGGTGCCGCGCGCGTGCACGCCGCTGCCGCATCGTCGGCCAGCGACAAGCTGCAGTTCGGCCCCGTCAAGTTCATCGTGGACGGCTCCATCCAGGGCTTCACCGCGCGCCTGCGCGCTCCCGGCTATGCGGGCGGGCAGCCCAACGGCCTGTGGCTGATTCCCCCGTCGCAGCTGCCCGCGCTGTTCGAGCCCTTCCACCTGGCCGGTCTGCAACTGCACATCCACACCAACGGAGACGAGGCCACCGAGGTGGTGCTGGATGTGATCGAGGACCTGCTGGCCAGGCACCCGCGCGCCGACCATCGCCACACCCTGCAGCACTGCCAGCTGGCCAGCATCGCCCAGCTGCAGCGCGCCGCGCGCCTGGGAATGTGTGTCAACTTCTTCTCCAACCATCTCTATTACTGGGGTGATGCCCACGCCGAGCAGACCGTGGGCATGCAGTGGGCCTCGCGCATGAATGCAGCGGGCACGGCGCGGCGCCTGGGCATGGATTTCGCCATGCATTCCGATGCGCCCATCACCCCTATCCACCCCCTGTTCACCGCCTGGTGCGCGGTGCAGCGCGAAACCGCTTCAGGCCGCGTGCTGGGCGAGGCCGAGCGCCTGTCGGTGGACGATGCCCTGCATGCCATCACCATGGGCGCGGCCCGTACCCTCAAGCTGGAGCAGCGCGTGGGCAGCATCGAGCCCGGCAAGCTGGCGGACTTCGCCGTGCTGGAAGACGATCCCCGCGCGGTGGCGCCCGCCGCCCTCAAGGACGTGAAGGTCTGGGGCACCGTGCTGGGCGGCCGCATCTTCCCCGCGCCCGGGTCAGCGCCATGAGCACGCCGGCCGCCGCGGCGCAGCGGGCGCCCGTTCCCATGGTCGTCGTGGGCGGTTATCTGGGCGCGGGCAAGACCACTTTGCTCAACCGGCTGCTGGAGCGTGCCGATGGCCTGCGCGTGGCCGTGCTGGTCAACGACTTCGGCGAGATCAACATCGACGCCGCCCTGATCCGCACACGCAGCAGCGACGTGCTGCAGCTGGAAAACGGCTGCATCTGCTGCTCCATCGGCGGGCGGCTGGCCGAGGCCCTGGCCGCCGTGGGCGCGCGGCCCGACCGCCCGGACCTGCTGGTCATCGAGGCCAGCGGCGTCTCCGACCCCGTGCGCATCGCCCAGGTCGGCATGCTCGACCCCGCGCTGCAGCTCAACGCCATCCTGGTGGTGGTGGATGTCCAGGCCGTCGATGAGCAACTGTGCGACCCGCTGGTCGGCGACATGGTCCGCCGCCAGATCTCGGGCGCGACGGCGCTGGTGCTGACCAAGGCCGATCTGGCCGGCGCATGTGCCACCGAAAAGGTGGCCGCGCGCGTGGCCGGCATGGCGCCCGGTGCCGTGGTGCTGGCGGCCCGCCATGGCGAGATACCGCTGGCCGTGTTCATTGATGCGGCTGCCTCGCCACGCCGCCCGCAAGGCCTGCTGCAAGCGGGCGGCTCCTGGAAAAGCCAGGCCGGGAACATGGCCGGCATGGCCGGCATGGCCGATGTGGGCAGCTTTTCCTACGCAACGCGCCGCTGCTTTGACCGGCAGCGGTTGCGGCAGGCGCTGCGTACGCTGCCTGTCCCCCTGTTGCGGGCCAAGGGCATCGTGCGGCTGGGCGGGCAGGACAGCGTCCAGGAAGTCCACGTGGTGGGTGGGCGCTTGCGCATTGCCAGCCTGCATGGGGCCAGGGTCTCGGAGTCCGTGTTTGTCTTCATTGGCTGTTTCACGGCGATGGGGCGGGAGGCGATACTCCGCTGTCTTGAGGGAGCCCTGGCCGCGCCATGAAGACAACTTTGGCGGTGTCGAAATTTTTGGAATTTTGGATTTCGGGCCAAAAAAACGTATTAGAATTTAGGTCTTCTAGGGGAGTCGCCAAGTTGGTAAAGGCACCGGATTTTGATTCCGGCATGCGAGGGTTCGAGTCCTTCCTCCCCTGCCAGATAGACAAAGGCCCTGACAGTTGTGCTGTCAGGGCTTTTTTGTTTTCGGGCTGCAGGCCAGGCTCAGGCCGCGGCCAAGTGTGAGTCGGCACTTGCCATGGCGGCGTTGAGCGTTGCGCGTATGCCCTGCGCATAGGGCGTCTTGGCAATGGGGCCCAGCAGGGCGTGCAGGGCGGAGTCCTCCATGATCAGCGGATCGGTCAGCAGGTAGTGCATCTCGGCCAGCTCGCGCATGAAGGGGTTGAACAGGCCGGCCAGGCGCAGCGCGGTCTTTCCTGCAACGCGCAGCTTCAACGGCCTGCCGGTCAGGCGTTCGATCTCCGAGACGACGTCGCGCTGCGTGATCGCCCCCGCGCCGGCGAGGTGCCAGACCTTGCCGAAAGCCTGCGGCGTGCCGATCAGGCGCGCCACGACGGGGCCCGCATCGGGCACATAGACAAACTCATGCGGCCGGTCCAGCGGGCCGACCATGTCGGCCCGGCCGCCACGGGCCGCTGCCTCGAAGGCTCCGTGCAGCAGGCTGTTGTGTACTCCGGGACCGTAGAAGTCGGGCAGGCGCAGCACGGTGGCCTCGATGTGGCCCTTTGCATGGGCTTGCAGCAGCAGGTCCTCCTGGGCTTTGCGCATGCGGCCCTTGAAGGTATGGGGCTCGCGCGGATGGTCTTCTGCCACGGGCAGGGTGCGGGCCTTTCCGTAGGGATAGACGGTGCCGATCAGCACGATGCGGCGCACGCCCGCGGCAATGGCGCCTTCCAGCGTCTTGCGCATCAGTTCGGGATGCAATTGAAACTGCCAGTAGTTCACGCCCACCAGGTAGATCAGCGTGTCCACGCCGTGGGCGGCAGCCTCGACGGAGCCGGTGCTGTCCGGGTTCCAGGGGACGATCTCGGCCAGCGGGTCGGCGCCGAAGGTCTGGCGCAGGCTGGCTGCGTTGCGGCCGACCACGCGGTAGGCGCGGCCCTGTTGTCTGAGCGCGGCGGCCAGGCTCTGGCCGATGGCGCCTGCGGCGCCGAAGAGTGCAATGGATGGCATGGGCTGGGTCCTGTGGTGACAGCCTCAGTGTCAGCAACCCGCTGCAAAAAGAAAATTGCCTAGAATTCTCTGGTGTCCATGCATAAATGAATGGATGAGTGATGTCGGAACCCCACTGGGAGTGGTATCGCAGTTTTTTGCAGGTGCTGGAGTCCGGGTCGCTGTCAGCGGCGGGCCGGGCCATGGGTGTGGCGCAGCCGACCGTGGGCCGCCACATCGACGGGCTGGAGTCGGCGCTGGGCCTGCAACTGTTCACCCGCTCATCCGATGGCTTCGCGCCCACGGAGGCGGCCTACGAGCTTCAGCCCTATGCAGCCAGCATGGCCGCGACGGCGGCCGCGCTGCGCCGCGTGGCGGCCAGCCATGGCTCGGGCGTGCGCGGCACGGTACGGCTGACGGCCAGCGAGGTGGTGGGCGTGGAGGTGCTGCCGCCTGTGCTTGCGCAATTGCGCGCGGCACACCCTGAACTGGGCATCGAGCTGGTGCTGTCCAACGCGGTGGACGACCTGTTGCGCCGCGAGGCCGACGTGGCCGTGCGCATGTTCCGGCCGCAGCAGGAGGCGCTGGTGGCACGCCATATCGGCGCCATCGAGCTGGGGCTGCATGCCCATGAAAGCTATCTGTCCGCACGCGGCGTGCCGGAATCGCTGGAGGACCTGGCCGGGCATTCGCTCATCGGCTTCGACCATGAAAGCGCCCTGATCCGAAAGATGCAGCAGCAGTTTCCCATGCTCACGCGCGAAGGCATGGCGCTGCGCTCGGACAGCGACCTGGCCCAGCTGGGCGCCATCCGCGCGGGCTTTGGCATTGGCGTGTGCCAGTCGGCATTGGCGGCCCGGGAGCCGGGCCTGGTGCGGGTGCTGCCCCAGGCGTTTTCATGGAAGCTCGATACCTGGGTGGCCATGCACGAGGACCTGCGCAAGAGCGAGCGCTGCGCCGTGGTCTTCAAGGCCGTGGCCCAGGCGCTGACGGCCTATGCCAGAGGCGGTGCCTGACGCCCGGCACCCAGGGGCACTTGTGCTTCAGCCGGCGTGCAGCAGGCAGGAGCGCGCGAGATGGCGCAGCGTGGACTTTCTGCGCTGGGTGGCGACAAAGGACTGGCAGTTGTGGGCGATGTAGGCGGCCATGACCACGGTCAGGCTGGCGATGGCCCACAGCGGAATGGGCAGCAGGGAATCGAGCAGCGCCGCGCACACGGCCAGCATCGACAGGCAGGGCAGCAGCCGCAGCAGGGCGGCTTGCCGGGGTTGCTGATTGCGCAGCAGGGTGAGGACTTGGGTGGCGGTCAGCCTGCGGAATCTGCCGGCTTGCTTGCGAAAAACGTTCACGGCGCGGTAGGGCGTTGATGTGGATCAAAAATTTGTGTGTAAATGTATCATCTTGGTGCATGCCCATCAAGCGATGTGTGGCGCCATGACAAAGGCCCGCGCAGTGCGGGCCTCTTGCGGCAATGCCTGTGCAGGCGTCAGCGCATCTCGATCTCGATGGCGATCAGCACGAAGGCTGCCATCCACAGCGTCTCCACCACCAGCAGTGCAAAAGGCCGCCAGCCAGCCTGGGCCAGTTGCTGGAACGAGGTCTTCAGGCCCAGGGCCGCAATGGCCAGCACCAGGCAGTTGCGCGACAGGTCGCTCAACTGGTGCTGCAGGCCCGGCGGTACCCAGCCCAGCGAGTTGATGGCCACCAGCGCGACGAACACCCACAGGAACCAGGGCACCAGGCCCGGCTTCTTGCCGTGGTGCTGCTCGGCCGCTGCCTCGCGCTGGCGCTTGAACAGGGCCGAGACCATGACCACCACCACGGCCAGCATGGACACGCGGAACAGCTTGACGATGGTGGCGTAGTCGCCCGTGGCCTGGTCGATGGTGTAGCCCGCGCCCACCACCTGGGCCACGTCGTGGATGGTGCCGCCGATGAACAGGCCCGCCAGCTCGGGCGGCAAATGCAGGGCGCGCGCCACCAGCGGGTACAGCACCATGGCGGCCGTGGACAGCACGGTGACCGTGACCACCACGGTGAGCGTGAAGCGGTCGCTGTCCTTGTCGCGCGGCAGCACCGACGAGATGGCCAGCGCCGCCGAGGCGCCGCAGATGGCCACCGCGCCGCCCGACAGCACGCCCTGCGGCCGCGTCAGGCCCAGGCGCCGGCCCAGCAGCGTGCCGCACAGCAGCGTGGTGACCACGGCCGCGATGACGATCAGCGCCGTGGTCCAGCCCAGGCCCGCGATCTGCGTGGCCGTGATGCGCGCGCCCAGCAGGCCCACGCCCAGGCGCAGCACGCCGCGCGCGCAGAACTCGATGCCCGGCTTGGCGCGCGCGTCCTGGCTCAGGAAGTGGAAGGCCACGCCGAAGAACAGCGCGAACAGCAGCTGCGGCCCGCCATGCAGCGTGGAGACGAAGGTCGCCGCCAGCGCGATCACGCCCGACAGGCCCGTGCCGGGCAGGAGCCTGAGCCACTGCAGCATGCGCGGCACGGGCGCCTGCGCAGCCACCTGTGCTTGGACCTGGCTCATGACTGCTCCTTGCCGCCCGCCGCGCTGGCCAGCACGGCCAGCGCGCAGGACGCAATGCGGCTGGCCACGGAGTCCGAACGGCTGGTCAGCACGATGGGCACGCGCATGCCCAGCACCAGGCCCGCGCATTCGGCGTCGGCCATGTAGACCAGCTGCTTGTAGATCATGTTGCCGGCCTCCAGGCTGGGCACCAGCAGCACGTCGGGCTGGCCGGCCACATCGGAGACGATGCCCTTGTGATGCGCCGAGCGCAGCGAGATGGCGTTGTCGTAGGCCAGCGGCCCGTCGAGGATGGCGCCGCTGATCTGCCCCCGGTCGGCCATCTTGCACAGCGCGGCCGCGTCGATGGTGCCGGGAATGGCGGGGTTGACCGTCTCCACCGCCGAGAGCACGGCCACGCGCGGCCGGGCAATGCCGATGGCACGGGCCAGGTCGATGGCGTTCTGCGCAATATCGCGCTTGTCCATCAGCGTGGGGAAGATGTTGACCACGCAATCGGTCATCAGCAGCGGGCGCTCGAAGCCCGGCAGGTCCATCACGAACACATGGCTGGCGCGGCGGCTGCCGCGCAGGCCGGCCTCGCGCGCCACGGCGGCGCCCAGCAACTCGTCGCTGTGCAGGCTGCCCTTCATCAGCGCGCGGGCCTGGCCGCTGCCGCACAGCGCCGCCGCCTGGGCAGCCGCCGCGCGTGGATCATCGGCGGTGGAATGGATGGACGCGCCCGCCAGGTCCAGCCCGGCTGCCTGGGCCGCCGCCCGGATGCGTGCCTCGGGGCCGACCAGCAGCGGCGTGATCAGGCCCGCCTGCGCGGCCTGCATGGCGGCCTGCAGCGAGCCTGCATCGCAGGGATAGGCCACGGCCACAGGAATAGGGCCTTGCGCCTTGGCCTGGTCGAGCAAGTGCTGGAGATGGGGACGGGGCGTGGCGGGCGCATCATCGGCGGCCACGGCAAGTGAAAGTGGGGGGACCATGAAAGCTCCTGCGGGAAAGTACAGGGCCCGGCGCGAGCAACGCAGGGAATCTGGGAATCGGCTTTCGAGGGCCTTGCGCTTCACCCAGGCGCATGAAACCGGCGCGGCCCATCCCAGGGACACCGAGGAAGGGCCGCCCCGCACCGAGGGTGTCGTCCCCCTCCCCCGCGCAGCGGGTAGAGAGGGGGAAGGCGCGTCAGCGCCTCAGGGGGTTAGACAAAGTCCTTGTACTTTTCGAGGAAGCGCACGGGCTTGGAGAGCGCATCGCGGCGGAACGGGTCACCCAGTTCGCGCGTGCACATCACCTCGATCACGCAGGTCTTGCCGTGGTTCATCTGCAGGTCGATGGCCTTCTTCAGCGCCGGGCCCACGTCCTCGATGTGGTCGACCACGATGCTCTCGGCGCCCATGGCGCTGGCAATGGCTGCGAAGCTCTCGCTTTCCAGCTCGCCGGCCACGAAGCGGCGGTTGTAGAAGTCCACCTGGTTCTTCTTCTCGGCGCCCCACTGGCGGTTGTGGAAGACCACGGCCGTGACGGGAATGTCATGGCGCACGGCGGTCATGATCTCCACCATGCTCATGCCCCAGGCGCCGTCGCCGGCGTAGGCGATGGCCGGGCGGTCGGGCGCCGCGCACTTGGCACCGATGATGGTGGGCAGGGCATAGCCGCAGTTGCCGAAGCTCATGGGCGCGAAGAAGCTGCGCGGCTCGTCGAAGCGCAGGTAGCTGTTGGCCACGGAGTTGATGTTGCCGATGTCGGTGGAGACCATCACGCGCGGCGGCATGGCCTTTTCCAGCTCGCGCAGCACCTGGCGCGGGTGCAGGTACTTGCCGCCCGTGGGCGTGCGCTCGCCCTTGGCCTCTTCGATCATGTCCAGGCTGTAGGGGTCGCGCTCATGCGTCCACTCGTCCAGCTCCTTTTCCCAGGCCGCCTTCTCGGTGGCGATGGTGTCGGCGCGCGCGGCCTTGGTGGCGTCGCAGGCCAGGGTCTGGCCCTGCAGGCGGCGGCCCAGCTCGCGTGCCACGGCCTTGGCGTCGCCGTGGATGCCCACCGAGATCTTCTTGACCAGGCCCAGGTTGGTGTGGTCGGCCTCGACCTGGATGATCTTGGCGTTCTTGGGCCAGTAGTCCATGCCGTGCTGGGGCAGGGTGCCGAAGGGGCCCATGCGCGAGCCCAGCGCGATCACCACGTCGGCCTGGGCGATGAGCTTCATCGCGGCCTTGGAGCCCTGGTAGCCCAGCGGGCCGGCCCACAGCGGGTGCTTGGCGGGGAAGGCGTCATTGCGCAGATAGCCCGTGACCACGGGGGCGCCCAGGCGCTCGGCCAGCTGCCTGCACTCCTCGACCGCATCGCCCATGACCACGCCGCCGCCGGCCAGGATCACGGGGAACTTGGCCGTGGCCAGCAGTTCCGTGGCGGCCTGCAGGCTGTTTTCGCCGCCCGAGCCGCGTTCCACACGCATGGGCTTGGGGATTTCGCACTGCACTTCGCCATAGAAGTAGTCGCGCGGAATGTTCAGCTGGGTAGGGCCCATCTCGGAGATGGCGCGGTCAAAGCAGCGGGCCGTGAACTCGGCCATGCGCTTGGGGTTGCAGACATGGCCCTGGTACTTGGTGAACTCCTGGAACATGGGCAGCTGGTTGGCTTCCTGGAAGCCCCCCAGGCCCATGCCCATGGTGCCGGTCTCGGGCGTGATCATGACCACGGGGCTGTGGGCCCAGTAGGCGGCAGCAATGGCGGTCACGCAGTTGCTGATGCCGGGGCCGTTCTGGCCGATCACCACGCCGTGGCGGCCCGAGACGCGCGCATAGCCGTCGGCCATGTGGGCCGCGCCCTGCTCGTGCACCACGGGGATCAGGCGGATGCCGGCGGGCGCGAAGATGTCCATGGCATCCATGAAGGCCGAGCCCATGATGCCGAACATCTCCGTGACGCCGTTGGCCACGCAGGTCTCCACAAAGGCTTCGGAAGGGGTCATCTTCTGGACGCCTTCGACCACCGTACGATTGTTGGCTGCAGTCATGTTGTCTCCTTGAAAATGGAACTTTAAGTTCCGAAAAAAGAAATTACGGCGCAAGTCTAGGTGTGATTTCACCTGGATGTCAAACAAATTTCTTTTTTCGGAACAAATTGACTCGAAAAATTGAAAAACATATGATGGCCAACACCATGAACACCCGAGACCCTGTCCCTGCCCGTATCGATGGCGATACCCCCAACCTGCGGCTGTTCGCGCTGCTGGAGGCCATTGCGCAGAAGAACGAGCCCTTCACGCTGCAGACCATGGTCGAGGAGACAGGCCTGCCCAAGCCCACCATGCACCGCATGCTCCAGCAGCTCGAAGGCGCGGGCATCCTGCAGCGCGAGGGCAATGGCCGGCACTACGGCACGGGGCGGCGCCTGATGCGGCTGGCCGAAAGCGTGCTGCTCAACAACACCACGCATGGCGCGCGCCACGCGGTGCTGGCGCAACTGGTGCGCGACATCGGCGAGAGCTGCAACATCACCGCCTTCTCGGGCAGCGAAGTGCTCTACCTGGACCGGGTGGAAACGCCCGCGCCGCTGCGCTTTTATCTGCACCCGGGCTCGCGCGTGCCGGCCCATTGCTCGGCCACGGGCAAGCTGTTCCTGAGCCAGATGGCGCCCGCGCAGCGCAGGCGGCTGCTGTCGGCCGTGCCGCTGGAAGGCTTCACGGCCAATACGTTGACGGCCTTCGACGCGCTGGACGCCGAGCTGGACCAGGTGCGCGCCCAGGGCCATGCCTTCGACAACGAGGAATTCCTGCCCGGCCTGCTGTGCCTGGGCGTGCTCGTGCCCTCCATCCAGGGCGGCCCCTCCAACATGGGGCTGGCCGTGCAGGCGCCCATCATGCGTTTCCCGCGCGAACGTGCGCTGTCCTTTCTTCCCCAACTGCGCGCGGCGGCCGAGGCGATTGCGCGCATCAACGACGAAGTCCCCCCGGGAGCCCCTGACGATGACTGAGCTGACCCTGATGCATCCCACGCGCACGCTTGGCGTGCGCGAGACCTTCGGCCTGGACACCGACATGCAGGTGCCGGCCTTTGCCGAACGCAGCGAGCATGTGCCGGCCGTGGACCCGGCCTACCGCTTCAACCCGCAGGCCACGCTGGCCATCCTGGCGGGCTTTGCGCACAACCGGCGCGTGGTCATCCAGGGGCTGCACGGCACGGGCAAGTCCACCCATATCGAGCAGGTGGCGGCGCGGCTGAACTGGCCCTGCGTGCGCGTCAACCTCGACGGCCACATCAGCCGGCTGGACCTGGTGGGCAAGGACGCCATCGTGCTGCAGGAGGGCCGCCAGGTCACGCAGTTCCAGGAAGGCATCCTGCCCTGGGCGCTGCAGCGGCCCGTGGCCCTGGTCTTCGATGAATACGACGCGGGCCGGCCCGACGTGATGTTCGTCATCCAGCGCGTGCTCGAACGCGAGGGCAGCTTCACCCTGCTGGACCAAAAGCGCGTGCTCCAGCCGCATGCGCAGTTCCGCCTCTTCGCCACCATGAACACCCTGGGCCAGGGCAACCTCAGCGGCCTGTACCACGGCACGCAGATGCTCAACCACGCCCAGCTCGACCGCTGGAACCTGGTCACCAGCCTGGACTACCTGGCACCGGCCGAGGAAGCCGCCATCGTGCTGGCGCGCGTGCCGCAGTTGGCCACGCCGCAGGGGCGCGAGCAGGTGGCCGCCATGGTGGCGCTGGCCGCGCTCACGCGCAAGGGCTTTGCGGTGGGCGACCTGTCGCTGCTGATGTCGCCGCGCACCGTCATCACCTGGGCCGAGAACGCGCAGATCTTCCATGACCTGCGGCTGGCCTTCGAGCTGTCCTTCCTCAACAAGTGCGAACCGGCCGAGCGGGCCATCGTGGCCGAGTACTTCCAGCGCTGCTTCGGCCAGGAACTGGCGCTGCGCGACGAGCCCGCCCATGCCTGCTGAGGCATCCCCCTCGCTGGCGCGCATGGAGGCCTGGGGCGGCGCGCTGCTGCGCGCCATGGCGGGCGATGCCTCGCTGCAATGGAGCGGGCAGACGCTGTACCGGGGCACGGCGCCCGTGGTGCTGGCAGCGGCCCACCAGGTCGATGTGCCGGCCCGATTGGCCGACCAGCGCGGCCTGCTCGACGGCGCCAGCCTGCGCCTGCGCCTGAGCGATGCCGCGCTGCACGCACGCCACCTGCCCGGCGACCCGGTGGAGCGGCTGGTGTTCGAACTGCTGGAGCAGTTGCGCGTGGAAAGCCTGGCGCCCGAGGAATGGCCCGGCGCGCGCGCCAACCTGCATGCGCGCTTTGTGCACTGGAGCCAGGCCTTTGCCGATTCGGGCCTGACCGAAAGCAGCCTGGGCATCCTGCTGTTCACCGTGGCGCTGACCGCCTGGAGCCGCCTGAGCTGCCATGAGCCGCCCGATGCCCTGGCCGACCTGGCCGAGGCCACGCGCGCCGGCCTGTCGGCGCAACTGGGCGCGCAGTGGGCCCTGCTGCGCCGCCACCGGCAGGACCAGCAGGCCTTCATTGCGCCGGCCCTGGCCATCAGCCGCTGGGTGGGCCAGGCCGTGCGGTCAGCCCAGGAAGAGGCGCCGCGCGGCGCTGGCGGGCCGCGCCGGCGGGGCAGTTTCGCGCTGCCGCTGCACTTTGAATCGCAAAGCCTGGATGCGCCGCCCGTGGCGCTCAGCGGCGACAGCCGCGCCTGGGCCGGCTCGGCCCACAGCTACCGCGTGTTCACGCGCGCCTATGACCGCGAGGCGCAGGCCACCGAGCTGATCCGCGCCGCGCAACTGGCCGAGTTCCGCGAGCAGATGGATGAGGAACTGGCGCGCAGCGGCTTGCATGCGGGCCGGCTGGCCCGCCACCTGCAGCAGCGCCTGGCCGTGCCGCGCCACGACGGCTGGCAGTTCGGCCTGGAGGATGGGCACCTGGATGCAAGCCGGCTGGCGCAACTGGTCAGCGATCCGCAGCAGCGCGCCATCTTCAGGAACGAGTTGCCGCGCCCCGTCAGCGATGCGGCCGTGGCCATCTTGCTGGACTGCTCGGGCTCGATGAAGGCGCATGCGCGCCCGCTGTCCCTGCTGGTGGACCTGCTGGGCCGCGCGCTGTCCATGGCCGGCGTGCCGGTGGACGTGCTGGGCTTTTCCACCCAGGCCTGGAACGGCGGCCGCGCCCGCCGCGACTGGCAGCGCGCGGGCCAGCCCCACATCCCGGGCCGGCTCAACGAGCGGCTGCACATCGTCTTCAAGGATGCCGCCAGACCCTGGCGCCACGCCCGCCACGGCGTTGCCGCGCTGCGCAGGCCCGACCTGTTTCGCGAGGGCGTGGACGGCGAGGCCGTGGAATGGGCCTGCGAGCGGCTGCTGGCGCGGCCCGCGCAGCGCCGCATCCTGCTCGTCATCTCGGACGGCTGCCCCATGGACACGGCCACGCACCAGGCCAACGACGAGCACTATCTGGACCAGCACCTGCGCCAGGTCATCGCCCGGCACGAGCGCGCGGGCGATGTGCAGATCCGCGCGCTGGGCGTGGGCCTGGACCTGGGCGTGTTCTACCGGCGCAGGCTGGCCGTGGACCTGCGCGAGCAGATCGATGAGGCCTTGCTGATGGACGTGGCGGAGTTGATCTGCCGGCCGTGATGCCGGCCTGCTAGCGGCTTCGCTCAGCGACCATTCCGTCCGGGCAGGGCGGCAGATCTAGCGGATCTGCGCGACAAAGTCGCTCACCAACTGCGCAAACTCCGCGGGCATTTCCACGGCACTCAAATGCGCGGCGGGCAGCGACACCAGCTGCGCGCCCGGAATCTGCGCCTGCATGTCTTCGGACAGGGAAGGGGGCGTGGCCTCGTCGCGGCTGCCTGCAATGACCAGCGCGGGGCAGGCGATGCGCCGGTTGCTCTCGCGCAGATCGATGCCGCCCACGGCCGCACAGGCCGCCGCATAGGGCGCGGCCGCCGTGGCCTCCAGCCCGGCGCGCAAGGCTGCCACTCGGGCGGCCTGCCCGGCGCGGAATTCGGGCGTGAACCAGCGCTGCATGGCGCCATCGGCAATCGCGGCCACGCCCTGGGCGCGCACCGTGGCAATGCGCGCCTGCCAGCCTGCGCGCGCGGCCTCGTCGTAGTAGCTGGCCGAATTGGCGACGGTGATGCTGCGCACCAGCGCCGGATGACGCGCTGCCAGGGCCTGGGCCGTCATGCCGCCCATGGACAGGCCCACGAAGTGCACCGGCCCCTGGCCCAGCGCCTCGATCACGCCAGCGGCGTCGTCTGCCAGGTCGTTCATGTCGAAGGCCTCGCCGATGGCGGGCGAGCGGCCATGGCCCCGGTGGTCGTAGCGCACCACGGTGAAGCGGTCTTGCAGGGCCTGGGCCACGCCGTCCCACATCTGGAGGTCACAACCGAGCGCGTGGCTCAGAACGAGGGCCGGGCCTTGGCCCTGCTGCACAACATGGAGTTTCGACATGGCGGTCACTGCTTGGGGAAAAGGCGATTATGGGATGGCCGGTGCAGGCTGGCGGATACGGATACCACGCATATCCGGCATCCGGCCAAGGCGCGGCGATGGCAGCGCTCAGGCCACCCTGTCCCAGAACTGCAGCTGTGCCGACCCCGGCGCGATCAGTTCCAGATAGTCCTGGCAGGCCGGATCGAACGGTCCCTGGCCCCACTTGCTGCACAGCTGGTGGGCGCGGCCGGCGCTATCGGCCAGCACCACGTCGGCATACAGGCCGGGGTCGTGGGCGCTGCGCATCACGCCATGGGCCGTGAAGCCGGGCTCATTCCGGTACAGGCCATCGGCCATGCGGTGCGCGGCGGCGGCCAAGGCATGGGAATCGGCGCCGGGGCGCAGCCGGAACAACGAGAACTCCATGCCCTGCGGCAGTCCATGTTCCCCGCCGTGGCTGAACACGCTGGCGCCCAGCAAGGGAGGATGCTCCACGCGCATCAGCCCGAAGTAGGCCGCGCAGGCAGCCGACCGGCCGGCCTGCGCTAGGGCGGCACGGGCAGCCTCCTGTGATTGCCAGGTGACGACATCCGCATAGCGCCCCTGGCCCAGCTGGACCAGATGGCGTGACAGGCATCCGCCCTGCACATCCAGGAACTGGTGCTGCATGGCGCTGGCGGCTTGCAGCAGGGTGTTTTCCGTCACACCGGGCAGCAGGCTGAACGCTGCCCATTCGATGACTTGCATGGCATTTCTCCGTGGATTGAACATGCCGCCCATGGTCCCTGCATCGCTGCCATTCAATGGCTGTCAATTGCGCCATGATGCCGGCCATGAAACCGCGCACGCTGCCCGCCCGTCTGTCCCGGCTTGACGCCCTTTCCCAGCGCCTGTCCGATGGCGCCGTGCACGGCGTGGCGGCGCTGTCCGAGGAACTGGGCGTCAGCCAGCGCACGCTGGCGCGCGACCTGTCGTTGCTCAGGCAGCAGGGCTGGGAGCTGGACAGCTCCTCGGGCAGGGGCGGCGGTGTCCGCGTGGTCCATCGCTGGCCCTCCGGCCGCGTGACCCTGCGGGGTGACGACGCACTGGAGCTGCTGATGTCCCTGGCGCTGTCGGAAGCCCTGGGCCTGTCGCTGGCGGGGCGTCATGGCGAACTGCGCCGCCAGTTCGCGCGCTGCTTTGCGCCGGCCGATCGCGCAGATATCGCGCAACTGCGCCAGCGCATCCGCGTGGCCTCGCCGGTGTCGGTCGAAGTCCAGGCTTCGCTGCGCGAGCGTGCGCAGGGCGTGGAGGCGCGCGCCAGCGTCTACCAGGCTTTTGCACAGCAATGGATGCTGGCCTTGACCTACCTGGACGGACGCCAGCGCCGCAGCGAGCGCGTGGTGGAGCCGCAATGTCTGCTGCTGGCCTGGCCGTTCTGGTACCTGCTGGCCTGGGACTGCGAGCGCGAGGGCGTGCGCACCTTCCGGCTGGACCGCATCGTGCAGGCGCGTCGCGGCGGACAGCGCTTTCAGGTGCGCGACCCGGCCCGGTTTTGGGCCGCCTGCGACGAGGTCGGCGTGGCCCTGTGACGGCCTGCCCCCATAATCCCCAGCCATGCAAGCCCTGCGCAACTCCGTCCCACTGGCCCGCCTGGTCATGGCGTGGTTCGCGCTGACGCTGGGCCTGGCCATTGCATCGCCCCTGGTGCACCCCCAGGCCATGGAGCTGGTCTGCACGGCTGGCGGCAGCGTCAGGCTGGTCGTGGTCAACGGTGAAGAAGGACAGGCGGTGTCTGCCCAGCATTCGCTGGACTGCCCTCTATGCCTGGCGGTGACGCCGCCGCCGGCGCATGTCCCTCCCTCCTGGGCGCAACTGCAGCCGATGGGCCGCGCGCTGCAGCCCATCGTCTCTGCCCGCATTGCCTCCCTGGTCGGCGCGCCGCTGCCGCCGCGCGGGCCTCCCTTGTTGCTGTTGATCGCCTGAGCCCTTGGCTGCTTGCAGCGCTGTCCCGCGCTGTCTGGCCGCTGGCCTGTCTCAGAACATTGCCGCACCGGCCGGGCGCAGCCTTGGCGGTGCGGCTTCGCCAAGATTCCACGCAGGGATGCCATGTTCCGTTCCGATTGCCATGCGGCGCCGCAGCGCGCCGCCGATTTTTCTTCGACCCTCCCATCCGTTGCTTCCGTCGCCCTGTCTCGCCGTGCCTGCCTTGGCGGCGGCCTGGCCGCACTGGCGCTGCTGGCCGGCTGCAAGCCCGCCGCCGTACCGTTCAAGGGCATAGACCTGACCGGCGCCCAGTACGGCCGGGACTTCCGCCTGCGCGATGCCGATGGCCGCGAGCGCACGCTGGCCGACTTCAAGGGCCAGGCCCTGATGGTCTTTTTCGGCTTCACCCAATGCCCCGATGTCTGCCCCACGGCGCTGACGCGCGCCCTGGAAATACGCCAGCTGCTGGGCGCCGATGGTGCCCGCCTGGCCGTGGCCTTCATCACTATCGACCCCGAGCGCGATACGCCCGAGGTGCTCAAGGCCTATGTGGGCGCCTTCGATCCCGGCTTTGTCGCGCTGTGCGGCGACGAGACGCAGACGGCCGAGGTCGCCAGGGAATTCAAGGTCTTCTACAAGAAGGTGCCCACGGGGGCGTCCTACACCATGGACCACTCGGCCATCACCTATGTCTTCGATCCCGAGGGCCGGCTGCGCGTGGCGTTCCGCCATGAGCAGGACGCGCAGGACTGCGCGGCCGATCTGCGCCAGATCCTGCAGGCTGCATGACGGCTCTGCACTTTCTCAGGTGGCCGGCGCAACAGGCCTTTGCGCAGCAGCCTCCGCCCTGGCCCAGGCAGCGACCATTCTTGCGGAGGTGAAGGTACGCCAGCGGCGCGAGCGCCGTTGCCATCGGTCAAAACCTTGTCTGGATCGTCCCGTCCTTGTGCTAAAAATGTGCGGCTCCATCCACCCGGACGCTCATCCAGCCAGACGGAAAGGGACACCTAGCGCCATGAAGAGGCTTCTTTCCGACAAGGTGCTCCTGCGCCTGGTGCTCGGCAACCTGCTGGTGGCCGGCCTGCTGGGCCTGGCCACCTGGTTGAGCCTGCGCGCCAACCACCAGGCCGACCTGGACCTGGGCGTGGCCGTCACCCGGAACCAGGCCCGCAGCCTGAGCCTGGAGCTGACGGCCGAGATGCGGCTGGTGGACAACGCACTGGCCACCGTGGCAGGCCGCTACCGCAGCCGGGGTCTGGACGGCGACGATGTGGCGGCCCTCGCCCTCTATGAAATCCTGCAGGAGCAGCGTGCCCTGCTGCCCTTTGTCACCGCGCTGCGCGTGACCGACGCCAAGGGCCAGGTGCTGCTGACGGCCAACGAGGAAGAGCCCCCGTTTTCCGTGGCCGACCGCAGCTACTTCGAGCGCGCGCGCCACTCCGACCGCATGGTGATCTCCGATCCGCTGGTCAGCCATTCCTTCAACAAATGGGCCATCGTGATGGCACGCCGGCTGCAGTCCGGGGACGGGGATTTCAAGGGCATCGTCTATGCCGTGGTCTCGGCCACGCATTTCCAGTCGCTGTTCCGTCGCCAGGCCTTCGGGCCCGACAGCGCCATTGCGCTGCGCTCGGACAAGGACCTGCTGGTGGCCCGCTACTCGGCGGCCGATCCGTGGTCCGTGGCCGGCATTGGCGGCTCTGCGGTCTCCAGCGAGTACCACCATGCCCTGGCCGGCAACCGGGACAGCGGCTGGTACATCACGCCCACGGTGATGGACGACGTGGAGCGCATCACGGCCTACCAGCGGCTGGCCGGCTATCCCCTGACCGTCTTCACGGGCCTGGGCACACAAAGCTACCTGGCCGCATGGCGTGCATCGGCCTGGCGCGCCTGGGCACTCACGGGTCTCAGCATGGCACTGATCGCGCTGGGCTCGGTCAGCCTCTACCTGCTGCAGCAGCGCGAGCGCGTGGCGCGCATCCGGCTTGCCGAGCTGCTGCGCCAGCAGGAACTGTTCATGGACAACGACCTCATCGGCATCGCCCGCCTGCGCGAGCGCCGGCTGCTGTGGACCAACCAGGCCCTGCAGCGCATGCTCAAGCGCCCGACCGGCGAGCTGCAGGGCACCTCGGCGCGCATCCTCTACCCGGATGAGGAAACCTATGAACGCTCCGGCGAGCTGGCCTATGGTGCACTGCGCTCCAGCGGCAAATGCCATGCCCAGATGCAGCTGAAGACCAGCGATGGCAGCCTGCTCTGGGTCGATGTCAGCGGCGCAGGCCTGGCCCACGGCGAATCGATCTGGGTCTTCGTGGACATAGACGCGCTCAAGCGTGACGAGCAAGCCGCACAGCACCAGGCGCTGCACGACGTGCTGACCGGCCTGGCCAACCGCCGCGCACTGCAGGCCCGGCTGCAGCGCGAACTGGCCCAGGCCTGCGGACCGGGGCAACTGGCCGTCTGCTTCATGGACCTGGACGGCTTCAAGCAGATCAACGATACCGAAGGCCACGATGCCGGCGACGAAGTGCTGCGCATCGTCGCCCGCCGCCTCACCACCCAGGCCCGCGAAACCGACTGCGTGGCCCGCATGGGTGGAGACGAATTCGTGCTGCTGCTGGGCGAACTGGCCTCGGCCAACGACGCCCTTCAGGCCATGCAGCGCTGCCTGGCCTCCATCTGCCAGCCCATCCGCCTGGAAAACGGTGCCACCGTCCAGGTCGGCGCCAGCATCGGCATCGCCCTCAATACCGCCCGGGAAAACACCACCCAGCTGCTGCAGCGCGCCGACGAGGCCATGTATGCGGCCAAGCGCGCGGGCAAGGGGAGGGTGGTGGTGGCGGAGGAGTAGAGGCGGAAAATATGGTAATCCCTCGGATAAATCCGAAAATTGGATTGTGGAGTCTCTCTTTGGGGAAGCTCTGATGGAGAGATCACTTCTCCAAGCCTGTCTTATGGCGCTCCATATTTTCCGATGCAGATTTTATGGCGGGTATATAAGAATAGCTGGTCATGAACTTATCAAGATTCTCAAGGCCTATTTGGTGATCTTTGCTTGCTATCACTTTCTTCATGATTTTTAATCCAATATCCGGAGAAATGGATAGCGCCAGCAGCTCTCTGGGATCTATGAGTGGATTTTTGAAGGGGGCAGAAAGAATATCCACGGGATCTGCCCCATTGAGGATTGACTCAACGTTTGCTTTGGCCATGGCCCATTCATTGTATTGAATGGCTTCTGTCAGGCTGAAACTGAAAGGAGCGCCGGAAAATTTGATGGGATGGCTGTTTATGTAAACCAATAGTTCGTGATCTATGATCTTTTTTCTGTTGCTTTCTGTTATGCCGGATATGTAATTGTATAGCACAATATTTGAATATTCGTCCCCTGTGTTTAAACCGTTTTTGATCATCGCTTTGTCGTCAAAAAGAAAACCCATGTGTATAGATTCTCCAGCATATTCTGCGGTGGTCAGGATCCCATTTTTCAGTCCCAAGTCGAGAACTCTGATGGCTTCGGAGGCGTTATCCAGACTATTGAGTGATCTCGTATAGTCGAAAATTGCGGATTTGACTATGTCTTTGGATCTGTTGCTGTCAATGACGCTAAGCAGTTCTTGGCGGAGGGATTCTCTGACCTCTCTGCGTTGGGTCGATCGAATGATGTTGTGAAGCCGGTTAGTTGCTTGCAATTTCTCATCGTGGGATAACGGATCTGCAAGAGATGTGCGAAATCTATCAATTTCATCCTGAATGAATGCGGAAGTCTGGGATGCACTTGATTGTTGCTGTTCCACTATGACTTGATTCGCATTTTGTGTGTCTTCGTTTGCTGTGCTTTTTGATTGTTGATTAAGAATTTCGGTCTTTACATTGGGTGTGATGTGGTTCTGCGGTTTTAAAGATTCGTTTATAAATAGATAGGCTGCATATAATGCGGCGACAATGATGGAGTAAGATATTATTCGCTTCATTGCCATTGCCATTGCTTGAGTTTGTTATACAAGGCAGCAGGTGCTTTGACATTGGCTCCTGCCGCATCAATATATTTTTGATACCATGAGGCTATATTTGCATCAATAATTCGTAAAGGTAGCCATTGGCCCTGAATGTGTGAGTGAGCATGTGATCCAGGACTTCGAACCGTTGCGCCCATAATATCCGTTATAAAAGTATCACACCGATATCTTCCTTTCGTCGGAGGCCAGGTTACGTATTTATTCCAGTCCCTGCTGGGTGGAATATTCACCGTAGGCTCGGCTGGAGTAACGTAAGGTGTCACAACATATGTTGCACCTATGACATATATTTGATTTGCTCTCGCAACCATCGCATACAAGGCTGGGTAAGATTGCTTGTTAGCTCTTGGTCTGTCAAAATCCTCTGTGCATGCAGAAGAGAAGCAAGAGAGTACGTTATGGTCAGGCCATTTGGTTCTGCTTATTGGCCAAACTTTGCTGCGTTTGAAAAAATTCTCGTAGTTGTTTTTCTGAACAACCTGCGGCTCGTTGAGAACTTCAATTACGGAAGTTCCATCCCATATTCCGATGTGCCCGGCACCTTCGATAACTGGCCAATCTAGATTTCTCGCAACTATGTCTCCGACATAATATGGGCGCTCTTTAATTCCGTCGCCAGGGAACTTGATTTTTACAGGTGAGTTGTTCAATTGCTCGACGAAACCATTACGTCCTATGGAGTAAACTAGAACTCTGTGTTCCTGTCCGTCTTTCAAGTCTTCAGTAAGATTTATGGGTATGGAGAAACCATGCGCACTGTGGCTGCCAAGGCAAGCCGATCCTACAGCGGGTTCCCTGATTATATTTGCGCTGCTCCCACCAAGAAATTGGTTGTCATCGCGCCAAACGTGTACGGCCACTATGTCATTCGGAAATCTGACATCACACGCCCAGCCAGTAACCATTGCGACCGAATAGTTGTCAATGTATCCTTTTGAAAATACATTGTTTGCATAGATGAGAAATGCAAGAAGGAAATAGTATTTTATATTGCGCATGGAATTTCATTTCAATTTTCGGTTGATATATGAATGCGGCGGCAATAGATGTCGTAGATTGCCTAGAAACTAAAGATGATTGGATTTTCATACGCGAGGAATTCATGCTATTCTCTATGCGTCTCGTTGAAAATAAGACAGCTCCTATTTTTCCTTGTTTTTGAAGGAAAAATAGGAGTGTTCCTAGTTCGGGTGCGCGGAGCTAGGTGGTGAAGCCATATGGCGGCATCGCGTTAATGCCGCAGACAAGGCTCTGCCGAAACCAATTTGGCAGTTTGGGCTGTTCACGGTTGTGAACAGCAAAAATGGGCGTTGCGAGACGCTCGCTCCGCGTGCGGCAAATGCCAGCAGGCTAAGAAAGCCCCAATTTCGAGAGTCGAACCAAAAGTCGACGCCATGCCATTGATAGCCCGAGGCCGGGCGGCAGACCCGGCCTTTTCTTTTCTTGCTTTCGCTTTTCAGCGCTCGGCCTCTTCAATCCATATCCGGATCCTCGTCGCAGCCCGAGCCATTGACGGAGCACATGGAGCCTATCTTGATTTTCCGCATGGGCTGCTTTGCCAGCCTTTCACAGCGCGACATTTGCTCTGCATACATATCGTCCATGTGCGTGCCGTCAATCATGATCACCCCATTGCGAATGATGGGCTTTGCCTGACCATCGGCAAGGGCGAAGGCCATTTTTCGGAGAAGAAAACCGGCATGGTGGCAAGGGCCCAGGGCCATGGCAATCCTGGTCATTTCAGGATCTGGAACGCGGCTTTTGGCCTGCGTCAGGCTGTCCATCTTTTCCATGAAAGCCCCGTCGTTCTGCGCGATCTGCCCCACCAGCTTGGTCATGCCCGCCTGATTGCGCTTTTTCACAAGATCCGCGATCTGGTCCTCCAGGCGTCTTGCCGCAGCGGCATCACCGAATGCAGCCAGAGAGGCAGATAGTGCATCGTTCTCGGCCGCCGATGCTCCGTTCGGCACACACAGTACAGCGCTCGCAGCGAGCAAGGCAGCCATGATCCGGCGAGTCCGGATTGCGCCTTGCGGCCGCAGGCGTCCTCCCAATGCAATGGTGTTCATGTTCTTTGAAGATGGATTGAAATGAAAAATCTCCATTGCACAGGTGCAGTGGAGAAGAAGGGCTTGGGCGGGAATGGCCAAGCCGCCGAACTCTATCTCAATATGCGAATGGATATGCAGGCATCAGCCAGTCAATTGCTTTGTCGCACCACCAGCTCATGACCCAGATCCAGGCTTGGCGATTCACCGGTATCTCCCCGCATCCATTGCCGCAGCATGCGCACACCTTCGGTGCCGACGCGGCCAAGGTGCGGATTGTGGTGGCGGGTGGGTAGGGCTATGGAGGCCGTACCGCTGCTGTGATCGGGGCAGTTACCGGGCCAAGGTGGGCCTTGGGCTCAACAAGGCAAGACCTCGAATGCCGAGCCAAAAGACGACGCAAGGCCGTTGATGGCCCGTGTGCACACGCGTGCCCGGTTGAATGCGATGTCGCACAGCAGCGCGATGGCAAAGGCCAGATAGGCCATGTAGGCCAGGCCGATGTAGCTGCCAAACACAATGGTGTGCAGCCAGTCCTGTGCGAACAGATACAGCATGGCAGTCACCGCTGAGGCGGTCACCAGCACGATGGCGGGCAGTGCCAGCTGCAGCCCCGCCCGCCTGCGTCGCGCCGTCACGCCGGTCAGGGCCAGAAACACCAGCGCATTGGACGCAGTGAAGATCCTGAACTCCCGCAGCAGGCTGGCCGTGGTCTGGTGGTAGGCCGACTCGATGAATTCCACCAGCCGGGCGCGCATCTGGATCAGCGATGCCAGCTGGGTGGCTTGGCGCTGCTGCATGTAGACGGCATTGCGCTTGCGGCATTCGCAGTCAGCACGGCGCATGTCGGTCATGACCGAGGCCACCTTGTCGGGAATGCCTGCCTCGATCTCGCGCCGCACTGCGGCGATCTCGCTATCTGTCCTGCCAAGCGCTTTCTGGGCCAGGTCCGCCATGCGCGAGCCTGTCAGCGTGTCCAGCTGGGTGCCCAGCCTGTGCTCGATCTCGATGCGGATGATCTCCTTGCCCAGGTTCTCGACCAGCAATGGCGAGGAAAACGAGAGCACGAAGGCCGATCCGAACAGAACCGTGCCCACGATGCCGAAAACCAGGATGAGAGCCCGCATATCGTCGCAGTGCAGTGGCTTGTCAGCGCTTTTGCGGCGCCATGCCCAGCGTGGCCAGCAGCCCCCTGCAGCCGTCCTCCACCAGGTCCAGCACGTCCTCGAAACCCCGGTCGCCGCCGTAATAGGGGTCGGGCACTTCGCGTGCGGAGTGCTCGGTGCAGAAGTCCGTCAGCCGCTGTACGCGGTGCCATTCGGACTCGGGGCAGATCCTGCGCGCGGCGGATTCGTTGGCGCCATCCATCACCAGCACCTGATCGAATGCCGTGAAGTCCTCGGCCCGCAGTTGCCGCGCGCGTTGCTGCGAGAGGTCATAGCCGCGCCGCGCGGCATGGGCCTGGGAGCGGCGGTCGGGTGCCTCGCCCACGTGGTAGCCGTGCGTGCCTGCGGAGTCCACTTCGATGCGGCCCGCCAGGCCCGCGTCGGCCACCATTTTCTCGAGCACGCCGTGGGCCGTGGGGCTGCGGCAGATGTTCCCTGTGCAGACCATGAGGATTCTTTTCCTCTTGGTGGCTGGCCTGCGGTCAGCTGACTGTTCCCGAATCTGTTCCATAAATCTCCCTGTGGGTAACGGGCTTCACGACATCTGGATGGCCTGCGATGCCCAGGCGCTCGCCGGCATTTTCCACGCCCCGCACCTGATCTTCCGGGCCGCCTATGCTGCGCCCATGGTGGAACTGCTTTGTTTCTGGATGGCCCGGGTGGGTGCGGCCCTGCTGGAGTTGCGGTTGCTGCGCAGCAGCGACGGCGGCTTCAGGGTGATGGTCATCACGGCGGCCATCGTGGTCATCGTGTGCCTGGCGTTGCTGTCCTTTCACGCCTGAGCCCGCAGTCCCGGGTACCGTCGTGCCGGTTGTCAGGGGTCCGCGCCATGGGCAGCTGCCGAACCCAATGCAGCGCCACCTCGCATTCCAGTGCGGATGCTTAGATCACGGCGCAGGCGAGGCATCAAACATGGGCGGCCGCTTTCCCGGCTCGGCACGCCCGAACGTCTCGGGCACGCAAAAGTGGACGACACGCTCCAGACATAAACGCTCGCCAGTCATTAATTGGCCGTGGTTTTCTATTGATTAAATCAATTGAGATACCTGAAATTTCCAGGATATATTTTTGACGTGTCTTCCCGAGACAATGGATTGGAATAGTTGCTTCATTGATTCTGTTTTTATCTTCATTCAGCCACTGAAGGAAAGATTGATGAGAATAAGGCCTTTAGTTGCCAGCGTATGCCTTTCCTTCTCGGGCCTTGGCCTCGCATTGGCGGATACCCAGTACACCTATGTCGGCGTCAACTACAACGATGCCCATGCGCCTTACACCACCGCCATGGGCATCAGCGGCTCAATGGTCCTGCCTGCGTCCCTGCCGGCCAGCCAGACGGACATCGTCATCGGCCCGGGAACGTCCTACCCGATCAGCAGTTGGTCGTTCAGCGACGGCGTGAATACCTATACGCAGGCCAATGCACAGATCCTAGCTGGTATTTCGATCGGTGATCCGCCGCGCTTCAAGGTTTCTACCGATGGCAGCGGCAATATCACTGCCTGGAACCTGGCGATGGTTTCACCTGCTGCGCCCCATGTCCCAGGCCAGCCGGTGGACGTTTTCAATATCGCCTCAGGCTCGGGGGACATCGCTGGTGACCATTCGGACACCACATGCGTCTTGTTGAATGGCAATGTGTGCAGGCAGGTGCTTGCTGGTGGTACAGGATTCACTTTTTCGCCTGCCCAAGGCAGTTGGAGCATGCAACCCTACATTCCCCCGCAGCCCGGCCCGGTGGCGGTGCCGCTGCTGGGGTGGCCTGCGCTGCTGGCGCTGATGGGCGGCGTGGCAGGTCTTGCAGCGTGGCAACGGCGCAGGGATGGTGTGGGAAGCTAGGCACGCAGGACCTTCCTGCGCGGCTGTGCTCCGCACGAATCTCAATGCAGCGCCACCATCAACTGCCCGTTCTCGCTGCGCACCGCATGCGCGCGTACGGAGTGTTCGGGCGCTTCCAGGCATTCGCCGGTGGCCAGGTCGAAGTGGTGCTTGTAGATGGGCGAGGCGACGACGACGCGCTCGCCCAGGCTGCCGACCAGGCCGCGCGCGAGCACGCTGGCGCCGCAGCGCGGGTCCACGTTGTCTATGGCGTAGAAGCGGTCGTCGCCGATGCGAAAGACCGCCACATGGCGGCCCTGGACGAGGGCGCAGACGCCCGTGTCGGGGACGATGTCCTGGGTGGCGCAAACGGGCAGCCAGTGTTCTTGGGAGGCATGTGCCATGGCGGGTCCTTGTCGCGGGTCTCTAGGGGGTGTCAGGCCGTGGCCTCGCTGCGCTCCTCGGCGCGCGCCGGGCGGATCTGGCCGCGCTCCTGCACGAAGACGATGTGCTCGTCGGGCTGGTCGCTGTTGATGAAGCTGCGAAAGCGCTGGCGCACTTCGGGCGTGGTGACGGCGGTCTTCCACTCGCACTGGTAGGTGTCCACCACATGCTGCATCTGGGCCTCCAGTTCGGCGCCCAGGCCCAGGCTGTCGTTGACCACCACGTCCTTGAGGTAGTCCAGGCCGCCTTCCAGGTTTTCGCGCCAGGTGCTGGTGCGCTGCAGGCGGTCGGCCGTGCGCACGTAGAACATCAGGAAGCGGTCGATGAGCTGCAGCAGCCTGTCCTTGGACAGGTCGGAGGCGATCAGCTCGGCGTGGCGCGGCTTCATGCCGCCGTTGCCGCAGACGTAGAGGTTCCAGCCCTTGTCGGTGGCGATCACGCCCACGTCCTTGCCCTGGGCCTCGGCGCATTCGCGCGTGCAGCCCGAGACGCCGAACTTGATCTTGTGCGGCGCGCGCAGGCCCTTGTAGCGGTTTTCCAACTGCACGGCCAGGCCCACGCTGTCGTCCACGCCGTAGCGGCACCAGGTGGAGCCCACGCAGCTTTTGACGGTGCGTAGCGACTTGCCGTAGGCATGGCCGGACTCGAAGCCGGCCGCGATCAGCTCCTCCCAGATCAGCGGCAGCTGCTCCACGCGCGCGCCGAACAGGTCCACGCGGGCGCCGCCCGTGAGCTTGGTGTACAGGCCGTATTTCTTGGCCACCTGGCCGACGGCGATCAGGCCGTCGGGCGTGACTTCGCCGCCGGGCATGCGCGGCACCACGGAGTAGCTGCCGTCCTTCTGGATGTTGCCCAGGTAGTAGTCGTTGCTGTCCTGCAGGCTGGCCAGCTGCGGCTGCAGCACGAACTCGTTCCAGCACGAGGCCAGGATGCTGGCCGCCAGCGGCTTGCAGACATCGCAGCCCAGGCCCTTGCCGTGGCGGTGCAGCAGCTCGTCGAAGGTCTTGATGCCGCCCACGCGCACCAGGTGGTACAGCTCCTGGCGCGAGTGCGGGAAATGCTCGCAGACATGGTTGTTGACGGCCATGCCGCGCCGGGCCATCTCGGCCTTCATGACCTGGGTGGCCAGGGGCACGCAGCCGCCGCAGGTGGCGCCGGCCTGGGTGCAGGCCTTGAGCTCGGCCATGGTGCAGGCGCCTTCGCCCACGGCCGCGCAGATCTGCGCCTTGGTGACGTTGTTGCACGAGCAGATCTGCGCCGTGTCGGGCAGTGCGTCCACGCCCAGGCCGGGCCTGGCCTTGCCGTCGCTGGAGGGCAGGATGAGGAACTCGGGCTCCTCGGGCAGGGCAATGCCATTGAGCGTCATCTGCAGCAGCGTGCCGTACTCATCGGCATTGCCCACCAGCACGGCGCCCAGCAACTGGCGGCCGTCCTCGCTGACCACGATCTTCTTGTAGACCTGCTTGCGCTCGTCGATGAACTGGTAGTTGCGGCTGCGCGGCGTCTTGCCCTGTGCGTCGCCGATGCTGGCCACATCCACGCCCATGAGCTTGAGCTTGGTGCTGAGATCGGCCCCACCGAAGGCGGCCTCGGCCTCGCCCGCAATGTGGCGTGCCGCCACGCGCGCCATGTCGTAGCCGGGTGCCACCAGGCCGAAGGTCTGCTCGCGCCAGGAGGCGCATTCGCCAATGGCGTAGACGCTGCGGTCGCTGGTGCGGCAATGGTCGTCCACGGCCACGCCGCCGCGCGGGCCTATGGCCAGGGCGCATTGGCGGGCGATCTCGTCGCGCGGGCGTATGCCGGCGGAGAAGACGATCATGTCCGTCTCCAGGTGCGTGCCGTCGGCAAACACCATGCGGTGGCGTGCCGTGGCGCCGTCGGTGATCTCCAGCGTATTGCGGCCCGTGTGCACCTGCACGCCCAGGTCCTCGATCTTGCTGCGCAGTACGCGGCCGCCGCCGTCGTCCACCTGCACGGCCATCAGGCGCGGGGCGAACTCGACCACATGGGTCTCCAGGCCCAGGTCGCGCAGGGCCTTGGCGCATTCCAGGCCCAGCAGGCCGCCGCCCACCACCACGCCGGTTCTGGAGCGCGCGGCCGATGCCTGCATGGCCTCCAGGTCCTCGATGGTGCGGTAGACAAAGCAGTGCGGCCGGTCGCGCCCCGGCACGGGCGGCACGAAGGGCGCCGAGCCTGTGGCCAGCACCAGCCGGTCGTAGGGGATGATTTCGCCATCGGCCGTGGTCACGGTGCGCTCGCGCCGCTCCACGGCTGCCGCCCTGGCCGCCAGGCGCAGCGTGAAGCCGCTGGTCTCGAAGAAGCCGGGCGCCACCAGGCTCAGGTCCTCGGCGCTTTTGCCGGAGAAGAATTCCGACAGGTGAACACGGTCGTAGGCGGCGCGTGGCTCCTCGCACAGCACGGTGACGTTCGCGTCTGCCACGCCCAGGGCATGCAGCTGCTCGAGAAATTTGTGGCCCACCATGCCGTGGCCGATCACAACGATGTTCATCTGGCGTCCTGCGTTGCGCATCCAGTGTTTTGCGGGCCGCAGGCCAGGGCCGGCGGGTCAGGGCTGCCAATGCAAGTGCCGTGCCAGCACCGCGGCGCGGTGCCTGCCCGTGGTGCACGCTGTCTGGTGCGCAGACAGCGTGCACCGCAATGCGCCCGCCGCACCGTGCAGGGGCGGGGTGCGCCGTGGTGGTGCGTCAAGTGCGATCAAGTGCGCCAGGTCCGCCAGGTCCGCCAGGAACGCTGGGTGCGTCAGGCGCGAGGCAGTCCCTGCGCGCGGCTGCGCCAGGCCTCGGGCGCGCAGCCGAATTGCGCAGCGAACCAGCGCGTGAAGGCGCTGTGGCTGGCATAGCCGAGCATGGCGGCGACCTGGCCCACGCTGTAGTGGGGATGGTCCAGGTAGCGCAGGGCCAGTTCGTGGCGCACTTCGGTCAGCAGCTCGCTGAAGCTCAGGCCCTCTCGGTCCAGTTCGCGCTGCAGCGTGCGCAGGCTGCGCCCCATGCCCTGCGCCACGCCCGCGCAGGTGGCGTTGCCCGAGGGCAGCAGCAGGTAGATGACCCGGCGCGCCTGATGGCCCACGGAGGCGGCACGGTGGGCCGGCATGGCCTCCACCAGCCGCAGCGCATAGCGCGCCAGCGCGGGGTCGGCCAGCGGGTTGGGCTCGTCCAGGTCGGTGGCGCGGCAGGCGATGCCGTTGAACTCGGCGCCGAACGTGATGCGGCAGCGGAACATGCGGCGGTGCTCGGACAGGTCGGCCGGTGGCGCGTGGCTGAAGCTGACGCCCTGCGGCCGCCAGCGCTCGCGCAGCAATGCCTCGCACATGCGCCACAGCACGCCCATGGCCAGTTCCACGGACTGGCGCATGGCGCCGTGCAGGACGAAGTCCTCGCGCAGGATGACGATGTCCCCTGCATCCTCCAGGTGGATCAGCAGCGATTCGTTGACCAGGTGCATGTGCGCGACCAGCGTGTCCAGCGCATGGCGCAGCGTGGGCTGGTGCTGCAGCAGCAGGCTCACGGCGCCGAAGCTCGACAGCTGGCGGTGCCGGGCCATGCGCAGGCCCAGGGACTCGCAGCCCGTGGACTGGGCCGCGTCTTCCAGCAGGCGCGCGACGATGGCCACGTCGATCAGCTGGTCCTGCTCGCGCAGCAGCGCGGGCCGCAGGCCGGCCTGGCGCAGTGCCTTGTCGGGGTCGCAGCCCAGTTCGCGCATGACGTCCGAAAAATGGGTCAAGGCCGCCGCGCGCACCATGGTGACCATGCTTGCCCTCCTGTCAGTCCGTGGCCTGATGGCACGAAATGCAAAGAGGATGGCATGGCTTGCATAGTCCGCGGAACCGGGTTTTCCTACATTGCAGAGACCGGCCCCACGCCGGGCGGACCGTGCCGCCACGGGCCTTCACAACAATGACAGGAGACAGGCATGCGCATAGAGCCCATGACATGCGCCATCGGCGCCGAATTGCTCGGCGTGCGGCTGGCCGACGCGGTGCGCGACGACGCGCTTTTCTCGGAGATCCGGGCGGCGCTGCTGCGCCACAAGGTGCTGTTCCTGCGCGACCAGGGCCTGGCGCGCGCCGAGCACGTGGCCTTTGCGCGGCGCTTCGGCGAGCTGGAGGACCATCCGGTGGCCGGCAGCGATCCCGAGCATCCGGGCCTGGTGCGCATCTACAGGACGCCCGAGCAGCCCAACGACCGCTACGAGAATTCCTGGCACTGCGATGCCACCTGGCGCGAGGCGCCGCCCATGGGCTGCGTGCTGCACTGCGTGGAATGCCCGCCCGTGGGCGGCGACACCCTGTGGGCCAACATGGCGCTGGCCTACGAACGCCTGCCGGACGCCGTCAAGGCGCTGATCGCGCCGCTGCGCGCGCGCCACAGCATCGAATGCACGTTCGGTGCGGCCATGCCCATCGAAAGGCGGCTGGCGCTCAAGGCCCAGTACCCCGATGCCGAGCATCCCGTGGTGCGCACCCATCCCGAGACCGGCGAGAAGGTGCTGTTCGTGAACGGCTTCACCACGCATTTCACCAATTTCCACACGCCCGCCAATGTGCGCGTGGGCCAGGACTTCACGCAGGGCGCCTCCGGCCTGCTGCAGTACCTGATCGGCCAGGCGGCCATACCCGAGTACCAGGTGCGCTGGCGCTGGCGGGCGGGCAGCGTGGCGATCTGGGACAACCGCGCCACCCAGCACTACGCGGCCATGGACTACCCGCCCAGCCACCGGAAGATGGAGCGCGCGGGCATCGTCGGCACGCCGACCTTCTGAACCACGATCACGACACAAGGAGACATGCCATGAATTTTCTCGACGGCCACCTGTTCCCCGAAAACCAGCAGCCTCTGATCATCACGGCCGCGCCCTATGCGCCCTCGTGGCTGCCCTCGGACTTTCCCGGCGAGATCGCCGTGACCATGGACGAGCAGATCCAGAAGGCCGTGGACTGCTACAACGCCGGCGCCACCGTGCTGCACCTGCATGTGCGCGAGCTGGACGGCAAAGGCAGCAAGCGCCTGTCCCAATTCAACACGCTGATCGCCGGCGTGCGTGCGCGCGTGCCCGAGATGATCATCCAGGTGGGCGGATCGATCAGCTTTGCTCCCGAGACGGACGGCGCGGCCGCCAAGTGGCTGTCCGACGACACGCGCCACATGCTGGCCGAGCTGCAGCCCGTGCCCGACCAGGTCACGGTGACCATCAATACCTCGCAGATGAATTTCCTGGAGCAGTTCGATGCGCGCGACATACGCGGCACCTCCATGGAAGACCCGGCCGTCTTCAATGCCTACAGGGAGATGACCGTGCCCGCCCAGCCCGGCTGGGCCGAGGAGCACATCCGGCGCCTGTCCGCCGCCGGCATCCAGAGCGCCTTCCAGTGCTACAACATCAACAGCTTCGAGTCCGTGGAGCGGCTCATGCGCCGCGGCATCTACAAGGGCCCGCTGGTGATGAACTGGGTGGCGATTGGCGGCGGCATGGACGCGCCCAGCATCTACAGCCTGGCCAACTTCGTGCGTGCCGTGCCCGACGGCGCCGTGCTCACGGTGGAAAGCTCGGTGCTCAACGTGCTGCCCGTGAACATGATGGGCATTGCCATGGGCCTGCATGTGCGCTGCGGTACCGAGGACAACCTCTGGAACCAGCGCCGCACGGCCAAGATGGGCACGGTGGCGCAGATCGAGCAGCTGGTGCGCATCGCAGGCGAGTTCGGCCGCCCCATCGCCACGGCGCAGCAGGCGCGGGAGATCTGCCGGATCGGCCAGTTCTACGGCACCGTGGACGAGACGCTGGCGGCCAATGGCTTCGCACCCAACCGCAACGGCGCCCAGCAGGGATTTCTGCGCAAGGCCGCCTGAACCGGGAGCCCATGATGCAACGCATGCCCCCCTGGACGGCCATCGCCCTGGCCGCCTCGCTGCTGGCCGGTGGCGCCCACGCCTTCGGCGACAAGCCGGTCCGGCTCATCGTGCCGGCGCCGCCCGGCGGCACCATCGATGTGTTCGCGCGCATCATCAGCGACCAATTGGCGCAGGAGATACGCCAGCCCGTCATCGTCGAGAACCGGCCCGGCGCCGGTGGCGCCATCGCCGTCAAGCACATGCTGTCCCAGCCGGCCGACGGCAGCACGCTGCTGGTGACGGTGACCAACATCCTCACCGAGGTGCCCCATGTGCTCAAGGTCGGCTTCGACCCCATGAAGGACGTGCGGCCCGTGGCGCAGATGGCGCGCTCGGTGATGCTGTTCATCGCCTCGCCGCAGTTTCCCGCGCGCGACGGGGCCGAGGCCATCGCCTACGTGAAGGCCCACCCGGGCACGCTGTCGTTCGCCTCGTACAGCCAGGGCACGGCCTCGCAGTACGCGGGCGCCATCCTCAACAGAAGGGCCCACCTGGACATGGAGCATGTGGCCTTCCCGGGCTCGGCGCCCGCGCTGGCCCAGGTCATGGGCAACCAGATCCCGCTGATGTTCGACGGATCGGTCACCTCCAAGCCGCTGATCGCGGGCGGCAAGGTCAGGCTGCTGGCCGTGGCCTACAAGAGCCGGCTGCCTGACTACCCGCAGGTGCCCACGCTGGCCGAGCTGGGCTACCCCGAGGTGGATTTCAGCAACTGGAGCGGCGTGTTCGCCTCGGCGCAGACGCCGCGCCCTCTGCTGGAGAAGATCCACGGCACGCTGGCCCGGGTCAACGCCCGCAAGGCCGTGCGCGAACGCTATGCGGGCACGGGCTTCGAGCCCGTCGAAGGCGATCGCTCGCTGGAGCAGATGTCCACCGACCTGCGCGCCGAGTTCGACCGCAATGCCGAGATCGTCCGGAACTTCGACATCCGGCTCAACTGATGCAGGGCGCCCCACCCAGGCGCTACACAAGGAGACTCCATGGCAAAGGCCATACGCTTTCATACCACCGGCGGCCCCGAGGTGCTCAGGCTGGAGCATGCCGAGGCCGGCGCGCCGGGACCCGGCCAGGCGCGCGTGCGCCACAGCTTCATCGCCGTCAACTTCATCGACATCTATTTCCGCACGGGCCGCTATCCGCTGGCCCTGCCCAACGGCCTGGGCTCGGACGCCGTGGGCGTGGTCGAGGCCGTGGGGGAGGGCGTGACCGAAGTGCGGCCCGGCGACCGCGTGGGCTACCTGATGGGCCCGCAGGGCGCCTACAGCGATGTGCGCGTGATGCCGGCCGAGGTGCTGATCCCGCTGCCCGACGGCATCAGCGACCGCACGGCGGCCACGCTGATGATGAAGGGCATGACGGCGCAGTACCTGTTCCGCCAGGTCCATCCGCTGCAGGGGGGCGAAACCATCCTCTACCACGCGGCGGCCGGCGGCGTGGGGCTGATCGCCTGCCAGTGGGCGCGTGCCCTGGGCGTGACCATGATCGGCACGGTGAGCACCGACGAGAAGGCCGCCGCCGCGCGCGCCAACGGCTGCGCCCACGTCATCGTGACCTCGCGCGAGAACACCGTCGCTCGCGTGATGGAGATCACGGGCGGCAAGGGCGTGCCCGTGGTCTATGACTCGGTGGGCAAGGACACGCTCATGGATTCGCTGGACTGCCTGCAGCCGCGCGGCCGGCTGATCAGCAACGGCACCTCGTCGGGCTCGGTGGTGGTGGACTCCCAGTTGCTGGCCTCCAAGGGATCGATCTGGATGACGCGGCCCGCGATGGTGCACTACATCCAGCCGCGCGCCCACATGCTGGAGATGGCGCGAGAGCTGTTCGACCATGTGCTGGCCGGGCGCATCGCCAGCGAGCCCCAGCAAAGCTTTGCGCTGGCCGATGCGGCCCAGGCGCACCGGGCGCTGGAGTCGCGCCGCACCACGGGCGCGACGGTGCTGATTCCCTGAAATGGACCTGCCATGCAGACCCCTGCGCTCCCTGCCATCGGCACCGTGGCCGCAGGCCGCAGGCCCGTCACCTGCGGCCTGATCCGCAGTGCCAGCCTGCATGGCTATGCCGACCTGGTGAAAAGCCTGGGCCATGATCCCGCCGTCCTTGTGCGCTCGGCGGGACTGTCGGCGCGCCTGCTCGACGACCCGGAGACGCTGATTCCCATCCATGCCGTGCGCGAGCTGCTGGAGGTGGCCGCGCGCACCACGGGCACGCAGGATTTCGCGCTGCGCCTGGCGGCGCGGCGCAGCCTGTCCCACCTGGGCCCCATCAGCCTTGTGCTGCAGCAAGAGCCCACGCCGCGCCAGGCGCTGGACACGCTGTGCCGCTACCTCAAGCTGCTGAGTGCGGGCATGTTCGTACGCATCGAGGACGCGGGCTCCGGGGTGCTGGTGCGCCAGGACCTGGTGCCCATCGCGGGCATGGCCATGCGCCAGTCCATGGAGCTGGCGGTGGGCGTGATGTTTCGCGTGCTGCGCGAGCTGATCGGTGCCCAGTGGCGCCCGCAGCAGGTCAGCTTCGTACACCGCGCACCGGCCGATGCATCGGCCCACCGTGCCTTCTTCGGCGTGACCCCTTTGTTTGACCAGCCTTTCAACGGCATGGTCTGCCGCCTGGCGGATCTGCAACTGCTGCGCGAATGCGGCCAGGCGCAGGGCTCGGGCGTTGCGCGCTTTGCGCGAAGCCATCTGGAGCAGGCGCTGCGCAGCCGGGGCGAAGGCATGCAGGCGGCCTGCAGGGAGCTGATCATTGCATTGCTGCCGGGCGGCCGCTGCACGGCCCAGCAGGTGGCACGCCACCTGGGAATGGACCGCCGCACGCTGCACCGCCGCCTGCTTGCGGAGGGGCAGACTTTCTCGGCACTGCTCGACACCCTCCGCAGGGAACTGGTGCTGCGCCATCTGCAAGACGGTGGCCAGCCCCTGGGCGAGGTGGCGGGCCTGCTGGGGTTTGCCGCGCCCAGCGGCTTTTGCCACTGGTTCCGGGCCGCTTTCGGCGCCAGCGTCTCGGACTGGCGCAGGCGGGGGCAGGGACGGATTGGCGAGGCCTAGTGCGTCAGGCGGTCTTGCGCAGAAATCCCTGGTTGCCGCCGTTGCGGTTGGGCGCGAAGCCGTTGGCCGCCAATGTCTCTTCGGGGGTGTCGTAGAACACGCCAATCTTGCTGATGGCGCGCGCCTGTTGCGCCGTGGCGATGGGGCGGCCGAACTCGCGCGCGATGCGCACCAGCTGCTCGATCTGGGAGACCGTGCTGGCCTTGGCGCTGCGCGACTGGTTCCACAGGCAGTCCTCGGTGCCGCAGCGCACGTGCAGGCCCATGGCGATGCCCATCATGTTCACGGGCAGCACGTTGCGGACATTGCTTTCCACGGTGAGCACGGCGCCGTCGGGCACGGCGCGCACGAAATTGGCCAGGCTGTAGATGCTGGGCGCGTCCATGCCGCCGCCGATCGCCACCCAGTTCATCACCAGCGGGCCCTTGTAGATGCCGCGGCGCATGAGCCGCTCCACGGACTCGAAGCTGTTGATGTTGTAGCACTGGAAGGCGCTCTGGATGCCGGCGGCGGACAGGCGCCGGATGTGCTCCTCGGCCCAGCCGGGCTGGGCGGGCACGGTCATCTCCTTGTAGGCGTCGAAGATGGCGGGCTTCTCGCGCGAGGTGCCCCTGAAGTCCGCGTCCTCGGCCTGCTCCGTCACGTTCATCTGCGAGGTATTGACGGTCACCGTGACCTGGTCGGGCACGGGTTCCAGCTCGGCCAGCATGTGGCGCGTGTCATCGGACAGCCACTTGGCGGCCGCGCCTTCGGTCTCCGGCGCAAAGCTGATCGATCCGCCCACCTGGATGATCATCTCGGGCACGCGCGCACGCACGCCGGCGATCAGCTCGTTGAACTTGGACAGGCGCTTGCTGCCTTTGCCGTCGAGCTCGCGCACATGCAGGTGCAGCACGGTGGCGCCGGCGTTGTAGCAGTCCACGGCCTTCTGGATCTGCTCGTCCATGGTCACGGGAATGTCTTCGGGGAAATCGCCGGGCAGCCAGCCCGGCGCATAGGGTGCCGCCGTGATGATCAGGGGCTGCTGGTTTTCGGGGAACAGGTGGCCGTCGAGAAAATTCATGGGACGCTCCGGTGGGTGGGGGTGGGGGTGGGTGTGGAAAGAGTCTGTGCAGGGCCTCAGCGCGGGATGTCGCCGACGATGCCCGCGCGCTCCATGCGGCGGGGCGCCGGGTAGTAGTCGTTGAGCGCGTAGTGCTGGGTGCTGCGGTTGTCCCAGACGGCCACGTCGCCGGGCTTCCAGGACCAGCGCACCTGGTATTCGGGAATCGTGGCGCGGCTGATCAGGTAGTTCATCAGCAGCGCGGCGCCGGGCGCCTTGTCTATGCCGTGGCGCACGTTCTCGGGCGTGCTGTAGTTGACGAAGTGGGTGCTGAAGCCCGCGCCCACGAACAGCAGCTTCTCGCCGGTCTCGGGGTGGGTGCGCACCACGGGATGCTCCACGGGCGGGTGCTCGCTGGCCAGCCGCGCGCGCGCCTCGGGCGCCATCACGGCGCCGAAGGTGTGCTCTATGCCGGCCTTGGCGCGCAGGCCGTCGATGCTGCGCTTGATGCTCTCGGGCAGCTCCTCGTAGGCCTTGACCATGTTGACCCAGATGGTGTCGCCGCCGATCGGCGGGCACTCTATGCAGCGCAGCACCGCGCCCATGGCCGGGTTGGGGCGCCACAGGCCATCGCAGTGCCAGGTGTTTTCGTAGCTGTGCGGATCGTCGCTGCGGTAGATGCGCACCAGGCCAGGGTGCTCGGGATCGCTGCCTGCCACGGGATGGTCCTCCAATGGGCCGAAGCGGCTGGCAAAGGCCACATGTTCGGCGCGCGTGATGTCCTGGTCCCGGAAGAACAGCACGCGATGGGTCAGCAGCGCGGCGCGGATGTCCGCGAACAGTGCGGCGTCGCGTGCGGCATCGCCGAGATGGATGCCGGAGATTTCGGCGCCGATGGCGGGGGTGATCTGTCGGATCTGCATGGTCGGTATTTCCCTGGAAGTCAGTTCGCGGTGATCTGGTATTTCTTCACGATGCCGGCGTTGCGCTCGGACATCTGGCGTGTCTCGCGCTGCAGTGCGGCGGTGTCGGTGAGCACCTCGGGCTCCAGCCCCACGTCGGAGAGCTTTTGCTGCACGGCCGGCGCGCTGGCCGCTTTCCCGATGGCGGCGCGCAGGCGTTCCATGGTTTCGGGCGGCAGGCGGGCCGGCGCGATCAGGCCCACCCAGCCGCGAAACTGCAGCTCGGGGTAGCCGAGTTCGGCGGTGGTCGGCACCTGGAGCAGGTGGCGCGAACGCCGGGGGCCGGAGAACGCGTAGGCACGCAGCTTGCCGGCCCTGATCAGGGGCACCGAGGTCAGCATGCCGTCGAACATGACGTCCACCTGGCCGCCCAGCAGGGCCTGCACGGCCGGCGGCGAGCCCGCGTAGCCCACGTGCTGCAGGTCCAGGCCCGCCTTGTCGCTGAGGATCAGGCCGGCGTAGTGCGACACGGTGCCGGGGCTGTAGCTGGCAAAGCTGGTCTGGCCTTTGCGTGCCTTGAGCTGCGCGAGCAGCTCCTGCATGTCCTGGGCGGGCTGGCTGGCCCCGGCCACCAGCACCACGCCCGAGCGGGCCAGCGAGGCCAGGGGCACCAGGTCCTTGAGCGGATCGAACGGCATCTTGATCACATGGGGGATCTCGGCCAGCAGGTTGCTTGCGCCCACCAGCAGCGTCTGTCCATCGGCGGGCGCCTGCAGCAGGGTCTGCATGCCCAGCAGGCCGCCCGCGCCCGGGCGGTTGTCTATCACCACGGCCTGGCCTGTTTCAGACGCGAGCTGCTGGCCCACGACGCGCGCCACGATGTCCATGGTGCCGCCCGGCGGTGCGGGCACGATAAGCCTGAGCGGCTGGCGGCTCCAGGCCGTGCCGGCGATGGCGATGGCGCAGCCCGCGAGCAGCGTGGTGATGGCGTGGGGCAGTCTCATGTCCGTGTCTCCTTGTTCCGTGTTATGGCATCCAGTATCGAAAGCCCGCTTTCCCGGGACTTGCCATTGGGGGACAGGCATTTGCCTTGTTGGGACAAATCCATGGCAACCCTGAGCAGGGCAACCCGCGCATGTCGTGAATTGCAAAGCCGTTGGCATGAACTGCCAAGAAGCAGCGCGATGGCTTTCCTAGAGTCGATTCGTGGCGCAGGACCGCGCCAGCCCCACGATGAACAGGAGACCTCCATGCCCCGACTTCACCCCCATCCCTGCGGCCTGCACGCGCTGGGCCTGCTGTGTCTGACAGGCGCGGCCGCCGTCCAGGCGCCCACCTCGGTCACGCTGTTCGGCGTGATGGACGCCGGCATCAGCCGCTACAGCGTGCGCAGCGAATCCTGGGACACGGGCCCCGCGCGCTCGGCGCGGCAAAGCACCTGGGCGCTGTCGCCTTCGGGCAATCTGGCCAGCCGCATCGGGCTGCGCGCCAGCGAGGACCTGGGCGGCGGCCTCATGGCCGGCCTGTGGCTGGAGGCGCCGGTGGCCAATGACACGGGCGGCGGCGCGCTCAACTTCGGGCGGCGCGCCACCATCAGCCTGTCCGGGCGCCTGGGCGAGCTGCGCATGGGGCGCGACCACACGCCTTCGTTTCTGAACGACTGGGCCTTCGACCCCTTCACCGTCAACGGCGTGGGCACCAACCTGATCGCCGTGGTCAACAGCAACCTGGCTATCGCCCGCGCGCTGGCCACGGGCGGCCTGCTGGGCGGCGGGCTGTCGGCGGGCACGGACACCTATCTGCGCGCAGGCAATTCCATCGGCTATTTCCTGCCGCCAGGCCTGGGCGGCGTCTACGGGCAAGCCATGTACGCCTTTCCCGAGAACAGCTCGAAGCGGGGGCGCTACGCGGGTGCCCGTATCGGCTGGGCCATGGGGGCGGCCGATGTGGCGCTGGGCTATGGCGAGAACACCCTGGGCACCTCGGGCGCCGGCGCGGAAAAGATCCGCTCGCTGAACCTGGGCGGCTCCTATGACTTCGGCCCCGTCAAGCTTTTTGGCGAATGGTCCGGCGTGCGCAACGAGCGGCGCGACGCCGGCACGCTGGCCGCGATCAACGACCGCTACCTGGGCGTGCTGGCCGGCGTGAACATCCCCGTGGGCCAGGGGGCGCTGCGCGCCTCCTATGCACGTGTGCAGTTCAGGAATGGCCAGGGCCTGGCCGACGGCGATTCCTCGGTGAACAAGCTCGCCCTGGGCTATGTGCACCCGCTGTCCAAACGCACGGCGCTGTACGCCACGGTGTCACGCATCAGCGTGGGCAACGGGCGCAACAACCCGGGCGTGATGGGCGTGACGCCGCTGGTGGTCAGCAACCCGGCCATCCTGCCCCAGCCTGGCTACCTGACCACGGGCGGCATGCAGCCGGCCGGCGCGCTCGGGCTGGACCTGGGCCTGCGGCTGATGTTCTGAACGGCCGCGCCAATCGTTCTGAACGGCCGTGCCAATCGTTCTGAACGGCCGTGCCAATAGCCGTGGCGCCCGGGTGCCCATCTTCGCCTGCGCTAATCTGCGCGGCATGAATGGATCTTCTGCATGGACCCTGGGTTGGCGCACCCTGTGGCGCGACCTGCGCGCGGGCGAGTTGCGCCTGTTGATCGTCGCCGTGATGCTGGCCGTGGCCGCGCTCAGTTCGGTGGGCTTTTTTGCCGACCGGCTGCAGGCGGGGCTGCAGCGCGATGCGCGCCAGTTGCTGGGCGGCGACGTGGTCGTGGTCGGCGACAACCCCATGGCGCCGGCCTTTGCCGAGCGCGCACGCGCCGAAGGGCTGCAGGCCCTGGAGACATCCAGTTTCCCGACCATGGCGCGCGCCAGCGACGCGCAAGGCGGCATGAGCCGCCTGGTGGCGCTCAAGAGCGTGCCCGAAGGCTATCCGCTGCGCGGCAGCCTGCGCGTGGCCGATGCCCCCGGCGCGGCCGACCGAGCCACGCGCGAGATACCGGCGCGGGGCGAGGCCTGGGTCGATGCGCCGCTGCTGGAGTCGCTGGGCATAGGCGTGGGGGACATGCTGCTGCTGGGCGACGCCCAACTGCGCGTGGCGCGCATCATCTCCATCGAGCCTGACCGGGGTGCGGGCTTCATGAACTTTGCGCCGCGCGTGATGATCGCCTCCGCCGACCTTGCCGCCACAGGCCTGGTGCAGCCGGCCAGCCGCATCACCTACCGCCTGGCCGTGGCCGGCGCGGGAGATGGCTCCGAGCCGGCCGTGCAGCGCTACCGCGTCTGGGCCGAGCAGCAGGCCAAGGCGCCCGGCGTGCATGGCGTGCGCGTGGAGTCGCTGGACAGCGGCCGCCCCGAGATGCGCCAGACGCTGGACCGCGCCGAGAAATTCCTGAGCCTGGTCGCCCTGCTGGCGGCGCTGCTGTCGGCCGTGGCCGTGGCCCTGGCTGCGCGCGGCTTTGCCAACAGCCACCTCGACGCCTCGGCCATGCTGCGCGTGCTGGGCCAGAGCCAGCGGCGCATCGCGGGCGCCTACACGGTGGAGTTCGTGCTGGTCGGCCTGGCCTCCAGCGCCGCGGGCGTGCTGCTGGGCTGGGCCATCCACCATGTCTTCGTGCTGCTGCTGGCCGGGCTGGTGGAAACCGCCTTGCCCGCACCGGGCCTGTGGCCTGCCGCCTTTGGCGTGGGCATGGGGCTGACCCTGCTGCTGGCCTTTGGCCTGCCGCCCGTGCTGCAGCTGGCGCGCGTGCCGCCGCTGCGCGTCATGCGCCGCGACCTGGGCGCGCTCAAGCCTGCCTCGGTGGTGGTGCTGGCTGTGGGCGTGGCAGGCTTTGCGGCGTTGCTGCTGGCGGCCAGCCGCGACATCAAGCTGGGCCTGATCGCCGTGGGCGGCTTTGCCGTGGCCGTGCTGCTGTTCGCGGCCCTGGGCTGGCTGGCCGTGCAGGTGCTGCGCCGCCTGGTGCACGAAAGCACGGCACCGCGCTGGCTGGTGCTGGCCACGCGCCAGATCGCCGCGCGCCCCGCCTATGCCGTGGTGCAGATCAGCAGCCTGGCCGTGGGGCTGCTGGCGCTCATGCTGCTGGTGCTGCTGCGCACCGACCTCATCGGCAGTTGGCGCCAGGCTACGCCGGCCAATGCGCCCAACCGCTTCGTCATCAACGTGCAGCCCGAGCAGGCCGAAGGTTTCCGCGCGGCGCTGGACAAGGCTGGCGTCACCTCCTATGACTGGTTCCCCATGATCCGGGGGCGTCTGGTCACCGTCAACGGCAAGCCGGTCAGCCCCGACGACTTCAGCGAAGACCGTGCCAAGCGCCTGGTGGACCGGGAGTTCAATCTCTCCACCACGGCGCAGGCGCCCGCACACAACCTGATCACGGCGGGCACCTGGACGCCTGGCGCCAAGGGCGAGATCAGCGTGGAGGACGGCATTGCCGAGACCCTGGGCCTCAAGCTCGGCGACACGCTGGGCTTCGACGTGGGCGGCGTGCCCAGCGAGGCGCGCATCACCAGCCTGCGCAAGGTGGACTGGGGATCGATGCGGGCCAACTTCTTCGTGATCTATCCCGTGGACCACCTGGACGACGTGGCCGTCAGTTACCTGGCCGCCTACCGCGCGCCGGACGTGGCGGGCTTCGACAACGCCCTGGTGCGCGAGTTTCCCAACATCACCAACGTGGACCTGAGCACCACGCTGGCCCAGGTGCAGCGCGTGCTGGACCAGGTGATACGCGCGGTGGAATTCCTCTTCGGCTTCACCCTGGCAGCCGGCCTGGTCGTGCTCTTCGCCGCCGTCACCGCCACGCGCGAGGAGCGCGCGCGCGAGTACGCCATCATGCGCGCCGTCGGTGCCCAGGCCCGGCTGCTGGCGCAGGTGCAGCGCGCCGAGCTGGCGGGCGTGGGCCTGCTGGCGGGTTTCCTGGCCAGCTGCGCGGCCGGTGCCGTGGGCTGGGCCCTGGCGCGCTGGGTGTTCGAGTTCAACTGGACCGTGCCCTGGTGGGCTCCGCTGGCGGGGGCCGTTGCCGGGGCCTTGCTGGCCTGGATGGCGGGGTGGTGGGCGTTGCGGGAGGTGTTGAGGAGGCCTGTGATGGATACGTTGAGGCAGGTGGCTGAGTAGGTCTTTGGTTTTTTGCCCGGGTCACCCTTTTTTGACCCTGCCGGGTGGTTGTTTTTCGAGGCCGGGTCTCGGCCCGGCGGCCGACCTCCTTTCTTGCCGCGCAGCAAGAAAGGAGGCAAAGAAGTGCGCCCCGCTGCCCACGACCCCTGCGCTGCGCTCCGGGGCGACCTGCGTTGGTCGGGATGCGGGGTGCGCCGCAGAACTCGCTGCGCGCTGGCGCGCTTCGCTCAAACAACTGCGGCAAGTCAGATGACGAAGCAGCCCTGTCCTTCGGCAGGGCTGCCACCCCGCATCCCGCCCAACGCAGGCGTGGGCAGAAGGGGGGAGGCTGAGGGATAGCCAACAGCCAACAGCCAACAGCCAACAGCCAACAGCCGGCGCCATCACTGCGTTCGGCTTCAAACCAGGGGCCGAGCGAAGCGAAGGCCCGCACCAACTTCCCGTATGTCAGCGCCTGCGGCGTGGTGGTTGCGGGGTTGCAGTCCTGCCGAAGGACAGGACTGCTTCGTGATCTGACTCGCCGTGATGTTTGAACGTAGCGCGCAGCGCGAAGAGAGTTTCACGGCGAACCCCGCAACCGCCACGACGCAGGTTGCCCGCAGCGAAGCGGAGGGTCGCGGACATTCGGGTCGCCTTCTTTGATCTGACCTTTCTTGGCGAATCAAGAAAGGGCAGTCGGCCGCCGGGCCGAGACCCGGCCTCGAAAAACAACCACCCGGCAGGGGCAGAAACGAGCAACAGCAGGGACAAGAACGAGCAACAGCAGGGGACGGCCCCGTTCAAGACTCCTTGAACAGCCTCTCCCCCACAAAATCCACAAACGCCCTCACCTTAGGCGACAACTGCCGACTCGACGCCCACAGCGCCGAAAACTGCCCCGTGTGCGTAAGGTCCTCCGCCAGCACCCGCTGCAGTTCGCCACGCCCCAGTGCATCCCGCGCCAGGAAGTCCGGCATATAGGCCAGCCCCATGCCCGCCACGGCCGCGCCCAGCATGGCTTCCATGTTGTTGCAGACCAGGGCGGCGGGCAGGTGGGGCGGCATGCCGGGCAGCACCCATTCCTCCAGCTTGCCGCTGCTCAGGAAGCGGTAGCGCAGGCAGCTGTGCTGTGCCAGTTCGGCGGGGGATTGCGGTATGCCTCGTGCCGCCAGGTAGGCGGGCGAGCCGGCCAGGATGAAGCGGAACGGCCCCAGCCGGCGCGCGACCAGGCGCGAGTCGGCCAGTTCGCCACTGCGGATGACCACGTCCAGGCCGGCCTCGACCACGTCCACCAGGTGGTCGTTGAAGTCCAGGTCCAGGTCAACCTCCGGGTACAGGGCCTGGAACTCGGGCAGCACAGGCAGCAGGAAGCGGTAGCCGATGGTGGGCAGGCTCACGCGCAGCCGTCCGCGCGGCGCCTCGGCGGCGGCCTGCATGGTGGCGCGCGCATAGTGCAGTTCATCCAGGATGCGGCGGCAGCGCTCATGGAACAGCGCGCCTTCCTGTGTGAGCCGCACCTGGCGCGTGGTGCGCTGGAACAGGCGCAGGCCCAGTTGCTGTTCCAGCCGCGCCACGTTCTTGCCTACGGCCGAGGCCGAGATGCCCAGGGCGCGCCCGGCCTCGGCAAAGCTCAGCAGGTCGGCTGCACGCACAAAGGATTCGAGTCCGCTGAAGCTGTCCATGTCGATTGCCAACCTGGGGTTGGGAGTGTGGGGAGTCTGGCGCCTATTTTCACGGCATTGCAGCGCTTTTATCGTTCATGCATGCCTGGCCATGTGCGGCCGGGAAATTGCGAAAGCCTTGCCAACCATGTCCTCCTGCCTGACTTCTTCCCGCGCACCGGATGCGCTCCACGGCACAGCGCGACCGCATGCATCCCCGGTCTGGGTGCTGTTGTCGGTGTGCCTTGCGGCGCTGGCGATGCCGCTGAGCTTTACCGGGCCGGCCGTGGCCCTGTCTGCGCTGCGCGAGGCGCTGGGCGGCGGGCCGCTGGCGCTCAACTGGGTGACGAATGCCTTCATGCTGAGCTTTGGCGCCACGCTGATGGCGGCCGGCGCGCTGGCCGATCTGCACGGGCGGCGGCGCGTTTTCCTGACCGGGCTGGGCGTGGTGCTGGCCAGTGCGCTGGCCCAGGCCTGCCTGGGCGGGCAGGGGGCCATTGTCGTGTTCAACCTGCTGCGTGCGCTGCAGGGCCTGGGCGCGGCGGCCGCGCTGGCGGGCGGCACGGCGGCGCTGGCCCAGGTGTTCGATGGAGCGGGGCGCATGCGCGCCTTCAGTGGCGTGGGCACGTCGTTTGGCGTGGGCCTGGCCTTCGGGCCGTTGCTGTCGGGCTGGTTGCTGGGCGTGGCGGGCTGGCGCGGCGTGGTGCTTTGCGTGGCCGCCGTGGCGCTGGCCGCGCTGGTGCTGGGGCTGCGCTGCATGCCGCAGTCGCGCAATCCGCAGGCGCAGCGGCTGGACCGGGCCGGTGCGCTGCTGTTCACCGCAGCCCTGGCGCTGCTGACCTGGGGCGTGCTGCAGGGGCCGGAGGCGGGCTGGTCCAGCGGGGCGGCGCTGCTGCCGCTGGCCGGTGCCGCGCTGGCGCTGGCGGCCTTTGTGGCCGTGGAGCGGCGCGTGCAGCAGCGCACGGGGCAGCCCATGCTGGACCTGTCGCTGTTTCGCTATCCGCGTTTCGTGGGCGTGCAGTTGCTGGCGGGTGCGCCGGCCTATGCCTTCGTGGTGCTGCTGGTGCTGCTGCCGGTGCGCTTCATCGGCGTGGAGGACATGGCGCCGCTGCAGGCGGGGCAGCTGATGTTTGTGCTGTCCCTGCCCATGCTGTTCGTGCCGTTGCTGGCGGGCTGGCTCACGCGCTGGGTTTCGGCCGCGCTGCTGTGCCTGGCGGGGTTGCTGGTGTGCGCTGCGGGCCTGCTGTGGCTGGGCGGGTGCGCGCCGGGCACGGCCTTTGCGCAGATGGCGGCGCCGCTGGTGTTGGTCGGCCTGGGCATCGGGCTGCCCTGGGGTTTGATGGATGGCCTGGCCGTGAGCGTGGTGCCCAGCGAGCGCGCGGGCATGGCCACGGGCATCTTCAGCACGGTGCGCGTGGCGGGCGAGGGCATTGCGCTGGCGTTGGTGGGCGCGGGCCTGGCGGCGCTGCTGTCATGGCGGCTGTCGGCACTGGCTGCACCACTGGCGCCGCAGGCGCTGGCGGCCACCGGCCCGGCCGCACAGTTGCTGGTGACGGGCGATCTCGCCGGCGCGCTGTCGCTGCTGCCCGGCCTGCCTGCATCGGCCGTGCTGGCCGCGTATGGCCAGGCCTTTTCCACCTTGCTCGATGTGCTGGCCGGCATCACCGTGCTGACGGCGCTGGGCGTGTATGCCTTCTTGCGGGCCGGCACGCACGCAAGCACGGACATGGCACATGCCTGACAATCGCGGGTTTCACTCAGCCGCCAGCCGCTTTTCGCCATGTCAGAGGAATCCCAGAACAACGCGCCCCAGACCCCCTATGAATGGATCGGCGGCGAGCCCAGGGTGCAGGCCCTGGTGGACCGTTTCTACGATCTGATGGACCTGGAGCCCGGCTATGCCGAACTGCGTGCCGCCCATGGCAGCACGCTGGCCGACGCGCGCCAGAAGCTGTTCTGGTTCCTGTGCGGCTGGCTGGGCGGCCCTGACCATTACCAGGATCGCTTCGGCCACCCGCGCCTGCGCATGCGCCACATGCCGTTTTCCATCGGCATCCTGGAACGCGACCAGTGGGTGGCCTGCATGGACCAGGCCATGGGCGAGACCGGCGTGCCCGAGGAGTTGCGCGTGCGCCTCAAGGCCAGCTTCATGAACACGGCCGACTGGATGCGGAACCGGTAGCAGGTGGCTGCCCCCGGCGCTGCTGAAAAAAAAGGGCCGGCCCCCTGCAGCAGGCCGGCCCAAGCAGCAATCGGTTGGGGTTCAGAGCTTTTCGTCGCGCATGTAGTACCAGTGGTACAGGAACCGCTGCCCCAGCCGGCGAAACGGCGCAAACGCGGGCGAGCGCACCATGTTGAAGACGTTCGGATACTCCAGCTCCGAGTTGTAGATGGGCAGCTCGAAGGTCTTGCTCTGGCGGCCCGCGATGCGCTCGGCCATGCGACGGCCCGCGTGGGCCGAGAAGGAGACGCCGTTGCCGCCATAGCCCACGGCGTAGAAGATGCTCTGGCCCGGGTCGGGCTGGAAGACGCGCGGCATCATGTCGTGGCTCACATCGACCCAGCCCCACCAGGAGTAGTCGATGGTGATGCCCTTGAGCGCCGGGAACTTGCGGTGCAGGCCGTCCACCAGCTTGGCCATGTGGATGGGGTTGGGCGCATCGGCACCCGTGACGGCGCTGCGGCTGCCGATCTGCACGCGGTTGTCGGGCAGGCGGCGGTAGTAAAAGCGCAGCGTGCGCGTGTCGGTGATGACCTGGGTGGTCTTGAAGCCCGTGGCCTTCAGCTCCTGCTCGGTCAGCGGCCGCGTGACCAGCGAGTTCGAGAGGATGGGCATGATCTTGGAGCGCAGGCTGCCATGCAGGGCGTTGCTGGTGTAGCCGCCCGTGGCAAAGCCCACGGCGCGCGCCCGCACGGTGCCGCCGGGCGTGCGCAGGTGGTGCACGCCGTTGCGCGTCTCGACGCCCAGCACCGGGCTGGCCGGGTGCACCTTGACGCCCAGCTCCCGCGCCTTGCGCAGGTAGCCGAAGGCCAGCTTGAGCGGGTGCACGCCGATGCCGTCGGGCTCGTGCATGGCGCCGTGGCTGTCGGCGTCGTTCACATAGGCGCGGCGCAGCTCCTCGGGGCTGAGCATGCGGGCGTCGTAGCCGAAGACCTCGCGCATGATCTGGGTCTCGTTGCGCAGGAAGTCGAGTTTTTTTTCGCGGTGGGCGATGTAGAGGTGGCCGCCGGGCTGGGGCTCGCACTCGGGGAATTCGGCCACCAGGTCCTTGAAGGTCTGGAAGCCCTCGCGGATCTCGGCGTCGAGCTTGAGCGCCACGTCCTTGCCCCAGCGTGCGATCCATTGCGAGCGGTACAGGCGCCCGCTGGCGTTCTGCCCCTGGCCGCCGTTGCGGCTGGTGCAACCCCAGGCGGTCTGGTTGGCGTCCAGCACCACGGCGCGTATGCCGTGTTCGCGCGCCAGAAACAGGGCCGTGGCCAGGCCCGTGAAGCCCGAGCCGACGATGGCCACGTCCACGTCCATGTCGCCGGTGACCGGGCCGTCATCGTCTGGCGGTCGTCCCGCCGTGCCGACCCAGTAGGTGGGCGCATAGCCCGTGCCGTGGCCCGGGTTGGCGGCCACCAGCGGGTCGTACTGAGGGTCGTAGGGACGCAGGTGGCTGGGGCGGATGTCCTCGGCTTTCATGGCGGATGTCTCCTGGTGCGGCGGCTTGGGATCTGCCGCTTTTTGCTATGGATTCGGTGGAATGGGGCCAGTGCCGGCGAGCTCTGCAAGGCGGTGCACCGACGATGGAATCAGCATAGCCAGCAGGCCATGGAGCCAGTTAGCGCCACAGCCCAGCTTTCGATAGAGCCAGTGGCGGCCGGTGCGCGCGCCTGGACCTAACGATTGATGGCATCTGGTTCTAACGGGTCCGTGTGCCTGCTACCTACCATGGCCCATCGACATTTCGATGACGCGGCGCGGCGGCCCTGCCCGGGCCCGGCGCCGTGGGACCCACCACAGACAAGGAGACAGCATGAGCGCAGACACCAACCCTCCCGACGCACAGTTCCTGGCCCGCTTTGCCGAGGCCTGGAACCGCCACGACATCGAGGCCCTGATGGGCTTCATGGCCGATGAATGCGAGTTCCACGCCGTGGCCGGGCCCGATCTCATGGGCCGCAGCTTCATCGGCCGCCAGGCCGTGCGCGAGGGCTTCCAGATGGCCTGGCAGGCCTTTCCCGATGCGGCCTGGCTCGATGGAGACCACTTCGTGCAGGGCGACCGTGGCGTGTCCGAGAGCACCTTCAAGGGCACCAAGGCCGACGGCCTGCGCGTGGAAGCGCGCATGGTGGATGTCTTCACCTTCAAGGACGGAAAGATCGCCGTGAAGAACGCCTTCCGCAAGGACCGCCCGCCGGTGGCGGCCGCCTGACGGCGCGGGGCCATGCGGCCCCGTGCCACCGGGAACACCGGATACGCCACGGCAAGGCGCGCACCTGCGCAGCCACCACAACAGAGCATCAGCCGTGGCGCCTGAATAAAACAGGAGACAAGACATGATCGGAAATCAGCACGCCTCTTCACCGGGGCTTTCGCACGGGCTCAAGGAACGCCACATGACCATGATCGCCCTCGGTGGCGTCATCGGCGCCGGGCTGTTCGTGGGCAGCGGCGTCGTCATCAAGTCGGCCGGGCCGGCCGCGATTCTTTCCTTCCTCATCACGGGCCTGCTCGTGGTGCTGGTCATGCGCATGCTGGGCGAGCTGGCCTGCTCCATGCCCGGGGGAGGCTCGTTCTACGAGTTTGCGCGCGAGGCCTGGCGCGACCGTCCCGGCGTGGGCCGGCTGGCAGGCTTTCTGACGGGCTGGATGTACTGGTACTTCTGGGTCATCGTCGTGGCGCTGGAGGCCGTGGCCGGCGCCGACCTGGTGCGCTACTGGCTGCCCGATGTGCCCAACTGGAGCATCAGCCTGGTGCTGCTGGTGATGCTGACGCTGACCAACCTGGTGTCGGTCAAGTCCTTTGGCGAGTTCGAGTTCTGGTTCGCCTCCATCAAAGTGGCGGCCATCGTGGTCTTCCTGTTCGTGGCCGGCGTCTACGTGCTGGGCCTGACGCCCGCCTCGCAGGGCATGCACTTCGGCAACCTCACCGGCAACGGCGGCTTCATGCCCAACGGCATCGTGCCCGTGCTGACCGGGGCGGTGGCGGCCACGGGCTTTTACTTCGGCGCCGAGATCGTGACCATTGCCGCCGCCGAGACGGCCGAGCCGCAGAAGGCCGTGGCCAAGGCGACCAACTCGGTGATCACGCGCGTGCTGGTGTTCTATGTGGGCTCCATCTTCCTGGTGGCCTGCCTGGTGCCCTGGAATGCGGGCGGCATTGCCACGCCGTATGTCAGCGCGCTCAACACCATGGGCGTGCCGGCCGCCGCGCAGATCATGAATGCCATCGTGCTGACGGCCGTGCTGTCGGCGCTGAACTCGGGGCTGTATGCATCCTCGCGCATGCTGTTCGCGCTGACGCGGCGCGGCGATGCGCCCAAGGCGCTGGCCAAGGTCAGCCGCAACGGCGTGCCCACGCGGGCCATCCTGGTGGCCACGCTGTTCGGCTACGGCGCCGTGGTGATGTCCTATGTGTCGCCCGACAAGGTGTTTGCCTTCCTGGTCAATTCCTACGGTACGGTGGCGATCTTCGTCTACATCCTGATCGCCATCTCGCAGCTGCGCCTGCGCGCCCGGCTGGAGCGCGAGGCGCCCCACCAGCTCAAGGTGCGCATGTGGTGCTATCCGTACCTGACCTGGTTCGCCATCTTCGGCATGCTGTCCATCGTCATCGCCATGGCCTTCATCCCCGAGCAGCGCACGCCGCTGGCGCTGGGCGTGGCCAGCCTGTGCATTTTGCTGCTGGCCTACGCCGTGCGGCAGTTCCTGCAGCGCGGCGTGGCGCCCGTGGTGACATCGCTGTCCGAGGCTTCGCGGCCCGAGCCGCAGAAGTATTGACCCAGGGGCGACGGGGCCGGCAGGGCCGGTCCCGGCCATTCCTGGCGTTACTTCTCGGGCTGCTCCTCACGGATCGCATCGGCCAGGGCCTTCACGCCCTGGCCGATGTCGTTGGCGGGTATGGATTGGTAGCCCATGCGCATGTAGCTGCCGGGCGTGCCCGGGCGGGCGAAGAACACATCGCCGGGCTCGATGAGCACGCCGTGCGCGGCGGCACGCTGCGCCAGGGCATCGACAGGAATGTGGTCGGGCAGTTGCACCCAGCACGAGCCGCCGCCGCGCACGGGCGTGATGCGGCAGCCGGGCGCATGCTCGGCCATGGCGGCCGTGAGGGCTGCGTGCCGCTCCTTCTGCGCCTGGGCCAGGCGCCGCTGCTGGGCCTCGTAGTGGCCCAGGGAGATGAACATGGCCAGCGTGCGCTGCACGAAGGTGGCAGGGTGGCGGATCATGAGCCGGCGCAGTGCGCGCAGCTCGCGGATCAGCTCGGGCGCCGCCACGATGTAGCCCACGCGCAGGCCCGGCGCCAGGCTCTTGGACAGGCTGCCCACGTAGATCACGCGGTTGCTGCGGTCCAGGCTCTTGAGCGCCGGAATGGGCTGGCCGTCGAAGCTGCTCTCGCTCTCGTAGTCGTCCTCGATGAGGATGATGTCGTGCGCCTCGGCCATCTCCAGCAGCGCCTCGCGCCGGGCCAGCGGCATGGTCACGCCCGTGGGGCACTGGTGGCTGGGCGTCACGTAGAGGTAGTCCAGCTGGCGCAGCAGCGGCGTGACCGGCAGGCCCTGGCCGTCCACCGGCAGCGGGATGACCTGGGAGGTGCGGCTGCTGAAGATGTTGCGCGCATCGGGATAGCCGGGCTCCTCGATGCCCACGGCCGTGCCCTCGCGCATCAGCAGGTCGGCCACCATGTAGAGGGCGTGCTGCGCACCCACGGTAATGATCAGCTCGTCGGCCGAGGCCCAGACGCCGCGCCTGGGCAGGATCTTGGTCTGCACCTGCTGGATCAGCATCTCGTCGTCGCGCGCGATCTGGTCGGGCGCCCACTGGCGTATGTCCAGCACCCCCAGCGCCTTGAGGCAGCATTCGCGCCAGGCGGCCGTGGGAAACAGCTCCTTGTCGAACTGGCCGTACAGGAAGGGATAGGGGTAGCGCTGCCAGTCCTCTTCCTTGACGATGCTGCGCTGCTGGCTGGGCAGCAGCCACAGGCGCCGCGACCAGTCGGTGCGGCGGCCTTCGCCAGGGGTGCTGCTGGCCGCAGCGCCGCCTGGCGTGCGCCCCTTGAGTACGTCGGGATGGATGAAGTGGCCCTTGCGCTGGCGGCTCAGCAAAAAGGCTTCCTCGGCCAGTTGTTGGTAGGCCAGCACGACGGTGATGCGTGCCACGCCCAGGTGGCGCGCCAGCTCGCGGCTGGAGGGAATGGATTCGCCGGGTGCGAGGATGCCCGAGAGGATGGCATCGACCAGCATCTCGCGGATCTGGCCCTGCAGGCTCAGGGAGGGGCGGGCGCTGCGGCGAAACAGCTGCCCCCACATGGCGCCCTCGGGCGGTTGCGGCTGCGTGGCCGCGCGCTTGTCTGTCATGTCTTGTCGTTCCCGCCGCTGCGGCGGGCCGCTCGCTGTGTTTGTCTCCCGCGCAGGTGCAGGGCAGGGCCTGCATCCGCGACCGGCCAATATAGGCCAGCGCGGTGCGCCACGGGGCCGGGAGTTTGCGATGGTTGCAATTTTTGCGGAGAGGCCGGAAATTGATATACAATCGTTGTCTTGGCGGCTGTAGCTCAGCTGGATAGAGTACTTGGCTACGAACCAAGGGGTCGTGGGTTCGATTCCTGCCAGCCGCACCAAAACGACAAGCCTCAGAACTGCAAAGTTCTGAGGCTTTTTCGTTTCAGGCGCCACGCACGGAGGCCGTGGCCATGGTTCAGGCGCTGGTCAACGGTTATTTTTCGATATTTTCATGGTTTTCCGTAGGCGTTCAAAAAGCACGCTATAATTCGAAGCTTGGCGGCTGTAGCTCAGCTGGATAGAGTACTTGGCTACGAACCAAGGGGTCGTGGGTTCGATTCCTGCCAGCCGCACCAAAACGACAAGCCTCAGAACTGCAAAGTTCTGAGGCTTTTTCGTTTGTGCTCAGTTGGTGTCGAGGTTTGTGCGGCGTCTTCGCCTGCTGCGGTGATCTGTGTGAAGATCGGCTCCCTATGAGCAAGGCTTTCACCAAGGAATCCGACGGCGACGACGATGATGAAGTCGGCCTGCCGCCCTTGCCGCCGGGCGGCAAGAACTACATCACGCCCCAGGGCTTCGAGCGGCTGAAGACGGAGCTGCTGGACCTGATCGACAACGAGCGCCCGCGCATCGTGGAGATCGTGCACTGGGCGGCCAGCAATGGCGACCGCTCCGAGAACGGCGACTATCTCTACGGCAAGAAGCGCCTGCGCGAGATCGACCGGCGCATCCGCTTTCTGACCAAGCGGCTGGAGATCGCCGAGGTGGTCGATCCCTCCGTGCATGCCGGCAGCGAGCAGATCTACTTCGGCGCCACCGTCACCTATGTCGATGACGAGGGCGAGGAGCGCACCATCACCATCATGGGCATCGACGAGGCCGACAGCGCACGCCAGCAGGTCAGCTGGATCGCACCCGTCTCGCGCGCCCTGCTCAAGGCCCGTGTGGGCGACGAGGTGGCCCTGCCCACCCCCGCAGGTGTGCGCACGCTGGAAGTGCTGGACGTCACCTACCCGGAGCCGGGCAGCGCCGCCGGGTGAGCGTTCAGGGCTGCAGTTTCTGCAGCAGCTCCAGCGTGGGATAGCCGTCGGCCACCAGGCCCTGGCTTTGCTGGAACTGGCGCAGGCCCGCGCGCGTGGCCGGGCCCATCACGCCATCGGCCGTGCCGGCCGAAAATCCCCGTTCGTTGAGCGCGGCCTGCAAGGCGCGCAACTGCTCGCGCGACAGCGGTGCCAGATCGCGCGGCCAGGCCGCCTGCACGCCCGGGCCACCGGCCAGCTGCTGCGACAGCAGGCCCACGCCCAGCGCGTAATTCACGGAGTTGTTGTAGCGCAGGATGGTGCGGAAGTTGGCGCCCACCATGAAGGCCGGGCCGCGCGCGCCGGCCGGTGCGATCACGCTGGCATCGGCCATGGCGGGCAGGGCGGAGCCGTCCACGGCCTGCACGCCCTCGGCCGCCCATTGCGCGCTGTCCTGGCGCACGCTGGTCTCGGCGCGTGCATGGTCAAAGCCTGCCGGCAGGCGCACTTCGACGGCCCAGGGCTCGCCCGTCTTCCAGCCCGAATGGGCCAGGTAGTTCGCCGTGGAGGCCGTCACATCGGGCAGGCTGCCCCAGATGTCGCGGCGGCCATCGCCATCGGCATCCACCGCATAGGCCAGGAAGACCGAGGGCAGGAACTGCGTATGGCCCATGGCGCCGGCCCAGGAGCCGATCATGTGGGCCGCATCGATGTCGCCGTTGTCGATGATGCGCAGGGCGGCCAGCAACTCCTTCTGAGCCCAGGCCGCGCGCCGGCCGTCGAAGGCCAGGGTGGCCAGCGCATCGACGGTGGGGAAGTTGCCGAAGTTGCTGCCGTAATTGCTTTCCATGCCCCAGATGGCGGCGATCACCTCGGCCGGCACGCCATGGCGCTGGCTGGCCGCCTGCAGCGGTGCAGCCGCTTCGCGCAGCTTGGCACGGCCCTGGGCAATGCGCTGGGCCGAGACGGCGCTGTCCAGGTACTGCCAGGGCGTGCGTGTGAACTCTGGCTGCGAGCGGTCCAGCTGCACCGCGCGCCGCTGCAGCCGGGCAGGCTCCAGTGCGCTGCGCACGGTTTTCTCCGAGATGCCGGCGTCCAGCGCCTTGCGCGCGAAATCCCGCTTCCACGCTTCGAAGCTGGTGGCCTCGGCCTGCTGGGCGGCATCCGGCGCGGTGGCCGGTTCGGGCTGCACGGGCGCGACAGGCGCCGTGGGGGCCGGCATGGAGGGCAGCACCGTGACCGGCGCAGGCGCCGGCCGGGACGCGCAACCGGCCAGCAGCACGGCGGCCAGGGCGGTGGCCAGGGCGGCACGGTTGAGCGCGGCGGGATGGCGGGCGATGGGAAAGGCGTGGGCGGTGGCGTGTGCGTGAGGCATCCGGCCATTGTCTCCGCTGCACCCCGGCTCGGAGTGCAACACGGTGTTTCTGCATTGGGCGTGCGGGGCCGCTATGCTGTGCAGCCATGACCGCCATCGCTCCGCCGCCATCACCATCCCCGGTTCTGCACGATGCCGCGCTGGCCCTGCGCGCCTTGCTGCCGCCCGGCCGGCGCTGGCTGGTGCTGACGGGCGCGGGCTGCAGCACGGGCTCCGGCATTCCGGACTACCGGGATCTGGAAGGCCAGTGGAAGCGCCCCCAGCCGGTGACGCTGCAGGCCTTCATGGGCAGCCATGCCACGCGCCAGCGCTATTGGGCGCGCAGCCTGCTGGGCTGGCCCGTGATGGCGCAGGCCAGGCCCGGCCAGGCCCACGCGGCACTGGCGCAGTTGCAGCAGCGCGGATGGATCGAAGGCCTGGTCACCCAGAATGTGGACGGCCTGCATACGGCAGCAGGCAGCGAGGGTGTCATCGACCTGCACGGCCGCATTGCCGCCGTGCGCTGCATGGGTTGTGGCGCCGGCATGGAGCGCGCCGCGCTGCAGGCCATGCTGCTGCAGCGCAACCCCGGCTGGGCCGGCCTGAGCGCCCAGGCCGCGCCCGATGGCGATGCCGATCTGGAGGGGCGCGACTTCAGCCGCTTCGACGTGCCGGCCTGCCCGCACTGCGGCGGCGTGCTCAAGCCCGATGTGGTGTTCTATGGGGAAGGCGTGCCCAGCCAGCGGGTGCAGGCCGTGCGCGCCATGCTGCAGCAGGCCGGCGGGCTGCTGGTCGCCGGTTCTTCGCTGATGGTGTATTCAGGCCTGCGCTTCGTGCATGAGGCCGTGGCCCAGGGCAAGCCGGTGGCCGCCATCAACCAGGGCCGCATGCGCTCCGAGGATTTGCTGGCCCTCAAGATCGAGCAGGACTGCGGCCCGTTGCTGCAGCAGCTGGCCCAGGACCTGGAGCAATGAAAAAGCCCCGCAGGAGCGGGGCAGTGTTCAGGGGATGACGCGCGATGCGCGCACCACAGAGTGCACGCGGCGCAGGTTGCGCAGCGCGGACTCCACCTGCTGGTTGTCGTGCACCGAGATCACGAAGCACAGGTCCGTGGTGCTCATGGCGGCCTCGTCGGCCATGTCCACGCGCAGGATGTCCACTTCGGCGCCGGCCAGCTCGGCTGCCACGCGGGCGAGCACGCCCTTGCCGTTGTTGACGGTGACGACGATGCGGGCCTCGAAAAGGCGCGCGGCATCGATGTCATCTGCCCATTCCACGACGATGAAGCGGTCGCTGTCCTTTTCCTGCAGGCGCTGTGCGATCTTGCATTGCGCGTGGTGCACGATCAGGCCTTCGCCGCTGCCCAGATAGCCCACGATGGCGTCGCCCGGCACGGGCCGGCAGCACTGCGCGTAGTGGATGGAGCCCTGGTTGGAGCCGTCCAGCAGCACGGCGCCCTGGAAGGGCCGGTTGCTGGCATTGAAGCGTTCGCGCGTGAGCAGCAGGGCGTCGGGCCGGTGGCCGTGGCGCGCCATCAGCGCCGTCAGGCGCGAGGCCACCAGCGACGCAATGCGCCGGCCCATGCCGATGTCCACCATCAGGTCGGCGCGGCTGCGGCTGCCTGCCATGCGCAGCACTTCGTCCCACAGCGCCTGGTTGGCTTCATCGGCCGGCGGCACGGCGTCCATGCCTTCGGCGCGCATGGCCTGGGCCAGCAGGTTCTCGCCCAGGCGTGCCGATTCGCTTTGCGCGGCCGACTTCAGGTAATGGCGGATCTTGGAGCGCGCGCGACCGGTCTTGACGAAGCCCAGCCAGGCCGGGTTGGGCGTGGCGTCTTCGGAGGTGACGATCTGCACCACGTCGCCGCTCTTGAGTTCGGTGCGCAGCGGCACTTCCTCGTTGTTGATGCGCGCGGCGGTCATGTGGTTGCCGACCTTGCTGTGGATCGCATAGGCGAAGTCCACCACGGTGGCACCGCGCGGCATGGCCATGATCTCGCTCTTGGGCGTGAACACGTAGACGGCGTCGGGGAACAGGTCCACCTTGACGTGGTCCCAGAACTCGGCGGCATCGCGCGTCTCGTTCTGGATGTCCAGCAGCGATTGGAGCCACTGCGTGCCCAGCTGCTCGGAATCGTGGCCGGGCTGGGCCTTGTAGAGCCAATGGGCGGCCACGCCGGCCTCGGCGACGATGTGCATTTCCTCGGTGCGGATCTGGAACTCGATGTTCACGCCCGAGGGGCCCACCAGCGTGGTGTGCAGCGACTGGTAGCCATTGTTCTTGGCAATGGCGATGTAGTCCTTGAAGCGGCCCGGCATGGGCTTGTACATCTGGTGCAGCACGCCCAGCGCCGTGTAGCAATCGATCACGCGCGGCAAGATGATGCGAAAGCCGTAGATGTCCGTCACCTTGGCAAAGCTCAGCTGGTTCTTCTCCATGCGCAGATAGAGCGAATACAGCGTGCTTTCGCGGCCGGCAAGGCGGGCCTGCAGCCCCGCGCCGGCGAACTCGGCATTGACCTCGTCCTGCACGCGCTGGACCAGGTCGCGGCGTCGCTTGCGCGAGCGGGCGATGGCTTTTTCCAGCGTGGCGTAGCGCCAGGGATGCAGGTGGCGGAAGGCCAGGTCCTGCAGCTCGCGGTAGGTCTGGTTCAGCCCCAGGCGGTGGGCGATGGGTGCGTAGATCTCCAGCGTTTCCGACGAGATGCGGCCCCACTTGCTGCGCGGCATGTCGCCCATGGTGCGCATGTTGTGGGTGCGGTCGGCCAGCTTGATCAGGATCACGCGCACATCGCGCGCCATGGCCAGCAGCATCTTGCGGAAGGATTCCGCCTGGTTCTCTTCGCGCGTGTTGAACTGCAGCTTGTCCAGCTTCGTGAGGCCGTCGACCAGCTCGGCCACGTCCTGGCCGAAGCGCTGGGCGAGATCGGCCTTGGTGACGCCGCAGTCTTCCATCGCATCGTGCAGCAGCGCGGCCATCAGGGCCGGGGCGTCGAGCTTCCAGCTCGCGCACAGCGCCGTGACCGCGATGGGATGGGTGATATAGGGTTCGCCGCTGCTGCGCCACTGGTCGCTGTGGGCCTGGTCGGCGAAGGCATAGGCTTCGCGCACCTGCTCGATGCTGGTGGCATCCAGGTATCCCAGGTGCTCCATCAGTCCGGCAAAGGCATTGGCCGACACGGCGGTTGCCTGCTCTGCAGACATGCGCTCGGGCCGGGGTGGCGGTACGGGATCAGAGGGGGCTGTGAACGAAGTCAAGGCCGCTTTCATGACTTAAATGTAGCGTGCATGCTGGTTTGTGCAGGCTTCATGTAAAAAAAGCACCGCTGTGCGGTGCTCTTTGTGGGGCCATTGTGTTGCTTTGCAGCAAATCAGCCCGGAACCTTCTTCAGCATCTCGATGCCGACCTTGCCTTCGGCGATCTCGCGCAGCGCGGTGACGCCGGGCTTGTTCTTGGTTTCGATCTTGGGCGTGTGACCCTGGCTCAGCATGCGTGCGCGGTAAGTGGCGGCCAACACGAGCTGGAAGCGGTTAGGGATCTGCTCCAGGCAGTCTTCAACAGTGATGCGTGCCATCAGGATCTCCGGGAAACGTCAGTTGGGTTCAGAAATATTGAGAGACTCGAAGGTCTCTGCGCGGCGGCTGCGCTGAGCCGCATACTTGAGGCGCTGGGCGTGGATGATCGTCTTGAGATCAAACAGTGCGCTCTCGAACAATTCGTTGATTATAACGAAGTCGAATTTCGCCACCTGGGCCATCTCCTCGGCCGCGTTCTTCAGGCGCAGCTCGATCACCTCGGGCGCGTCCTCGCCCCGGTTTTCCAGGCGGGCACGCAGTTCGTCCCAGCTGGGCGGCAGGATGAAGATCAGCACGGCGTTCGGAAACGCTTGCTTGACCTGCAGTGCGCCCTGGTAGTCGATCTCCAGCAGCACGTCGGTGCCGACCTGGATGCGCTCTTCCAGCGCCTTCTTGGCCGTGCCGTAGCGGCGGCTGTGCACGTTTGCCCATTCGACGAAGGCGTTGTTCGACACCATGGCGTCGAACTCCTGGTCGGAGACGAAGTAGTACTCGCGGCCGTGCTTTTCCTGGCCACGCGGCGCGCGCGTGGTGTGGGAGACGGAAGGGGAGACGCGCGCATCGAACTCGCGCAGCGCGCGCACCAGGCTGGACTTGCCGGCCCCGCTGGGGGCCGAGACGACAAAGAGGTTTCCGGGGTAATCCATGGAATTTTGCGCAGTGTGTTCACGCATGGGCATCTGTGTTGGGCTTATTCGATGTTCTGCACCTGCTCGCGCATCTGCTCGATCAGCACCTTCATGTCCACGCTGATGCGGGTCAGCTCCAGCGTGGCGGACTTGGAGCCCAGCGTATTGGCTTCGCGGTGCAGTTCCTGGATCAGGAAGTCCAGGCGCTTGCCGATCTCGCCGCCCTTCTTGAGCAGGCTCTGGATCTCGTCCAGGTGCGAGTCCAGGCGGGTGACTTCCTCGGCCACGTCGATGCGGATGGCAAAGGCGGTGGCCTCGGTCAGGGCGCGGTCCTGGGCGGCTTCGGGCGCCACGGCGCCTTCGGCCAGGGCCATCGCTTCATTCCAGCGCTCCATGAAGCGCAGGCGCTGCTGCTCTACGAGCTGGGGCACCAGGGGCGTGGCATCTGCCGCGAGCTTGCGCAGCTGCGCGATGCGGTCCAGCAGCATGGTGGCAAGGCGCTTGCCTTCGCGGGCGCGGGCCTCCAGCAGTTCGGTCAGGGCCTGCTCTGCCAGCGTGGGCAGCACGCTGCTCCAGTCAACGGCCGAGTTGCCGCTGCCGCTGGCCAGGCGCAGGGCGTCGGAGACGGACAGGCTGCGGGCGTCGGGCAGCCAGGACTGGACAGTGTCCTGGAGCATGGCCAGGCGCTGCAGCATGGCGGTGGAGGGGTCGGGCAGGGAGTTGCCGTCGTCGTTGTCGATGGCGGCGCGCACCTCGACCTTGCCGCGCTTGAGGCGGGCGGTCAAAAGGGCCCGCAAGGCTGGCTCATGCGCGCGCAGTTCGTCGGGCAGGCGGAACGAAAGATCCAGGAAGCGGCTGTTGACCGAGCGGATCTCCAGACCGAGCCGGCTGTTGCGGCCCGACGCTCCACCATCTTCTTCGGACGCGCCGTGCTGGGCACTGGCGTATCCGGTCATGCTGTAAACTGGCATTGGACTTTTGATGGATGCTTGCAATTGCCCGATTATCCGGGTTTCGCCCCATCCCTGAGACTCACCGGAGAAAAATGTCTTCCAAGATCAAGCCGGCGCCATTGCCGCCAGGCAGCACGATCGGCGGCTATCGGGTGGTGCGCAGGCTTGCTTCCGGCGGTTTCGGCGTCGTTTACCTGGCCTTGGATGCAGAGGGCAAGCAGGTGGCGATCAAGGAATACCTGCCCGCCTCGCTGGCCACCCGTGCCCCCGGAGAGCTGCAGCCCGCCGTGGCGCCCGAAAAACTTTCGCTGTACCGCCTGGGCCTCAAGAGCTTCTTCGAGGAAGGGCGTTCACTGGCGCAGATCTCGCACGCTTCCGTGGTCAGCGTGCTCAATTTCTTTCGCGAGAACGAAACCGTCTACATGGTGATGAACTACCTGGAGGGTGCCACCCTGCAGGACTTCGTCGTCACCGCGCGCGAGCTCAAGGCCGAGAAGGTGTTCCGCGAATCGACCATTCGCTCGCTGTTCGACGAGGTGCTGCGCGGCCTGCGCATCGTGCACCAGCACAAGATGCTGCACCTGGACATCAAGCCGGCCAACATCTTCATCACCAATGACGACCGTGCCGTGATGATCGACTTCGGCGCGGCGCGCGAGGTGCTGTCCAAGGAAGGCAACTTCATCCGCCCCATGTACACGCCGGGCTTTGCCGCGCCCGAGATGTACCGCCGCGACGCATCGCTGGGTCCCTGGACCGACATCTACGCCATCGGCGCCTGCATCTATGCCTGCATGCAGGGATTTCCGCCCAACGAGGCGCCGCAGCGCCAGGACAAGGACCGGCTCACGCTGGCGCTGACCAAGCTGCGCGGCGTGTATTCGGACAACCTCATCGAGGTGGTCGAGTGGTGCATGGCCGTGGACCCGGGATCGCGTCCGCAGTCGGTGTTTGCGCTGCAAAAGGAATTGAGCCGCGAAGGCGAGCGCCGCTACACCAAGCTCAGCGTCTCCGAGCGCATGCGCCTGCAACTGGACACGCTGGTGACCGACGCCAAGAAGAACATGCAAAAGATCAGCGGCGCAGCGGGCCTGCCAGCCGTGGGCCAGGAGCGCAAGCCATGAGGTTTTCGGTATTCCAGCTGAGCCGCCGCGGCGGCCGTGCGCTCAATGAAGACCGCATGGGTTACTGCTACACGCGGGAAGCCGTGCTCTTCGTGCTGGCCGACGGCATGGGCGGCCATCCCGAAGGCGAGGTCGCCGCGCAGCTGGCGCTGCAGGTGATGTCCGTGCATTTCCAGCGCCAGGCCAAGCCGCTGCTCGAAGATCCGCAGGGCTTTCTGGTCGATGCGCTGCTGCACGCGCACCGGCAGATCCTGCGCTATGCCAGCGCCAAGGGAATGATCGACACGCCGCGCACCACGCTGGTCGCCGCCGTCATCCAGAAGGGCAAGATCACCTGGATCCATTGCGGCGACTCGCGCCTGTACCTGGTGCGCGGCGGCGAGCTGCTGGTGCGCACGCGCGATCACTCCTATCTGGAGATGGGCGAGATCGCGGCCCAGCTCAAGACATCGAGCCGCAACGTGCTGTTCACCTGCCTGGGCTCTCCGTCCAAGCCCATCTACGACGTGACCGAGCCGCGCCGGCTGGAGCAGGGCGACAAGCTGCTGCTGTGCTCCGACGGCCTGTGGGGCAGCGTGGACGAAGGGCACCTGCTGCGCACCCTGCACGGCCGCACCGTGTCCCAGGCCATTCCCCAGCTGGTCGATACGGCGCTGCGCAATGCGGGCGATGCCAGCGACAACGTCACGGCCATTGCCATGGAGTGGGAGACGCCAGACGCCTTCGAGTCCACCATGGGCATCTCCACCCAGGACATCGAGAACGACGCGTTTGAATCCACGATCCAGGGCGGGGCAATCGAAGACCTGGAAGATGAGCTCGACGACGCGGCCATCGAGCGCTCCATCGCCGAGATCAACGAAGCGATACGCCGCTCGGCCGAGCGCCAGTTCAAGCGCTGACCGCCGCTGCCGGCCCGCGGCAGCGGTGCCGTTGGCGCGCATGGACTACCGAACCTATTGACGACAAAGGGCGCACGGGCGCCCGAATGGATTTCTACGATGAAGATTGTGTTGGCCTCCAACAACCGCGGCAAGCTCGCCGAGCTGCAAGCCATGTTCGCCCCGCTGGGGGTGGAGCTGATCCGCCAGGGCGACCTGTTCGAGGGCGAGGCGCCCGAGCCGCATTGCACCTTTGTGGAGAACGCGCTGGCCAAGGCCCGCTTCGCGGCCGAGCGCACGGGCCTGCCCGCCATTGCCGACGACGCCGGCATGTGCGTCTCGCACTTCGGCGGGCTGCCGGGCGTGGATACGGCCTACTACTGCACGCAGTTCGGCTACGAGAAAAGCGATGACAACAACGTGCGCGCGCTGCTGGAGCAGATGCAGGGCGTGGCCGACCGCCGCGCCGCCATGGTCAGCACCCTGGTGGGCGTGCGCAGCGCAAAGGATCCCGAACCGCTGATCGCCATGGGCCGTGTGCTCGGCGAGATCACCACCGAGCGCCGTGGCACGCAGGGCTTCGGCTTCGACCCCGTGATGTACATCCCCGAGCTGGGCCAGACCTTCGCCGAGATGGACCCGGCCGTGAAGCACGCGCACAGCCACCGCGGCCGCGCCACGCTGCAGATGATCGAACTCGTGCGCGAGCGCTGGGTGCGATGATTCCCATCCAGCCCCAGGATGCGGCCTCCGGCGCCCAGGCCGCCGTGCAGCGCGACATCCAGCACTACATGCGCCCCGGCACGCTGCAGCTGGGCAGCCTGCCGCCGCTGTCGCTGTACGTGCACCTGCCCTGGTGCATACGCAAGTGCCCGTACTGCGACTTCAACTCGCACGAGCACGGCCGCGACGGCCCCGAGCTGCCCGAAGACCGCTACATCGACGCCCTGGTCGCCGACCTGGAGAGCGCGCTGCCGCTGATCTGGGGCCGCACGGTGCACAGCATCTTCATCGGCGGCGGCACGCCCAGCCTGTTCTCGCCCGAGGCCATCGACCGGCTGCTGGCTGCCATCCGCGCGCGCCTGCGCATGGAGGCCGATTGCGAGATCACCATGGAGGCCAACCCCGGCACCTTCGAGACCGACCGCTTCCGCGCCTTCCGTGCGGCCGGCGTCACGCGGCTGTCCATTGGCGTGCAGAGTTTCGACGACCGCCTGCTGCAGGCCGTGGGCCGCGTGCACGACGGCGCCCAGGCGCGTGCGGCCGTGCGCGAGGCGGCCGACAGCTTCGAGACCTTCAACATCGACCTGATGTACGCGCTGCCCGGCCAGACCGAACTGGACCTGGCGCGGGACCTGGACGTGGCCATGTCCTTCGCGCCGCCGCACCTGTCGGTCTATCACCTGACCATCGAACCCAATACGTATTTCGCCAAGTTCCCGCCGGCCATTCCCGAGGACGACCTGGCCTACGACATGCTGGACCGCATCACCGCGCGCACCGCCGCCGCAGGCATGCAGCGCTACGAGATATCGGCCTATGCGCGCGAGGGCCACCAGTGCTGGCACAACCGCAACTACTGGCAGTTCGGCGACTACCTGGGCATTGGCGCGGGCGCGCACAGCAAGCTCAGCTTTGCCCACCGCATCGTGCGCCAGGTGCGCTTTCGCGATCCCGCGCGCTACATGGACCAGGCTCTGGCCGGCGCGCCACTGGCGCAGGACGGCGAGGTGCGCCGCGCCGACCTGCCCTTCGAGTACATGCTCAACGCGCTGCGCCTGCGCGAAGGCTTTGCGCTGCAGGACTTCATGGAGCGTACGGGCCTGCCGCTGTCGTCCATCGCCAAGGGGCTGGATGCGGCACAGGCCAAGGGCCTGATCACGCGCGACCTGGGCCGGGTGGTGCCCACGGAGCGGGGTTTTGACTTCCTCAGCGACCTGCAGGAGCTGTTCCTGGCCGAGTGAGCGGGCCAACGGCCATTGAAAAAGGACGCCTTGGCGTCCTTTCTTCATCCAGCGCCACAGCGCAATCGGTCGGCGGTCAGCCGCAGCGCACGGCCACGATGCGGCCGGTTCCATCGACCACCAGGTTCAGGCGTTCCTGGTTGAACTCCATCGTCGTTGGCTGGCCTTCGCGCAGCACGCGGGCCATGTAGGCGCCCGACTGCTTGCGGGCGGCCTCCAGCGTGGCCGAGGTATTGCTCTTGCCCACGAAGGACTGGGCCGATGCCGCATTGCAGACCTGCACGGGGCGCGGGGCCGGTTGCGCCGCGCCGCCGCTGCTGCCGCCAAAAGGATTGCCCATGCCGGCGCAACCCGCAACCAGAGTGGTGGCGCCCAGCAGGGCCAGGGCGGCAAGGCGGCGGTGCAGGGCTGGGGTGGTGATCGTCGGCATGGTCTGTCTCCTCAATTCAGGGGGTGTGTGCTGCGCAGTATCAGGGCGGGCGCTGGCGCATCGCCTCGGACAACGCCGCATACCTTAGCCGGGCTCGGGCGGTGCCATTGGCATGCGGAAGTAACAGGCGGCAGCAAAGGCATCACGAAGGCATTGCCAAGGTGCTGCCAGGGCATCACCGCCGCGCGCTGCGGCCTTCCGCGGGGGCGTGGTGGAAGACCGTGGCCTCCAGGCCCATGGCGCGTATCCTGGCCGCCGCCTGATCGGCGCTGCGCTGCTTGGCGAAGGGGCCCGAGCGCACGCGCACGATATCGCCCTTGTTGCTGTGCAGGGTCTGGCTGAGCGTGGGCAGCTTGGCTTTCTCCAGCCGCTCCACCACGCGCCCGGCATTGGCGGCTTCAGAGAACACGCCGATGTTGATGTAGTAGTTGCCCGGCTCCAGAGCCGCCGAGGCAGGCTTGGCAGGTGCCGGGGCCTTTGCGACGGGTTCGGCGGGCTTGGCGGGCTTGGCTGGTTTGGCTGGTTTGGTTTCAGCCGCCACCTTGGAGGGCTTGGCGGGCGCTGCCGTGGCTGCGTGCACGGACGCTGGCGCTGGCGCAGGTGCTTTGGCTGGCACCAACGCGGCCTTGACGGGAATGGCTGCAGCTGCAGTGGCCGCGACGGCTCCCGCAGCGCCGGCCGCTGCCACGACGGGCATGGGTTCGACCGTGCCGGATACGGTGCTGCCGGCAGCGGGCAAGGGCGCTTGCGGATCAGGGCGCGCCTCGGCCTGGGCGACTGGCTCTTGCGGCCGGGGCGTGGGTGCGGGAGTGGGGGCGGGTGTGGGCGCCGGTTCCGTCCTTGGCGTTTCAACGGCAGCTACGGCTGCGGCGGGCGTTGGCGCCACGGCTGGTGCAGCTGGCGAAACTGGTGCAGCGGCCGGTACGGCTTCGGACGGAATCACCTCGGTCTGTGCCGCCATGAAATGTGGCGTGCCCGACAGCGCCCAGATGCCTGCACCGGCAGCGGCGGCAAGCACCGCACCGGCCGCCACGGCCAGGCGCTTGCGCAGGGGCGTGGCCGCCCGGCGGGCCAGGCGTTCGTGCGCTGCGGCCATGTTGGGGGCCTCGCCAATGGCTTGCAGCGTGTGGCGGCGCACATGGTGCCAGTACAGGGCATTGGCGCCCAGGCCGGGAATGGCAATCGCCATCAGCACCAGCGTGGCATCGATGCCGTGGGCAATGGCCGGGGGCAGGCCCAGCGCGGGGCGCAGCAGCAGGCCCCAGACCAGGCCCGTGCCGCCGGCGGCCAGCGCGTAGAGGCCGCCCTCTTGCCACAGCCCGCGCAGCCCGCACCAGGGCAGGGTGAACAGGCCTGCGGCCAGGTTCCAGGTGGGCAGGGGCTTGCCCAGCGCGTCGAAGCGCTCGAACAGGCGCAGGTAGTAGTCGCGCGAGGGCTCGCCAATCAGGCTGGCGTACAGGCCGGGCATCAGGCCTGCGCCCTGGCCACCGGTGAAGCTGGTCGTGCCGGAATTCGTGCCGGAACTTGCGCCGGGGGCCGCCCTTTCGTCGGCGGCCGGGCTGTCATCGCCGTGCTGCAGCGCATAGGCTGCGGCGGCGAAGGCGCTGGCGATCGAGGGCGGCAGCTTGCTGGGGCTCTTGGCGGTGCCGGGCTCGGCAAAGGCGGGCTCCTGCCGTGCAGGGGCCGCCTGCCTTCCGAAGTCGATGGTGGCGGGAGGTGCTGAGAGGGCTTCTTCCGATGGGGCGGGCATGTCAGCAATTGTGTCATGCACTCGTGGCTGTCGGAATCACGACATTCGTGGCTATCGATCGGGCGAATCCATCGCGCCCGATCGATTGGAGGCTGCTGTCAGCCCTGGCGCGCGGGCAGCACCGTGGCGCGGCACTCGCCGAAGCCGATGCGCGCGGCGCCCGGCTTCTCGCACCAGCCGCGCAGGATCACGGCATCGCCATCCTGCAGGAAGGTGCGGCTCTCGCCATTGGCCAGCGCCACGGGCTTCTTGCCGCCTTCGGTCAGCTCCAGCAGAGCGCCGGCCTCGCTGGAGGTGGGGCCGGACAGCGTGCCCGTGCCCAGCAGGTCACCGGGCTGCAGGTCGCAGCCGTTGACGCTGTGGTGGGCCACCAACTGGGCCATGGTCCAGTAGGCGTGGCGGTAGCTGGTGTGGGTGATCTGCTGGGCGGCCTGGCCTTCGGCGCGCATGCGGCCGGTCTCCAGCGCCACGCTCAGCTGCACGTCGAACGCGCCGCGCTCGGAATTGGCGGGCGAGCTGAGGTAGGGCAGGGGCTGGGGATCTGCGGCGGGCCGCGTGAACGCCGTGCGATAGGGCTCCAGCGCCTCCAGCGTCACGATCCAGGGCGAGACCGTGGTGGCGAAGTTCTTCGACAGGAAGGGGCCCAGCGGCTGGTATTCCCAGGCCTGGATGTCGCGCGCCGACCAGTCGTTGAGCAGGCACAGGCCGAAGATGTGGTGTTCGGCCTCGTCCATGGAAATCGCCTCGCCCCAGGCGTTGCCGGCGCCGGTGTAGATGCCCATCTCCAGCTCGTAGTCCAGGCGTGCGCAGGGCTTGAGTGCGGGCGCGGCGGCGTCGGGCGCCTTCAGCTGGCCCATGGGGCGGCGGAAGTCCACGCCCGACACGCGCAGGCTGGAGGCGCGGCCGTGGTAGCCAATCGGCACCCACTTGTAGTTCTCCATCAGCGGGTTGTCCGGGCGGAACAGCTTGCCGACGTTGGTGGCGTGGTGCACCGAGGTATAGAAGTCCGTGTAGTCGCCGACCTGGGCCGGCACGGCGTACTCCACCTCGGCCTGGGGTAGCAGGCAATCCTTGAGGGCGTCCTGCGCGGCAGCACCTGCGCGCAGCGCGCGCGACAGCGCCAGGCGCAGGGCCGACCAGGCGGCCGGCCCCATGGCCATGAAGCCGTTCAGGCGCTGCTGCGAAGCGGCCTCCAGCTGCGGCTGCACGGCATCGCCCAGCGCCTTGAGGGCGCTTGCGCGCGCCAGGTCCAGCACCTGGTCGCCGATGGCCACGCCGCCGCGCCAGGCCTCCTGGCTGCCTGCGCGGCGGAACACCGCGTAGGGCAGGTTCTGGATGGGGAAGTCGCTGGCGCCGGTGTTGGCCGAGGCCACCCAGCTGCGCAGGCCTGCGTCATGGGTTTCGTTCAAGGACATCTGTCTCTCCTGGTTGGGTTTGTCTGTCGTTGGTATGAAAAGGGGTTTGGCGGGGCAGGGCGAGGCGTGGCGGGGTCAGGCGGCGGCAAAGCCGCCGTCCATGTTCCAGTGTGCGCCGCGCACCTGGGCGGCCTGCTCGCTGGCCAGGAAACCGGCCAGCGCCGCCACCTGCTCCACGGTCACGAAGGCCTGGGAGGGCTGCTTGGCGCCCAGCAGCTGGCGGGCCGCCGCGTCGGCATCCAGCCCCTCGCGCGCGGCCAGCGCATCGATCTGCCGTTGCACCAGCGGCGTCAGCACCCAGCCCGGGCAGATGGCGTTGCAGGTCACGGGCGTGGTCGCGAACTCCAGCGCCACCGACTTGGTCAGCCCGATCAGCCCGTGCTTGCTGGACACATAGGCCGGCTTGCGCGCCACGCCCACCAGCCCGCTGACCGAGGCGATATTGATGATGCGGCCCCAGCCGCGCTCCAGCATCTGCGGCGCGCATGCCTGGATGGCGTGGAAGGGGGCCGACAGGTTGACGGCCAGCAGCTCGTCCCACTTGCCGGCCGGGAATTCGAGCAGCGGGCTCACATGCTGCATGCCTGCGTTGTTGACCAGGATGTCGATGGCGCCCATCTCGGCCGCAATGCGCTGCGCCAGCGGGGCGATGGCGCTGCCGTCGCGCAGGTCCAGCCCGTAGTGGCGCACCGGCACGCCATGCGTTTGGGCGATCTCGCGCACCAGCGCATCGGTCTCGGCAGAAGCGGCGGCCTGGCCATGCAGCGCGATGGCCGCGCCCTCGCTGGCCAGATGGCGCGCCACGGCCAGGCCGATGCCGCTGGTCGAGCCGGTGATCCAGGCCACGCGGCCCGCATGCGGGCGGCTGGCCGGGGCGGAGGGGGTGGGGTTCATTTCAGAAGATCCATTTCCATATGCACGTACTCGCTGAGAAAGCGGACCCGCGCCCAGTAGATCAGCAGCCCGTCGGCATTGCAGGCCCAGCGCAGCGCCTGCATCAGCGGCGTGCCCAGGGCCACGCCCAGGTGCTCGGCGGCCAGTTCGTCGGCCGGCGCCACGCTCAGGTGCTGGCGCGCCACGGCAATGCGCGAGGGGTCGCTGCTCAGGGCCACGGCCAGGGAGCTGCGCTGCAGCTGGGCCTCGATCTCGGGGAACAGTTCCTGCTCCAGGTACAGCTGCGACAGGCAAAACCGCGCCGCGTCATGGTCGTACACGCGCAGCAGGTGCACGTAGGCGGGGGCCATGCGGCCCACGTCGGGGAAGCCTTCGGGAATCGGCGGCAGGCAGTCCCGCCCGGTGTGCAGGGTGATCTGGCCGATGTGGGCGCCAAAGGCCACCAGCTCCTTCCAGCTGGTGGGCAACAGAAAGGACGGCGGCTTGTAGGGCGCCGCAATCACCCGCGTGCCGCCGCGCTTGCGCGTGAGCAGCAGGCCCTCTGCCACCAGGGCGCCCAGCGCCATGCGCACCGTGGTGCGCGACACGCCATGCAGCGCCTGCAGCTCCTGCACCGTGGGAATGGCGCTGCCTACGGGCCAGGCGCCCGTGGACACCTTGCTGCGGAACAGCCGCGCCAGCTGCAGGTGCAGCTTGTCCCGGCCTTGTTGAGGGGCCGACGCGGTGGAGTTGGAGGGCATGAAGGCAATAAAGTATCTATTCAGTGCTTTTATTTTTGCACAAAGCAATAGCCCTGACAGCCTGCACTGACGCCCGTCGTTGACAAATGTCTTCAATTGGACAGGCCGAATGACTTTTAAACTGCGGCCCTTTTTCCGTTTTTCGAACGTTGGCCAGAGCGGCCGTTGGGTATTTCATGCAGCAGCAACATGCTTGGGAGTTTTTTCGCGCCGGTGGAGTGGACCAGGTGGTCATCCGCACCGGGCAGGACATTGCGCACATCGGCGAGCTGGACCAGAAGCTGTGGGTGGCCCTGGCCTGCCCCACGCGCGGCATCGAGTTCGACAGCGACACGCTGGACCTGATCGACGAAGACAAGGACGGCCGCATCCGCCCGCCCGAACTGATCGCCGCCTGCCAATGGGCCGTGGCGCGCGTGCGTGACCCCCAGGTGCTGGCCGATGGCGGCGACGTCCTGCAACTGTCCAGCCTGGAGCGCAACAGCGAGCAGGGCGCCCTGCTGCATGCCGAGGCCGAGCGCATGCTGGCCCTGTCCGGTCAGGCCGGCGGCTCCGCGCTGAGCCTGGCCCAGGTGCGCGAGCGCCTGGCCTCCCTGGCGGCCATGCGCTTCAATGGCGACGGCATCGTCAGCCCCGCCACCGCCGGGGACGACAAGGCGCTGGCCGCGCTGGTCGAGCGCATCGGCAAGGCCTACGGCACGGCGGCGGGCGCCGATGGCGTGGCCGGCATCGCACGCAAGCAGGCCGAGTCCTTCTATGCCGACCTGCGTTCCCTGCGCGACTGGCATGCAGGCGCCGAGGCCCTGGGCTGCGGCATTGCCGAGCGCGACCAGGCCCTGGCCGCGGCCCGCGCCGTGGACGCGGTGCAGGCCAAGGTGGACGACTTCTTCGCACGCACGCGGCTGGCCGCCTTCGACACGCGCGCGCAGGACCCGCTCAACCCCTCCATCGAAGGCTATGCGGCCCTGGGACGCGAAGTGCTGGACAGCGGCGCCCAGGCCATTGCCGCGCTGCCGCTGGCCGCCGTGGCGGCCGACCGCGCGCTGCCGCTGGCCCAGGGCGTCAACCCCGCCTGGGCCGGTGCGCTGCAGGCCCTGCGCGAGCAGGCCGTGCAGCCCGTGCTGGGCGAAGACCTGCAGGAGATCACCGCCGCGCAGTGGGAACAGGTCAAGGCCGCGCTGCAGCCCTGCCGCCAATGGCTGGCGGCCCGGCCCGCCACGCCGCTCGATGCCCTGTCGCAACAGGAGGTGCAGGCACTGCTGGACGGCGGGCAGGAAGCCGCGCTGCTGGACCTCATCGCCCAGGACGAGTCCGAGAAGGAACACAGCCTGCAGGCCGTGGCGCTGGAAAAGCTCATCCGCCTGCAGCGCGACCTGCTGGCGCTGCTCAACAACTTCGTCTCGTTCAGCAGCTTCTACCGGCGCGAGGGCGCGGCCTTCCAGGCCGGCACGCTCTACCTGGATGCGCGCAGCTGCGACCTGACCGTGGAAGTGAGCGACACGGCTGCCCATGCCGCGCTGGCCGGCCGCGCCAAGACCTGCCTGGCCTACTGCGAGCTCCGGCGCGAGGGCAAGAAGAAAGCCATCGTCGCGGCCTTCACGGCCGGCGATGTGGACTTTCTCTTCGTGGGCCGCAACGGCGTGTTCTATGACCGCGCAGGCAACGACTGGGACGCCACCATCGTCAAGCTCATCGAGAACCCCACCAGCATCGGCCAGGCCTTCTTCCTGCCCTACAAGAAATTCCTGCGCATGGTGGAGGAACAGGTGGCCAAGCGCGCCTCGGCCAAGGAAGAAGGCGTGACCGCCAGCCTGGGCACTCAGGCCGGCCAGCTGGTCACGGCGCCCGGCACCGCAGCGGCCAGCGCCGCCACGGCCACGGCGGCCGCCGCCCCGCGCAAGACCGATGTGGGCACCGTGGCCGCCCTGGGCGTGGCCCTGGGCTCCATCAGCGCCGTGCTGGTGGGCATCTTCGGCAAGTTCATCGACCTGGGGCCCTGGATTCCCGTGGCCCTGGTCGGCCTCATTGCCGCCATCTCCGGGCCCAGCATGATGATTGCCTGGCTCAAGCTGCGCCAGCGCAGCCTGGGTCCCATCCTGGACGCCAGCGGCTGGGCCATCAACGGCCGCATGCGCATCAACCTGCCGCTGGGCCGCAGCCTGTCGCAGACCGCCAAGGTGCCGGTGGGCGCGCGGCGCACGGTGGGCGATCCCTATGCGGAAGGCAATGGCCTGCGCAACACCCTGGTGGCGCTGGCCGTGGTGGCCTTGCTGGCACTGATGGCCTGGCGCCTGCACTGGATCGATGGCCTGCTGCCCGCCGGCTGGCAGTATGGCGCGGCACCGGCCGCTGTGCCGGCTGCGCCAGAGTCCGCACCTGCGCCTGCGCCAGCAGCGGCACCGGCACCTGCAGCGGCAGCTCAGTAAGTCGATGCCAAGGGGCGGGCAAGCCACTTGCCCCGCCCCGGTCGGGAAACCTCAAGGCGCGACAATAGCGCCATGACCACCCCCACCCACGTACAACGCAGTGCCGTGCCCCTGAGCACGCACGACACCACCCGCATCGACGACCTGCGCATCAAGGCCGTGCGCCCCCTGATCACCCCGGCCCTGCTGCAGGAATGGCTGCCCGCGCCCGAAGCCGCGCAGCAACTGGTGGAAACCAGCCGCTCCGCCATCTCCGGCGTGCTGCAGGGCCGGGACGACCGGCTCATCGTCGTCGTCGGACCCTGCTCCATCCACGACCACGACCAGGCCATGGACTATGCGCGCCAGCTCAAGGCCCAGGCCGACGCCCTGGCCGGCGAGCTGCTCGTGGTCATGCGCGTCTACTTCGAGAAGCCCCGCACCACCGTGGGCTGGAAGGGATACATCAACGACCCGCACCTGGACGGCAGCTTCGCCATCAACGAAGGCCTGGAAATGGCCCGCGCCCTGCTGCTGGATGTGCTGGCCCTGGGCCTGCCCGTGGGCACGGAATTCCTGGACCTTCTGTCGCCGCAATTCATCAGCGACCTGGTCAGCTGGGGCGCCATCGGCGCGCGCACCACGGAAAGCCAGAGCCACCGCCAGCTGGCCAGTGGCCTGTCCTGCCCTGTGGGCTTCAAGAACGGCACGGACGGCGGCGTCAAGGTGGCCAGCGACGCCATCCAGGCGGCCAGCGCGCCCCACGCCTTCATGGGCATGACCAAGATGGGCCAGTCCGCCATCTTCGAGACCCGCGGCAATGGCGACTGCCACGTCATCCTGCGCGGCGGCAAGCAGCCCAACTACGGCGCCGAGCATGTGCAGGCCGCCTGCGCCCTGCTGGAAGGTGCGGGCCTGCGCCCGCAGGTCATGATCGATGTCTCCCACGCCAACAGCAGCAAGCAGCACCGCCGCCAGATCGACGTGGCGGCCGACGTGGCCCAGCAGATCGCCGGTGGCGATGCCCGCATCACGGGGCTGATGATCGAAAGCCACCTGCAGGAAGGGCGGCAGGACATCGTGGACGGCCAGCCGCTGGCGCATGGCGTGTCCGTGACCGATGCCTGCATCAGCCTGGAGCAGACCGTGCCTGTGCTGCAGCAGCTGGCTGCGGCGGTGAAGGCGCGGCGGGCGAAGCTGCGGGGGTGAGTTGACTGGCCGGGTCTGTTTTGGGCCCGCGTCAGGCAATGGGGCAGTCCTGTCCTTCGGCAGGACTGCAATGCTGCAACCGCTACAGCGCAGTGGCGTGCATACAGGTCGCCGATGTAAAGACAGGGTCGGCAGACTGCGAGATCTCATTCAGATGCTGGGGCAGAGCATGCCCGCATCACGCTTTTCAGACCAGTCCGATTGCGTCATGCATTTTCGCATTGAATGATTGATTTTTATATCGGCTCAAGAGATTTTCTATTGTTGCATCCAGTGTATCTCAAGGATTGCGCCGATATGTTTGTCCATATTCCGCAGTGACAGGGATGGCGGGCAATGAATAATGAATGGCAGCTTCAATGTAACCCAGGATCTTCATTTCAAAGAATTCGGGTCATATATCATGGGTTTTGATTCTGCGGAGGAGGGATAGGTATGAGGCCTGGTGATGCAAAGCGGGTATTTGACCTCGCAGTTGGGCGCTCCGCACCACCGCTTGCCTCCATGGTCACCATTTTTGCCATTAGTTTCCATAGCCCTACTCTTGTTGCCCAATTCAGCATCGCCCTTTCCTTTGCTTCACTTTTATTTGTATTGCCGGCGAGTATTGGCGCCATCTTCTTTTCGGAAATGGCTGCCAGCAAAGATAAGGAGCAATCGGATTCACTCATCAGTTTGCTATTCTGGTTGGTCCTCTTGTACACCGGGGTTTGTTTTATTCTGGTGTATTGGCTTCCTGTTATCTCGAAAACCCTGATATCCGGTTTGCCAGAGGAACTGTTGGATGGGGCCGTATCGCAGGCAAGATTGATAATTCTGTGTATTCCATTCTTCGGAATCATCAATGTATGTAGCTGCGTTCTTGAGTCAAGATCACATACTGCCATCGTTGCAAAATTCAGAATGTGGCAGGTTTTTTTCCATGCAGCCTGTGTGATTGTTGTGATGGTGCTGCTTGGGAGGAACGAGTGGATGAGTGATGACTCGGTCGCTCTTGCCTATCTGTTCAGTGACATCATTTTTTCCATTGCCGCATATGCTTTGATGCGGAAATACTGTCAATTCGGTTTTTCATTCAATTTTCGTGGATTGCCAGGCAGAAGAATATTTGCCGTTTTGATTCCTGGTTATGCCAATTCTTTCTTTGGAAAATATCTGCTTTATATATTGTCAATGTCTGTTGCAGGGCTGGGTGCAATGTATTCTGCAATTCAATCCCAAGCTTCTGCCATATTGCTGTTGGCAGAACTGCCTGCCATAGGAGTCTGTGCTCTTCTGGCGATGGAGATATCAAAAAATCGTGGAAGATGGGCAGTGCAATTTCAGTTCATCAAAGATTCTTCTTCATTGATGATTTATTGTGCCATTATTCCGGCTGTTGCATTGATTGTATTCATGCTGTTCTATGAAATATCGAAGGCCAATGGTTATCAAATTGTCGGGGAGGGGTTCCTTTCCTTGGTGTGCAAAGGAATTACGGATGTGGGGTTTTTCTATGCGGCAGCAATTTCTGGCGGGCTAGGCCTTTATTGGTCGTCAAGAATCATTTTTGGGTTGTTTACGCATTGGTGTTTTTTGCCCCGATGTCATTGGGATTTCATGGCTCCAGTTATTCCATGATCAATTATGTTTTCTCATTTTCTTCTCTCCTGTCCTGTGCGCTGTTGGTCCTGCTTATCCGCAACAGGCGAGATTCCCTATCCGAAGAGAAGATTGGCTTGAAGCAGAGCCTGTAGCAGTGGTGGCCCTTGGCGAGGTGATCTGTCCTTCGGCAACCCCGCAACCGCCACGATGCAGGCGCTGACATACGGGGTGGGGAGGCGGGGGAACGTTCTCAGGCCCGCACGGGCCTGGGCTCCAGATTGCGCGCCGTGCCCAGCCAGGTCGCGCAATGCGTTTCATGACCATCCTCGGCCACCGCATACAGGTCGGCTGCGCAGATGCTGAGCACGCGGCCGGCATCCACCACGCGGCCGCGCGCCCGCAGGTGGGTGCCGCGTGCGGGGGCGAAGAGCTTCACGCTGCCGTCCACCGTGGCATTGGCCCAGCCGGCAGGCAGCAGTGAACCTGCGGCCGACACCGCCGCAAAGTCGCCCAGTGCAAAGACCGCCGTGGCCTGCAACTGGCCCGGCTGAAAGCACAGGGCATCGGCAATGGGCATCTCCAGCTCGGTGGCTCCGGGCTCGGCACGCACGAAGCGCAGGCCCAGGGTGCGCGCCATGGGCATGGCCAGCACGGCGTTCTGCAGCGCCTGGGTGGATGGGGTGGGGTGGGTGGTCGGCTCAGTCATGGCCTGTCTCCTTCGTGGTGGGTGAAGCGGCACGGCGCACGCGCGGCCAGGGCGCGGCGGGTTTGTCGGGTGCGTTGGATGGGGCCGGTGCCGTCTGCGCCAGATCCCGCTCGGCCTGGCGGGCGCGCAGCCACTGCACATGGTCCAGGGCCTGGGCGCGCTGGGCCTGCAGCGCAGCGATCTGTTCGTCTATCTCCTGCACGCGCTGCTGCACGGCATCGGCCAGGTCACCGGGGCCTATGCGCCCCGCACGCCAGGCGCGCAGGTTCTCCGCAATGCGCGGCAGCCCGAACCCCAGCGCGCGGGACATGGCGATGAACACCACCTCGCGCCGGGCCGAGCGCGGATAGTCGCGGTAGCCATTGGGCAGGCGCCGGGGCTTGAGCAGGCCCGCGCGCTCGTAGTGCCGCAGCGCGTGGATGGAGACGCCCGTGAGCCGGGCGAGTTCGGAGATCAGCATGTGCCAAGGCTAGCAAGGCTCGTGCTGGGCTAGGGTTGGGAAGGGGACAGGTTTTTTCTATCGCTGTCTCTTGCCAGTCGTCTTCAAGCCGGCTGCGCGGCAGGCCTCATCACGCGCGCCGTGAACCGGGCCATGAACTCGCGCGTGACAATGCGCCCGCCCAGGGCCGTCAGGTAGTTGGCGCAGCCGTGCACCACCGAGGCGCGGTTGTCGTCGAAGGCTTTCAGCCCCAGGCGAACCACGTCTTCGCTGGAAGCTTTTTTCCCGAAGGATGCGGCCTCGCCGGCGCGGGCGAAGAACGCCGTGTCGGTAGCGCCCGGGCACAACGCCAGCACGCGCACGCCGCGCGGCCGGTACTCGGCCCAGAGCGCTTCGCTGAACGAAAGGACGAAGGCCTTGGTCGCGGCGTAGACCGCCATGTACGGGACCGGCTGAAACGCTGCCGTGGAGGCGATGTTGATGACGCCGCCCTGGCGCTGCTCCAGTGCGGGGAGACACAGGTGCGTCAATTCCACCAGGGCGCCCACATTCAGATCGATGGCCTCCCGCTGCATGGCCAGCGCCAGTTCATCAAACCTGCCGTGGGTGCCGAAGCCGGCGTTGTTCACCAGCAGGTCCGGCAGCAGGCCCCTGGCGCTGACGGCCTCGAAGACCCGCCGGGCCGCCCCGGGTGCGGCCAGGTCCTCCACCAGGAATTCGGCGCCGGGCAATTCGCTGGCGAGCTTCTCGAGCCTGTCGCGGCTGCGCGCGATCAGCACGACTTTGGCGCCACGGCGGGCAAGCTCCCTGGCGAATACTTCACCGATGCCCATGGAGGCGCCGGTCACCAGGACGGTTTTCTGGGAGAAATCAAAAGGGGTTTTCATGCACTCGAGTATTGCGACGGGGGGCCCGCCTGGGAATGGGCAGCGCTGGTAAGCTGATTTGCATTCATGAAAAACCAACCGCCCACCACCTGGGATGACCTGCGCGTGCTCCTGGCGCTTCACCGCCACCAAAGCCTGCTGGCCGCAGGCGCTGCCCTCGGCCTGTCCACCTCCACCGTCGCGCGGCGCATCGAGGCGCTGGAGCAATCCCTGGGCCGCGCCCTGGTACACCGCAGCAGCGCAGGGACGACGGTCGAGCCCGATGCGATGGAACTGGTGGAGCTGGCCGAGCAATTCGAGCTGGGACTGGGCGGCATCAAGCGCGACGACCGGCCCGCTGAGAAGGCCCATGCGCTGACCGGCACCATCCGCGTCAGCATGGGCGAAGGCTTCGTGAAGCCGGTGACCGCCGTGCTCTCGCAGTTGAGAAGCGCGCACCCCGGGCTGCATATCGAAGTGGCCGTGGAGTCGCGCTTCACGGATGTCGGGCGGCGCGAAGTGGACGTCGCGCTCCGGGTCGGGCGCTCCAGCTCGGCCGTGGTGGTGGAGAAATGGGCGGGGCAACTGACGTTTGGCCTGTACGCCTCGCACGGCTATGTCGAGCAGCGCCTGCCGGGTCGCCGCCTGCGCGTGCAGGACTTCGCCAGCCACGATTTCGTGGGACAGGACCTGGCCACCGGCCGGCAGGACGCCTCCAACCTGTGGCTGGCCAGCCGGGGCGCCACCCGGTTCGTCTTTCGATCCGCCTCCGACCTGGCCCGCCAGGAGGCCACGGAGCAAGGCCAGGGCATCTGCCTGCTGCCCGACGCCATGGCCCATGCCGTGCCCGGCCTGGTGCGGCTGGAGGTGGATGCGCCACTGCCGTCCTGCCCGGTGTACCTGGCCTATCACCGCGACCGCCGCAACGTGCCGGGCGTGCGGGCAGTGATCGACGCGCTGGGCGCGGCGCTGGCCGAAGGGCTGCAGCCGCCCGCAGAAAAAGCCGAAGCGGCCAACCCTGCCGCGCAGTCATGACAGGCCCGGTCTTTCCAGACCGTTCAAGGCGGGGGCGCGGACGACGGACCCGGTGAGCAGCCAGGACCATCGTTGGCCGTCGATCCCAACAAAACAAGAATGGGCAGTGGCTGGCGCGAAACGACCCGTTGTGGTCGTTCGTGCCTCGGCGCCTGCAACCGCTCAATCCTTGAGCAAGCGCGCCTTCACCGTTCTCCCCTTGATCTTTCCGCTATTGAGCCGGGCAACCACGTCATGCGCAATCTTGCGGTCCACGGCCACATAGGTTGCGAACTCGTTGATGTCGATCTTGCCCACTTGCTCGCGGGTGTAGCCCAGGTCTGCGGTGAGCGCGCCCAGCACATCGCCCGGGCGGATCTTGTCCTTGCGGCTGGCATTGATGTGGATGGTGGCCTTGGATGGCAGGAGCCGGCCGCCGGGAGTCGGCGTGAGCTCGTCCAGCGGGTACCAGACGGATGGGCTGCCCTGCATCTGCTCGATGTTTCCGACCGCGCCCATTTCGTCCATCGTCGCAAGACTCAGGGCCAGGCCTTTCTGGCCGGCGCGGCCTGTGCGGCCGATGCGGTGCACGTGCACTTCAGGGTCGGGCGTGATGTCTACGTTGATGACGGCGCCCAGGTTGGTCACATCCAGCCCGCGAGCCGCCACATCGGTGGCGACCAGCACGGAGCAACTGCCGTTCACGAAGCGCACCAGCACCTGGTCACGGTCACGCTGCTCCAGATCGCCGTGCAGCTCCAGCGCGCTGTAGCCCTGGGCCTGCAGCAGCTCGGCAAGGGCCCGGCAGCGCGCCTTGGTATTGCAGAAGGCCAGCGTGCTCTCGGGCCGGAAATGCTCCAGCAGGCGAGCCACCGCAGGCAGCCGCTCTTCCTTGTCCACCTCGTACCAGCGCTGCTCGATCTGCTCGCCGCTGTGCTGCGCGGCGACCTTGACCGTGACCGGGTCACGCATGAATCGCGCGGCCAGCTTGGCGATGCCTTCAGGGTAGGTTGCGGAGAACAGCAAGGTCTGGCGCTGCGGGGGGCACTGCTTGGCGACCTTGGCGATGTCATCGACGAAACCCATGTCGAGCATGCGATCCGCTTCGTCAAGCACCAAGGTGTTCAGCGAATCAAGGTTCAGATTGCCCCGGTCCAGGTGATCGATCACACGGCCGGGCGTGCCCACGATCACGTGCGCGCCGTTCTCAAGGCTCGCGTTCTGGCCGCGCAGCGGAACGCCGCCGGACAGGGTCACCACCTTGACGTTGTCTTCCGCACGCGCCAGGCGGCGAATCTCGGTCGTCACCTGATCGGCCAGCTCGCGGGTGGGGCAGAGCACCAGGCCTTGCACCGAGAAATTGCGCGTATCCAGCTTGGCCAGCAGCGCCAGGGCAAAGGCTGCGGTCTTGCCGCTGCCGGTCTTCGCCTGGGCGATCACATCCTTGCCTTCAAGCGCAGGGGGCAGGCTGGCGAGCTGAATCGCCGTCATTTCAAGGTAGCCGAGCCGCTCAAGATTGGCGAGCGTCGCAGGCGAAAGCGCAAGTTTGTCGAAGGAATGGGGGGAAGCCGAGGGTGCAGTCATGGCGGCATTTTAGTTTTGGCGCTCTCAGGACCGGGGCGCGGCACGCTGGTCACTGAGAAAGAACAGGGGCTTGCTGGGCCATTGCCGGCATGTGCGAGAAGAAGGGAAGCTGGGTGTTGACGGCATGGATGGCAAGAGGTCTGCCGTGGGGCTAACAGATAGCAACCAGCCTGAAGCTGCCGGCCAGCAGTCGGCTGGCGACCCATTGCGGTCTTCGAAGCAAATTCAAAAGCGGTCGTCCAGAGCACCCCAGTTTCGAAGACCTGCGGCCGCATCGGCGTAACTCAATGCAAGCCTGAAGGCTCTTGCAAACGTTGGCTGGCGAGCGGTCGGCTGGCCTACTATCGGCCGCGCTTCTCCAAAATCGCGATGAGTTCTGCGTCGACCTCGTCCGGCACTTGGTTCTGTCGATGGCGAAGTCGTTCAACCACCGTGCCGGTCGGGGGATGGCTGTCCCACGCCTCGCGGCCCCAGTCGCCCCGCAGCAAGATGTCCCAGTAGATCTCGCCTTTCGTGCTATCCACCAGATCGCCTGCGTCATCGGGGGCTGCGCCGTAGCTCAGCAGCAGCGCCGCCAGCGGTAGGCAGATCGGGCGCATCTCGCTGCCGCGACCGCACAGCAGCAGCGCGACGGCACCGAGCAGCGAGCCGCGCCAGTACAGACGCTTGTAGCGGAAGTCAGCGTCAATGCCGCTGCCCGTCAATTTGTGCAAGCACAGGCGCACAGGCATGTTGGCGTCTAACCCCTGGGCAAGCAGCCCGGCCAAGAAATCCAAGATCAACTGACCATCGCGCGCCGGGACGAAGTGTCGGTCGCCGTTCAGTGGGACGTCGGCCATGAGCGCCCGCTCCTTGGCGTCGAAAATGCCAACTAACACCTCGCGCTGAAACGCATCGGGCTCCATCCAGAACGCGGCGCTGGCACCGTTGGTGAGCAACTCATTGGCCAGGGTCAGCGGCTGGCAACCCATCGTCGGGTGGCGCATGACGTTACGCAGCAGGGAGGTGGGGCGGTCATCCCACAGCGGGGTGTCCAGATTCACCCCCGCGGCGACCAGCTCGGCAACGGTTCCTGCGTCGCGCTCCTGCCAGTACAGGCGCTCCAGGCGGCGCTGATCGCTCATGGCCGGCGGCGCAACGGAGCGCGCGCCCAGTGTCTCCAGCACGGCCAGCACGTCCAGCCGGTCCTTAAAGAAACTCACACTGTTGAAGAGAAGGCTGCCCCTCACCTGCTCCGGGTGCAGGGCCCAGCGGATCTGCGCGTTGACGTCCACGCCCTCGCGAGAGGCCAGCAAGGCCAGCAGTTCGGGATGTTCGCAGAGCGCGCGCAGCACACACTCCGAGCGCCACAGCGCCACGGGGTCGGCCTGTGGCGCCTGCACGAGCGTGCGCAGCAGTGCCGTAGTGTTCTTGCCGCCGTAGCTCTGCACAACCTCTGCGACCTCGTCGACCCAGGCCAGGCAGGCGATTAGGTCGACGTTCGCGTCCAGCAGCGCCGACACCGCCTTGCCTAGCCGGGCCTTGGCCGCATGCACCAGAAGCGGCGTGCCATCGACCACGGCATTCTTCGGTGCGCCGGCCTTGATGGCCTTGGCGAAGGCAGCCTCCTTGCCGTCCAGCAACAGCTCCAGCAGCGCCTCCTCCTCAGTCAGCATCGGCGCCGGGAAGGCCTTGGCAGCAACCTTTTTGCCGCCTTGGTAATGCAGCGTTCGCGTTTCGCCGACCTGCCCGTACCAGATGCGCACTCGGATGTGCGTCGCGCCGGCGTCGTGCAGTGCCTGGATGTGCGCCTTCTCCAATTCGTCGCCGGATGAGCTTTCAATCACGAAGCGCAGCGTCTCGCCCCGCAGTGACGTACTGGTCACGAAGGGCTTCTCCCAGTCGTCGAAGCAAACTTGCAGCGGCGCGGGCCACTGGTCGGCGAACTGGCCGACTGCGGTCTGGAGGTGACCGTGCAGCGCGGAGAGCATAAGGGCATCAGCGCCGATGCAGGTAAAGGTCAGGATGTTGGAAGACATGAGGGGGGTGTAGAAAGGCGAGAAGGCGTCTGAGGAGCCATTGTGTCCAAGCTCGGTGCCCGTTAGCTTGACACTTTGTCCACACACCCATATCCAGCCTTTGCGACTTTCAATCGACGTTGCAAATTCGGCTTTAGATTTGACTATCGGATAAAAGCAATGCCCGCTCTTGGCCGTTTGCCGTCATCCGAGAAGAGCAGCTTCTCTTGGCGATATCGATACGCAGCCAGCAATCTCTTGCCGCCCCATCCTGCCGACATCCCGTCATAGCGGCTGCCCAGGCGTTCCCCCTGCCGCCCAGCCACCAACCCAGCACAGCTTTTTTCGCCTGCGCCCGACCACCGCGAGCAAGCTTGCTCCACGCCAGGATCACTTCGGCAAGATCATCGTCCTCGCAGTAAAGGTAGGCAGTCGGCACTCCGAAGGTTTGCGCATTCCGGTGAGACTTTTCCACGGGTGGCCGCCATCGTCGTATCCAAGCCGAAAACAACCATCCTGGCTTTGCCGTCCGTTCTACGAATTCCGTAGAGACGCCCCTCGCCGATTCAACGAGCATCGCAGGATGCCTCATCATCCCGATCCTTCAACGGCTGCTTCTGCCGCGCCTCGGCTCGACGACCTCGCCATCGACGCCGTTCTGCACATGGGCGCCGCGCTGGATGTGCTGGACCTGCACGCTCGCCACAAGGTCACGGCCATCAATTGCGTGTGCCGCGATCTGCTGCGCATCTACTACGTGAAGGCCGATCAGGCGCAGTCGCTGGAGCCGCAGGACAAGGAATTGCTGGGCCTGCTGCACGACACGGCGGTGAACCTGGGCTATGCCATCGAGGTGGTGGACCATCTGAATGGGGATGAGGCCGACGACCCCATCCTCTATGCCGTGAGCTATCTGCTCAAGGCGGCCAAGCGGTTTGCGGATGAGGGTTTGTCTGCTGCGGTGTCTTGAAGCGCGCCACACCTAGCGCATGTTTGCCGAAACCCGAAAGAGCGCGGCGGGCTCGGTTTCATGGAGACACGACCAATGCCATGCTCCATTCACTGAATCCAGTTGCCACGCCTGGCATGGGTGCGTGTCCATCCGTCATCGATCTTGCCGCCGTTGATCTCGCAGGAAGCTGGCGTCTGCGTCGTGCCCTGCACTCTGGCTCCCGTGTGGTTTGTCATGGAAACGGGGGCGGCAATCACGAGGGTCACCACCCGGCGATCCTTGGTGGCGCTCATGTACGTGGCGCCCGGGGGCAGGCCGGCATTTTTCTGGTACCAGTCAAGACACATGCGCGCTTCTTCCTCCAGCATGGAGGAGGGCGATACAGCCTGTGGTGCGGGGGCTGACGCGGGCTTGGTGGCGGGCTCGGTCGGCATTGAATTCCGCAGAGGCTCGGGGGATGCAGGGGGCGGGTCCAGTTGCATGGGCTTGGCGGTGGTGCCTTGCGGGCAGGGGGCATCCTGGTACCAGGTTTTTCCGTCGGCAAGGCATTTCATGACGGCCTGGGCATCGGGGGCCAGGCCGGCTGCGGCCACCATCCACAGCAGACTTTTCAGCAGGGCGGTCATGTTTCGGGGTTGCTTGAGGGAAGTGCGCTTTGCATGTCTGCTGCCGCCAGTGGATGAATGGGCCATTGAGTCTCCAATGAAGTGAACTGGCTGCTGCGAGCCTTTGCCCCCCGGCGTTGCCAATGCGCTGCGGAGCTGGAAATGACGGGTTTCCTGACTCTTTTGCGGCCCCGTGCAGTGGTTATACGTCAGCCACTTCAACCGACCAATTCACCTGCCGAGCCAGACTTCCTTGAGCAGGCCTTGTCGGTGGCGTTTGCCATGGACCGCTTGCCTTTGAGATAAGTGATTGCTAAAGTGTTGCCATGCCCGAGAACGACATCTTCAAGGCCCTGGCCGACCCTACGCGCCGCTCCATCTTCGAGAAGCTGGCCGCTGGCAGCATGCATGCCAGCGCGCTGCGCGAGGGGATGGAGATCAGCCAGTCGGCCATGTCCCAGCATCTGGCCGTGCTGCGCAATGCGGGGCTGGTGAGCGAGCAGCGGCAGGGGCGCTTCATGCATTACGAGGTTGATCCCGAAGGGCTGGCGCAGATTGCGGGCTGGCTGGCGAAGTACCGCGCCTACTGGCCGCAGCGCGTGGATGCACTCAAGGGCCTGCTCAAGGACATGGACCAATGAACAAGATGAGCGATATGGACACCGACGATGCGGCCCGCGAGCTGGTGCAGGAGTACGCGCTGGACGCCCCGCCAGAGAAGGTCTGGCGCGCGCTGAGCATTCCCGAGCTGCGCGCGCAGTGGCTGCCGGGCACCGAGCATGCCGAGCCTTTGCAGCAGGTGCCGCAGCAGGAACTGCGCCTGCGGCTGCGCGAGGCGGAGCCGCCCTTTCTTGAAAGCACGGTGGACCTGCAGATCAGCCCCGGCGCCGATGGCGGCACGCTGCTGCGCATCGTCCATGTGCTGACCGATGCGCGGGTGCAGCCGGCCAGGGAAGCGGCCAACGACGGCGGCTTCCTGATGTACGCGACCTGAAACCCTGCCCGGGCAACGGGGCATGCGGCGCAGGGCCGCAGCCCTTTCTTTTTTCACCACCACACACAGGAGTTCGCCCATGCGCGAATCGATGATGCTCGTCCCCATGGTTGTCGAACAGTCGGCGCGCGGAGAGCGGTCCTTCGACATCTACTCGCGCCTGCTGCGCGACCGCGTGATCTTTCTCAACGGCGAGGTCAACGACGCGGTCTCTGCCCTGGTCTGCGCGCAACTGCTGTTCCTGGAGGCGGAGAACCCGGACAAGCCCATTCACCTCTACATCAACTCGCCCGGCGGGGTGATCACCAGCGGGCTGGCCATGTACGACACCATGCAGTTCATCCAATCCCCCGTGCACACGCTGTGCATGGGCACGGCGCGCTCCATGGGATCCTTCCTGCTCATGGCCGGCGAGCCCGGCCATCGCATGGCCCTGCCCAATGCCAGCCTGCACGTGCACCAGCCGCTGGGCGGCGTGCAGGGCCAGGCCTCCGACATCCGCATCCATGCCGAGGAAATGCTGCGCACCAAGGACCGCGTGACACGCCTGTACGCCCAGCACTGCGGCCGCAGCTACGAAGAGGTGGAACGCGACCTGGACCGCGACCGCTTCATGACCGCAGAAGAAGCCCGCGAATGGGGCCTGATAGACAAGGTTCTGGATCGGCGCATGGCAACCCCCTGAGCCGCAGCGCCAGCGAGCGGCTGCCTTTCTCCCCACTCCCGTATGTCAGCGCCTGCGGCGTGGCGGTTGCGGGGTTGCAAGCCTGCCGAAGGACAGGCTTGCTTCGTCATCTGACTCGCCGTGATGTTTGAACGTAGCGCGCAGCGCGAAGTGAGTTTCACGGCGAACCCCGCAACCGCCACGACGCAGGTTGCCCGCAGCGAAGCGGAGGGTCGCGGACATCCGGGTCGCCTTTTCTTGGCCTACGTTCTTTTGGCGAAGCAAAAGAAGGTAGGTCGGCCGCCGGGCCGAGACCCGGCCTCGAAAGAAAACCACCCGGCAGGGGCAAAGACGGAACCCTGGCCCACGCCAGAAGACTAACTGCGCCCCCGCATCACCCCCGCCAACAACGGCATCCCCGTCCTCCGAGTGAACTCCTCATAACTGATGGGCGCACTCATCCGCGTATCCGGGCTATTGGCCTGCCAGTGCGCCCAGGCACGCCCCGTGCTCGCGTCGTACACCAGCTTGAAGATATGGCTGGGCACATGGACCTTGCCCGGCCCGATGGTCAGGGGCTGGCCGTCGAACACCGGCCCGGTGAAGACGTAGACATCGCCCTTGGCGCGCTGGGCGTAGCGGCGCGTGTCCTGCTCGACCTTGCTCCAGACGCCGCCGTTGTGGGTCTGGTCCTGGGGAACCATGTTGGCCAGGCTGAAGCTCTGGGCCATGGCCTCGGGCGAGTACATGTCGCCGGCCGGCGCCATGTGGCCGCGCGAGTAGCCGGAGCGGCGGTAGTCGTCCAGTTCGGCACGCTCGGCGCGGGGCAGGCGGGCATCGGCATAGAACTTGTCGCTGCGCTTGAGGCCCTGGCCCTGCTCCAGCAACTGGCGGTTCAGGCGCTCCACCACGAAGACGGGCGTCTTGGTCTGTCCGCTGTGCAGCACGGCGAAGGCGCTGAAGCACAGCTCGCGCTGAAGGGGCTGGACCTGCAGGGCAGGGGGCTCGCCACCGGGGAAGAAATCGCGGCAGTGCGAAAAGCCCGTGGCCAGGCTGCCGGCAGGCGGGCTGCCACCACCGGAGGCCGTGCCCGAACCTGTCTCCGGCTGCTTGCGCAGGTGCTCCAGCCCGGGGATGGGCAGGGTGGACAGCAGGGGAGGCTCGGGCAGTTTGGGATGCCAGTTCGGGTCCAGGCTGCAGCTGGCGATCTGGAAGGTGCCCGCTGCCGCCACTACGGCGGCGATCACGGAGCGCCACAGTCCGCTGCGGCCGCTGCGGCCGGAGGCTTTCTTCTTGGAGGCGGGGGAGGAACTGCGCTTGCGCGCGGAAGGCTTCTTGTTCTTGACTGTCATTCGGGGGCGGCAGGCGCTGGCCGCAGGGAGGCAAGTCCGCAATGGTGCGGGTTCTGGTTCGGGTCCTAGGAATTCTCCTATGTTTCCAGGTCCCCAAATGTGTCCAGGTGCTCCGAAAGCGAGCCGTGCGCTGCCGGTCCTCAGGCCTTGGGCTGGAGACGGGCCGCCCGGTGTTCGGACGGTGCGCCGAACCAGCACAGCGCCAGGGCCAGCACCGCGATGCCGCCCAGCGAAAGAAAGGCCGCATCAAAGCCGAAGCGCTGCGCAATCCAGCCTGCCAGTGCCGGGCTGGCGGCCGCGCCCAGGCCCTGCAGCGTCATCACGGCGCCCAGGCCCGCGTTGACGTGGCCGGTGCCGCGCAGCGTCTGCGCGACCAGGCCCGGCAGGGCAACGCCCAGCAGCCCGGCGCCCACGCCGTCCAGCACCTGCACGGGGATCAGCGCCCAGTCGGAGTCCCAGGTGGCGGCGACCAGGCCGCGCAGCGGCAGCGACAGCAGGGCCGCCTTGACCAGCAGCCAGTAGCCGCTGCGCTGGGCGTGGCGCCCGGCGAGCAGGGCCATGGGGATCATGACCAGTTGCGCCACGATGATGGTCAGCGCCGTGAAGCCGCTGGGGTTGGCATGGCCGCGCGCCACGGCGGCCTGGCCCAGCAGCGGCAGCATGGCGGCATTGCCCAGGTGGAACAGCAGCATGGCCACGGCCAGCACCCGCAGCGCCGGCGTGCCCGTGAGCACGTGCAGCAGGCCGGGGGCGCAAGGCCCGGCCTGCTCTGGGGGCGGCGTGCCTTGCGGGGTTTCATCCAGCCGCATCAGCGCCAGGCAGGCCAGCGATGCGCAGCCCATCAGGGCCATGAGCACGAAGACGGAAGGCAGTCCCCAGCGCAGGCCCATGGCCCCCGCCAGTGCGGCCGTGGCCACGTTGCCGGCGTGGTTCCAGGCTTCGTTGATGCCCAGTTGCCGGGGCAGGTCCGCATGGCCGGTGATCTGCAGCGTGATGCCCAGCAGGCAGGGGGCGATCAAGGCCGCGACCACGCCGGTGATGACCTGCGATGCCGCCGTCACGGCCAGCGACGGTGCGATCCAGATGGCCAGGTTGCCCGCCAGCAGCAGGGCGATGGCCCCTGCCAGCAGCCGGCGCTTGCGGCGCGAGGCATCGACCAGCGCGCCCAGTGGCGTGGTGGCCAGCATGCCCGCGATGCCGCCCAGGGCCATGACGTAGCCGATGTCGTCCAGCCGCCAGCCCTGGGCGAGCAGGAACACGCCCAGGAAGGGGCCCAGGCCGTCGCGCACATCGGCCAGGAAGAAGTTGAGCCCCGGCAGCCAGCGCCGCGCATGGTGGTGTGTGCGGTGCATGGCGGCTTCCTTCAGCGCAGGGGGCCCTTGAACACGAAGAAGGCGCCCAGGCAGATGAAGCCGAAGCCCACCAGGTGGTTGAGGGTGAGCTTCTCGCCCAGGTAGAGCACGGAGAAAACGGCGAAGACCACCAGCGTGATCACCTCCTGGATGGTCTTGAGCTCGGCCGCGCTGTAGACCTCATGGCCGAGCCGGTTGGCAGGCACGGCGAAGCAGTACTCGGCCAGCGCGATCAGCCAGCTCACCAGGATGACGAGGTACAGCGGGCGGTTCTCGAACTTCAGGTGCCCGTACCAGGCGAAGGTCATGAAGACGTTGGAGATCAGCAGCAGCAGGACGGGGGCGATCTTGGGGGACATGGCGGGTTCGGTGAAAGCGGGAGAGCAGGGCAGCAGGGAAGCAGGAAACCAGGAAGGGGCAGGAACCCGCCCGGCCCCGGGGACCGGGCGGTGGCGTCAGCGCGCGCGGTCGTACAGCGGCTGCAGGTCCGACAGGCTGGCACCCATGCTGATGGCCTCCAGCGAGGTGCCGTGCGCGTTGCGCGTGCCCAGGCCCGAGGCGGCAAACAGCTGCCCCGGCTGCAGCGGCTGCTGCAGCGCATGGGGGGCAAAGCGCACGATGGCGCCGTCGGACAGGATGACGCCGTTGGCATCGCCGCGCGGGCCGGTGAGAACAGCCTCGATGCGGCCCTGGGCCTGCTGCGTCTGCAGTCCGGCCATGCGCAGGTGCGGGGGCATGGGGCGGGCGCGGCCGGGCTCCGGTGGCTGGTCATACACGGTCTGGCCGGTGGCGGTGTTCACGATGGCGTCGGCCTTGACCGCACCACCGGCCTCGCTGCGGCCGATGATGCGCACCGTGTCGCCCACCTTCACGGCGGTCGTCAGCGCATCGGCCATGTGGGGCGGGAACCGGACCACCGTGCCGTCGGTCAGGCGCAGCCCGTCCACTTCCCCGTAAGGGTTGGTGAGCAGCCGGGCGACTGGGCTCTCGAGCACGGCCTGCGCGTGCGGCATGGCCGCGTGGGGCGCGCCGGGGCCGTGGGCAGGCAGGGGCGGGGCGGCATGCGCGTTCAGTGCGCTGGCACCCAGCCACAGGGCGGCGGAAGAAAGGGTGAGACGGGTCATGATGGCTCCTGGGTTGGCGATGGACATGCACAGTCCAATGCAAGCGCCATGCCATCCGGAAACCTCATGAAATCAAGGGCTTGCGGTCGCTGATGCGGGCCATGTGTCCGAGATGGCGACAGGGGGTGTCACCCATTCGGACACCGCAGGCGGCGCCTGTGCCCGCTGCTGCCTCAACCCAGCCCGAACTCCGCGAGCTTGCGGTACAGCTGCTGGCGCGACAGGCCCAGGCGGCGTGCGGCCTCGGCACGGTTGCCCATGGTTGCGGCCAGGGCGCGCGTGACCATTTCACGTTCCAGCTGGGCGACGGCGGGGGCCAGCGGCCCGTTCCAGTCGATGGCGGGGCCGTTCGCCGCCGCAGGCTGCAGGCCGATGTGCTCGGGCCCGATGACCGGCCCGGGGCACAGCAGGGCCGCACGCTCCATGGCGTTGCGCAGCTCGCGCACGTTGCCGGGCCAGTCGTGCGCCAGCAGCAGGCGCGCGGCGTCGGCCCCCAGGCGCTTGGGCGAGGCGCCACCGCCTTGGCGCAGGAAATGCTCGGCCAGCAGCAGCACGTCGCCCAGGCGCTCGCGCAGCGGCGGCAGGTGCACGGGCACGACCTGGAGCCGGTACCAGAGATCCTCGCGAAAGCGCCCCTGCCTGACGGCGTCCGGCAGGTCGCGGTGCGTGGCCGCGATGATGCGCACGTTCACGGGCAGCGCCCGGCTGGCGCCCACGGGCGTGATCTCGCGCTCCTGCAGCGCCCGGAGGATCTTGGCCTGCGTGGGCAGCGGCATGTCGCCCACCTCATCGAGGAACAGCGTGCCGCCCTGCGCCTCGCGAAAGCGCCCGGCGCGGTCGCTGACGGCGCCCGTGAAGGCGCCCTTCACATGGCCGAAGAGTTCGCTTTCCATCAGGTCTGCCGGAATGGCAGCGCAGTTGACGGCCACGAAGGGGCGTTCCGCCCGGACGCTGTTGCGGTGCAGGGCGCGTGCCACCAGTTCCTTGCCCGTGCCGGTCTCGCCCAGCACCAGCACGGTGGCGTCGCTGTCCGCCGCCAGGCCGATGCGCTTGAAGACCTGCCGCATGGCCTCGCTGCCGCTGACCAGTTCACCATCGTCATGCATCTGCGGCTGGTCGGCTTGGCCGTCCCCGCAGTCCTGGGCCGACCCTGCGCCTTGCAGCGCGCGGTCCAGGGCCTCAACCAGGGCGGTGCGGGCGATGGGTTTGGTCAGGTGGTCGAAGGCGCCCAGGCGCATGGCCTCGATGGTGTTGCCGCCGCTGGCGTAGGCCGTGAGCATGATGCAGGGCGCCCGCGAGAGGCCGCGGGCCTTGCGCAGGAAGGCCAGGCCGTCCTCGCCCGGCATGCGCAGGTCCACGATGGCCGCATCCACGGACCCGGCCTGCAGGATCTGCAGCCCCGCCGCCACGGTCGGGGCCTGGCTGACCCCATGGCCCAGGTCGCCGAGCATCTCGGCCAGGCTTTCACGGAAGGCCGTGTCGTCGTCCACGATCAGGATGCGGGCCATGGAAATTCCATTTCTATGCGGGTGCCTTGTGCAGTCTTGCCTTGTGCAGTCTTGGCCAGGGCGATCCGGCCGCCGTGGGCCTGGACGATTTCGCGCACCAGCGCCAATCCCAGCCCGGTGCCGCCGGGGCGTGCGGTGGTGAAGGGCTCGAACAGCGTGTCGCGCAGTTCGGCCGCGATGCCGGTGCCGTCATCGGCAATCCACAGCCGCAGGCAGCCTTTGGCGTCCCGGTCCGCGCCCAGTTCCACCCGGCCGCCGTCCGCCGTGTGCGCCAGGGCGTTGAGCAGCAGATTGTCCAGCGCGCGGGCCATCTGTGCGGGGTCCAGCAGCGGGCGGCGCCCTTCCCGCAGGTCCCGGGCAAGGCCGGCGGACACCGCCGTTGCCAGCTGCACGCCGCTGGCCTGGGCCATTTCTGCATGGGCCTGGAGCCTTTCGTCCAGCAGCTGCTGCAGGTCCACGGGCTCCGGGTGCACGCGGAAGGGCTGGGTCAAGGCCAGCAGGCTCGATACCAGGTCTTCCAGGCGCGCGGTCTGTGCCAGCACGGCCTCCAGGGCGCCCTGGCTGCGGGCCTGCCGCAGTGGCTCGGGCGCGGCCAGGGCGTTCTCGGCCTTCATGCGCATGGTGCCCAGCGGGTTGCGGATCTCGTGCGCCAGGCCGGCCGACAGCCGGCCCAGGGTGGCCAGCCGTTCGGCGCCGAGCAGTTGCTGCTCCATCTGTGCCGACTGCCGCTGCCAGCGCCGCAGCATTCTGCCCAGCCACAGGCCCGAGACCAGGACCATGCCCAGCAGCAGGCTGACGGCAAGGATGAGGGGGTTGACCACGTCGGCGCTGATCAGGGGGACGCGCATCAGCGTCCAGGCCACCAGGGCGGGCGCATCGGCCTGGGCCGGGCAGGCGGCAAAGACCACCGCCTCGCGCAGGCCGGGGCGCAGGTCGGTCACCAGCCCGGCGCTGTCCCGTGCGCGCTGGGCGGTGGAGGCGATGCGCTCCATTTCCGCACTGGGCGCATCGCGCTTGATGCCCGAGCCGTCATAGGTGGGAAACGCATAGGCCACCACGCCAGGGCCCTCGTGCCAGAAGCCGCCCTCCATGCCGGGGCGCTCGCGCAGCGCCAGGTCCAGCACGGCCTGCGCGGCGGACCGGGCCTGGGCAGATGGCGTATCTGCCGTCAGCCCCGCCAGCCCCATGCGCGCGGCCCCGGCCTGCAGCGCGCTGCAGCTGACGCCTGCGGCGTCGCGGGCGCGGGCAATCTGCGGTTCGGTGCCCTGCCGGGTCAGCAGCAACAGCAGCCACGCCAGCACCAGGGCGACGGCCGAGATGGTGAGCCAGAGGATCACCAGATCCCGTTGGATGGACTTTTGCGGGGACAGGGCCGGCTCCTGAAGTGATGCGCTGGAACATACACCGAAAGGGGGGCCGCGCCTGGCAGCCAGGGCAGCGTCGTCCTGCGCAGCCGCCGTGAAAGTAACGCCGTGGCGTGCCGGCGTTACGTGACATCGCCCGTAACGCTGCGGGGTGACACGGTGGTGGCTGTGCTTGGGTGTTCAAATAAATCAATAGGTTACAGATGGCTTTGCGTTGGATGAAGACGTCCAGGCCCATGGCACGCTTGTTGCAACAGGATGCAAAAAGCTTGTCGCAGTGTCTGGAAAACCGTGTGCTGCGCCGGCCGCCCCATTGATCGCTGTCTTTCGGAGGAGAAACCATGGCCGCTGTCTCGTTGTCGTTTGCAGGCATGCCCCTGCCGCGACTGCGCGCCTACCCGGAAAGGGCGCGCAGCAAGCCGTTGAACGTGCCCGCGTCGTTTGCGTCTGCCGCCGTGCCGCGCACCGCTGCGCGCGAGGCGGGCGACGGAAGCCCCCATGCGCAGGTGGCGCAGGCGGCGCCGGTGGCGCTGCTCACGCGGGTGAGCGAGGGCGTGCGCATCGTGCGGCGCAGCGATGTGATCGTGGCGCAGGCCGGCGCCTTGCTGCAGCAGGGCGACCGGGTCATCGTGCCGCAGCAGGGCAGCGCGCAGGCGGTGTTCCAGGAGCAGGACGGGCAGGCGCTGCTGGGCAGCTTTGCCGGCGGAACGGATGCCACGCTGGCGTATTTCAGCCGCAAGGCGGATGCCTGCTCGGTGGTCTTTGACCTGATGGCCGGCCATGTGGACCTGGCGCTGTCGGCCGTGGATGCCGGCATGCTCGGCGGCGGGCCGGCCGGCCGGGGGCGCAGGGCGATCGGATTTCACTGCTATTCACAACCCATTGCAGGCCGTTGAACGAAGGCGCTCACCATGCACGACATCATCGAACCCTCGCACAGCGACATGCCCCTGGATCTGGCCATCTGGCTGCCGCCCCTGCAGGCCTGGCGCAGCGTCTATGGCAACGGTTTCTGCGACGAGGCCATGCAGGCCTGCATGGACCGGCTCAAGGGCCTGGGCATTGATGCCCAATCGCTGGAGCGCGCGGGCGATACGCTGCTGGTTCGCGGGTTCGACCCCCGCACGCTGGCCGACACGGTGCTGCCCGGCCATCATGCCCGGCATGGCTGGATGCATGCGCTGGAGTCCGCCCTGGTGAGTGAGCCCGTGGTGCACGGCTCGCGCCAGGCCTATCTGCGGGCCGAGGTGCAGGCGCTGGGCTGCGTCTCCTTCGCGGGGCTGCACGAGATACGCGGCAAGGGCCACGCCACGGCGGGCGGCCAGGACATGGCGGTGCGCAGAATGCCCGCCAGGCTCATCAAGGGCTACCAGGCCGACATGCAGCTGGCGGGCCGCCTGCTGGACGATCTGCGGCTGGGCCATCTGGCGCTGGCATTCCAGCCCGTGACGCTGCTGGAGCCCGGGGGCATGGCAGGGGGAGGCAGTGGGACCGGCACGGGCCGCACGCTTTACCACGAGTGCCTGCTGCGCCGCAGCGTGTTCTCTGCCTACGACAACTATGCCGTGCCCCATGCCATCGAGGCGCTGGAGCGGCTGGGCCTGGCCGCGCGGCTGGACCGCAGCGTGCTGTGGTCGGTGATAGGGGCGCTGGAGATGAAGACCGGCCACAGCCTGGGCTGCAATCTGTCGGCCGCCTCGTTCTGCGACGAGGCCTGGTGGGAAGGCGTGTTCGACTATCTGGAGGAGCGGCCCGAGATCGCCCAGCGCCTGGTGCTGGAGATCACCGAGACCGGTGTCTTCCCCTGCGAGAAGGCCGCGCTGGGCCTGGTGCGGCACCTGCAGATCCTGGGCGTGCGCATGGCGCTGGACGATATCGTTCCCCGGCGCGGCGGCCTGGACATCCTGGGCAAGCTGCGCGCCAACATCGTCAAGATCGACAAGTCCGTGCTGGACCAGAGCCTGCAGGCCCGGCCGTCGGCCCGGATGCTGCAGGGCCTGATCAGCCTGTGCGCCGACCGCGGCGCCTGCGTGATCGTGGAAGGCGTGGAGTCCGCCCAGGGCATGGAGGCCGTGGCGCTTGCGGGGGCGCATGGCGTGCAGGGGTTTTTCATAGCCCGGCCATCGCTGCATGGGCTGCTCGACCAGGTGGTGTGCGTGGCCGATGTGCTGGAGGTGCTGCAGGCGTCCGAGGCGCAGGAGGGCGACGCGCTGGACATGGCACTGAGCATGGCCCTGAGCTGGAGTGGCATGGACCGTGTGACGGCTCTTTCGGCTGCCGACGGCGGGACTGGCGGGGCCGTCGGCGCTGTCGGGGCTGTCGGGGCCCCTGCATCGGCGCTGTCCGCCGCCTAGGCGCGCAAGGGCCCGCACCTGAACGCAGGCCGGGCCCGGCCCGCATTGCACCTCACTCCAGCATCAGCGGGCTCGCCCTGCGCCGCGCCATGGCCAGGCGGAACAGGTCCATGAAGCGCGGTGCCACGTTGGAGATGTGAAAGCGCTTGCCCGTCTCGCGCGCGGCCCGGCTATAGCGCTGGCGCCGGGCCGGGTCGTCGCGCAGCTGGCGGATGGCGCCGATCCAGGCGTCGTCGCTGTCGGGCAGCAGCAGGCCGTTGACGTCGTTTTGCACCAGCTCCGGCACAAAGCCCCAGTTCGAGCCGATCACGCAGCCGCCGCGCGCCAGGATCTCCATCAATCCCCAGTTGGCCACGCCGTAGCGCAGCGGGTAGAGGAACAGGTCCACCGAGGCCAGGGTGCGCGCGAACTCGTCGTACGGCAGCTTGCCCGGGAACTCCACCACCTGTGCGGCCGGGTGGATCTGCAGCAGATGGTCGCGGAAACTGGCCACCTTGCCCTGGTAGCGGCGCTCCACCCATTGCTGTTCGTAACCATAGGTCACGGCCGTGGGGTCGCCCAGGGCGATGAAGCGCATCTGCTGGCCATCGCCCTCGCGCACCAGGCGGTCGACCAGGCGCATGAAGGTCTCGAAGCCCTTGGAGCTGGACAGGTCGCGCGATGAGAAGGCCACGGTGAAGCGCGCGTCCTGGCGCGGCACCGGCTCGGCCTGCTCGTCAGGGGCCTGGATGTCGAAGCCCTCGAACTGCACGGCCACGCGCTCCTGCAGCAGCGGCGGGAACAGCGAGCGCGCATGGGCGCTGGGCGCGATGGTCAGGTCGCTGCACAGCACCTGGTGGTAGTGCAGCATTTCCATGTTGCGGTCGGCCAGGCGCTGGGACAGGTCGGGCGGGTAGTCGGGCTCGTTGCCGTGCACGCGGTAGCTGGGGAATTCGATGTAGCTGACGATGGCGGCATCGATCTCGCCGTACAGCAGGTTGGGCGCGGCCCACAGCGAGTGGGCGACCACCACGTCGATGCGCTTGCCCTTTTCCTTCTCGAAGGCCTGCAGGCCCTGCAGCAGGCCGCGGCCTATGCGCGCCGAGCGCTCCACCTTGCTGGAGTAGTAGTAGCTTTGCGGGCCGACGATGTCGCCATCGGGCCGGAACGACAGCAGGTGGTCGCACTGGCTGGCGTAGTTCTCGGCATGGCCGGGCATGGTCATGAACCAGCTGTCGGCCGCGCCGCTGGCGCGAAGGTGGCTGCACAGCAGGCTGTACTGGCTGGGGTAGACGGCGCTGACGAAGATGATGACCGGCTTGTCCTGCATGTTCGTGGAGGTCTCCATGGCGTGGGGGGATGGGGATGTGTCGGAGGGCGTGCTCAGCCCGGCACGGGCACTTCGGGCTCGCCGTCGCTGATCTGGTACTTGCGCATCTTTTCCCAGAGCACCTTGCGGCTGATGCCCAGGTGCTGGGCCGTGTTCTGGCGCTTCCAGTCATTGGTGTTGAGCGCCGCGATGATGCGGTTGCGCTCGTCCATGTCCCAGTTGCTGCGGTCGGCCAGCAGGGGCTCGGCGGCGCCGGCGTCCGGCGGGAAGGTGGTGGCCGACAGGGCCTGGGCGTGCTGCAGGATGCGCTGCGTGGCGCCGTCGGCGTTCCAGTCGCGCGTCTGGCGGGCGGCCACGCCGATGCGCTCGGCCAGGTTGCGCAGCTCGCGCACATTGCCGGGGAAGTACATCTGGGCCACGGCGTCGAGGATGAAGAAGGGCGGCTCGCCCAGCTCCTTCATCGTGGCCTCGCCCACCACCTTGTGCAGGATGGCGTGGAAGATGGCCAGCTTGTCGGCCTCGCCGCGCTCCTCCAGGCTGGGGATCTGCAGCTCGATCACGGCCAGGCGGAAGAACAGGTCGGCGCGAAAGCGTCCCTCGCGCACCAGCCCGCGCAGCGGCTTGTTGGTGGCCGCCACCAGCCGGAAATCCAGCCGCACGGCGGCGGCCGACCCCAGCCGCGTGATGGCGCGCTCTTCCAGCACGCGCAGCAGCTTGACCTGCTGATACAGCGGCAGGTCCGCGATCTCGTCCAGGAACAGCGTGCCGCCGTTGGCCTGCTCCAGATAGCCCTTGTGGGCATTGACCGCGCCCGTGAACGAGCCCTTGGCGTGGCCGAAGAACAGGGACTCGAACAGCCCGTCCGGGATGGCGCCGCAGTTGACCACCACGAAGGGGCCCTGGCCGTAGCGGTTGTTGCGCTCGTGCAGCCGCTCGGCAATGCGCTCCTTGCCCACGCCGGTCTCGCCGATGATGAGCACGCTGTGCTCGCAGTCGGCAAAGGTGTCCACGTCGCGCAGCAGGCGCTGCATGCAGTCGGCCACGGCGATGATGTCCTCCGAGCGCTGCACCTGGCGCTGGTTGCTCTGCATGCGCCGCAGTATGCGCACCAGCATGGCCCGCAGCTCGGCCCCCGTGAAGTCGAAGGGCAGCACATGCGAGTACTCCATGGCATAGGTGCCGGCGTTGGCGTCGCGCTGCTTGGCGCTGACCCACAGCACGGGCATGCCGAAGGTGCCCTCCACGCCCTGGCGCGTGAAGCGCGCGCCCTCCAGCACCGAGACGCTGACCACGGCGATCGCATTGCCCAGCTCGCTGGTGTCGGCGGGCAGGGTCAGCCCGTCGGCGCGCACCACGTCCACGCCCAGGTTGAGCACGCAGCGCTCCACCCGCTCGGCGATGTCGGCCTGGCCTTCCCAGACATAGATGACGAGCTCGTCCAGATTCACGTTGCATTCCCTCGTTGTCGATTCATGGATTGGATGGCCTGTGCAGTTCAAAAAACCAGTTGCGCCGTGTCGCAGCCGATGGACAGGGCCTTGATGTCGGTGCGGCCCACCTCCAGGCCCAGCGTGTCCTTGAGCACCGTGGTCAGCAGCCCGCCCACGCCGTTGAGGATGGGCTTGAGCACGCCGGTGATCACCGGCTTGAGCAGGGTGCACAGGGCGCCGGTGCAGGTGAGGTTGTTGTCGCGGTTGAGCAGGGACTGGATCTCGGGGCTGTTGGCGTTGATCGCGTACAGGTACTGCGGGTGCGAGGTCAGCAGCTTGGTCACGTTGTGCTTGACGCAGCCGTTCCAGTTGAGCAGCGAGCTGAGCAGGCCCGCGCAGCTCTGGTAGCCGTTGTCGTAGGTGGAGATGCCCAGCACATCCAGCAGGCCGCCGGGCACGCTGGTGTAGGAGTTGAGGGCTGCCGAGAACGTGCCGCTGTTCCAGGTGGAGGACGGGCAGGCCACCAGCAGGCAGGACTTGGCGATGGCGTTGTTGAACGTGAAGTTGGAGGTGAGCAGCGGCGGCATGTAGTCCTTGTCGCTGGCCACGCCGCGCCCGTTGAGCAGCAGGTTGGTGAGGCTGGTCACGTTGTAGAGCCCGTTCACCATGGAGGCGTCCAGATAGGAGCCCAGCAGCCGCGTGGTGATGTCGGTGGGCGTGGTGCCCGGCGGCTGCAGCAGGCCGCTGAGCAGGTTGAGCAGTCCCGTGACGATGTTGTTGACCGTGTCGCCCAGCGCCAGCTGGTTCACCTGCGTGGAGCGGTTGGTCTTGGACCAGTTGGGGTCGGCCGGGTCTTCGTAGCCGGGCTCCATGCCCAGGCCCGTGGTGGAGTCTGTGTACTCCAGGGCCGGCACCCACAGCTTGCCGTTCAGCACGGGCAGGTGCAGCAGGGTGATGAGCTGCTCATTTTGCAGGCCCTTCTCGCAGCTTTGCTTGTTGTTGGGGTCCATCTTGCCCACGCAGGCGTTGAGGATGGAGGACTTGACCGACAGGTCCATGGTCTGCGGGCTGGCGCTGCACTGCAGCGCCGTCAGCGTGCCCGTGGCGTTGGTGATGTCCACGGCAATGGGCAGCTTGACCTGGGTGCCCAGGATGTCCTTGACCAGCCATTTGAGCGCGCCGCCCAGCAACTGGTCCGTGTCCACGTTCAGGTTCAGCCGGATCTGCGCGCTGTAGCCCTGCGTGCCGACGGGGCCCACGGCAATGGTGGGCGGCTGCACGATGGTCAGCTGGGCCTTGATGAGGCCGGCCACATCGAGCTGGTTGGCCTGCAGCGCATGGCCGTTGGCACCGATGGCGATGGCGGTCTTGAGCACGTCGCCGATGCCCAGCTGCACGTCCATGGCCGCGTTCAGCGGATCGGTGCGGCCGGCGCCCAGGAAGGCGAACAGGCCCTTCTGGTCATCCAGGCTGCCCAGCGGGATCTTGATGGTGCTCAGCCCCGCGTTGATGATCTGGGTCTTGAGCGCGTTGAGCTGCACGGCCAGCGCGTTGTCGGTGATGGCGCTGATGGAGGCATCGATCACGTTCAGCAGGGTGACGCTGGCGATGTTGGCCAGGCCCTCGGGCGACAGCGCGCGCAGCTGCTCTATGCCCAGGTTCACGCCCAGGGCCTTGAGCAGGCCGGCCGGGCTGATCTTGGCGTCGGCCAGGCCCTTGGAGTCCAGCAGGGTCAGCATGCCCACGTCCAGCCCCACCAGGCCCAGCAGCCCGCCCAGCGGCGTGTCCTTGTTGAAGCGCAGCAGCTGCGAGCCCACCTGGAAGGACGCCACCGAGTCGTTGCGCATGGCAATGGCCTCGGCCACCACGAGGCGGCTCCAGGTGCCGGGAAAGATGGTGGGCGAGGTGCCGCCCACCGTGACGCGCGCCGCGTTGAGCGGGCCGGAGGCGGCGTCGAAGAAGCGGCCGCCGCTGGACTGCCTGGCCGGGTCCGCCGGGTTCCAGTTGCCGCAGCTGACCAGGGTCTGGGCGCTGCTGCGGGTCAGGGGAACCGGCCAGTTGGCCGTGATGCTGTCCTCGCCCGCCGTCACGCAGGCGGCGCGGTTGCTGCGCTCGGCATTGATGGTCTGGGCGGCCTGGGTGGCTGCCAGATCGGCAATGCGCTGCAGGTCGCGCTTGGCGTAGTACATGTAGCCCAGGTCCACGATGCCGAGCAGCAGGAACAGCACCGAGCCCAGCAGGGCGAACTGCACCAGCAGGCTGCCGCCTTGCCGGCGCCCTTGCCGGCGCGTTCTGGGGCGTCGTACGGATGCGGGGAGGTGGGTGAGCATGCTCTGGTCCTCCTGTCTTAGCTGCCGGGGGCGAGCCTGATCAGGCTGCGGGCCTCCAGGCGCGTGGGTTCGCCCAGGGTCTGGCTGCCCACCTGCAGGCCCTGGCCCAGCACGGGGGGAAGCATGTACACCACGCTCAGCGTGGCCTGGGAACTGGTCCAGTCGATCTGCACCTGGGTGGGCGCCGTGCCGGGCGGAATGCCGCTGGCCGTCAGGCTCTGGTTCACCACGTCGGTGGTGGCCTGCAGGATGTTGGCGCGCTCGGCCGGCTTGGCCGGATTGAAGCCAGCCATCCCGCCGAAGGCCAGATGCTGGACCATGCGCGCGCCGTCGCCCGTGGCGCGCGCCACCGACTGCTGGGCCTGCAGCACGCGCCAGTACACGAACATGCCCATCAGCAGCATCACCATCACCCCGGCGATCAACGCGAACTCCACCGCCGCCACGCCGCGCTGCCGCCTGTGCAGCCCTGCCGCGAAGGTATCGCCGGTGTCCTGCATGAACTCGGCCGATGCAGCAGGGCGTGCCCCACGCACGGCATGCCCCAACCCAGGGACACCGAGGAAGGGCCTAAGACGGCCGCGCCGCCCCGCCCCGAGGGTGTCGCCGGTGGCCCGGATGCCCCCCTCCCGCGAAGCGAGAGAGGGGGAAGGCGCGAAGCGACTCAGGGGGAGCTTCATAGCCCCCCCCTGTCCACCATGATGCTGGCGCTGGCGGTCAGCGTCGTCGGCATGACCAGGCCGAAGCCCGGCAGGGCGGGTGCTATCGGGCTGGTTCCATAAGGGATGGTGAAGCCCACGCGCACCATGCAGCGTTCGGCCACCAGCACGCCGCAGGTCAGCGTGGCCGAGCACAGCTCGCTGTTTTGCAGCCTGCAGATGCGCACGTCGATGCTGCCTGCCGTGGGCCTCAGGTCGGCCGGCAGCCAGTCCAGCCGCTGCTGCACCAGGCTGCGGGCTGCGTCCAGGCGGGCGCTGCGGCTGGTCTGGTAGCGCAGCGTGGCCCGCGCGGCGTCCTCGGCGGCGGCCTGCATGGATTCGCGCACCAGGAACGCCAGCCCGTAGCTGATGCAGGCGTACAGCAGGGCGAAGAACACCGGGAAGATGATGGCCCACTCCAGCGCGTACACCCCCCGCTGCCGCAGGCTGGCAGGCCGGTGGGGGCGGTGAGCGCGGAGTGGGCGCCGGATCATGGTCGTTCCTCAAGCTGCTGGCCGGGGCGGGCTCAGTTCTTGCCGCCGGCTTCGACGCCGGTCTTGTACAGGGCGGGGATTTCCGTCTCGAAGCTCTTGAGGTAGCGCGCATAGCTGCGCCGCGCCTGCTCGCCGTCGATGGGGCGGGCACGCTGGCCCGGCTGGCTGTGCTGCATTCCCAGCAGCCGCAGGGTGCCGCCGCCGATGTCGATCTCGCGCCGGGGCACGTACATCACGGTTCCATCGGGGTTGGTGTAGAGCGTGTAGCCGGCCAGGATGGAGTCGGTGGAGGGCTCGGCGAACACATGGGGCCGTGCATCCACCTGCTCGGGCGGGCTCTGCACTTCGCCAAAGGCCTGGGCGTGTGCCGGGGCCGTATGGGTCAGGGCCAGTGTCAGGGCCAGTGTCAGGGCCAGGCCGGCAGCCGGCAGCCAGGGCGCCAGCGCTGCGGCGGCTGCGCGGCGGGGCAAATGCATGCGGTGTGTGTCTGGCATGTCGTGGTCCTCAAAGTGGCGAGGCCGGTGCTGCGCCAGCGGCGCCGGACGGCTCGGACAGAAGAATGCGCCGGGTGATGCCGGCCGGCAGGGCGCTCGCGTCGGTAGCGGGCCTGGGCACGGGCTCCACGCCCCGCGCCTGCCGGGTCCCGGGCGCGGGCGCTGCGGACAGTTGGCCGCCGCGCAGGCGCACCGCCTCGTTCACGCTGGCCAGCTGGGACTGCAGGGTCTGCAGCGAGGTCTGGTCGATCATGGGCAGGGCGCCCTTGGCCTGGGGCTGCGCCAGCTGGCGCAGCAGCTGGGAGGCCTGGGTCTCGTTGCCGCTGGCCAGCCAGAACAGCGCCATGTTCAGCTGCACCCGCGCGTTGGCCGGGGCCAGCTGCGAGGCCTGCATGATGGGCATCTGCGCGGCGGCCAGCTGGCCGTCGAGCATGTGGGCGTAGGCCAGGTCGCTGAGCACGTTGGCGTCTATGGGATTGAGCTGGCGCGCCTTCTCCAGCTGTTCCACGGCCTGGCCATACTCGCCCTGGCTTGCGTGCAGCAGGCCCAGGCCGCGCCGCGCGCGTGCCGTGGTGGCGCCCTGCAGCAGCGCCTGGTAGGCCTGCCGGGCCTGCTCGGCCTGGCCGGTGTTGCGCAGCGCGTCGGCCCGCATCAGGCGCGATTCCGGTTGCGTGCCGTATTGCTGCTCGAAGGCCTCGGTATGCGCCAGCGATGCATACCACTGGCCGGCCTGCTGCATCTGCGTGATCAGGTCCAGATAGGTCTGGGCGTTGTCGACCTGGGTGGCCTGCTGGGCGTTTTGCAGCTGCTGCTGTGCCTGGGCTGCGGTCTCCTGCTGCGAAGAGGTGGCGCCGTAGCCTTGCGGCCCTTTGCCGGCGCAGCCGGCCAGGGCCAGGGCCAGGGCCATGGCCAGGGGGGCCAGGGCTGTCCGCGCTGTCAGTGCTGTCAGCGCTGGCGTCCGCCCGGCGGGGGTGCCTTTGTGGTGTCGCATGCCTAGCGTCCTCCCATGGTGGTCAATGCCCTGATCACGGCCAGGAAACCGGGGCCCGCCGTGATGACCAGCAGGGCGGGCAAAAGCGTGAGGACCATGACGCCCGTCATCTTGACGGTGATGGAACCTATCTTTTCCTTGAAGCTGGCCTGGCGCTTTTCGCGCAGCCGGATGCTGAATTCCTTGAGCGGCTCCTGCACGGCGCCGCCATGCTTGTCCACCTGCACCAGCAGGTTGACGATGGCGCTCATGTCGTCGTCCGCGCTCATGTTGACCATGCGCTGGAAGGACTGCTCGCGCGTGCGGCCGGTGTTGTAGAGCTGGTTGGCCAGGGCCAGCTCGCCGCTGATGACGCGCAGCACGCCCTTGAACTCCGAGGCCAGGATCTGCAGGCTCTGGTCCACGCTCAGGCCCACGCCCTGCAGCAGTCTCAGCAGGTCCACGAACAGCGGCAGTTCCTCGACCACCTGCTCGCGCCGGCCCTTGGCCCGCGAGCGCAGAAACCACTTGGGAAGCATGAGCCCCAGGCTCACTCCCACAAAGCCGTAGACCAGCGCAGCGTTCTCGCCGGGGCGCAGCACACCCAGCGCCAGCAGGGGCAGGACCACGCACAGCACCATGCGGCTGGCCACATAGGCCATGCTGCCGTTGCGCGTGCCCACGCCGGCCTGGTCCAGCAGCTTGCGGTCCTCATCGGCCAGCAGGGCCTTGGCCACGCCCCATTGCAGCCAGGCCGGTGGCGGCAGGTTGGCCGCCACCGCCTGCGGGGAATCGGACGAACGCACGTTGATGGACAGCGGGTTGAGCAGTTGCGCGTCGTTGGCCTGCATGGCGCTCTTCGTGGCCGCCTTCGTGGTCGATTCCGAGTCGCGCGCCTGCAGGATCCTGGCGACCTGGCTGGAGGCGCGTGCCGAGCGCCACAGCCTCCACACCAGGGTGGACGCCCACAGCACCAATCCCAGAGCGCCCAGGCCGATGCTGGCGATCCACAGTTGCTGCGTGTTCATGCGTGGCTCCTTGCGCAGACGGGTGGGCGGGCGTGTGCTTGTGCCTGTGCTGTCATGGGTTCACCTCAGCTTGGCCAGCCGGTACAGGAGAAAGGCGCCCAGCGCTTCCAGGGCGGCGGCGACCAGGACCATGGTCTGGCCGCTGTCGTCGTTCCACATGCGCATGAAATAGCCCCGGTTGATCACCATGATCAGCGTCCCCACCACCAGGGGCAGCAGGGCCAGCACCCAGGCCGACATGCGGATCTCGGAGGACAGCGCATGCAGTTCGCGCTCGGCGGACTGGCGGTCGCGGATGTAGGCCGACACGCGCTCGAGCACCAGGTCGGCGCGGCCGCCATAGCGCACGCTCATGCGGAACACGGCGGCCAGCAGGCCGAATTCGGGCAGGCGCCAGTTGCGCTCGAGCTGGCCCATGGCCTGCCCCAGATCGTGCGAGGCACTGAGCATGGCCGCCGCCTGCTGCAGGGCATCGCCCAGCGGATCGGGGACGTTGTTCAGCGCCATCTGGAAGGCCGCATGGGGCGAGTTGCCGATGGAGATCAGGCGGACCATGTTGTCCAGGAAGCCGGGCAGCTGCTGCAGCAGCCTTTCGCGGCGCTTGGCCTGCCGCCGCCAGATGCCCAGGCCCAGAAGCACGGCATAGAGCACGGCCACCACCAGCCCTGCCGCCGCTCCTGCCTGGCTGGCAGCCAGCAGGGCCAGGACCAGGCCGGTGATGGCGAACAGGGCCAGGGTGTTGGATGAGATGCCCCAGGACTGGATGCCCAGGCGCTGGTTCAGCCATTGCACCGCGGCAGGCGCCGGCGCAGGCTGCGGCGCGGCGGGCTTGTAGACAGGCTCGGCCATGGCAAGCGCGGGCGCAATCGCCTCCCTGTGGCCTTCGACGCTGCGCTGCAGGTGCAGCTTGATCGACTGCTCATGCTCCTTGCGGCGCCCGCGCATGATCACCCAAAGCGCCAGTGCCAGCAGCAGGCAGGCCAGCGCGCCAAGGATGAGGATCACGGGTGCCAGGCCTGTCATCGCACGCCTCCGCTGCCGGCCTGCTGCTGCGAGCGCCACCAGCTCAGCAGCTTGGGCGAGTGGGGCGAGATGCCCAGCGAGACCCAGTGGTCGATTTCATGCCCGTCAGGGCCCACCTGGGGCTCGTAGCGGTACAGCTCCTGCATGGAGATCATGTTGTCCGTCATGCCCGTGACCTCGGTCAGCGACAGCAGGCGCCGGCGGCCGTTGGACAGGCGGCCGATCTGCACGATGAAGTCCACGGCATTGGCGATCTGGCGGCGCAGGCTGACCTCGCTGCCCTGGAAGCCCGCAAAGCCTGCCAGCATCTCGGCCCGGTACAGGCACTCGCGCGGCGAGCTGGCGTGGATGGTGCCCATGGAGCCGTCATGGCCGGTGTTCATGGCCTGCAGCAGCTCCAGCACTTCGCCGCCGCGCACTTCGCCGACGATGATGCGGTCGGGCCGCATGCGCAGGCTGTTGCGCAGCAGGTCGCGGATGCTGACGTGGCCCGAGCCGTCGAAGCCGCCGGGGCGGCTTTCCAGCCGCACCACATGGTTGTGGTTGAGGGCCAGCTCGGCCGTGTCCTCGATGGAGACGATACGCTCGCTGGAGGGGATGAAGCTGGCCAGCGCGTTGAGCAGCGAGGTCTTGCCCGAGCTGGTGCCGCCGCTGACCAGGATGTTGCAGCGCGCCTGCACGGCCATCTCCAGGATGCGGCAGATGTCGTGGTTGAAGGTGCCCAGCTGCACCAGCTCGGAAGGCGTCAGCGGGTCCTTGCGGAACTTGCGGATGGAGACCGAGGGGCCGTCGATGGACAGCGGCTCGATGATGACGTTGATGCGCCCGCCATCGGGCAGGCGGGCATCGACCATGGGGCTGGATTCATCGAGACGCCGGCCCAGCGGCGCCAGGATGCGGCGCACGATGCGCAGCACATGCTCGTCGTCCTTGAAGTGCAGGGTCTCGCGCTGCAGCACGCCGCCGCGCGAGACGTAGATGTTGCCATGGCCGTTGATGAGGATGTCCTCGACCCGGGGGTCCTCCAGCAGCGGCTGCAGCGGTCCCAGTCCCGTGAGTTCGCGCGTGAGGGCGCGCGCCACCTGCAGCGCCTCCTGCTCGTTGACGGGCACGGAGTGCAGGCGGATGAAGCTGTCCAGCTCCATCAGCACGAACTGCGCGATGGCAGCCTGCGACCAGCGGCCGAACTCGGCGCCCAGCTCCTCGATGCGGCTGAGCAAATGCTCGTGCGTGCGGTTCTTCAGGTCGAGGAACAGCGCGCTTTGCTCGAACTCGCTGGCCTGTGCGTCCGCCAGATGGGAATAAGCCGTGGTCGTCATGGTGCGTTCAGCTTCTTGTTCGGTGGAAGAAACGGTTCAGTCCGCGGGCGGGCGCGGCCTGATCGCCCGCATGGGCCTGGTGGTGGGTGGTGATCAGCAAGGTGGCGAGCTTGTCCACGGCCTGCACATAGGGCTCCCGCTGCAGGCGGCTGGGCAGCAGCTGGCCCTGGTTGACGGCCTGGGCCAGCTCCCGGCGGCGCTCGGGGATGGTGGCCAGCAGCGGCAGCTGCAGCTGCCTGGCGATCTGCTGGGCCTCCAGTTCGAGCTGGCTGTCGTGCCGGCTGACGATGAGGTGCATGCGTTCGCGCTCGATCTTTTGCTCGTCCAGCTGCCGCAGCAGTTCGGTGGTGGAGACCACGCTGGCCACGCTCTGGTCGCAGACCACCCAGACCTGGCTGGCGCGCAGCGCCACGCGCATGGCCAGGTGGGTGGGGACGACGGCGCCCAGGTCGGCAATCACGTGGCGGAAGTACTGGCGCAGGCGCAGCAGCAGGGCATCGACGTCGGCATACGAGACATCGCGCAGGCGGCTGGACTGGCGCGGCAGCGTGAGCATGCGCAGGCCGCTTTCGTGGCGTGACAGGCCGGTGGAGGCCAGGCGCCGGTCGAAGCGGCGCAGGTTGTTGACGGCCTCGATGAAGTCGAAGTCGCTTTGCGTTCCCATGTACAGGGAGCAGTCGCCGCTGGGATTGCCCAGGTCGATGAGCAGGCCGTCCAGCGTTTCGTTGCTGATTTCGCTGGCGCTGATTTCTTTGCCCTCGATCCGGCCGTGCAGGCGCTTTTGCAGATACCAGGCCAGGTGCGAGACCAGCAGGCTGCTGCCCAGGCCCGCGCGTGCGGACAGGATGGCCGTCAGCGGCGCGCTGGGCGCGCTGGACTGCGGTGCCGGCATGCGCTTGATCAGCTCGCGCACGGTCTGCAGCGCGGTCTGCACGGGCGCGTCCACGTCCAGGAAATCCTGCACGCCGGCACGCAGGGCGGCCAGCATGCACTGCGGGTACTTGGTGCGGCCCACAGCCACGCAGGGCAGGTGGGGGTGGGAGATGTGCAGCTGGGAGGCCAGATGGGCGGCCTCGTCGGTGGACAGCGGGTCGAAATGCACAAAGATGGCATGCGGCATGAAGCGCTGTACCTGCTCCGTGATGTTGTCCTGGAAGCGCGCCACGTGCAGCCGTGTGCCGTCCAGCATGCGCTGCATCCAGGACTGGGCCAGCGCGCTTTCGGGCGTGCCGGCATGGATGAACAGCAGCTCCATCTCCAGCACATCGTCGAGCGGCTGTGGCGGCTGGCGCAGCGCGGCAGTCGATGCAGCGGCGGACGCCGCTGCGGCATGGGGCGGCGCCATCCTGTCCGGTGGCGCCTTGTCCAGCAGCGCCTTGTCCAGCAGCGCTTTTTCCTGGGCCATCGCGTCGGTGGCGGGCTGCAGCTTGCCGGCCAGCGAGGTCGAGGAACGCAGACCCAGCAATGTCTCCAGCGAGGTGGGTGAGCCGATGGCCGGCGAGCCTGTGGCGTCCACAGGCGAATCGGTTGCGGTGGGCTTGCTTGTCATGTCGTCAGTACGAGAAACCGGGTACGGCGGTGTCTTGGTTCATTCCGCCGGCGAGGTAGGGCAGCCAGACCTTGCCGGCGTTGCGCTGCTCGGAGCGCGCGCCCGGCAGCAGGGCTTCGAGGTTGGTGCTGGCGGGCAGCGGGTGGACCAGGCGCGGGGTGACGATGATCACCAGCTCGGTCTCTTCCTGCGTGTAGTTGAGGTTCTTGAAGAAGGTGCCCAGGATGGGCAGGTCGCCCAGCACGGGCACCTTGCTGACGTTGGAGGTGGTGGCGCGGCTGACCAGCCCGCCGATGACGAAGCTCTCGCCATCGGCCAGCTCCACCGAGGTGTCCGCGCGGCGCGTGCGGATGGCGGGCACGGTGACGCCGCTGATGGTCACGCCGCTGTTGAAGTCCAGGTCGCTGGCCTCGGGCGAGACCTTCAGGGCGATGCGCTCGTCCGACAGGATGGTGGGCGTCAGCTGCAGCTTGATGCCGAATTCCTTGTACTGGATGGCAATGTTGCCGTCGCGCGCAGGCACGGGAATCGGCAGCTCGCCGCCGGCCAGGAAGCTGGCGTTCTGGCCGGTCTGTGCCAGCAGGGTCGGCCGGGCCAGCACGCGGGCCATGCCGTTGCCCTCGAGGATGCTCAGCTGCGTGACGATGCCGGCGCCGCTGAAGGCCTTGCCGAAGGTCATCACCAGGCTCATGGCGCTGGCAATGGCCGAGGAGGTGTTGTTGGACACGCTGCCCGATCCCGTGTTGCCCGAGCCCGTGCCGCCCGACCCGGTATTGCCCGTTCCCGTGCCCGTGCCGTTGGTATTGGTGCTGATGCTGCCGACCACGCCGGGGCTGAAGCTGCCGAAGCTGAAGCCCTGGTTGTTGCGCCCGCCGCTGTAGATATTGACGCCTACGCGCTTCATGGCGGATTTCTTGAACTCCACCACCTGCACGTCCACCTGCACGGTGTTGCTCCTGACATCGATCTGCGCGTTGTCCACCAGCGGCGTCTGGGCGGGCGCGCCCAGGCGCAGTTCGGCCACGGCCTGGGCATGCTCGGGGACCGAGGCCAGCCGCTTTTCCAGCAGCAGGTGCTGGCCTCTGACCTGAACCTCCCAGCGCTGGGGAACGCCGCCCTTGCGGGGCCACACCACCAAGCTGGTGCTGCCCTGGGCCTTGGGCGTGAGCAGCAGCTCGGTTCCGCCGGAGCCGGCACTGGCGCCGGAGCCGGAGCCGGAGCCGGAGCCCGGCGTGGCGCGCAGCAGTTTCACATCCAGCACATTGGGGTCGCCCACGGCGATGCGGACCGGAGCGTCGGCCAGCGCCATCAGGTGCTGGCGCCCGGCCACCAGTTGCAGGGATTCGCCAGAAAGCATGTCGCCGGCACCAGGGTTGGCCATGCCCTGGCCGGCAGCGGTGTCCGCTGGGGCAGACACCGCTGGCGTCAAGGCCAGCAAGGCCATGCTGCCGCACAGCGTCCAGACCGCCCTCTGCAGCGGCGTGGCCCCGGCCGTCGAGATGTTCTTGCACTTCATGGCATCTCCCTCTTGTTGTGTGTTGTCAGTAGTTCACCATCTGCACGGCCGCTCCGTTGTGCAGCTCCACCGTGCGTTCGCGCGGGACCCGCTGCGGCTGCGGCCGCACGGCGGGCGCGAGGGCCGTCATGGGCTGCGCGGCCGGCTTGCGGATGTTCCTGGCGTCGGCGCCGGTGGCCAGGTCCTGCATGCGCAGGCCGGCGAAGGCGCGGTCTGCACCCTCCAGCGTCTGGTCCTTCCTGAGGCGGCCGGCCACCGGCTGCAGCGCGCCGGGCAGGGCGGCGAAGAGCTTGGGATCGGGCACGGACAGGTCGTCCGGGTTGCGCAGCGCCAGGGTGAGCTGGCCGAATTTCTCGGCCAGCGTGAGGCGCTCCACATCGTCCAGCGGCACGGCCAGCACGGCCGATTGCACGTTCTCAGGGCGCTGGCCGGTCTGATCGCCGGCGCTGGCGCGGCGCAGCGGCGAGCCTGACGACTCCTTGTCCTGCTGTGCCTGGCGCTGGGCCGCCGACAGGGGCGGGCGCTCGACGCTGCCGGCGCCATAGGCCAGCACGCGGCTGCGCGCCAGCAGCAGCCGGGTCTGCGCGTCCACGGGCGCCTGGTCGGACTTGCCGTCCAGCGTGAAGTAGACATCCACAAAATCACCGGGGCGCACATGGTGGCCTGCGGCCATCTGCTCCCGGATGGCAATCGCAACGGCCCGCTGGCCCGGCTCCAGTTGCAGCGCCAGGCCGCTGAGCAGTTGCTGCTCGAACAGCGGGGTGCCCGGTGTGAGCGGCATCAGCGTGGTGCGGCCCAGCACGTCGTCGGTTGCGGCAAAGCTGCCCGGCACGGGGGCAGGCAGCTGGGCCAGCTTCACATCGTCGCTGCCGATGCGCTGGCCTGCGGCAATGGCCTGGGCCACGACCACGACGGCGTGCAGCTGGGCCGGTTCGGGGGCCGGCTGCGACGAGGCCGCGGGGGAGGGGGCAGCCACGGGGCGTGCGGGCTGGCTGCCCAGCATCCAGGCAAGGCCCGCAAGCACGATGGCAAGCCCCACCAGCAGTCCGGCAAGAATCTTGGTGAGGTTCATGGCTGGGACTCCTGGGGCAAGTGCGTTGCGACGGTGTTCAGGGCCGGGGGCTGCCCTGGCGCTTTCCTGCCATGGCGGAGAAGCTCCTCCAGGGCAGGAAAGCGTCCAGGCAGCGCACGGCCATGGCGTGTGGCGGAGCCGGTCCATGGACGGCGTGGAGGCAGGCAGGTGACAGGCATGGGCATCTCCGGTTCAGACAAGTGGCTGGCTGTGGCGCCAGGCCAGGGCGATGGCCGCAATGGCCATGTAGCCGGCATAGGGGATGGAGCGCTGGGGCTGGCGCGGTCCATCGGTGGCGCCTGCGGGCCGGGGCGTCGCGCCAAGGGGCGCCAGGCGGGCAGTCCAGGACAGGGCCGCGCTGGACAGGGGCAGCCGTGCCTGCAGCCACAGCCCGGTGGGGCTGTCCCGAAGGTGGCGCAGCGACAGAACCAGTGCACCGTGCAGGCCGGCCAGCAGGCTGCCGCCGGTCCAGATCAGCAGCAGGTCGAAGCCCCACCCGAACCACAGTCCCGCGACCGCGCCGAACTTGACGTCGCCCGCTCCCATCCAGCGCAGTGCATAGAAAGGAAGCAGTACGGCAAACCCCGCCAGCATGCCGGCCAGCGCGTTCCAGGCCGAGACCTGGAACGGCTGGGCCCCACTGGCCAGTGCGCCAGCGCCTGTGGCCAGGCCGAGCAGCACCATCCAGTTGCGCACGCGGCGGATGCGCAGATCCATGGCCGCAATCGTTGCGAGCCATGTGATGCAGACGCATAGCCATAGCGAGGTCGGCTCCATCTTCAGGGCGCAAGACCTGTGAGCTTGGTGGCCAACCGGTTGAACAGTCCGTTCAGATCGGTGCCCAGCGCGGTGGCGCCCACGACGATGCCCACGGCAATCAGCCCGGCAATCAGTCCGTACTCGATGGCGGTGGCGCCTTCCTCGTCTTTCCAGAAGTTCTTGATCGTTTCGGTCATGTCATGGTCCTTTCGGTTTGCAAGTTGCCTCGGGGCCGGTGGCCGGCATGGCGATCGCGCATCGGGCCGACCCCTTGCGGGTCCACTCGGATCGCGCCGGAGCCGGCGCTCAGGGCGTGAAGCCGGTGAGCTTGGTGGCGATCCGTGTGAACAGGCCGTTCAGATTGGTGCCCAGCGCAGTGGCGCCCACCACGATCCCCACGGCGATGAGGCCGGCGATCAAGCCGTACTCGATGGCGGTGGCGCCTTCCTCGTCTTTCCAGAAGTTCTTGATGATGTCGGTCATGGCATCGTCCTTTCGGTTGCAAAAGCCCATCGTTGTCGATGGCAGCGGCTGGCGATGGGCCCAAGCCGGCCGCTGCACGGGAACCCCTGCTTCCCACTTCACCACTGCTGTCGCGCGGCGGTGGTTTGAAAAGCGTCTGAAATGGGGCGCAACTGCTGCTCAAGGCGCAGCTGGATTCGTTGGGGCATGGCGCTGGCGGACAGGGTGGCCACGGCAGCGTCCATGGGTTCGGGGCGGGTGCGCGAGGGAGCCTGGCCGGGAGTCATGCCGGGCACCGTGCCGGGCGAGGGGTCCGGCGTGCCGCCACCTGCTGGAATGGGTTTTTGCGTGCTGAACAGCGCGTTCAGCCATTGGTCGGGCGGGTCCTGCGGCAGCAGGCGGCCGGTGGTGCGCGCCAGGCGCAGTTCGTTGATGCGCTGGTCGTAGATGGCGTCGGCCTCGTCCAGCAGCAGGCGCTGCATGTCCAGCTGGGCGTCCAGCACCTGGGCCAGGCTGCCGCGGCCGACTTCGAGCAGGCGCCGGCGGCCCTCGAAGGCGGCGCGCGCCTCGCGCACGGCGTCGGCCAGCTGGCTTTCGCGCTGGCGGCCGGACTGGGTGCGGCCCCAGGCGGCGGAGGCGGTCTCGCGCACCTGGCGGCGCACGGTTTCCTGTTGCGCTTCCTGGGCCTGCAGCTCGTTGATGGCCTTGAGGATGCGGTCGCGCAGCTCGAAGCCGTTGCCGAAGTTCCAGCTCAGCTCCACGCCGTAGCGCGTGCCCTCGGCATAGAGCACGCCGCTGGGGTCGCGCGTGTGGGCCACCACGGCGGCCAGGGTGGGAAAGCGCTGGGATTTGCTGCGGTCGACTTCGGCGCGGGCCTTCTCGATCTGCTGCTGCATTTCCTGCAGCTCGGGGCTGACGGCTTCGGACGCCTGCAGGGCCGAGTCTTCGCTGGCCGGCATCCATTGCTCGGGCACATTGAGCTGGGGCAGCCAGCCGGCCTGGGGCGTGAAGCCGAAGTAGCGCGTGAAGCGGGCCAGCGCATCCATGCGCTGCGACTCCAGCGCATGCTGCTGGGCCAGGGCGCCGGCCTGGCGCGAGGCGGCCTGGCGCAGGTCGTTGCGGCCCACGGCGCCCAGTTCGGCGCGGCGCTCCTCGATGCGCGCGAGCTGGCCGATGATGCGTGCCGACTCGGCCGCCACGCGCGCCTTGTCCTCGAAGCGGTGCAGCTCCAGCAGGGCGGTCAGTGCCTCCAGCAGCACGTTCTGGCGCGTGCCGTAGAGCACGCTGCCCTGGGCCGCTTCCTGCGATTCGGCCGAGCGGATGCCCGCGCCGATGGCTCCGCCATCGAGCAGGGCCATGCGCACTTCGGCATTGACGGCGGTGTACGACTCGCGGCCCCGGCGGAGCTTGGCATCGCCCGTGTTGGTGCCCACCTTGAAGGTGGGCCAGCGCGCGCCGCGCGCGGTGTTCACGTCATGCCCGGCCGATTCCAGCGCGGCGCGCGCCTTGCGCACGTCGGGGTATTCGTCGAGCAGGGCGTAGAGGGCATCGAGCAGGCGGCGCTGCCCGCTGTCGCTGGCCAGGGTGCCGGGCGTGAGCTGCTGGGCCAGGCGCAGGACCACGGCGTCGGGTACCGGGACGGATGCGGGTTCGGGTGAAGGTGCGTGAGCGTGAGCGGAGTCCGCCGTGACCGCCGCAGCCGTGGTGGCCAGGTCCGGTTCCTCGGCCGCCATGGGCGCGGCCTCAGCCTGCAGCGCCTGCAGGGCCGATACGCAGCAGGCAGCGGCCAGCAGCTGGCGCAGCCGGGCGTGCCAGCCTGTGGTGGGAGTGGACGGGCGGCCTTGCATCAGGGCTCCCGGAAGGCTTCGCTCTGGATGCGCAGCACGGGCCGCAGCAAGTACCAGATAAAGGGTTCGTGGCCCAGCAGCAGGTCGAGCTCGGCCTGCATGCCGGTGGTGATGCGGTTGTCGGTGCGGCCCACCCAGGGCTGCTCCAGGCTGGCCTGGATGCGGAAGTACGAGGGCGAGTCGGCCAGGTTGGGGTCGCGGTCGGCATCGGCAGCCACCAGGGTGACCTGGCCGGGCACCGAGCCGTAGCGCAGGAAATCGTAGGCCGAGATCTTCACCCGGGTGGGCTGGCCGGTGCGCACGTAGCCACGGTCGGCGGGGCTCAGGCGTGCTTCGACGATGACCTCGTCCTTGTCGGGCACGACTTCGAGGATGGGCTCGCCGGGCTTGACCACCCAGCCTGCACCCGAGCTGCGCAGTCCCTTGACGAAGCCGCTGGTGGGCGCCAGCACGGCGGTGCGCGTGCGCTGGGTCCGGGCGCGCACCAGGTCTTCGTTGAGGCTGGCCAGCTCGCGTTCGGTCTGGGCCAGTTCGTCGGAGGCGCGGCGGCGGAAGGCGCCCTGGGTCTCCTGCAGCTTGGCCTGGGCCTGCTCGATCTTGGCGCGGTTGCTGAACAGCGTCTGGCGCGATGCCGCCAGCTCGGCGCGGACCTGCTCCAGCGCCCGCTGCTTGTCCAGCACTTCCAGCTGGCCGATCAGCTGCTCGGCGGCGAGCTGCCCGGCAATGGAGGCTTCCTGCTGGTGCAGGCGCAGATTGGTCTCCAGCCCCTCAATGCGGGCCTGGACCTGGGCCACGTCGCCGCGCGCCTGCTGCAGCTGGGCCTGGGCCGCGGCAATGCTGCCCTGGTGTTCCAGCGCGCGGGCCGAGAAGGCGCCCAGCTCGGCCTGGACCACCTGCGGGTCCAGGTCGGCCGGGAAACTGGTGCGCTGCAGCGGCCTGCCCTGGCTTTCCGCGCCCAGCCGTACCTTGACCGCCTGGGCCGTGGCCATGCGCGCCGTGAGCTGTTCGAGGTTGAGGCTGTTGCCGCCCAGGTCGATCTCCAGCAGGGGCTGGCCCTGGGTCACGGCCTGGCCTTCGCGCACATGGACGGCGGTGACGATGCCGCCTTCCAGATGCTGCACGGTCTGCACGCGGTCGGAGGGGATGACCTGGCCGCTGGCCACCACCACGTTCTCCACGGGATAGAACAGGCCGGTGATCACCAGCGCGGTGACCGGGATGGCGAGCAGCCACTTGCCGCGCGCCAGGCCTGCCCAGCGCGATACGGGGGGCGTTGCGGGTGGCGTTGCGCCGGATGCATCCGCGCCGGCCCCGGCCGGCCCGGCCTCGAGCGGGCGGGATGGCTGGTGCGACTGGCGCAGCACCAGGGGCAGATCGTCGTAGCGGCCGGCTCTCATGAGGCAAGCTCCGGCGCGACGGCGGGCTGGTCGGGATGCGGGGCCTTGTCTGCGGGTGCGGGGGCCGCTGCGGGCACGGCGGCCTCGCGTGCCGTGCCGAACAGCTGGGGCAGCAGTTGCTGGGGCGAGCCATGGTCGATGCCGCCATCGCCGCGCACATGGTAGAGGTGCTGGGCCATGGAGGCCACGCGCAGCGAGTGCGTGACGACGATGACCGTGTGCTTGAGCGCAATCTGCCGCAGTGTCTGCAGCAGGGCGGTTTCGCTCTCGAAATCCAGGTCGTTGCTGGGCTCGTCCAGGATCAGCACGGAGGGGTTGCGCAGGAACAGCTGGGCCAGGGCCAGCTTGCGCAGCTCGCCCGCCGACAGGCCCGCGCCGCCTTCGCCCAGCACCGTCTGGTAGCCCTGGGGCAGGCGGCTGATGAAGCCATGCGCGCCCGAGATCTGGCAGGCGGTGACGATCTTGTGGTCGTCGGCATCGGGATTGACCATGCGCAGCCCGTCCACGATGGGGCCGCTGAACCAGTACACCTGCTGGGCCAGGCAGCCTATCCAGCGGCCCAGCTCGGCGCGCGGGAACTGGGCCATGTCGTATTCATCGATGAAGATGCGGCCCTGCGTGGGTTGGTAGAGCCCTGCCAGCAGCTTGGCCAGGGTGGACTTGCCGGCGCCGTTGCGCCCCACGATGGCGTGCAGCCCGCCGGGGCCGATCTCCAGCGAGGCCTGCTCCAGCGCCACATGGCCGCCCGGGTAATGGAAGCTGGCCTGGTCCAGGCGCAGCCGGCCCTGGGGACGCGGCAGGTCCACGGTCTCGGCCGTGATTTCGACGGGCTCCTCCAGCACGGACTGCAGGCGGCGTGCGGCCTCGTTGGCCTGGGCCAGCGAGCGCCAGTTGCTGGCCAGTTGCGAGATGGGGCCCAGCGCCTTGCCCGACAGCAGGTTCACGGCCATCAGGCTGCCGATGCTCATCCACTGCGCATTGATGGCAATGGCACCCACGGTGATCACCGCGATGGAGAACAGCGTCAGCAGCACGGTGCTGGCTTCGCGCGCGTTTTCCATCTCGCCGTTCTTGCCGAAGCTCTCGGCCAGCCAGCGGTCATAGCCGTTTTGCCAGTTCTGGCGCGCGGCGGCGTCGTAGCCCAGCACCTTCAGCGTGGCGCGGGCGTTGCAGACTTCGGCCGTGCCCCGGTCCAGCATGCGGGCCTGGGCGATTTCCTCCACGCGGCCGCTGCGCACCTCGTCGGCCCACCACCAGGCCAGCACGCCCATGATGAGCATGGCCACCAGGATCACCGGCAGCACGGGCCAGGCAATGATGCCGATGACCACCAGGGCCAGCAGGGCCATGGGCAGGTCCAGCAGCGAGGTCGCCAGGCCCCCGGACATGCCCGAGCGCATGGCGCTCACGTCGCGGAACAGCTGCAGCCACTGGCTGGAAGAGCGCTGCTCCAGCGCGGCCAGCGGGTGGCGCAGCATGGAATGCATCAGCGCCTGGGAGACATCGCGGTCGATCATGGCGCCGGCTTCGCGCAGGGCGCGGGCGCGCCGGCGGCGCAGCCACCATTCCAGGCCCAGGAAGCACAGCACGCCGGCCACCATGGCCGTGAGCGTGGCCGTGCCGCCGCGTGCAATGACGCGGTTGTAGACCTGCAGCAGGAAGATGGATGGCAACAGGCCCAGCACACTGATGGGCAGGGACAGCCACGCGGCACGGCGCAGCTGGTGAGCGGCCCGGTCGAAGGACTCGGCGATGGCAGTTGCAAAAGCCCCCACCGTCTCCGTTCCCGACGGCATCGCCGTGGCCTTGGCCAACTGGCGGGGAAGAAGGTATCGGATCATGTTCTGATGGGCTTAGTAAACGTCTTTACAAAATGTAAAGGCGCTCGTTTCCCAAATACTGTAGCGAGTTATATACAGTCCTCTATAAGTTTTATTCAATCAATAATGCATGTTCATTTGATTTTGATGTGGATCAAAGCGGATGGCGGGGCTGGACGCTATTAGGTGGGCCCCGTGTCCACTGAAACTGTCTCGTATGGCATCTGCGGCCAGGGCCAGATTGGTAGTGGCGCGGCCTGCCAACAAAACCGTGTCGCCTTTATGGGTTGTGCGAAGAAGTGAACAGATCAATTGATTGAGATCGTCATACCAATTGACGTGCAGAAGATCTGCCAGCGCCGCCGCCAGCTGCCGCAGCGGCTCGCCGTACAGCAGCACGCGCCGGGCCTGGGCCGCGCGCACCAGCGGCTCCAGCGCCAGCTGTGCAGTGTCCATGCTGACCTGGCCCGGCTGTATGCCGGCCAGCACGATCAGCCTGCGGCTGACATGGGGGGCGTGCTCCTGCAGCTGGGAAAAAGCAGCATGCATGGACAGTAAGTGGTTGCTCAGGCTGTGGTCCAGCAGGCAGATTCCACTGGGCAGCAGCTGCGGCTGGCCGGCGCCGATCAGCGGCCGCCAGTGCGCGAGCGAGGCCTGGACCTGTGCAGGCGCATAGCCCAGCGCATGCATGGCGGCCAGCGCGGCCTGAGCATTGCGGGCCATGTGGTGGCCATCCGATTGCAGGGAAATCCCGAGGCGCCGGTTGTCTATGCTTATTTGCAGATTTCCATTGTGAAACCCCATTTCACGGACCTGCGCATTGGAATGCGGACCGAAGGTGATGAGACGCATTCCCATGCGTTGGGCATTCTCAATAATGCACGGGTTTTCACCTATGTCTTGTTCGATCACCAATGCACTGCCTTTGTGCATATGCTGCATGGCTTCCACGACTTCCTGCAGCGCCTCGTATTTGCGGCAGGCGGACAGACCGGCCGGTCCGGACTGCTCGGAATCACCAGTACTGGGGATGTCATTAATTGAAAGATTAGTAATAACCAGAATGTCCGGATCAATCAGCGGCAGATCTCCACGCAGTGCCTGCAATGGCAGCTCCAGCAGGGCGCAGGGCGCTGCCTCGCTCCAGTTGATCATCTGCAGCGCCGTGCCCTGGGACAGCAGGGCGTCGCCCCGTGCATCGCCGCCGTCCTGCAGGCATTGGCGCAGCATGCCCAGGGTGGATGTCTTGCCCACGCAGCCGCTGACCGCGATCACGGGCGCCTGGATGCGGCGCCGGGCGGCCTGCGCCAGGCTGCGCAATCCTTCCTGTATGTCGGGCACATGCAGCACGGGCACGCCATGGTGCAGCAGGCCCTGCGGGCTGCTGCTGATCAGGGCCGAGGCCCGCAGCGTGGGCAGCGCGGCGGCCTGCACGCCCAGGGCCATGCCGGCACGCCGCACCAGCACGGCGGCGCCGGGCTGATGGTGCAGGCGGCTGGCGTCCAGCCCCGCGCAGCAGGTGCCGGTACCTCTGCCTTGCGCTGACGGGGCATCCAGCCAGCGTCCGTTCATCAGCTCGGCCAGTGCAGGGCCTTCCCAGGACATGGACGGGTACAGGGTCCCGGCCGCGGGCGAGAAAGCCGGCCGGCCCGCGGCCTCGCCGTCGCGCGCCCCCGGCAAGCAGGCCCTGGCAGGGCTGCCGTCCGCATCCGGGCCATTGCCGGCCTGCGCAGGCACGGCCTCGCCTTCGCCTTCGGTTTCGTGCTCCGGTTCGGTTTCGGCCACGGCGTGGCTGGCAGCCGAGCGCAGTGCCTGGGCCAGCGCGTCCAGCAGCTCCAGGCCGGCCAGGCTGGATGCCAGCAGCCAGGCGATTTCGCGCGGGGACTGCAGCACCTGGCGCAGGCTGGCGTCGGCAAAGGCGGCATGGCGGCGCCGGGCGGGCGGCAGGTACAGCGCCTGTTCCGGCCAGATGGCGCGCTGGGCCAGGGCCTGCAGATGGCGCTGCAGGCCGATCTGCCACTGGCGCAGCAGGTCCGTGGGCTGTGGCTCCAGGCCAGCGTCGAGCTGCAGGCTTTCGACCAGTGCAATGCCTATCCAGCGAGCGCAGGGGTCGTCGGCCTGCCCGCCAGGGCGGTCATCGGGGCTGCCGGGCATGCGCAGCAGCGGCGGCAGCGCGGCCTGCAGGAAGGCGGCGGGCAGGACGGCCGTCTCGGGCAGGGCGCTGCGCGCCGCACGCAGCGTGGGGCTGTCGCTGGTGGGCGGGCGGGAGCTGGCATAGGCATGCATGGCCAGTTCGGCCCAGCTCAGCAGGGGCTGGCCGCTGCGGGATGCATCGGCGTGGGCCGCAGCCTCGGCCTTGGTGGCGCTGGCCGACGCGGCCGCGGTGGACAGCAGGCTTTCCGCCAGCGGGTCCATCAGCGCCGGAATGCGGGCGCGGGCCTGGCTGTCGGCCCCCGGCCCCAGCACAAAACTGTTGCGCAGGTGGCGGGCCAGCACCAGCATGGCCAGCGCGCCGGACAGGCAGTCGCCGGGCAGCGGCTGCAGCCGCTGCTCCACATGGCCCATGGCCAGCGCAATGGCCTGCGCCAGTGCGGCGCTGCCCGCATGGCGCTGGGCCTGCAGCAGGGCGTAGGTCACGCCCAGGTGGTCGCACACGTCTTCGCAACCGGGCCAGCTCCCTTCCTTGCCCTGTTGCGCCAGCAACTGCTGGACCGCGGCGTGCACCGGCACGAGGTGTGGCCACAGGCGCTGCTGCGGCGGGTCGGTTCGCGGCACGGCCAAGGCGGGATGCTCACCGCTGATGTACATGCCGCGCAGGTGCAGCAGCAGGCAGGGGGGATGCAGGGGGCGTGGGAGGGGGGGCTCATCGTCGGGTGCGCCGGCAGCCCCACCCTGGGGCGGATCGGGCAGCAAGGGGTGCAGCAACTGCGCGCGCTCCAGGCTGGCATCGGCCAGGGCAAGGGAGCGCAGGGGCATCTCGGTCCAGGCACGGCAATCGGGCAGGGGACTGTCCGCCTCCAGGGGTGTGATGTCCTGGACCCAGTCGATGCGCAGATCGACCTCATCGCGCTTGCGGGCCCAGGCCCACTGGCGCACGCGGGTCGCTCCCTCGCGCCAGGCGGCCTCCAGCGTGGTGGCGCGTACATGGAAGACGGAGGCGGCCTTGTTCTCGGCCGCCACCGTGAAGAAAAGAATGCAGCCGGGGTAGGGCTCGGGCAGCAACACCATGTGCCGTGCCAGGTACTCCAGGCCATTTGCCAATTGCTGCGACAACATGCTCTCGGCCTCGGTCAAGGTCAGTGGGAGGCTGCGCTTCCCGTGGGGACGGGACGCCGGGCTGCGGTGCGCTGACCGCGTACGGATCTGTTCTTTCATGGCGGCCCGGCGGCAGGCGAGTGCGGAGCGCGGCGGCTCAGCGGTAGTCGAATTCCACGCGCCGGTTGCGCTGGTGGGCGTCTTCGCTCGTGCCTTCGTCGGCCAGCCGCTCCTTGCCGTAGCTGACGGACTCCACGCGGGCCGGATTCACTCCCAGCAGCTGCAGGCTGTTGCGCACCGCGTCGGCACGTTTTTGGCCGAGCGCCAGGTTGTATTCGATGCCGCCGCGCCTGTCCGTATGGCCGCGCAGCATCACCGAGCGGCCGGGATTGCTGCGCAGCCACTGCGCATGGCTTTCCACGATGGCCCGGTCGCTGCTGCGGATGGTGTAGGCGTCAAAGTCGAAGTAGACGATGTGGGCGACATTGGCGGGACCGCGCTGGTCGGCCTGGCTCGTGGCCACCACGGGTGCGACGCCGGAGCTGGCCGGCGCAGGCGCCGGGGCCTTGCCGAAGGCGTAGTGGTGTTCGGAACGCTGCGTGCTGGTGGTGGCGGTGGAACCGCAGGCGGCCAGGCCTGCGGCCAGCAGCACGATGGTGCACAGCCTGAAAGTGTGTGACATGGAAAATCTCCTGGGACGTGCGCCGCCACCGCGAGGCGGCGGCGCAGGGAAGGAATGCGGCGCCCGCAGGCGCCGCTGCAGCTCACAGCAGGGCGTTGTGGTGCAACTGCTGCGTCAACACGCTGGCTGCTGCATCGGCCGTGCTGCTGGCATGGCTGCTGATGGAGGTGGCAATCGGATCCAGCTCGGCCGCAGAGGCCGTTGCCGCTTGCGAAGTGCCGCCCAGAAGGCCTCCGAGCAGTCCGCCACCGGACGATCCCCCCAGCAGCCCGCCCAGCAGGCCGCCGCCACTGCTGCCGCCACCCAGCAGTCCGCTGACGATGCCGTTGTCGCCGGCCACCGTGTTGACCACACCGCTGACGATGCCGTTGTCGCCGGCCACCGTGTCCAGCACGCCGCTGACGACGCCGTTGTCACCGGCCACGGTCTCCAGCAGGCCGCCGACCAGGCCGGTGCCGCCCGTGAGGCCACCCAGCAGGCCACCGTCGCCGCCGAGCAGCCCGCCGACGATGCCGTTGTCGCCGGCCACGGTGTCGAGCAGGCCGCCGACCAGGCCGGTGTCGCCCGTGAGGCCGCCCAGCAGGCCACCGTCGCCGCCGAGCAGGCCGCCAACGATGCCGTTGTCGCCGGCCACGGTGTCGAGCAGGCCGCCGACCAGGCCGGTGTCGCCCGTGAGGCCGCCCAGCAGGCCACCGTCGCCGCCGAGCAGGCCGCCAACGATGCCGTTGTCGCCGGCCACGGTCTCCAGCAGGCCGCCGACCAGGCCGGTGTCGCCCGTGAGGCCGCCCAGCAGGCCACCGTCGCCGCCGACCACGCCGCCAGCCACGCCGCCAACCACGCCGCCCAGTAGGCCGTCGCCTCCCGTCAGACCGGCCAGCACGCCGTTGACGGTGCCGATCACCGGCTGCAGTGCCTGGCCCTGGACCTGCGTCAGGCCGTTGGCCAGGTCCGTCACCACGCCCAGCGGGCCGCCGTTCACCTGGGTCACGCCTTCGACCAGGCCCGTGACCACGGACAGGGCGCCGGTGCCGGGGTTGATCACCGCATCCAGCACCTGGCCCACAGGCGCTCCGGCCGTGCCGCCGAGCAGGTCATCGACGGTGTTCTGCACCGTGGTGACCAGACCTTCGCCGCTGCCTGTGCCGCCACCCGGGACCAGGCCGCCCAGCAGCCCGCCGACCAGGCCGTCCTCGCCGAGCACGCCACCCAGCAGGCCGCCGTCACCGCCCAGCAGGCCGCCGACCAGGCCGTCGTCGCCGAGCACGCCACCCAGCAAGCCGCCGTCACCGCCGAGCAAGCCACCGACCAGGCCGTCGTCGCCAAGGACGCCACCCAGCAGGCCGCCGTCACCGCCCAGCAAACCGCCGACCAGGCCGTCGTCGCCAAGGACGCCACCCAGCAAGCCGCCGTCACCGCCGAGCAAGCCACCGACCAGGCCGTCGTCGCCAAGCACGCCACCCAGCAAGCCGCCGTCACCGCCCAGCAAACCACCGACCAGGCCGTCGTCGCCGAGCACGCCACCCAGCAGGCCGCCGTCACCGCCGACCACACCACCCAGCAGGCCATCGCCGCCGGTCAGGCCGGCCAGCACGCCGTTGACGGTGCCGATCACCGGCTGCAGCGCCTGGCCCGGGACCTGCGTGAGACCGTTGGCCAGGTCCGTCACCACACCCAGCGGACCGCCGTTGACCTGGGTCACGCCTTCCACCAGACCCGTGACCACGGACAGTGCGCCGGTGCCGGGGTCGATCAGCGCATCCAGTACCTGGCCCACAGGCGCTCCGGCCGTGCCACCGAGCAGGTCGCCAACGGTGTTCTGCACCGTGGTGACAAGGCCGTCGCCGCTGCCTGTGCCGCCGCCCGGAACCAGGCCGCCCAGCAGTCCGCCGACCAGGCCGTCCTCGCCGAGCACGCCACCCAGCAGGCCGCCGTCACCGCCGAGCAGGCCGCCGACCAGGCCGTCGTCGCCAAGGACGCCACCCAGCAGGCCACTGTCACCGCCCAGCAGGCCGCTGACCAGCTCGCCGATGCCGCCTTCACCCAGGCCGCTGCCCAGGCCGGCAATCAGCCCGTTGAGGGTTCCGATCACGGGCTGCAGTGCCTGGCCATCGACCTGGGTCAGGCCGTTGACCAGCTCGGTCAGCACGCCCAGGGGGCCGCCGTCCACGCTGGTCAGGCCTTCCAGCAGGCCGGTGACGACCGAGGCCGTTCCATCGGTGGGATTGGCCAGCGCGTCCAGCAGTTGGCCCACAGGGGCTGCGACGGTGCCGCCGAGCAGGCCGTCCACCACGTCCTGGACCGTGGTGACCAAGCCGTCACCGCTGCCGCCTCCCGTGCCGCCCGGGATCAGGCCGCCCAGCAGGCCGTCGACCAGTTCACCGATGCCGCCTTCACCCAGGCCGCTGCCCACGCCGGCAATCAGGCCGTTGAGGGTGCCGATCACCGGCTGCAGGGCCTGGCCGTCCACCTGGGTCAGGCCGTTGACCAGTTCGGTCAGCACGCCCAGGGGGCCGCCGTCCACGCTGGTCAGGCCTTCCAGCAGGCCGGTGACGACCGAGGCCGTTCCATCGGTGGGATTGGCCAGCGCGTCCAGCAGTTGGCCCACAGGGGCTGCGACGGTGCCGCCGAGCAGGCCGTCCACCACGTCCTGGACCGTGGTGACCAGGCCTTCTCCCGTGCCGCCACCCGTGCCGCCGCCGGGCACCAATCCACCCAGCAGGCTGCCGACCAGTCCGCCGAGCCCATCTTCGCCCAGGCCGTTGCCCAGGCCGGCAATCAGCTCGTTGAGCGTGCCGATCACCGGGGCCAGGCCTTCGCCGTCCACCTGGGTGAGGCCGTTGACCAGTTCGGTCAGCACGCCCAGGGGGCCGCCCTCGACATTGGTCAGGTTCTCCAGCGCGCCGGTCACGGTGGACAGCAGTCCGTCCGTGGGGTTGGCCAGGGCATCCAGCAATTGGCCCACAGGCGCTGCCACCGTGCCGCCCAGCAGGCCGTCCACGACGTCCTGCACGGACGTGACCACCCCGCTGTCAGGCGTGCCGGGCGGGTTGCCCGTTCCGCCGCCCACCAGGCCGCCCAGCAGGCCACCCACGCCGGCGAGCAGGCCGCCCAGCGCGCCGTCTTCGTCGAGCAGGCCGCCGAGCACGTTGTCCACTACCGTGCCGATGGAGCCGCCGGAGCCAGCTTCATCCAGGCCCTTGAGCAGCTCATTGAGCGTGCTGATCAGGGGCTCCAGGCCCTGGTTCTGGATGTTGACCAGGCCGTCCACCAGCTCGGTGAGCACGCCCAGCGGCCCGCCATTGGTGCTGGTCAGGCTCTCCAGCAGGCCTGTCACCCCGGACAGCGTGCCGCTGCCGGGATTGACCAGCGTATCGATCAGGTTGCCCACCGGGCCGGCGACCGTGCCACCGGACAGCGCACCCACCACGTCCTGCACGGAGGTGATCAGGCCGTGGCCGTCCGTGGGATCCGTCGGATTGGTGGGGTCCGTGGGATTGGTCGGGTTCGTCGGGTCCGTGGGATTGGTGGGGTTGGTCGGGTTCGTGGGATCCGTGGGGTTGGTCGGATTGGTGGGGTTCGTAGGATTGGTCGGGTTCGTGGGATCCGTGGGGTTGGTCGGATTGGTGGGGTTCGTAGGATTGGTGGGGTTCGTGGGATCCGTGGGGTTGGTCGGATTGGTGGGGTTCGTAGGGTTGGTCGGGTTCGTGGGATCCGTGGGGTTGGTCGGATTGGTCGGGTTCGTAGGATTGGTCGGGTTCGTGGGATCCGTGGGATTGGTCGGATTGGTGGGGTTCGTAGGATTGGTGGGGTTCGTAGGGTTCGTAGGGTTCGTAGGGTTCGTAGGGTTCGTCGGATCCGTGGGATTCGTAGGATTCGTAGGATTCGTAGGATTCGTCGGGTTGGTGGGATCCGTCGGATTGGTCGGGTTGGTCGGGTTCGTGGGATTGGTCGGATTCGTGGGATCCGTGGGGTTGGTCGGATTCGTGGGATCGGTCGGCACCGGGGGGGCTGGGTCGTCGTCGTCGTTGCTGGCTGCGGCGATCAGGCCCACGCCGCCCGCGCCGATCAGGCCGGCCAGCAGGAAGTCGCTGAGCACGGAGCCGCCGGCTGCGGCTGCGGCGCTTTCCTTGGTCACGATCAGGCCCACGGCGTCACCGTCACTGGCGGGCGCCACCTGGACGTTGCCAGATGCCAGGTCCAGCACCATGGCGCCTGCGCCATCACCCTCGCGCTGGGCCAGCGTGGCCTGGGTGCCGCCCTCGAAGGTGCCGACCAGGGTCTGGCCGTCCTTGCCCTGGAACAGCGCCTTGGCGCTGCCATCGGCGGGCACGATGATCTTGTCGCCGACCTGCAGGGCACTGCCCGGCTGGGCCATCAGGGTTTCCCCATTGCGCACGATCTGCACGCCCGGGCTGACCTGGGACAGCGTGGCGGGAGGCGTGCCCCGGGGCATGACCGCTGCGGCTGCGCCGGGCTGCATGTTCGACGTATTGAGCTGCGCAAGCACAACGCTGGAGGGCTGCGGGTCACCGAACTGCACGGGGCTGACGGTGGTGTTGCCGGTGGGCTGCATCGATTGGGCGGTCATTTACTCTCTCCAGACAAGGGTTGAGACGACAAGGTCAGACGGTGGCTTGGAAGCCGTGAAAAATCTGTCGAGCCCTTTTGTGCAACATGCATGCCACGTGCACGCTGCAGGTCCGGATGGCCTAGGAATCATCCTAAGATATTGATTTGTATGGATTTATCTATTGATCACAATGTCTCATCAAGGGTCTGTTACGGCACACGTTACGTAACGCTGCCGGGTCTGCTCCGTTACTCGGGCGCCGGTGCCGCGCCATGTTTCATGGCCCTTGACTCGCGGGCCCATGCAGCGGGGCAAGATGGCTTTCGCCTATAAAATCGCTGGCTTTTGGCTGCAGGCGTGTATCGGCGCATGCAGTAAGCCCAAAAGCGAACAGGCCCGTCTTCCAACTTTCATTGCGTAGAGAGCGCCCATATGCTGATTTCGTCCAGAGTTCCGTCGCGAGTGCCGGGTCGTACCTATTTGCGGATAGCCCGGCCCGTGGCCATTGCCGCCTTCAGTCTGGGGGCGGCTTTGTGCGGGGCGTTTGCCCATGCATCGCAGGAGGCGGTGGACGAGGTCTCACGGCTGCTGGAGCAGGGCAAGGCGCCCCAGGCCGCCAAGCAGGCCGAGGCCTATCTCAAGCAAAACCCGGCCGATGTGCAGATGCGCTTTCTGCAGGGCGTGATCGCCGCGGAGCAGCGCCAGAACGCCCAGGCCATCAAGATCTTCACGGCGTTGACCCGTGACTACCCCAGCCTGCCCGAGCCCTACAACAACCTGGCCGTGCTGTACGCCGCCGAAGGCCAGGAACGCAAGGCCTCGGAAGTGCTGGAGCAGGCCATTCGCACCAACCCCAGCTACGCCACGGCGCATGAGAACCTGGGCGACCTGTATGCGCGCATGGCCAGCGATGCCTATGCCAAGGCCTTGCAGCTGGACGGATCGCGCCAGGCCATCCAGCCCAAGCTGGCCCTGATCACGCAGATCTTCCCAAAGCAAGGTGGTGCCCAGGGCAAGACGGTCCAGGCTGCAGCTGCCTCGACCAAGGTCGCCGATGCCAAGGCGGCCGATGCCAAGGCCCGCGAATCCGACGCCAAGCTGGCCGAGGCCCGCGCCGCCGAGACCAAGGCGGCAGAGGCCAAGGCCGCCGAATTCAAGGCCGCTGAAGTGAAGGCGGCCGATGCCAAGGCAGCGCAGGCCAAGGCCGCAGAAGCCAAGGCCGCAGAGGCCAAGGCCGCAGAGGCCAAGGCAGCGGAGGCCAAGGCAGCGGAGGCCAAGCTGGCCCAGGCCAAGGCAGCGGAGGCCAAGGCAGCGGAAGCCAAGGCCGCCGAGACCAGGCTGGCCCAGGAGAAGGCTGCCCAGGCCGCACAGGACAAGGCGCGCGCTGCCGAGGAAGCCAGGCAGGCTGCGGCCAAGGCCGCCGCCGTGACCACCACCGCTGCGGCCCCTGCCGCCGCCGCTGTGGCCGCCGCCGAGCCCGCCAAGGCAGCGCCTGCCGTCGACGAGAAGAAGGCGGCCCAGTCGGCCGCAGCGCAGGAAGTGGAGGCCGCCGTCAAGGCCTGGTCCACCGCCTGGGCCGGACAGGACATGGACCGCTACCTGGACGCCTACAGCGACCACTTCTCCCCGGCCGATGGCAGCAGCCTGGCCAAGTGGAAGGAACAGCGCCGCCAGCGCATTGTCGGACGCACCACCATCGTCGTCACCGTGCGCGACCTCAAGGTGACGGTGGACGGCGACAAGGCCACGGCCCAGTTCCGCCAGTACTACGCATCGGGCGCGCTCAAGACCACGACCCGCAAGACCCTGCGCATGCAGCGCGAAAAGGGACAATGGCGCATCACCCACGAAGGAACCGGTTCCTGATGCCTGAAAGAGCGCGCCCCCTGGCACGGTCATCCGCCGGCTTGCTGCGCCTGCATGCGCGGGCCGCCGGCGTGGCTGTGCTGCTGGCCGCTCTGTCCACGATGTCGTTCGGCACGGCGGCCTACGCCAAGCCGGCCAAGGCCTCCAAGACGGCATCCGCCAAGCCCGCAACGGGCAAGACCAGCAAGACCGGCAAGGCCGGCGCAGCCAGGCTGAGCTCGGCGTCGGGCAAGACGGCCGTGGCCGCTGCTGCGGTGGCGGCCACGGCAGGCGGCGCTGCTGCCACGGCAGGCCAGGCCAAGGCGGCGGCCGGCTCGCAAAGCCAGGCGGAGGCCCGCCTGCTGGCCATCATCCGCCAGGTGGAGCAGCGGGATCTGGATGGCGCCCTGAAGGCGGCCGCCGATCTCACCGCCGAAGTCCCCAATTTCCGCGCAGCCCAGCTGGTGTATGCAGACCTGCTGCGCTTCAAGACCGGCCGTGCCGGCGAGGTGCTGGCGGGCACGCCCGTGGCTGCGTCCGCCGCTCCCAGCCATCCGGGCCAGGGCGTGCTGGTGCGGCACAACCTGTCCGTGGGCAGCGTCACACGGCTGGAGGGTCCGGCCAGTCCCGCGCAGGCCCAGCTGCAGGATCTGCAAAACGAACTCAAGCGCCGCCTGCAGGCGGACAGCGGCGCGCCGCCTGCGGGTTCCGTTCCCGGCGAGTTTTTGATGCTGGGCGCATCCGTGCGGCATGCCATTGCCATCGACGCCAGCAAGTCGCGGCTGTACCTGTTCGCCCATGAGGCAGGCGGTCTGCGGCTGCTGGGGGACTTCTATGTCTCCGTGGGCAAGCTGGGCACCGACAAATGGCAGGAAGGCGACCAGCGCACGCCGCTGGGCATCTACTTCGTGGGCCGCCACATCCCCGGGCCCCGTCTGCCGGAGTTCTATGGCAAGGGTGCGCTCACGGTGAACTTTCCCAATGACTGGGACAAGGCCGTGGGCCGCTCGGGCAGCGGCATCTGGCTGCATGGCTCGCCGCCCGACCAGTTCTCGCGGGCGCCCGAGGCCAGCGATGGCTGCCTGGTGCTGGCCAACCCCGATCTCACCTTGCTCATGCAGACCGTGGACCGGCAGACGCCGGTGCTGATCCGCGAAAAGCTGCAATGGGTGGCCCCCAAGGCCCAGGCCCAGCAGAAGGCGGCAGACGCCTTCGTGCGCGTCATCGACGACTGGAAGAGCGCCTGGAACGGTGCGGACCCGCGCAAGCTGGCCGCCCTCTACGCGCCCGACCTGCTGCAGTCGCCGGCCTCGCGCACATCACAGGAGCGGCTGGCCGCCTACCTCAACCGCCCCGGCGTGACGCTGCAGGACCTGTCCATCTATTCCTGGAAGGACGCCAAGGGCGAGATCCGCGTGGTCAACCTGCGCGCCAGCAGCAAGTCCTTTGCCGAGGGCCTGCCGCTGCGCCAGTACTGGCGCAAGACGGGCGGGCGCTGGCAGCTTTTCTCCGAGGACGTGATGGGCTGAGCCCGGCGCAGCTCAGGTGTTCTCGTTGTGGCGGTTGCTGTCGAAGCGGCGCTCCGCATCGAACAGATGCTGTATCAGCACATGCGAGGTCATGTTCACGCCGATGCCGCCAATCATGGCCGGCAGCAGGTACAGCGCCGTGGACAGCTCGGAGACGAAGAGGGTGTTGTCGGACAGCGAAGGCGTCGCCTTGGCCGCCGAGGCCAGGCTTTGCAGCAGGTAGACATCCACCCCCGCCATGGCCACCAGGGCCAGCCCGAACAGCAGCACCGTGGTGCGCGAGATGCTGCGCTTGGCCAGCAGGGCGGCGTAGATGGCGCAGGGAAGAACGACCGAGAAAACCACCAGGCTCCAGAATCTGGCTTCGGTGAAGACGGTGGTGCTGATGCGCAGGGCATTCATCGGTGCGGTCTTTCGGTGCGGTCCTTCGGTACCTGTGGGTTCCTGCGGTTCCCTGTCGGCCGCCCAATATGCCGCGCTTGCGTAAACGCCCGGTGAACCCGGCGCAAACCGGTGGTTGCACATGCAACCAGGCGCACCGGTCGCAGTCTTGTCCGCTTCGGCCCTGCCTGGCCCGATGCCGTCCCTCAGGGGGTCACGACTGCCGCACCAGATAGGCCGGCAGCTGCGCCTCGGGCAGCACGGACAGGACCTTGAGCTGCAGCTGGGCGCGCTTGCGTGCCTGGGCCAGGTAGTCCTGCAGCGCCTGCGCGGCCCGCTCGTACTCACCATCCCACAGGGCGTCGATGACCTGGCGGCAGTTCTCGAGCAGGGGTGGGTTGGGCGACTGCGGGAACATGCGGTCAAAGGTGCTGTGGATCAGCCACGGCATCTGGCACTGCTGCAGCATGCCCACCAGCTTGTGGTTGGGATGCCGTGCCAGCAAGGCGCCGTGCAGGTGCTGCTCCAGCCGCAAAAGCTCCTGCGCTTGCGGTGCGGCGGGGGCGTGCAGGCGGCGGCGCAGGTCTGCGAGCATGTCCCTGTCCAGGCGCGGGCCGCTTTCGCGCAGCGCCGCGGGCGCCAGCAGCGCCAGCAGCTCGAAGTCCTGGTTCACCGCGCGTGCCGTCAACGCCGCCACGCGCCAGGAGGCATAGGTGCTCTTGTCCACCAGTCCCCGGTCCACGAGCCGGCTCAGCACCTCGCGCAGGGCCACGCGGTTCACGTTGAAGTGCTCCATGGCCGCGCTTTCGTCGATCTGGAAGCGCCCGAAGATCATGGCGATGGAGATGGTCTGCTCCAGCTCGTCGTGGATGCGCTCGCTTTCCGAGGGGATGTGGATGGTGGCGTTGCCCTCCTCCAGGCCCAGGGCCCGCGCGTCCAGCGGCAGGCGCTGGGGCTGCACGGCCTGCCCGGGCCGGGCCACCAGGTAGCCGCGTCCGTCGAAGGTGCACAGCAGCCCTTCGGCATGCAGCAGCTCGAAGGCCTTGCGCACGGGTATGCGGCTGGTGCCGAAGACCTTGGCCACCGGCCCCTCCAGCAGCACCAGGCCGGGCTCGATCCGCTGCTCGACGATGGCCCCGCGCAGGCGCTGGCGTATCAGTTCATAGCGCAGCCGGCGTTCGCCGGGATCGCCGGATTCACCGGATTCGCCGGGGCCTGCTTCCTCGTCGCGGGCAAGCTGCGTGGGTGCTGGGGTGGCTCTTGTCATTCCTGCTTCATCTGCATGTACCTGTGCACCGGCCAACGCAAAGGGGGCCGGTATCCGGCAGGACTATAAGGGGCGGGCGCGGCGCAGCAGCGTGGCCCATTGGCGCACCAGGTAGTTGTGCTCGTCCATGACGGTGTTCCAGACGGCGATGTGGCCCAGGCGCTGCTCGTAGGAGCCGCCGTCGCGCACGCTGCCGCGCGGGATCAAGATCTGTCCGTAGGTGCCCCGCAGGTCCTCGGCGGCAGGCAGGCCGGCGTACCAGTAGTCCCATTCGCTGGCGCGCAGGTGCTCGCGGCTGCGCAGCGGGTTGGAGATGTAGTAGCCCTGCCGTGCCATCGCCGCACCGGGCCAGCCGGACTGCCACCAGTTCAGGTAGCGGTAGGCGGCATCCAGCGTGTCGCCCCTGGCCTGGCTGGAGATGCCCAGGCCGCCGTACCAGGCCCGGTAGCCTTCGCGCGGGCAGGCCAGCCGGTAGTCCAGCCCCGCCGAGCGGTAGTGGGCGATGGCCGGCGACCAGTGGCTTTGTATGGCGACGCCGGCATCGATCATCAGCCGCGCCGCATCGGCGTAGTTGCCCCAGAAGCCCCGGAACTGCTCCGATTCCTGCCGCTGCAGCAGCAGGGCCATCATCTGGTCGATCTCCTCCAGTCCCAGGTTGCTGATGTCGCCAAAACGCATGTCGCCGCCGGCCTGCAGGGCCAGGGCCGCATCCAGCGCGCCGATGGCCGCATCCGCCTGCAGGGCCGCACGGCCACGGCAGGCGGGAGACAGCAGCCACGACCAGCTCTCCTCGGTCTGCGCGAACAGCTCCGGCACGGCGGCGGGCAGGTAGACGAAGCTGTCGGCGTTGTGCGTCAGCGGCAGCATGCTGATGCGCGATGCGGGCGTTTCGCCCAGGGTGCCATCGGCCTGCACGTACAGGCGCATGGCCGGGTTGCAGCCCGCGCCCAGGGCCGCCTGCGGCGTGATGCGCCCGGTCTTGGGCAGGGCGTTGACCTCGTCCCAATGCGCCAGCCTGCCGATGTCTATGGGTTGCAGCGCCCCTGTCGGCCACAGGCAGTCCAGGCTGTGGAACCATTGGTCGTAGAGATCGAAGCTGTCCTGGCGCATGACGGCCTGGCGCTGCGCGTCGAAGCCGTCGAGCACCTCGAAGCGGATGCGCAGACCCAGGTCCTGCTCGGCGCGGCGGCGCATGGCCTCGGTCAGCGTCACCGAGGTGCCCAGTACCCGCAGTTCAGGCATGTTCTTGCGCATGGGGTGTTCCTTGTCAATGGAAGGCGGCCGGGCCGGGTGCGGCGCCGGGCTGCGCCCCATTGTCCTGCGCGAAGAAACGCTGGAACGACTGCCAGGAGTCGGCCACCTGCTGCCCGTTGAGCCCCGAGGCGATGAAGACCAGGCGCGAGCGGCCGTCGCCACCGGGCCATTCGGCCAGATGCTCGGGCGCATGCATCAGATGGCCCATGCCGTGCAGCACCGTCGGCTGCCCCTGCGGCCATCCTTCGGCGGCCACGGCCACGAGCCCCTTGAGCCGCAGCACCCGCTCGCCATGGCGGTGCAGCAGCCAGGTCAGCCACAGCGTCAGCGCACACCAGTCCACGGGGCCGTCGAGTTCCAGGCAGAAGGCCTGGATGCTGCCGTGCGGCTCCTGGCCCTTGCGGCTGCGAGGCGTGCCTGCAATGGCGCGTGCCAGCCAATTGCTCTCCTGCACGGGCTGCTCCTGCCAGGCCGGCAGCGCCTGGCGGCTGTTGCCGAGCACGGCCAGCGGATTGAGCCTGGCAAGCTGCGCGCGCAGCGCCTCGGCGTCCTGCGGCCGGGCCAGGTCGGTCTTGCTCAGGTACAGCCGGTCGGCGGCGGCGACCTGGGCCTGCCATTCAGGCCGCTGCGCATGCGTGGCCGCGTGCAGGGCATCGACCACGGTGGCGACATGGGCGGGCCTGAAGACCTGGCGCAATTGCGCATCCCCAATGAGGGTGGCGATCACCGGGCCGGGCGCGGCAAGGCCCGTGGTTTCGATCAGCACGCGCTGGAACGCAGGCAGCTCGCCGCGCTCGCGGCGCTGGTGCAGCCGCCACAGCGCCTCCTTGAGTTCGCCGCGGATGGCGCAGCAGATGCAGCCGTTGTCCAGCAGCACCGTGTCGGCGTCGATGCGGCCCACCAGCAGATGGTCCAGCCCCACGGCGCCGAATTCGTTGATCAGCACGGCGGTCTCGGCAGCGGGAGAGTCCTGCAGCCATTGCCTGAGCAGCGTGGTCTTGCCGCTGCCCAGAGAGCCCGTGAGCACACCCACGGGCAGGCGTGCATCGCCGGTCATGGCGCCTGCTCCGGTTGCGGCCAGGGCATGGCCAGCGGATCCAGCTCGCGGGCCAGCAGCCGCTCGGCCGCAGGCCACAACGCACCGAAGTCGGGCACCAGAACGCTGGCGCCCGTAGGCCCCTGCAGCAGGTAGGACTGGCCGTGGAAGTCGCTGAGCCGCAGCCGCCACAGCGCCAGCAGCCGGTTGGCGCGCGCAATCTGAATCAGCCGCTGGCGGCGCCCGGCCGATCCGGCCGGCGCCTGGCTCCAGTGGCCGGAGCCCTGCAGCAAACCGCACATTCCACACATGACAGAAAACCTTTCGGTTGCGAATGGAGCCGCCTGCGAAACTGGCGCAGCCAAAGAGCAGAGACACCGAGGAAGGGCCTATGCCGGCCGCGCCGCCCCGCACCGAGGGTGTCGCCGGCTGCCCGTACGCCCCCCTCCGAAGAGAGGGGGAAGGCGCGAAGCGACTCAGGGGGTGCTTCTTTTCACGGCATGACATCGCCGGAATTGGGCCCCAGCGTCTGCCCCACATACAGATTGCCGCCGGGGTCGGAGGCCAGCAGCACGGCCGTGGGAGCCACCTCGTCGGCGCGGCCGAAGCGGCCCAGCGGCAGGCTGGCCTCCTTGGCGCGTTTCCAGTCCGCGCTGATGCCGTCGACCAGCGGCGTGGCGATGGGGCCGGGGGCAATGGCATTGACCAGGACATTGTCGGGTGCCACTTCCAGTGCCAGCGACTTGGTGAAGCCGATCACGCCGGCCTTGGCCGCCGCATAGTGGCTCAGCTCCACGCCGCCCTTGATGCCCAGCTGCGAGGCGATGCTGATGATGCGTCCCCAGCGCTGGGCCTGCATGTGCGGCACTGCGCGCCGCGCGCACAGGAAGACGCTGCGCAGGTCCACGCGCAGCATCTCGTCCCACATCGCGGTGGACATGTCGGCACAGCGCGACTGGGTGAGCATGCCGGCGTTGTTGACCAGGATGTCGATGCCGCCGAAGGCCTGCACGCAGCGGTCGATGATGCGGTGGGCCGTGGACTCGTCGCCCACGTCGCCGATGACGGTCTCGGCCTGCGTGCCCAGCGCGCGGCAGCGCCGGGCCACGTCCTCGGCCCGCGCGGCATCGATGTCGGCCAGCAGCAGCCGCGCGCCGGCCTGCGCATAGGCCAGGGCAATGGCCTCGCCGATGCCGCTGCCGGCGCCTGTCACGACGGCGCGGCGGCCGTCCAGTGGCTTGGATGTGCTCATGTCGGATGTCCTCAACTGGGCCAGCGCACCGTCAGGCCGCCGTCGGCAATGATGGATTGGCCGGTGATGTAGGAGGCCTCGTCGCTGGTCAGGAAACGGATCAGGGCGGCGATTTCGCGGGCCTGCCCCACGCGTCCCAGCGGGATGCCCCTGGCCGCCTGCGCCAGGCCCGCCGGGCCCAGCGAGTTGACCGGGTCCAGCGACTGCGGCGTCTCGATCAGGCCCGGAATCACGGCGTTGCAGCGTATGCCGCGCGGTGCCAGCTCCATGGCCACGGCGCGGCACAGCCCGGGCACGCCTGCCTTGGCGGCCGCATAGTGGGCATGCTGCTCCCAGCCGTAGACGCCGCCTGCAATGGAGGAGACGGCCACCATGGCCCCGCCTGCAGCCATGTGGCGCGCACTGGCCCGGAAGGTGCGCATGACGCCGCCCAGGTCGATGTTGATGACCTCCTGCCACTGCGCATCGCTCATCTCGGCCAGGGCCGCCTGGCGCAGCAAACCTGCATTGGCGACGGCGAAGTCCAGCCGGCCGAAGCGGTCCACGGCGACGCGGGCCAGGTGCTCGACCTGCTCGGCATCGCCCACATCGACCGCCTCCATCACGCACCGCCCGCCCGCGCGCTCGACAAGGTCCCGGGTCTGGCCGGGATCGTGCGGGTCCTGCGGGTAGTAGCTGCCGGCCACGGCAACGCCGGCCTGCGCGTAGGCCACGGCCAGCGCCTGGCCGATGCCGCTGGCAGCGCCGGTGATGAGGGCGACCTTGTTCCTGTCGATCTGCGGGTGCATGGCGGCCTCACTTCACGGTCTGGGGATCGACATGGGGCGCCAGGAACATCAGCAGGCCCGAGGCCGCGCAGGGAATGGCTCCCCAGTACAGCGCCGCCTGTGCCCAGTCCGCCCCCTGCGACAGCGTCCAGGTCACGCCGAAGCCTGCCGCGATGGCGCCCACCTGGCCCATGGCGTTGACGAAGGAGCTGGCCGTGGCACGGATGTGGCTGGGAAAGCTCTCGCCGATCAGGAACAGGGCGGCTGCATAGGGGCCGATCAGGAAGAACAGCCCCAGCGAGTACAGCGGCACGATGCGCCAGAAGTCGCCCGAAGGCGCGTTCAGCATGAGTGCGAAGGCCAGGCCACCCAGCATCCAGCCTATGGCCACGGCGTTGCGCCGGCCTATGCGGTCACCGAGCCAGCCATGGAAGACATAGCCCAGGAAGCCCGCGAGATTGGAGATGATGAGCACCTGCAGCGCGCTGGAGAAATCCACGCCCTTGCCCGGCGTGCCACCGGCGCCGCCCAGCACCGAGGTGCCCAGCACCGCGAAGATCACGATGGCGAACCAGTTCAGGAAAAAGCCCAGGGCCAGCGACAGCGTGGGCCGCAGCGAGGCGCCCCGGAACATGGCCGACAGGCCGGTGTGCTGCGCTTGCTGCGGGTGGGCGCCATGGGCCTGGGCCAGGCGTGCGGCCTCTGCCTCGCGTCCGGCACGGCGCAGATCGGCAACGCGCCGCGCGGTCAGGAACTGGGGCGTTTCCACCAGCCGGCGGCCCAGCACGGCAATCACCAGGGCGGGGAACATGGCGAACACGAAGGACAGCACCCAGCCGCCGCCCTGGCCGAACCAGCGCTCGCCCAGCGGATACAGCAGGGCCACCAGCACGGCCGTGAGCACCGCGCCCACGGGCCAGCCACCTTGCACCAGCGAGTAGATGAAGCCGCGCCGGCGCAGGGAGGCCGGGTCCGTGTAGACCAGGGAGAACAGCTCGCTCAGGTAGGTGGCGTTGATGCTTTGCTCTGCATAGCCCAGGCCCGCCAGCGAGCGCACCACGATCAGCAGCACGAAGCCCAGCCCCGCCGACAGCCCGATCACCCAGCCGGCCAGCGCCGTCAGGCCCGAGCACAGCGCGGCGCCCGCCACGGCGATGATGATGCCCTTGCGCCGGCCCAGCCGGTCGGCGATGGGGCCGATGCCGAAGGCCACGATCACCGTGCCCAGCGTCACCCAGGTGTTCAGCCGCGCCTGCTGCTCGGCGCTCCACTGGAAGTGCTCGCCCAGTTGCGGCAGCAGGGTGCCGAAGAGGATGAAGTCGTAGACGGCAAAGACCCAGGCGAAAAAGCAGACCCAGGTGGCGTAGCTGACCTGCCTGCGCGTCACGGTGGGCGCGGTCCAGGGGGCATCGATCCCGGCCGGGGCCGGATGGCCGGCGCCTGGGGCGTCGGAGGCAATGGCGGAGGTATTCATGGTGTCCTCGCTGAGGTGGGATGCGGCATCAACGCGGCTGGCGGCGCAGGAAGTCGTCGGCGATCTGGTCGCACGTCATGAAGCGCACGCCGTCGTGCGACTGGAAATGCTCGATCAGGCGCTCCAGCATCAGCAGCACCTGGGGCCGGCCGGAGACATCGGGGTGGATGGTGATGGGGAAGACCGCGTAGTCGTGCTCGCGGTAGACCCAGTCGAACTGGTCGCGCCACATCTGCTCTATGTCGCGCGGGTTGACGAAGCCGTGGCTGTTGGGCGACTTCTTGATGAACATCATGGGCGGCAGGTCGTCCAGGTACCAGTTGGCGGGGATCTCGACCAGCCGTGTCTCCTTGCCGCGCACCAGGGGCTTCATCCAGGTGTCGGGATGCTTGCTGTAGTCGATGCGGGTCCACTGGTCGCCCACGCGCACGTAGTACGGGTGGAAGTCGTTGTGCATCAGGCTGTGGTCGTACTTGATGCCTTTCTTGAGCAGCAGCTCGTTGGTGACGGGGCTGAATTCCCACCACGGAGCGACGTAGCCCGTGGGCGCGCGGCCGGCCAGCCGCGTGATGACCTCGATGCTGCGGTCGAGCACCGCTTCCTCCTGCTCGGGCGTCATGGCAATCGGGTTCTCATGGCTGTAGCCGTGGATGCCGATCTCATGGCCCGCGTCCACCACGGCCTTCATCTGCTCGGGAAAGGTCTCGGCGGAGTGGCCCGGGATGAACCAGGTGGTCTTGAGGCCGTATTTGTCGAACAGCCTGAGCAGCCGCAGCGAGCCGACCTCGCCCGCGAACATGCCGCGCGAGATGTCGTCGGGCGAGTCTTCCCCGCCATACGAACCGAGCCAGCCGCCGACGGCATCGACGTCCACGCCAAACGTGATCTGTATGTCCTTGCTCATTGCATGCACTCCTTTTTCACTGGGAACGGTTGAGGGAAGAAAGCGCCTGTTCGACGGCCAGGGCAATGCGCAGCAGCCGGTCGTCATCGCCCTGCGAGCGCATCAGCTGCAGGCCGATGGGAAGCCGTTCGGTGCTCGCGCCAGGGCCTTGCAGGCACAGGGCGCCGCAGGGCAGGGCCACGGCCGGCGCATCCAGGAAGCTGCCGGGCATGGTCAGGCGCAGCGTGGCGAGATTGGTCTGGGCAAACAGCGCGTCGTCTTCCAGCAGGGGCTGCAGCAGCGGCGCCGGATGGCCCACCGTGGGCAGCACCAGGGTGGCGCCGCCCAGCTCCTGCGCAAACAGCGCCATCAATGGCTGGCGCCGTGCCAGCAGTTGCAGGTAGCCGCCATGGTCCAGATGCCTTGCGGCCGCCAGCCGGCTGCGCACGCGCGGGTCCATGCGCGCGGCCTGCTCCGGGGCATCCAGGCGCTCGCGGTGCGTGGCCAATGCCTCATGCGCGCCCAGCCAGCCATGGCGCTGCGTCAGCGTCTGCACCGTGTCCAGGCTTTGCAGCCGGCGCCGCTGCACGCGGGCGCCCTGCCGCTGCAGCAGGGCCAGGCCGGCTGCAATCGCGTCGCGCACCTGCACCTGCACGCGGTCGTCGTCCAGCAGGCCGGGGTCGATGACGAACACCTGTCCCTGCAGGCCTATGACAGGGCCTGGGACGGCAGGGCCTGCAGCGGCATCGCCGGCAGGCACGGTGCTGCGCAGCACCTGGTCCAGGGCCATGCAGTCGGCCACGCCCAGGGCCAGCGGCCCCAGCGTGTCCAGGGAAGGTGACAGCGCAAAGACCCCTTGCATGGGATAGCGCCCCCGGCTGGCACGAAAGCCCACCAGCCCGTTGAAGGCTGCGGGAATGCGCACCGATCCTGCCGTGTCCGTTCCCATGGCCAGCGGCCCGCAGCCCTGCACCACGGCCAGGGCCGCGCCGCTGGAGGAGCCGCCAGGCGCCCGTGCGCGCCCACCCAGGCGGGGATTGGCGGGGGTGCCGAAGCCGGGGTTCAGGCCCAGTCCCGAATAGGCGAACTCGCTGAGGTTGGTCTTGCCCAGGCAGACCATGCCGGCCGCCGCGGCCCGCGCCACCACGGGGGCATCGGCAGGGGCTGGCGGGGCAGAGCGAAGCAGGGCCGATGCCGCCGTGGTGGGCGTGCCACGCACATCGAACAGGTCCTTCCAGCTGATGGGCACGCCGTCCAGCGGCCCGAGCGGGCGGCCCGTACGCCAGCGCTGCGTGGATTGCCTGGCCTCTTCCAGCGCGCGCTCCGCAGTGATGCGCGTGAACACGGACGGGCTTTCACAGGCCGTTTGCAGGCAATGCTCGGTGGCTTGCGTGGGCGTCAGCGTGCCGGCCGCATAGGCTGCATGCAGTTCGCAAGCCGAGGCAGTCGCTGTCCGGAGGCCGCTGTTTTTCATTAAATTTGAATGTTGTTGTCAAAGTTCATTTTTGAATTCTAGTGAGCGCCTCCATCCCGTGTCCGGGTGATTACCCGGGGGATGAGGCGCTCTGTGTTGATCTGTGAAGGAGGCCGTTTTGTGCCGCTTGCGCCGCTCTAGCGGTCCTTGTGGTCCGCCTCGCCGCACTTCCAGTAGCCCTTGGCGCTCAGCTGGCCGGGTGCGATGCCACGGTCCAGGAAATGCCGCTTCAGCGCACGCATGGCGCCGGACTCGCCCGCCATCCACAGATAGCCGTTGCCCGGCGGCAGCGGCCGGTACATCAGCCGCTGGCACAGCCTCTGCCCAGGCTGGCCCGGCGCGGCGGTGATCCACTCGGTGCGCCAGCGGGCAGCGCTGTCCATGGGCTGGCATTCGCCGTCATCGGTGATTTCCACGTAGGCCTTCACCCGCGCGGAGGCTGGCAGGCGCGCCGCGATCGATTGCATGGCCGGCAGTGCCGAGCCATCGCCCGCCAGCATGAGCCAATCGGTGCCGGCCGGCGGAGCGAAGCCGCCGCTGCGCGGGCCGGCAATGGCCACCTGCTCGCCCACGCGGGCCTGGGCGGCCCAGCGGGAGGCGGGGCCGTCGCCGCCAGCTGAGGTGTTGTTCTCATGCTTGGCATTGAACGCATCGCCATGCAGTACCAGGTCAATGTCCAGCGTGCCGGCCTGGCAGTCCACGCTGCGCAGTGTGTACGCCCGGCCCTCGCCCGTGGGCAGGAACAGCTTGACCCAGGCGGCGGGCGTATCCACGGCAGGCGCCCGTGAGAAGGCGGCGATCTGCTCGCCACCCAGCGTGATGCGGCGCATGCGCGGCGTGACGGATTGCACCTTCAACACGGTGCCCAGCGCGCGCTGCGTGCCGGCAGGCATGTGAATCGGCTCAGCCATGGGTGGCTCCCCGGGCTGCGTTCAAGCGCAGCAGCAAGGCCACGGCGATGGACAGCGCCACGCTCACGGCGGCGGCGAAATACACGTCTCCGACGCCCGTGACACTGGCCAGCAGCCCGGCGGCAGGGGCCGTCAGCCCCATCGACAGGTCGAAGAAGGCCACATAGGCGCCCATGGCCGCGCCGCGTGCCTGGGCAGGCGCCCGGCGGACAGCTTCCACGCCGAAGGCCGGGAAGGCCAGCGAGTAGCCGAAGCCGGTGAGCGCGGCGCCGGCATAGGCCCATGGCGCATCGCCCCCGCCCCAGATCAGCAGCAGGCCGGCGGCTTCCAGCGGAATGCTGGCCAGTGCCACCCGCACGCCGCCCAGCTTGTCCGGCAGATGGCCGAAGAGCAGGCGCGCGCCGATGAAGGCCAGGCCGAAGGCCGTGAAGGCCAGCGAGGCCGCTCCCCAGCCCCGCGATGCGAAAAGCAGCGCTGCAAAGGTCGTGATCACGCCAAAGCCCACGCTGGACAGGGCCAGCCCCAGGCCGGGAAGCCATACCGTGCCCAGCACCTTGTAGAACGGCGTGCGGCGCTGGGCCGCAGCCGGTGTGGCGCGCAGGCCCCAGACCATGGCCAGGGCGGCCAGCGGCAGCACGATGGTGGCCACGGCAATGCCGGAGAAGCCCCAGGCCGCCTGCACCGCCACGCCGGCCGGCGCGCCCGCCGCATAGGCGCCGTACATGGCAATGCCCACCCAGGCCATGACCTTGCCGGCGTTTTGCGGACCGATCATGCCCACGCCCCAGCTCAAGGCCCCGGTGATGATCAGGCTCTCGGCGCAGCCCAGCAGCACGCGGCCGGCGGCCAGCACCCAGACTGCGGCCGGCCCTCCCTCGAAGGCGCGTGACATCAGGTAGGCCAGGCCCGAAACGGCCGCCAGCGCCATGCCCAGCACCACGGCCTGCCTGGCGCCGCGCGTGTCGGCCAGCGACCCGGCCCAGGCCCGCGACAGCAGGGCGGCCGCGAACTGGCAGCCCATCACCGTGCCCACCCCCAGCGTGCCCAGTCCCAGGGTCTGGCTCAGGTGCAGGGGCAGCACGGGCATGGGCATGCCCAGGCAGAGAAAGCTGACGAAGACCGCCAGCGTCAGCGGCAGCAGCCGCGCGAATGCATTCACCGGCGGCGACGCGGCCGCAGATGGCGAAATTCCGGAAGACATGTGCATTCCCTTTCAAATACGAGTAAAAACTCAGATCACATGTCCAGGAGAATATGAGCCATGGCTCGCATTGAAAACTCGCATTCGCAGGCGGCGCAGCGCCAGCCGCCCCAGCCCCGCAAGCAGCCACGGCAGGCGCGTTCCCTTGCCACGGTCGAGGCCATTCTGGAAGCTGCGGCTCGCGTTCTGGCCGAGCGCGGCTATGCCGCCACCAACACCAATCTGGTGGCCGAGCGCGCAGGCGTGAGCGTGGGTTCGCTCTACCAGTACTTTCCCAACAAGGACTCGCTGATCACGGCCTTGCACGAGCGCCACGCCGCGCAGATGTACGCGGCCATTGCCGCCGTGCTTGCGGCAGAGCGGCCGCAGGGCCTGCAAGGCCATGTGCAGGCCATGGTCCGCGCGCTGCTGGCGGCGCACCGGGTCGAGCCCGATCTGCACCGGGTGCTGGAAAAGGAGTTCCCCTTCTTCGACGCGCCGCGCGAGCAAAGCGCGGCCGACGGCGGCATCTTCCGCCAGGTGCGCCAGCTCCTGGAGCTGCACCGCAGTCAGCTCGCCCACCGCGATCTGGACCTGGCCACCTGGATGCTGCTGCAGACCATGGAGTCCCTGGTGCATGCCGCCGTCATCGAACCGCCTGCCATGTTCACCCCCCAGGCCCTGGAGGATGGCATCGTGCAGGTGCTGATGGGGTATCTGCGAGCGCCTGCCCTGGGTTGAGGATGCAAGGAGCGATTTGGCCGCCAGGTCCTCAGGGCGCGAAGACCTCCGGATCGAATGGGCCAAGCAGTCGGGCCACTTCGCCGGCGTCATAGGGCTGGCCCAGCATGTCCATGAGTTCTTCGCAAGGGGATTTCATGGGCACGGTGGCGATTCTCAGCACTGGAATCGTGCAATGCCGACAGGCGCGGCCGGCAAGCAGCGTATTCGTTCAGCTTTCGACGCAGTTGCCCGCATCCTCCTGCGGCGGGGTGACACGCCAGAAGAGGGAGGGAAAGCCTTCGCCCACCGGCTGGTGGCCGGGCGGCTGCGATGCCGCCAGCTGCAGATGCAGCACGCCGCAGGCATCCACCATGTGCTGGGAAATCCAGGGGCTGATGTCCATGCGGCCATCGATCAGCACCAGCGGCTTTTCGCGCAGCTTCAGGGCCAGGGCCTTGGCCTCGGCCGTGGGGCCTGAGATCACGCGGATGTCGCCTCCCAGTGCCTCGCGCGCGGGTTCGGCAAGCGCCTGGCTCAAGGCCTTTGAATCGAAGTTTCTCCAGTGCCGGCTGTTAAGCCGCAGTTCACTGCGCGCCGAGGTCATCTGGGCCACGAGCAGCAAGGCCAGTTGAAGCGCCACGAAGCACTTGATGGCGGTGGTGATCGATATGCGCGACGGCTGCAGCCTGGCACCGGCCAGCTCCATGGCGACGGGAACGGCCAGCAGCAGAAAGGGCGTGCCCCAGTGCAGCTGCAGCGACGAGCCCGCAAAGATGCCGATGGCGCAGGTCAGCACGATGGGCGTGAGGCCAAAGCACAGGATCAGCGCGCGCGATGCATCGGCTGTCCCGGGACGCTGCGGTGTGTCCTGCGGCGCAAGGCGGCTGCGGCGGTGCAATGCCATTACCAGTCCCAGCAGCACCCAGGCCAGCAATGCGCGGTTGAACAGCTGGTCGGCCAGCCAGTGCAAGGTATTGAGCAGTCTTGCGCCGCCGCCCAGGCTGGCGCCCAGCGAGGATTCGGTGGCATAGCGGATGGGGCCGAAGTCGTTCAGGAACAGCCAGTACAGGTGCGGCGAGATGATGGCCAGCGAAATGGCAGCGGCCAGGGCCAGGCCGATGACATGGACCCGCTCGCGCCAGGCGCCTGACGCCAGCCAGAACAGGAATACCGCCACGGCGGCCAGGATCATCTGGTACTTGGCCAGTGCGCCCAGGCCCAGGCAGCAGCCCAGGGCCGCCCACCAGTGCAGTTGCCTGCTGCCCACCGCACGCCACACCAGCAGGGCACTGGCCACGAAGAAGGGCATCAGCACCACTTCATGGTTGAAGAAGTGCAGCCGCTCGTTGTAGTAGGTGATGCACAGGGCCGCCAGCAGGGCCAGCGTGGCATGGCGGCTGCCGCGCAAGGTCTGCATCAGCTTCCAGAAGACAAACAGGCCGGCCAGCGTGAAAAGCGCGCCCGTCACATAGCTGGTGCGGGCAGACAGTCCGAACACATTGACCGGCACCGAGAACATCCAGGTCGGCAGCGGTGGATGCTTGTAGTAGCCCCACTCCAGGCTGTGCACCCAGGTCAGCTGCTCGAGGTTGTCCTTGGGTGCCGTGAGGCTGGAGCTGTCGATCTGCAGCAGCCAGACCACCGTAAAGAGAAGGAGGCCAATGAGGACCTTGATGTCCAGGGAAAGCGACGGTGCGGGCATGGCCAGCGGAGCGCTTCGCGTGATCGTGCTCGCTGCTTGTGAGGGGACGGGATGGGTCATAGGAAATGCCAGCGGCGATGACAAGTGCGCTGGCACAGGGGAAATTCCCAGGAAGGCGGTCGAACGGGAGCTTCAGCGTTGGCTACGGACTCTTGGCTTACGCGAGGCGCTATGAGTCCGGCAGAATATGTCTGCCTGGTCAATGCAATGTAAAGATTGTATGAAGATATTGTGGAGACGCCGGCCGCGGCTCAGGCGCCGGCCGGCTCGCCGAAGTCGTGGACTGCCGCGCGCAGCAGCAGCATCGACAGGCGTTCCGCGGCGGGCGTCAGAGGCAGCGCAGCACGCGTGACCTGCACGATGTCGGGTGCCATCAGGCTCTCGCGCACAGCAATGGGCTCCAGCACACCGTTGAAGAGGGGCGTATCGGCCCACTGGCGCGGCAAGAAGGCGAGGGCGTCGCTGCTGGCCAGCAGCGCCAGCAGGGCCATCAACGATTCGGCGACCGTCACCACGCGCGGGCTGCGCAGGCCGAGCGCGGAGAACTGCTCCTCGAACTCTTCCTCGCGGCGCTCGCGCAGGCCGGTGACGATCCAGTCCGCCTCCAGCAACGCCTGCAGGCTGCCGGCGGTGCGCAGCGGATGGCCGCGGCGGGCCAGCACGACACGCTCGTTGCGGTGAACTAGGGCCACCTGGTAGCTGGCGCTCAATTGCCTCTCGGGCCGGGGGCCCAGATAGAAGTCCAGCCGACCGTCGCGCAGCGCCGGCTCGACGGCCGGGAACAGGCCTTCGACGAAACGCAGGTGCACATCCGGCCAGTCGCGCCGGAACTGGGCATAGGCGCGGGCCAACAGCGACAGCACGGGGGCGCTGGACAGAGCGACGGCGACATGGCCCTGCATTTCGCCGCGCGCCTGGGCGGCCTCCTCGCTGCCGCGACGCAGTTCCTCGAGCGCGGCCTGCGCGCGCAGCAGGAATCGCTCGCCCGCCACGGTCAGCGATACCCCGCGCGCATGGCGCTGGAACAGCGCCACGCCGAGCTCGGCTTCCAGCTCGCGCACGCTGCGCGTCAGTGCCGGCTGGGTCAGGCCCAGGCTGCGGGCGGCGCTGCGCAGGCTGCGTGCCCGGGCAATGGCGACGAAATTGCGAAGGTGATGAAGTTTGGGCATCGGTCGGAGCGTGTTTATGCCCGTTTCCGAGCGCGCCAAGGCCAGGGGATTTCCCGCAGGGGCCGTGCACGCGGGCTCCGCCGCGCCTGAGCCGTCGCAAAACGCTCCAGTGATAACGACCATGCATCGCTGAGGCGTTTCTGCCCTCTGCCGCAGCCGGCCTGCCAGACCTAGCATGCCCTCCATAACGTCGGCACAGCCCGGCGACCCCATAGGAGACAAGCAGCATGAGCATGAGGAAATGGGCCGGCGCCTGTGCGCTGGCAACCCTGGCGGCGGGCTCCGTCGCCGCGCAGACGGCCGCCGGCGGAACGGTGCGCATCACCAGCGCCTTTCCCGCGGGCAGCGGCCCCGACGTGGTGGCCCGGCTGGTCGCCGACAAGCTCTCGGCGCAATGGAGGCAGCCGGTCGTCGTCGACCCCAGGCCGGGTGGGGCCGGCGTGGTGGCCATCAATGCGATGAAGAACGCGCCGCCCACGGGCAACGACCTGGTGGTGGTGGACGTAGGCCACTTGTCCATCAATCCGCTGGTCTTGCGCAAGCTGGCCTATGACCCGCAAAGCGAGCTGACGCCGGTGGCGCTGCTCTACAAGACCGCCTTCTTCGTCGTGGTCGGCGCGCAAAGCCCGTTCCACAGCCTGGCCGAACTGATGGCGGCGGCGCGGCGCAGGCCCGGCATGACCTACGGCTCCAATGCGGTGGGCGGGCCGCTGCATCTGGGCGCGGCCCGGGCCGCGACCGCCATGGGTGCCGAAATGATGCATGTCCCCTACAAGGAGACTTCGCAGCTGTACGCCTCCGTGTCGACGGGCGAGGTGGACTGGGCTTACGGCAGCATTGCGACGTCCGGCCCCCTGCAGCAGGCTGGCAAGCTGCGCTTTCTTGCCGTGGCGGACAGCCAGCGTTCCCCGGCGCTGCCCGATGTGCCGACCGTGCAGGAGGCCGGTGGCCCGGCCGGCATCGATGCGCTGACCTGGGTTGCGCTCATGGCGCCCAAGGGCACGGCGCCGGCCGTCGCCGAGCGCGTCAACGAGGCGGTGAACCGGGCCCTGTCCGCGCCTGACGTCAGGGATCGCCTGGCCGGTTTCGGCTTCTTCACCAGCATCGGCCCCGCAAGGCAGGTTGCCGACCTCATGCAGGCCGACCGCGAGCGCTATGCCCAAGTGCTGCGCCGCGTCAAGGTGACCGTCGATTGAGCCCCGGGGAGACGCCATGAAGACCGAAGTTGCGATCATCGGAGGAGGGCCCGCAGGGCTGATGCTGGCCATCGAGCTGGGCTGCAGGGACATACCGTGCGTGCTGATCGAGGAGCGCAGCGGGCCGCCGACGCTGCCCAAGGCCAATGCCACCTCGTCCCGGACCATGGAGCATTACCGCCGCCGGGGTTTTGCCGACCAGGTGCGCAGGCTGGGCCTGCCGCCCTCGCACCCCCAGGACGTCGTCTATTGCACGCGGCTCACGGGGCCCGAGCTGGCGCGCTTTCGCATTCCCTCGGCCGAGGAGGCCGCCTCGGGCACGGCCTATGGCGACTACGGGGAACAGGCCTGGCCCACGCCCGAGCTGCCGCATCGGGCGCAGCAGATGTTCATCGAGCCCGTGCTCAGGGCGCAGGCCGAACGCCATGCCAGCGCCGTGCTGCGTTTTGGCCTGAGGGCCGAGGTGGTGCGGGACACCGGTTGCGCAGTCCAGATCGAATGCCGCGAGCCGGACACGGGCCGTACCGAGTTGCTGCAGGCCGCCTATGTGGTCGGCTGCGACGGGCCGCGCAGCCTGGTCCGCCAGGCCATGGGCGTCGTCTACGCAGGCCATGGCAGCGAGCGGCGGGACTTCCTGGGCGGCCAGATGATGTCCATCTACTTCCGGGCCCCCGGTCTGTATGGGCTGATCGGCAAGCCCAGGGCCTGGCAGTACTGGGCCGTCGGTCCCGGGCAGCGCGGCCTGCTGTGCGCCATCGACGGCGTGGACCGGTTCGTGCTGATCGTGCAGTTGCCCCAAGGCACCCAGCCTGCCGATTTCCATCCGCAGCAGGCGCTGCAGGCCGTCGTCGGCCGGCCTTTTGCGCACGAGCTGATCGCGCTGACCCCCTGGAACGCGGGCTATGCCCTGGTGGCCGAGCGCCTGCGGCACGGCAGGATGTTCATCGCCGGCGATGCGGCGCACCTGTTCACGCCCACGGGCGGCATGGGCTACAACACCAGCGTGGACGACGTCGTGAACCTGGGCTGGAAGCTGGCGGCGGCCATCCAGGGGGCGGCCGGCCCGGCGCTGCTGGACAGCTATGAGGCCGAGCGGCGGCCGATCGCCCAGCGCAACACCCGTTTTGCACGCAGCATGGCCGACAGCATCGGATGCCTGCCGGTCACGGCCGCAGTGGAGCAGGAGGGGCCCGTGGGCGACAGCGCCCGCCATGCGCTCGGGCAGGCACTTTCGGAGCATGTGGCGCGCGAGTTCAACATCCCGGGGCTGCAACTGGGCCTGCGCTATGCCGACAGCCCCGTCGTCGCCCGGGAGTTGGCCGAGCCCCCGCCGGACGAGCCCAACCGCTACCTGCCTGGCGGTTATCCCGGCACGCGCGCTCCGCATGTGGCAACGGGGCCGGACCGGTCCCTGCTCGATGACTTCGGACGCGATTTCACACTGCTTGCATTCGGCCCGGACGGCCCGGACGGGCTGGAGCCCTGGAGGCAGGCTGCTGCGCAATACGGCATCCGGCTGGATGTGGTGAGGAGCGAAGACGGGCAGACGCGTGCGCTGTATGGCGCCGACCGCGTCCTGATCCGCCCGGACCACCACATCGCCTGGCGCGGCGATGGTGCGGCGCAGCCGACCGAGGTCATGGCGCTGGCACTGGGCCATCGCACCCCGCCGGTGGGGCCCGGCTAGCCCCGGCCCATCCGGCCGCCTGCTCCCCGGGCCGTCCGGCCTTGCGCTTTCGTGACCCTGGCCAGTCCGGCCGGGGGATGCCGGCCTGCGCCTGAGTCTGCGCTTTCGCCGTCCTTGCCGACATCCATCACTTTCAGGAGACAACATGCCACACCCCTCCTTTCCTGTTCGCGCCGCGCTATCCGCGCTATGCCTGGCCGGTGCCGCTGCCGTGCCCTCGGCACCCGCCCTGGCCCAGGGCGTCACGCTCTATGGCCTGCTCGATGCATCCGTCGAGCACCTGACCGATGTGGGCCAGGGAGGCGCTTCGCTGAACCGCATGCCGGGCCTCACCGGCAGCGTGCCGTCGCGCATCGGCCTGCGCGGCTCGGAGGACCTGGGCGGCGGCCTGCGTGCCCTGTTCACGATGGAGCAGGGCCTGGCGCTCGATGCGGGCGTGCTGAACCAGGGCGGGCGCGCCTGGGGGCGCCAGGCCTTCGTCGGCCTGTCCGGCGACTGGGGCAGCCTCACACTGGGGCGCCAGTACACCATGCTGTACTGGTCCCAGCTCGATGCGGACATCCTCGGCCCGAATGCCTACGGTGCGGCCTCGCTGGACAGCTACCTGCCCAATGCGCGCGCGGACAACGCGCTTGCGTGGCGCGCCGGCCTTGGCGGCTTCACCGTCGGCGCAACCTACAGCCTGGGCCGTGATGCCGTCAATGCGGGCCCCGGTCCCGCGGGAACCAACTGCCCCGGCGAGCAGCCGGGCGACTCCAGCGCCTGCCGACAATGGTCGGCAATGCTCAAGTACGAGGCCAAGGCCTGGGGCATCGCGCTGGCCGTCGATGAAATCCGTGGAGGCCCCGGCGCCTTCGCAGGCCTGACCAGCAGCGCGCGCAAGGACCGTCGCTCCACCGCCGCGGGATGGGTGCGCTGGGGGGCATGGAAGCTCGGTGCCGGGGTCATTGCCCGCCACAACGACGGCCGTCCCGATGCGCCACGCAGCGATCTCTGGTACCTGGGCGCCAGTTTCGCCGCCACACCAGCCCTGACCCTCGACGCGCAGGCCTTGGATCTGCGTTTCAGGCGAAGCGACGACGGGGCCCGGCTCTTTGCCCTGCGGGCCCGGTATTCGCTGTCCAAGCGCACCACGCTGTATGCGACCACAGGGCATCTGTCCAACCAGGGAGCACTTGCGCTGTCGGTCAGCAATGCGGCGCCAGGCGCCGCGCCCGCCCCCGGGCGTTCGCAGAACGGCTTCGCTGCCGGCGTGCGGCATAGCTTCTGAGGCTCAACCCGCATGCAGGGCCCGCGTCCGCGTCCCGATCCATTTCCTTCCCACTCCCACTTCCCACTTCCCACTTCCCGTTCCAGGAGACAGACCATGAAACTGATACGCCACGGCGCCAGCGGCTGCGAGAAGCCCGGCGCCATCGATTCCCAAGGCCAGGCGCGCGACCTGTCGGACCTGGTGCCCGATTTCACGCCCGAGTGGATGGCGCCCGGCAGGCTGGCCGCGCTGGCCGCCGTCGATCTGCAGCGGTTGCCGCTGGTGGCGCAAGGCAGCCGCCTGGGGCCCCCTGTCGCCGGCACGCGCCAGTTCGTTGCCATCGGGCTCAACTACCGGCGGCATGCCGAGGAGTCGGGTCTCGACATTCCGAAGGAGCCCGTGGTCTTTCACAAGGCGCTTTCATCGCTGGCCGGGCCGGACGACGAGGTGCGCCTGCCCGAAGCGTCGGTTGCCACCGACTGGGAGATCGAACTGGGCTTTGTGATCGGCACGCGCGCAAGCCGCATCCCCGTGGAAGGTGCGCTCGCGCATGTGGCCGGCTACCTGCTGGCCAACGACATCTCCGAGCGTGACTGGCAGATCAAGCGCAACGGCCAGTGGGGCAAGGGCAAGAGCTTCGATGGCTTCGGCCCGGTCGGGCCGTGGCTGGTCACGGCCGACGAGCTGCCCGACCCCCAGGCCATCGAACTGACGCTGTCCGTCAACGGCGAGGTCATGCAGCGCAGCAGCACGGCAGACATGATTTTCCCGGTGGCCTGTCTCGTGTCCTATCTGAGCCAGTTCATGACGCTGCTGCCCGGCGACCTTGTCATCACCGGCACGCCTGCAGGTGTCGGGCTGGGCATGAAGCCGCCCCGTTTCCTGAAGTCCGGCGATGTCATGACGCTGGACGGCGGGGTTCTTGGGCGGCAGCTCCAGCGGATGCGGTGATGGCCTTGCCCGCCCACCGGCCGCGTGGCGGCGTCTGCCGGTCTTCGCACAGTGAACATGCAAAGGAGGGGACACCATGAACAGCCTTCCCACGCCATCTGGAACGACACCTGGAACGCCGTCCGGCACGGCCGGGCAGCCGGCCGTGCATTCGATCGATGAGTTTGTCTTCAGCGTGCCCGATCTCGAAGCGGCGCGGCATTTCTACGCCAGTTTCGGGCTCGAGGTGCGCGACATCGACGGCGCGCTGGCGCTGCACACCTACGGGCATCCCCACCGCTGGGCGCGGGTGCTGGAGGCCGCAACGCACAAGCGGCTGCAGTGGCTGAGCCTGGGCATCCATGCGGCCGATCTCGATGCCTTCTCGCGCCGGATCGACGGCGCGGGGATCGCACGCATTCCTGCGCCGGCCGGTGCGCAGACCGACGGTATCTGGATCGCCAGCCCCGACGGGGTGCCCATCCAGCTGCGTGCAGCCGCCAAGAGCTCTCCGTCGGCGCCCGCACCGCACGTGCTGCCGCCGGCCTGCCTCAATGCCGGCCGCGCGCCGGCCCGCAGCCTCATGCCGCAGATCCGGCCGCTGCACCTGTCGCATGTGCTTTTGTTCTGCGCCGACGTGGATGCCGCGCTGGCGTTCTACACCGAGGTGCTGGGACTCAGGCTCTCGGACCGCTCGGGCTCGGTCATCGCCTTCCTGCACAGTCCGCACGGCAGCGACCATCACCTGCTGGCACTGGCCGCATCGCATGGACCCGGCCTGCACCACAGCAGCTGGTGCGTGCCGTCTGTCGACGCCGTGGGCAGCGGCGCCCGGCAGATGGCCGAGGCGGGCTATGCGCAGGGCTGGGGCGTGGGCAGGCATGTGCTGGGCTCCAACTTCTTTCGCTATGTGCGCGATCCCTGGGGCAGCTTCGCCGAGTACTCCTGCGACATCGACTTTGTCGAGGCGGGCGCGGTGTGGCCTGCGGCCGACCATCCTCCCGAGGATTCGCTCTACGTCTGGGGGCCGGACGTGCCCGCCGACTTCGTCACCAACCACGAGCCGCCACGCTGAGGCGCCAGCCAATGCCCCAGACGCAGGAACGCCCCGCTGCCTTGCGGCATCGGGGCGCTGTGCAACAGGGCCGGCTCTTTGGCCGCCTGTCGGTTGATACAAGGATCTGGCGGAGGCTGTGAGATTCGAACTCACGGACGGTTGCCCGTCGGCAGTTTTCAAGACTGCTGGTTTAAACCACTCACCCAAACCTCCGAAGCTCCGTATTCTAGCCGGGCTTGCGTGGGTCCCGAGGGATGCGTGCCGATGCACGACCCGCAATCAAAAAGGCGCCCCTTCGCAGGGGCGCCTTTCGGGGGGCGCAGCGGATCAGCCGCGGGCAGCGATGGCCTGGGCTGCGGCCAGGGCCGTCATGTTGACCACGCGGCGCACGGTGGCGGAGGGGGTCAGCACGTGGGCTGCCGCGGCGCCGCCCAGCAGGATGGGGCCGATGGTCGTGCCGTGGCCGCCCGTGGTCTTGAGCACGTTGAACAGGATGTTCGCGGCGTCGAGGTTGGGGCAGATCAGCACGTTGGCCTCGCCGTGCAGCGAGGACTCGAGCAGGGCGCGGTCGCGGATGGCTTCGGACAGGGCGGAGTCGCCGTGCATTTCGCCATCGCATTCCACGTCGGGGTTGGCGGCGGCGAACAGGTCGCGCGCGGCGCGCATCTTCAGCGCCGAGGGGCGGCTGGACGAGCCGTAGTTGCTGTGCGACAGGAAGGCCACCTTGGGCGGCAGGCCGAAGCGGGCCACTTCCTCGGCCGCCAGGCGGGCGATGTCGGCCAGCTCGGTGGCGTTGGGCGCCTCGTTGATGTAGGTGTCGGCGATGAACAGCGTGCCGCTGTCCAGCATCACGGCGTTGACGGTGGCGAACTCGCCGGCGCCTTGCTTGAGGCCGAGCACGTCGCGCACATGGGCCAGGTGGCTGTCGAACTTGCCGACCAGGCCGCAGAGCATGGCGTCGGCATCGCCCAGGTGGACCATGAGCGCTGCGATCAGCGTGTTGGAGCGGCGCACGGCGGCCTTGGCGGTCTCGGGCGTGACGCCGTTGCGGCCCATCAGGCGGTGGTAGGTTTCCCAGTACTGGCGGAAGCGCGGATCGTCCTCGGGGTTGCAGATCTCCACGTCCTTGCCCAGCACCAGGCGCAGGCCGGCCTTGGCGATGCGGGCCTCGATCACGGCGGGGCGGCCGATCAGGATGGGCTTGGCCAGGCCGTCATCGACGGCCACCTGGGCGGCGCGCAGCACGCGCTCGTCTTCGCCTTCGGCATAGGCCACGCGCTGCTGGTTGGCCTTGGCAGCGGCGAACACCGGACGCATGAACATGCTGGTCTGGTAGACGAAGCGGGTCAGGCTCTCGCGGTAGGCGTCGTAGTCGGCGATGGGGCGGGTGGCGACGCCGGACTCTTCGGCAGCCTTGGCCACGGCCGGCGCGATGCGCAGGATCAGGCGGGTGTCGAAGGGCGTGGGGATCAGGTAGTCGGGGCCGAACTTCAGCTCCTTGCCCTGGTAGGCGGCGGCGACTTCATCGCTGACGTCCTGCTTGGCCAGTGCGGCGATTTCGCGCACGCAGGCCAGCTTCATGGCTTCGGTGATCTTGGTGGCGCCGCAGTCCAGCGCGCCACGGAAGATGTAGGGGAAGCACAGGACGTTGTTGACCTGGTTGGGGTAGTCCGAACGGCCCGTGGCCATGATGCAGTCCGGGCGCACGGCCTTGGCCAGCTCGGGGCGGATCTCGGGTTCGGGGTTGGCCAGGGCCAGGATGATGGGCTTGTCGGCCATGGTCTTGACCATGTCGGCAGTGAGCACGCCGGGAGCCGAGCAGCCCAGGAACACGTCGGCGTCCTTGACGGCGTCGGCCAGGGTGCGGGCGTCCGTCTTTTGCGCGTACTGGGCCTTGGAGGCGTCCAGGCCACCGGGGCGGCCTTCGTAGATCACGCCCTTGGAGTCGCACATGAAGACGTTTTCGCGCTTGACGCCCAGGCCCACCATCACGTTCACGCAGGCGATGGCGGCGGCGCCGGCGCCGGAGACGGCGATCTTGACGTTGCCGATCTGCTTGTCCACCAGCTCCAGCCCGTTGAGCAGGGCGGCGCTGGAGATGATGGCCGTGCCGTGCTGGTCGTCATGGAACACGGGGATGTTCATGCGCTTGGACAGCTCCTGCTCGATGTAGAAGCACTCGGGCGCCTTGATGTCCTCGAGGTTGATGCCGCCCAGCGTGGGTTCGAGCGAGGCGATGATCTCGATCAGCTTGTCCGGATCGCGCTCGGCCAGTTCGATGTCGAACACGTCGACGCCGGCGAACTTCTTGAACAGGCAGCCCTTGCCTTCCATCACCGGCTTGCCGGCCAGCGGGCCGATGTCACCCAGGCCCAGCACGGCCGTGCCGTTGGTGATGACGCCGACCAGGTTGCCGCGCGCCGTGTATTCGGCGGCCAGCGAGGGGTCGGCCTGGATGTCCAGGCAGGGGTAGGCCACGCCGGGCGAATAGGCCAGCGACAGGTCGCGCTGGTTGGACAAGGGCTTGGTGGGCGTGACGGAGATCTTGCCCTTGTTGGGGCTGCGATGGTATTCGCGGGCTGCGTCGCGCAGGGCTTGTTCGGCGTTGGACAGGTTTTGGGTCATACAGGAATTCTCTGCAAATGCTCTCGGAGCTTACCGGATAGCTACAGCCTATGAGGGTCAGGACAGTTTTGCCTCAGGGATTTCGACAACAAGCCCCCTGGCGCCTATGGACGGCAGGGGGCGCACGGCCCGGCGGGTAGGCCGGGCGGTTGTTGGGCGTGCCCGCCAGGGCGGGCACTGTTTCATCAGTGGGCGTCTGCCTGGCGTGCGGCCCGGACGGCAGCAGAGGTGTCGCTGCTGGCTCCGTTGAAGAAAATGTTCAATGCCACCGCGGTAATCGAGGCCAGCAGGATACCGGATTCGATCAACGGATGAATGCCGTGGGGCATCCATTGGCGGAAATTCGGCGCCACCAGCGGAATCATGCCCACGCCGATGGACACGGCGACGATCATGGCGTTGTTGCGGTTGGTCTGGAAATCCACGTTGCTCAGGATGCGGATGCCGGTGGAGGCCACCATGCCGAACATCACCAGGCCCGCGCCGCCCAGCACCACGGTGGGCAGGGACTCGACCAGGGCGCCCATCTTGGGCAGCACGCCCAGCACGATCAGGATCACGCCGCCGGCCACGCAGACCCAGCGGCTCTTGACGCCGGTGACGGCGACCAGGCCCACGTTCTGCGAGAAGCTGGTGTAGGGAAAGGTGTTGAAGATGCCGCCGATCAGCGTGCCCAGGCCGTCGGTGCGCAGGCCGCGGGTCAGCTCGTCCTGGCTGATCTTGCGATCGGTCATGTCGCCCAGGGCCAGGAACATGCCGGTGGACTCGATCATCACCACCACCATCACCAGGCTCATGGTGAGGATCAGGATGGGGTCGAACACCGGCGTGGCGATCTCGAAGGGCAGCACCATCGTGAACCATTCGGCCTTGGCGACCTTGCTGAAGTCCATCAGGCCCATGGCCACGGACAGCACGCCGCCGATCAGGATGCCCATGAGCACCGAGACGTTGGCCAGGAAGCCCTTGGCAAAGCGCGCGATCAGCAGGATGGACAGCAGCACGATGGCCGAGATGCCCACGCCGGTCAGGTCGCCGTACTTGGGGTTGGGAATGGTGGGCACGACCGCGAAGCCCTTGGGCACGGGCGGCAGCGAGGAGCCTGGCGCGCCGGCCGTGGCCTGGGCGTCGGCCAGCCATTTCAGGTGCTCGGGGTTGGGCACGCTGGGCGCGGTGGGGCCGACGGGGTTGCCGAAGATCCAGTTCACGCCCACGCGCATCAGGCTGATGCCGATGACGGCAATGATGGTGCCGGTCACCACGGGCGGGAAAAAGCGCAGCATGCGGCTGATCAGCGGGGCGATGAGGATGGATACGATCCCCGCCCCGATCACCGAGCCGAAGATCAGCCCCGCCCCCGCCGAGCCGCCCGTGGTCTGCGCCATGGACACCATGGGCGCCACGCTGGCGAAGGTCACGCCCATCATCACGGGCAGCTTGATGCCGAACCACTGGGTCGCGCCCATGGCCTGGATCAGCGTGATCAGGCCGCAGCAAAACAGGTCCGCCGAGATCAGGTGGGCCACCTGCTCGGGCGGCAGGTTGAGTGCGCGGCCGACGATCAGGGGCACGGCCACGGCGCCCGCATACATCACGAGAACGTGCTGCAGGCCCAGCGCCGTGAGCTTGCCTGCGGGCAGCATCTCATCGACGGGATGAACGGAAGATTGCATGGGGATTTGTCTCCTCGGGATTTATGGGAACGGACGCCGGCGTGACAGGGTTTGGCACCAACATCCATACAAAAAGTGTATACAGATCATGGGAAATTTCTGCTCCCGGTAAACCCTGTTGCGGCAGTCGCGCCAACCCGTTTTGCTGCGCATCGCCTGCCAGGGCGGGAGTGCCATGGTGCATTGCAAGATGGATGCCAGCCGCCAGGCAAGCGCCAGGCAAGCGCCAGGCACCGTGCTGGTGCCTGGCGGCCGCTGTGGTGCGGCTCGGGCGAGGTTCGGATGCGGCTCGGGTGCACGGCATGGGCTGCGGCGGTGCATGCGCCACGATGCGGTGCCCGGGCGCAAAAAAGCCCGGCGGCGCCGGGCTTGGGTGTCAGGCCTTGATGCGGGCCGTCAGGCGGTCAGGCCGTCAGGCCGTCAGGTCGCACAGCATGCGCGCGATGACCTTGGTGGCGCGGCGCAGGTCCTCCAGCACCAGGCGCTCGTCGGCGCGCTTGGCATGGGACTCCAGCACGGTGCGCGGGCCGGCGCCGTAGATCACGCCGGGAATGCCACGCTCCACGTACAGGCGCACGTCGGTGTACAGCGGCGTGCCCACGGCCGGGGGCTTTTCGCCGAAGACGGCTTCGCCATGGGCCTGGATGGCGTCCACCAGGGGCTTGTTGCCGGCCAGCGGCGTCATGGCATTGGCCAGCAGCAGGCGCTTGATGTCCACGCGCACGGCATCCTCGCCCGTGTAGCCGCCCTTGGCGTTGAAGTCGGCAATGGCCTGGGCGATGACGGCGCGGATGCTGGCCTCGACCTCGGCGGGGTTCTCCTCGGGGATCATGCGGCGGTCGATCTTGAGCACGACCTTGCCGGGCACCACGTTGGTGTTGGTGCCGCCTTCGATGCGGCCGATGTTCAGGTAGGGGTGCTTGATGCCCGGCACCTTGGAGGTCACCTGCTGGTACTTGGTGTTCTCGGCGTACAGCGCGTTCATCAGCACCACGGCGGCCTGCAGCGCGTCCACGCCCGTGTGGGGCACGGCGGCATGGGCCATCTTGCCCTGCACGGTCACTTCCATCTGCAGGCAGCCGTTGTGGGCGGTGACGACTTCGTAGCTGAAGCCGGCCGCGACCATCAGGTCGGGTTGGGTGAGGTTGTTGGCCAGCAGCCAGCCGGGGCCCAGGATGCCGCCGAATTCCTCGTCGTAGGTGAAGTGCAGTTCCACCGCGCCCTTGGAGGGCTTGGCCACGGCTTCGAGCGCACGCACGGCGTAGGTGAAGGTGGCGAAGTCGCTCTTGCTCACGGCGGCGGCGCGGCCGTAGAGCTTGCCGTCCTCGATGGCGGCGCCATAGGGGTCCTGGGTCCAGCCTTCACCGGGCGGCACCACGTCGCCGTGGGCGTTCAGCGCAATGGTCAGGCCGCCGCCGGCGTCACCTGCGCTGCCGTAGGGGCGGCGCACGATCAGGTTGGTGATGGACTCCATGCCGTAGGCCTTGACCTCGGCCTCGGGCACGGTGTGCTTCTCGGCCTCGTAGCCGAAGGTCTTGAGCAGCTCGGCCGTGCGCTCGGCGTGGGGGGCGTTGTTGCCCGGTGGGGTGTCGGTCGGAACCTGGACCAGGGCCTGCAGGAATTGCACCTCTTCATCGAAATGCTGGTCGATCCAGGCGTCCAGGGCGGCGTAGGTGGCTTGCTTGTCTTGGTTCATGTTGGTCATTGCTGCTCTTGGGCCAGTTGGTTCAGTACGTGGGAGAAGGCATCGACGGACAGTTGCATGTCGTCGGCGGTGGAGCTTTCCAGCGGGTTGTGGCTGATGCCGGCGTTCAGGCCGCGTACGAACAGCATGGCCTGGGGCATGATTTCATGCAGCTTCATGGCGTCGTGGCCGGCGCCGCTGGGCATGCGGTACAGGGGCACGCCCAGGGCGTCCACGGCGGCTTCCCAGCGCTGCTGCCATTCGGGGGCGCTGGGGGCGGCGGCGGCCTTCATGGCCAGCTCGGTGCTGTAGCGCAGGCCACGGCGCTGGGCGATGGCCTCGATCTCGGCCAGGATGTCGGCCACCATGGCGTCGCGCTGCTCGTTGGTGGGCGCGCGCAGGTCCAGGCTGAACTGGCAGCGGCCGGGAACCACGTTGACCGAGCCGCTGGGCACATTGAGCTGGCCCATGGTGGCTACCGAGGTGCCGTCGCGCGCGGCGCGCTTTTCGATGTACAGCGCCAGCTCGGCCACGCCGCAGGCGGCATCGCGGCGGCGGTCCATGGGCGTGGTGCCGGCGTGGCTGGCCATGCCGATCATCTCGCAGATGTAGCGCGCGCTGCCGTTGATGGAGGTGACGATGCCCAGCGGGATGTCCAGCTCGTTGAGCACCGGGCCCTGTTCGATGTGCACCTCGATGAAGCCCAGGTAGCGGGCCGGATCGCGCTGCAGCTTCGGAATGTCGTCAATGCACAGGCCGGCATGCTGCATGGCTTCGCGCAGGGTGATGCCGTCGGCATCCTTTTGCTCCAGCCATTCCTGCCTGAAGTCGCCGATCAATGCGCCCGAGCCCAGGAAGGTGGCCTTGTAGCGCTGGCCCTCCTCTTCCGCAAAGCCCACGACCTCGATGTGGAACGGCAGGCGCCTGCCCTGGCGGTGCAGCTCGCGCACGCAGGCCATGGGCACGAAGATGCCCAGGCGGCCGTCGTACTTGCCGCCGTTGCGCACGGTGTCGTAGTGGCTGCCGGTCAGCAGGGTCTTGGCATCGTCGGTGGCCGCCTTGTAGCGGCCCACGACGTTGCCCACGGCGTCGATCTCGACCTCGTCGAAGCCGCAGTCGCGCATCCAGTGGCTGATGCGCTGGGCGCAGGCGCGGTGGGCGTCGGTGAGGTAGGTGACGGTGAGCTGGCCCTTTTCGGCATAGCCGGGGTCGCTGTGCTGGGCCAGCTTTTCCTGCCAGTCCCAGACATCGTTGCCCAGCTCGGGCGTGTAGCCGAACTTGTCGTTCAGGCGGATCTCGGCAATGCGGTGGATGTTGCGCAGCGCCTCGCCCAGCTCGAAGTCGGGGTGGTTGTGCAGGCGGCGCTCGAAGGTCTCGATGATCTCGGCCTTGGCCAGGCCCGCGCCGCGCGGACCGCGCACGGCCAGGATGAAGGGAAAGCCGAAGCGCTTGCCGTACTCGGCGTTGAGCTTGCGGATGTGCTCCAGCTCCTCGGGCGTGCAGCGGGTCAGGCCGGCCTTGTTCTGCTCGTTGGTGGATTCGGCCGTGAGCGTGTTGGTCTCCATGGCCTTGCCGGCCAGCTCCGGGTGGGCGCGGATCAGGTCGAGCTTGGCCTGCACCGGCGCCTTGTCCAGCACCTGGGCCATGGCGTACTTGATCTGTGCCAGCGAGCGGAAGGGGCGCTGGGCCAGCGCGGCCTCGGCAATCCAGGGCGAGTGTTCGTACAGGCCGTCGAGCAGACCGGTGGCGGTGGCCAGGTCGGCGGCATTGAGTTGTTCCAGCGTCAGAGCCATGCTGCGTTATTCCTTGTCGGGATGGTGGTGCGCCCAGTGGCGCGCGAGGTCGATGCGGCGGCAGACCCAGACCTTGTCGTGCCGCTGGATGTGGTCCAGAAAGCGCTGCAGTGCCGTGATGCGGCCGGGGCGGCCCAGCAGGCGGCAGTGCATGCCAATGCTCATCATCTTGGGGGAGTCATCGCCGGCCGGATCGCCCTCGGCGTAGAGGGCGTCGAACGTGTCCTTCAGGTATTGGAAGAACGGGTCGGCGTGCGAGTAGCCCTGGGGCAGGGCGAAGCGCATGTCGTTGCAGTCCAGCGTGTAGGGCACGATGAGCTGGCTGCGGGTGCTGCCGTCGCTCTTGCCGACCTTCATCCAGAAGGGCAGGTCGTCGCCGTAGTAGTCGCTGTCATAGGCGAAGCGGCCGTCGTCGGCCACCAGGCGGTGGGTGTTGGGGCTGTCGCGGCCCGTGTACCAGCCCAGGCCGTGGTCGCCATCGTGGCCATACAGCTCGCCGAAGATCTCCATGCACTGGCGCATGTGCTCGCGCTCGACCTCGGCGGGAATGTTCTGGTAGTGGATCCACTTGAGGCCGTGGCAGGCCACTTCATGGCCCAGCTCGTGGAAGGCGGCGGCCAGTTCGCGGTGCTTTTGCAGGGCCGTGGCCACGCCGAACACGGTCAGCGGCAGGCCGCGCTTCTCGAACTCGCGCAGGATGCGCCAGACGCCTGCGCGCGAGCCGTATTCATAGATGCCTTCCATGCTCATGTGGCGCTCGGGGTAGGCGGCCGGATTGAACATTTCGGACAGGAACTGCTCGCTGGCGGCATCGCCATGCAGCACGCAGTTCTCGCCGCCCTCTTCGTAGTTGAGGACGAATTGCACGGCCACGCGGGCCTGGCCGGGCCAGCGGGCGTGGGGGGGCGTGCGACCGTAGCCGATCAGGTCGCGGGGATAGGGGGCAGTGGCGTCGTAGGTCATGCGGATACGGAGGAAAGGGCCATCGAAAGATCGCTGGTCGGCATGTCGCGGTCGAAGGTCAGGCCGGCTTCCACGTGGTCCAGGTGCTGCTGCATGAGCTGCACGGCGTGGTCGGCGTCGCCGCCGGCCAGGGCCGTGACGATTTCGGCATGCTCGTCATGGGAATGCTCGGCGGCCGTGCTGGACTGGTACATCAGCGTGATCAGCGCGCAGCGCGAGATCAGTTCGCCCAGCAACTGGGCCAGCACCTCGTTGCCCATGAGTTCGGCCATGCGCACGTGGAAGTCGCCCAGCAGCTCGGTACGCTGGCCGACGTCGTTGCCGTCCATGGCCTTTTTCTCGGCCGCCACGTGCTGCCGCAGCGCGCGGATCTTGGCCGGCGTGCTCTGGGCGATGAAGGCGCGCACCATCTCGGCTTCGAGCATGCGGCGCACGGCGAAGACCTGGCGCGCCTCGTCCACCGAGGGCGTGGCCACGAAGGCCCCGCGCGCGGGTTCGAGCCGGATCAGGCGGTTTTGCGACAGCTGGAACAGCGCCTGGCGCACCAGGGTGCGCGAGACGCCGAAATGGTCTGCCAATTTCTGCTCGGCCAGCTTGGTGCCGGGCAGAAGACGGTGTTCGACGATGGCCCGGGTCAGGCTCTCGACAATGAAACTGGTGGTGGAAGTCTCCATCCGGCCATCATAGCGGCTGGCCACAAGAGTTGTATACAGTTTCTGTCTACTGCTTATTGGCGTTTCCCCGCATACGGCATCCCTTTTCAGAAACCGGGTGCGGCCGTATCGAAGTGCCGTGCCAGGTGCTCCACAAAGCGCTGCACGCGCTGGGTTGCCGCATGCCGCTGCGGATAGACCACATGGATGTCGGCCGGTGTCGTGGCATGGTCGGCCAGCACCTGCACCAGGCGGCCGCTGCGCAGGTAGCGGGCGATATCCCATTCGGCCCGCATGACGATGCCCAGGCCGGCCAGGGCCCAGCCCACGGCGATCTCGCCATCGTTGGTGCTCAGGCTGTCGCGCAGGCGGATGGCTTCGGTCTTGCGGCCGGGGCCGTTGTGGGTGAAGCGCCAGACGCCGTGGGCGTCGTCGCCCTGGCGGATGTCGATGCAGTCGTGCTGCATCAGCTCGCGCGGGGTGGCCGGCGTGCCGCGCCGCGCCAGGTAGGCGGCAGACGCGCACAGCAGCCGCCGGTTGGGCGCCAGGCGCCGCGCGATGACGCGCGCGTCCGGCGGCTCGCCAAAGCGTATGCACAGGTCGAAGCTGTCATCGACCAGGGGCGGCGGCGAGGCCGACAGCTGCAGCTGCACCTGGATCTGCGGGTGCCTGCGCACGAAGCTGGCGATCAGCGGCGCGATATGGCTGCGCCCGAATCCCAGCGTGGCATTGATGCGCAGCAGGCCCTGCGGCTGCCCGGGCATGCCGGCCACGGCCTGCTCCATGGCGGCAATGTCGTCCAGGATGCGCCGCGCATGGGCCAGGTAGGTCTGGCCCTCATCGGTCAGGCCCAGGCGCCGCGTCGTGCGGCTGACCAGTTGCACGCCCAGCCGCGCCTCCATCTGGGACAGGCGCTTGCTGGCCGCCGGCGTGGTGATGCCCAGCTCGCGGGCCGTGGCCGACAGGCTGGCGCTGCGGGCCAGCAGGCAGAAGAAGGCCATCTCCGATGGCGCCGAGACGGGTGTGCTCATTGTTGAATCAAAGTGAACGATGCCATCACTCTAGAGGCGTGCGCGGCGTTGTTCCATCGATAGATTCACGGACAAGGCCATGGATCCGCATGGCGCTTCATCCACCGCAATCCAAGGAGCCTTCATGACAAAGACATACCGCATCGCCTGCATTCCCGGCGATGGCATCGGCAAGGAAGTGGTGCCCGCAGGGCAGGAGGTGCTGCAGGCGCTGGCCGAAACCCAGCCCGGCCTGGGCTTTGCCTTCACCAGTTTCGGCTGGGGCGGCGACTGGCACCGCGCGCACGGCGAGATGATGCCGGCCGACGGGCTGGACGCGTTGCGCGGCCAGGACGCCATCCTGTTCGGCTCGGCCGGCGACCCGCACATTCCCGACCATGTCACGCTGTGGGGCCTGCGCCTGAAGATCTGCCAGGGGTTCGATCAGTACGCCAATGTGCGGCCCACGCGCATCCTGCCCGGCATCGATGCGCCGCTCAAGCGCTGCGCGCGCGAGGACCTGGACTGGGTCATCGTGCGCGAGAATTCCGAAGGCGAATACGCGGGCGTGGGCGGCCGCGCCCACCAGGGCCATCCCATCGAGGTGGCCACCGACGTGAGCATGATGACCCGTGCGGGCGTGGAGCGCATCATGCGCTTTGCCTTCCGCCTGGCGCAGTCGCGGCCGCGCAAGCTGCTGACGGTGATCACCAAGTCCAACGCCCAGCGCCATGCCATGGTGATGTGGGACGAGATTGCGGTGCAGGTGGCCGCCGAGTTCCCCGACGTGCGCTGGGACAAGGAACTGGTGGACGCGGCCACGGCGCGCATGGTCAACCGCCCCGCCTCGCTGGACACCCTGGTCGCCACCAACCTGCATGCCGACATCCTCAGCGACCTGGCGGCCGCGCTGGCCGGCAGCCTGGGCATTGCGCCCACGGGCAACATCGACCCGGAGCGCCGCTATCCCAGCATGTTCGAGCCCATCCACGGATCGGCCTTCGACATCATGGGCCAGGGCCTGGCCAATCCCGTGGGAACCTTCTGGAGCTGCGTGATGCTGCTGGAGCACCTGGGCGAGCACCGTGCCGCGCAGCGGCTGATGCAGGCCGTGGAGCAGGTGACCGCCGATGCCGCGCTGCACACGCGCGACCTGGGCGGCAAGGCCACCACGCGGCAGGTCACCGACGCGGTCTGCGCACGGCTGCGCGCGCAGACCGCCGAGGCCCAGGCCGAGCCCGTGCCTGCCTGAGCGCGCGCTGCATGGTCCGATAACCCACAAAAGAACAGACAGGAGACAAACCATGAACCGCATCACCAGGGTTGCCGCAGCGTGCGCGCTGGCCGCCGCCACCATTGCAGCCGCCATGTCTTCGGCCTGGGCCCAGGCCTGGCCGGCGCGCCCCGTCAACCTCATCGTGCCGTTTCCCGCAGGCGGCACCACCGACGTGCTGGCACGTGCGCTGGGCCAGGAGCTGTCCAAGAGTCTGGGCCAGCCCGTGGTCGTGGAAAACCGCCCCGGCGCGGGCGCCACCTTGGGCGCCGACCATGTGGCCAAGGCGAAACCTGACGGCTACACCCTGCTCATGGGCGCCGTGCACCACACCATTGCCACCAGCGTCTACCGCAGGCTGGGCTATGACTTCCAGAAGGACCTGGCGCCCATCACCGTGGTGGCCGTGGTCCCCAATGTGCTGGTGGTCAATCCGCAGGTGCCGGCCAAAACCGTGCAGGAGCTGCTGGCCCAGGCCCGCGCCCAGCCCGGCAAGCTGGCCTATGGCTCCAACGGCGCGGGCACGGGCCAGCACCTGATCGGCGCGCAGTTCGAGTCCATGGGCGGTGTGGAGATGCTGCACGTGCCCTACAAGGGCAGCGGGCCGCTGACCACGGATCTGCTGGGCGGGCAGATTGCCATGTCCTTCGATACCGTCACGCCCGTGCTGCCCCACATCAAGGCCGGCAAGCTGCGCGCGCTGGCCGTGACCACGGCCCGGCGCTCGGTGGCCCTGCCCGATGTGCCCACGCTGGACGAAGCCGGCCTCAAGGGCTTCGACATGGGCACCTGGTTCGGCGTGCTGGCGCCAGCCGCCACGCCCAGGGAGGTACTGGCGCGGCTGGGCGCAGACATGAACCGCATCATCGAGTCCCCGCAGTTCCGCAGGAAGATGGAAGAGATAGGCGCCGAGCCCATCGGCGGATCACCCGAGCAGATGGCGCGCCAGATCCGCGACGACACCGACCGCTTCGCCAGGCTGGTCAAGGACGCCAAGGTGGCCCTGGATTGAGTTGAGTTGGCGCGAGGAACGAGGCCGGGCGAATCAGTTGTGACTTGACCGCATGCCACCGCCGGTGCAGGAAATTCCATAATGCCCGGCGGAGACAACACACCATGACCAGCACCACGGACCTGCACCTCACCGATCCCCAAGCCTTTCTGCTCGACCTCTACCGCGCTGCGGTCAAGGATGCGCAGCCCCTGTACAGCATGGCCCAATGCCTGCCAAAGCCTCCCAAGGGCCGCACCCTGGTGCTGGGCGCGGGCAAGGCCGGCGGCTCCATGGCCCAGGCGCTGGAGGCGCTGTGGCCAGCGGACGCGCCGCTGTCCGGCCTTGTGGTCACACGCTACGGCCACATCCCGCCGCGCCCCGAAGGGCTGGCGCAGCGCATCGAGGTGGTCGAGGCCGCCCACCCCGTGCCCGATGCGGCAGGCCTGGCCGCCGCCGAACGCATCCTCGCGCTGACCGAAGGGCTGACCGAGGACGACCTCGTGCTGTGCCTGATCTCGGGCGGCGGCTCGGCCCTGCTGACCCTGCCGGCCGAAGGCATCGACCTGGAGGAGAAGCAGCGCATCAACCGCGCCCTGCTGGAAAGCGGCGCCGCCATCGGCGAGATGAACTGCGTGCGCAAGCACCTGTCGCGCATCAAGGGCGGGCGCCTGGGCGCGGCCTGCGCGCCCGCGCGCGTGGTCACGCTGACCATCAGCGACGTGCCGGGCGACGACCCCTCCATCATCGCCAGCGGCCCCACCGTGCCCGATGCCAGCAGCTGCGCCGACGCGCTGGCCATCCTCGCGCGCTACCGCATCGACGTGCCTGAATCCGTGCGCCGCGCGCTGGAGGCGGGCGAGCTGGAAACCCCCAAGCCCGGCGACGCGCGCTTCGACGGCCACGAGGTCCACATGATCGCCACGCCCCAGCACTCGCTGGAGGCGGCCGCACGCGTGGCCGAGGCCGCAGGCCTGCGCGCCCATGTGCTGTCCGACGAGATCGAGGGCGAATCGCGCGAAGTCGCCAAGGTCCACGCCGCCCTGGCGCGCGCCGTGTCCCGCCACGGCCAGCCGTTTGCAAAGCCCTGCGTGATCCTGTCCGGCGGCGAAACCACGGTCACGATCCGGCAGCGCCCGGCCGGCACGCCCAAAGGACGCGGCGGCCGCGCGGGCGAGTTCTGCATGGGCCTGGCCCAGGCCCTGCAGGGGCAGGAGAAGGTCTGGGCGCTGGCGGCCGATACCGATGGCATCGATGGCGTGGAAGACAACGCGGGAGCGCGCGTGTCGCCGGATACGCTGGCGCGGGCCCAGGCCCAGGGCATGCGGATTGCCGAGTACCTGGACCGCAATGATGCGTATGGGTTCTTTGATGCGCTGGGGGATCTGGTGGTGACCGGGCCCACGCATACCAACGTGAATGACTTCCGGGCGATTCTGGTTCTCTAGGTTTTTGTCCCTGCCGGGTGGTTGTTTTTCGAGGCCGGGACGTGCGCCCGGCCAATTGTTTCAGGCTCGCTTGCTTCAGGCGCTCACGCCCCGCGCGGCAGCGTCTCCCACCATTCGGCATCGAACCGCCCCTGCAGGAAGGCGATGAAGGACTGCACCTTCTGCGGCACCAGGCGCGGCGAGGGGTAGACGGCGTGGATTTCCTGCTCGGGCAGGCGGCAGGTCTTGAGTACTTCGACCACGCGGCCGGCCTGCAGCGAGTCGTGGGCCACGTAGCGGGGCAGGGCGGCGATGCCCATGTGCGAGCGTGAGGCCGCCAGCAGGGCCGAGAGGTTGTTGGAGCGCAGGCGGCCGGTGACGGGCACGGACACGGGCTCGCCGCTGGCGTTGCGCAGGCGCCAGAGGTCGTTGCCCTGCACGCTGCTGTAGATCAGCGTGGCGTGTTCCTTGAGGTCCGAGGGGCGGCGCGGCGTGCCGCGCTTGCGCAGGTAGGCGGGCGAGGCCACCAGTACCCAGGGGTTCACGCCCAGGGTGCGTGCGCCCAGGCTGGAGTCGGCCAGCTTGCCCAGGCGCAGGGCCACGTCGATGCCGTTGGCCACCAGGTCGGTGTAGCGGTCCTCGAAGCTCAGGTCGATCTGCACCTGGGGGTTGTGCGTCATGAACTCCAGCGCCAGCGGGATCAGCACGCGCCGGCCGAAGGCCACCGAGCTGCCGATGCGCAGCTGGCCCTGCACCTGGGTCTGTCGCACCTGCACCACCTTGTCCGCCTCGGCCACGTCGTTGACGATGGTCTTGCATTTCTCGTAATACAGCGCGCCCGCTTCGGTGAGGCTCACGCCGCGCGTGTTGCGGTTGAGCAGGCGCACCTTCAGGCGCGTCTCCATGGCCGCGACCTGCTTGGTCACCGTGGGCTGGGTGGTGGCGAACTCGTGCGCGACCTTGGTGAAGCTGCCGGTCTCCACCACGCGCACGAACATGTGCATGGCATCGAGTCTGTCCATGGTGCTGTCTCCTTTTTCATTGATAGTTATTCCTGCACGGAATAAATTTTATGGTCTGTGCAGGCGTTCCGCCAACAGGCCCGTCTGCCTAGAGTTGTCTCCAGTTTGAAGGAGACCTCCATGGCGAAAATGAAAGCAATCGAAGCCGCAGTCCGCGTGCTGGAAAAAGAAGGCGTCACCGTCGCATTCGGCGTTCCCGGTGCCGCCATCAACCCGCTGTACGCAGCGCTCAAGGACCATGGCGGCATCGGCCATATCCTGGCGCGCCACGTCGAAGGCGCAAGCCACATGGCCGAGGGCTACACCCGCGCCGTGGCCGGCAACATCGGCGTGTGCATCGGCACCAGCGGCCCGGCCGGCACGGACATGATCACGGGCCTGTACTCGGCCAGCGCGGATTCGATTCCGATCCTGTGCATCACGGGCCAGGCGCCGCGCTCGCGTCTGCACAAGGAAGATTTCCAGGCCGTGGACATTGCCTCCATCGCCAAGACCGTGACCAAGTGGGCCACCACGGTGCTGGAGCCGGCCCAGGTGCCGCGCGCCTTCCAGCAGGCCTTCCACCTGATGCGCTCGGGCCGCCCCGGCCCCGTGCTGATCGACCTGCCCATCGACGTGCAGCTGGCCGAGATCGAGTTCGACATCGATACCTACGAGCCCCTGCCTGTCTACAAGCCTGCCGCCACGCGCAAGCAGGTGGAAAAGGCCATCGCCATGCTCAACGAGTCCGAGCGTCCGCTGCTGGTGTCGGGCGGCGGCGTGATCAACGCCGATGCGTCCGAGCTGCTGGTGGAGTTCGCCGAGCTGCTGGACGTGCCCGTGATCCCCACGCTGATGGGCTGGGGCACCATCCCTGACGACCACCGCCTGATGGCCGGCATGTGCGGCCTGCAGACCAGCCACCGCTACGGCAATGCCACCATGCTGGCCTCCGACTTCGTGCTGGGCATCGGCAACCGCTGGGCCAACCGCCACACGGGCTCGGTCGAGGTCTACACCAAGGGCCGCAAGTTCGTGCACGTGGACATCGAGCCCACGCAGATCGGCCGCGTGTTCGCGCCCGACTACGGCATCGTCTCGGATGCCGGCGCGGCGCTGCAGCTTTTCGTGGAGGTGGCGCGCGAGTGGAAGGCGGCTGGCCGCCTGAAGGACCGCAGCGGCTGGGTGGCCGAATGCCAGGCCCGCAAGAACAATGTGGAGTACCTGCGCAAGACCAATTTCGACAACGTGCCCATGAAGCCGCAGCGCGTCTACCAGTGCATGAACCGCAGCCTGGACAAGGACACCTGCTACGTCTCCACCATCGGCCTGTCGCAGATTGCCGGCGCGCAGTTCCTGCATGTCTACAAGCCGCGCAACTGGATCAACTGCGGCCAGGCCGGCCCGCTGGGCTGGACCGTGCCGGCCGCCCTGGGCGTGCGCGTGGCCGACCCGGCCCGCAAGATCGTGGCGCTGTCGGGCGACTATGACTTCCAGTTCATGATCGAGGAGCTGGCCGTGGGCGCGCAGTTCAAGCTGCCCTACATCCATGTGCTGGTCAACAACAGCTACCTGGGCCTGATCCGCCAGGCGCAGCGCGCCTTCTCCATCGATTACTGCGTGCAGCTGGCCTTCGACAACATCAATGTCGACGACAAGGAAGAGTCCAAGGGCTACGGCGTGGACCACGTCAAGGTGGTCGAGGGCCTGGGCTGCAAGGCCATCCGCGTGCACCGTCCCGAGGACTTCGCGCCCGCCATGCAGCAGGCCGAGGCCTGGATGGCCGAGCACCGCACGCCGGTCGTCGTCGAGGTCATCCTGGAGCGCGTGACCAACATCTCCATGGGTGCCGAGATCGACAACGTGATCGAGTTCGAGGACCTGGCCGCAGCGCCTGCCGACGTGCCCAGCGCGCTTGCACTGCTGGATTGACCGGCCCGCCACGGCACATCGCACGGCATTGCACTGCACTGCTTTTTCTATCGGCGGGGCACCCTGCGTGCCCTGCCGCTCCCAACCCACCAAACGACAACCGGAGACTTCTGACATGCCCCGTTTTGCTGCCAACCTCAGCATGCTGTTCACCGAGGTGCCCTTCCTCGACCGCTTCGAGCGCGCGGCGCGCGCCGGCTTCGAGGCCGTGGAATTCCTGTTTCCCTACGCCCACACGGTCCAGGAGATCAAGGAGCGCGTGGACGCCCACGGCCTGCAGATCGTGCTGCACAACCTGCCGGCCGGAGACTGGGATGCGGGCGAGCGCGGCATTGCCTGCCACCCCGACCGCGTGGACGAGTTCCGCGCCGGCGTGGCCAAGGCCGTGACCTATGGCCATGCGCTGGGCGTGCCCCAGCTCAACTGCCTGGCCGGCAAGGCGCCTGCCGGTGCCGATGCCGCGCTGCTGCGCCGCACCTTCGTGGACAACCTGCGCTTTGCCGCATCGGCGCTGAGCGCGGCCAATCTGCGCCTGCTGATCGAGCCCATCAACCCCTTCGACATTCCCGGCTTCTACCTGAACCGCACGGACGAGGCCCTGTCCATCCTCGACGAGGTGGGCGCGCCCAACGCCTTCGTGCAGTACGACATCTACCACGCCCAGCGCACCGAGGGCGAACTGGCGGCCACGCTGCAAAAGCATCTGGCGCGCATTGGCCACGTGCAGCTGGCCGACAACCCGGGCCGCAACGAGCCGGGCACGGGCGAGATCAACTACCCCTTCCTCTTCGCGCACCTGGACCGCATCGGCTACCAGGGCTGGGTGGGCTGCGAGTACAAGCCTGCGCGCGATACCGAATCGGGCCTGGGCTGGCTCGACGCCCACACCAGCGTGCGCACGGCAGTCGCCGCCTGAGTGCCGCCGGAGTTTTTTCTCAGCTTTTCAAAAACGACAAGGAGTACACAGCATGAATGCATCCTCTCTCAAGCTCGGTTTCGTGGGCCTGGGCATCATGGGCGCGCCCATGGCAGGCCACCTTCTGGCGGCTGGCCACCAGCTCTTCGTGAACACCCTGGGCAAGATCCCGGCGCAGATCGCCGAGAGCAGCGCCACCCAGTGCACCACCGCGCGCGGCGTGGCCGAGCGTGCCGACATCATTTTCCTGATGCTGCCCGACACGCCCGATGTCGAGAAGGTGCTGTTCGGCGAGGACGGCGTGGCCGCCGGCCTCAAGGGCAGCAGCGGCAAGGTGGTGGTGGACATGAGCTCCATCTCGCCCGTGGCCACCAAGGACTTCGCTCGCCGCATCGAGGCCATCGGCGCCCAGTACCTGGATGCGCCGGTCTCCGGCGGCGAGGTGGGCGCCAAGAACGCCTCCCTGTCCATCATGGTCGGCGGCCCCGAGGACGTGTTCGCGCGCGTCAAGCCTCTGTTCGAGCGCATGGGCAAGAACATCACCCTGGTGGGCGGCAATGGCGACGGCCAGACCGCCAAGGTGGCCAACCAGATCATCGTGGCGCTGAACATCGAGGCGGTGGCAGAGGCCCTGCTGTTCGCATCGCGCGCCGGCGCCGACCCGGCCCGCGTGCGCGAGGCGCTGCTGGGCGGCTTTGCCTCGTCCAAGATCCTGGAGGTGCATGCCGAGCGCATGATCAAGCGCACGTTCGATCCGGGCTTCCGCATCTCGCTGCACCAGAAGGACCTGAACCTGGCCCTGAGCAGCGCGCGCCAGCTCGGCGTGTCCCTGCCCAACACGGCCCAGGCCCAGGAGCTGTTCAACAGCTGCGTGGCCCACGGCGGCGCGAACTGGGACCACTCGGGCATGGTGCGTGCGCTGGAGATCCAGGCCAACTTCGAGGTCGGCCAGAAGGTCCCGGCCTGATGCCGCGCAACTGACAACGCGATTGGTGGGAGGGCGGCCTTGCGCCGCCCTGTTGTGAAAAGCCGCGCTCGGCAACGGGCGCGGCTTTTTCTTGCTTCAATAGCCCAGCGTCTGACCGTCGGGGTTGCGCGGGTCGGAGGCGCCGTAGAGCATGCCGTCGCGCAGCTGGATGGTCTGCGTGCGGCCCATGGATGCCTTCACGGCAACGTTGTGGCCGCGCGACTTGAGCAGGGCCACGGTGTCGGGGCTGATGCCCTTTTCCACGCGCAGCTCGTCGGGCGTCCACTGGTGGTGAAAGCGCGGCGTGGCGGCGGCCTCGGCCGGGTTCATGCCGAAGTCGATGGTATTGACCACGGTCTGCAGCACGGTGGTGATGATGCGCGCGCCGCCGGGGCTGCCGGTGACCAGCACGGGCTTGCCGTCCTTGAGCACCATGGTGGGCGTCATGGACGACAGCGGGCGTTTGCCTGCGGCCACCGCATTGGCATCGCCGCCGACCAGGCCGTAGGCGTTGGCCACGCCGGGCTTGGCAGAGAAGTCGTCCATCTCGTTGTTGAGCAGGATGCCCGTGCCCTTGGCCACGATGCCGCTGCCGAAGTTGGTGTTCAGCGTATAGGTCACGGCCACGGCGTTGCCCATCCTGTCCACCACGGAGTAGTGCGTGGTCTGGTCGCTCTCGTAGGGCTGGGGCTTGCCGGGCTTGATGTCCTTGCCGGCGCGCGCCTGGTAGGGGTCGATGCCGGCGGCCAGCGCCTCGGCGTAGCGCTTGGACGTCAGGCCCTTGAGCGGCACGGTCACGAAGTCCGGGTCGCCCAGGTATTCGGCCCGGTCGGCATAGGCCAGCTTCATGCCTTCGGCCATGTAGTGGATGCTCTGTGCGCTGTTGGCGCCCCACTGGTTCATGGGCCAGCGTTCCATCATGTTGAGGATCTGGATCAGGTGGGCGCCGCCGGAGGACGGGGGCGGCATGGTAACGATCTCATATCCGCGATAGGTGCCGCGCACGGGCTCGCGTTCGACCACCTTGTAGTTCTTGAGATCCTGCAGCGACAGGGCGCCCGCATGCGGCGCCATCTCGGCCGCGAGCTTGCGGGCAATGGCGCCTTCGTAGAACACCTTGGAGCCCTGCTGCCCGATCAGGCGCAGCGACTGAGCCAGGTCCTTTTGCACCAGTCGGTCGCCGCGCTTGAGGGGTTCGCCGTTGCGCCAGAAGATGGCCTGGGTGGCGGGCCACTGGCCCATGTTCTTCTTTTCCTGCTCCAGGATCTTGGCCAGGGTCTCGCTGACCGTAAAGCCCTTGTCGGCCAGCTTCACGGATGGCGCAATCACCGTGGACAGCGGCAGAGAGCCCCATTTCTTCAATGCATGCTCCATGCCGGCCACGGTGCCGGGCACGCCCACTGCGTAGTGGGTGTACAGCGACTTGCCGTCGATGACCTTGCCGTCCGCGCCCACGTACATGTCCCGCGTGGCCTTGGAGGGTGCGACCTCGCGGAAGTCCAGCGCAATGTTCTTGCCGCTCTTGGCGTCGTGCACGATCATGAAACCGCCGCCGCCGATGTTGCCGGCATTGGGCAGGGCCACCGCCAGCGCAAAGCCCATGGCCACGGCGGCATCCACCGCATTGCCGCCCGACTTCAGGATCTGCAGGCCGATGCGCGAGGCCAGCTCCTGCTCGCTGGACACCATGCCGTTCCTGGCCACGACGGGATGGAATACATCCATGTCGAAGTCATAGGCTGCACTGGCCGCCTGGGCTGCATTGCTTTGCGTGATGGGCGCTGCCGCCGGTGCAGGTGCTGCGGCCACCGGCGCTGGCGGCGCCGAGGCCGCGGGCGGCTGTGTGCTGCTGCAGGCGGCCAGGCTGGCAATGGCCAGCGCCAGGCTGGTTGCCAGCAAGGGGGAGCGAAATGGCATCGGTATCTCCTTGGCAGATGAAACAGTGGAACCGTTGAAATGAGCGAAAGTCCTTTGCCGCCCGGTATGCGATGGCCGCAGGGCCTGCAGCCGGGGCGGCGGCGGACCACAGTGTAGAAGCATGGCGTTGCAGGCCTGCCCACGGGCCGCTGCCGGCGTCGAAAGTGCGGGTATCTGCCTAGGCTCGAGCTGCATGGCCCACTTCAAGGGCGTACAAAAACTGTATACACTTTGCGAATGCACGAGGGGGCCGCGAGTGCTGTCGCGCGCCGCGCTTCGTGCATCGACCAACCAATGACAACCGGGCGGGCCAGCTCCCGCCGCACAGGAGATTTCCATGGGCCTGAGCACCCACGTCCTCGACACCATGAACGGCTGCCCCGCAGCCGGCATGGCTGTCGCGCTGTATTCCACCGATGGCGACCAGGCCACGCTGATCAAGAGCCTGGTGCTCAACCACGACGGCCGCACCGATGCGCCGCTGTTCGACAACAACAGCCTCAGGACCGGCACCTACCGGCTGACCTTCGACGTGGCGGCCTACTTCAAGGCCCGTGGCGTGCAACTGCCCGAGCCCAACTTCCTCAACAAGGTGAGCCTGGACTTCGGCGTGGCCCATGCCGACCAGCATTACCATGTGCCCCTGCTGGTCAGCCCCTGGAGCTATTCGACGTACCGGGGCTCCTGAGCCCTGGACTGCAGGCGCAGGCTGTCGGGGGATGGCCTGGAGTGAAACCTGAAATGACGAACGGCCCGCATTGCGGGCCGTTGCTTTTGCATCTCCAGCAAGCGTGCGGGCTACTTGCCCTTGGAATGCCCCATGGCCACGACCAGGGCCGAGATGAAGAAGAAGGCCTGCAGCTCCAGCGCCCAGCCTCCCGAGCTGTGCAGCTGCATCACCTGGCCCGTGTGCACCAGCGCGAAGGCCACGATCATGTTGACCGCAATCACCAGCGCCGCGGGCACCACCCACAGGCCCACCAGCAGCAGCAGCGGCGCCACCACCTCACCCAGATACACCGCATAGGCCAGCCAGCCCGGCGCGCCCGCGGACTCCACCATGCGCTCGATGCTGCCTATGCCGTAGCGGATCTTGGCCCAGCCATGAAAAAGCAGCAGGACCGCAAGCGTGACGCGCAACAGCACCATGGCTGCCTGGGGATGGTGAAAGTGGCTCCAGAACTTCATGAACTCCCTCGATGTGGATGGGCCCGGTGGGCCGGGTGTTGCTGTGGGTGCATTCTGGCATCAGCGGGCTTTCGGTGTCGGCTGTGGCGGCCCGGAACGGGATTTTCAGACATTTCCTGCGGGCTTGTAGTCCTATGGCGCAACTTGTGACATGTCTCATCACAAGTACCGCAAAGCGGCCTAGCATCGTCCCCAGCCTGTCTCCGAAGCGGTTTGCGAGCACTGGTAGGGGTGCCCGGGACCGGGAGGCAAGGTGATCAATCCAATGAACCGATGGGGTCTCCCCAAAACGTCCAATCAAGAAAGGCAGGTTTTCCCATGCGTCAGTTTTCTTTGCGTACCGTCGTGATGGCCACTGCACTGGCGGCCGGCAGCGTGGCCATGGTCGGCTGCACCACCACCAAGCCGGAAACCCAGTCCGCGCCGCGTGCTGATTCCACCACCGTCAATGCGCGCGCCAACGCTGCGCTGGAGCGGCTGTACCAGACGGCGCCGGGCTCCAAGGAAATGGTGGCCCGCTCCAAGGGCGTGCTGATCTTCCCCTCGGTGATCGGCGGCAGTTTCGTCATCGGTGTGGAGCATGGCCGCGGCGTGCTGCGCGTCGGCGGCCAGAACAAGGGCTTCTACAGCACCACGGGCGCCTCGGTGGGCTGGCAGGCAGGCGGCCAGTCCAAGGCTGTGATCTATGTGTTCAACACCCAGGAAGCGCTGGACAAGTTCCTGGCCAGCGACGGCTGGTCCGTGGGCGCGGATGCCACGGTGGCCGCAGGCAAGGTGGGCGCCAATGGCAGCGTGGACACCACGACAGCCCAGGGCCCCGTCACCAGCTACGTGCTGACCAACGCGGGCCTGGAAGCCGGCGTGTCGCTGCAGGGCTCGAAGATCACCAAGGTGGTCGAATGATCCCGGCCCTGAGGGGCCTTTGAACGAAACCGGCCTGCGGGCCGGTTTTCTTTTTTGCGGGCGGATCAGGCGCCGCCGGTTGCGCCGTCTTCACTGGCGGATTGCGGCGCAGCGGGCGCGAGCACGGCCTGCTCTATGCGTTCCAGGCGCTTTTCGATGCGCTCCACGGCTTCGGCGCTCATCTTGATGTCGTAGATGCTCACGGGCTCTTCGCATTCCAGCGAAGGGTCCGTCGAGGCCGACAGGCGGCCCAGCAGGGGGGCCTCGAACGTGGTCTGCAGCCGGGCCACGACTTCGGCGTTCATGGAACGGCCGGTGCGCTTGGCTGCCTCCTCGACGAGGTCCTTGAGTTCCTGCGGCAGGCGCAGCTTGTACTGAGGATCGGTCTGTTTCATCGCCGGCAATCATGGACCGGAAAGGTATTGACTGCAAGGGACCTGATAGGTATTGTTGCTTCGGGACCAGCACGGTCCCGCGCAAGGGATGCCATGAAGACAGTGAAGCAATCGGGCCACAGCCATCAGGAACCCTCACCGCAGCACCAGGAGGTGCTGGCGGTGGATGCGTTGTGCCATATGGGAGCGGCCCTGGGCGTGCTGGAGCTGCATGCCGAACGCGCCGGCTCGGCCATGGTGTGTGCCGCGCGTGATTTGCTGCGTGGCTACCACGCCAGCGCTGACCAGGCGGTGGCCGGCCTGCAGGCCGGCGGCCGCTCGGCAGGCGTGCTGCCGCAGCTGTCGCAGGACCTGGGCTATGCCATCGAGGTCATCGATCGCGTGAACGATGACGCACCGGACGATCTGGTGCTCTATGCCGTGACCTGCCTGCTCAGAAGCGCCCGAAGCTTCGCCGACGGCCAGCCGTGCGCAGCGGCCTGAGGCTCAGAGCTGGCCCTCGGTCAGCGTGTCGAGCTGGAAGCGGCCGGACTTGTCCCAGAGCCAGGTATCGGTATAGGTGATGCGGGCGGCGCCGGCAGGAGCGGGGAAGGGCGCGGCGGCGCGCACCAGGCGCTCGATCTCGCTCACCACCTCGGGGGCATGGCCGGGCGCGCGCATCCAGTGCAGGCGCTGGACCTGGCCGTTGCGGTCGATCTGGACCTGGAGCACGCCGATCGCGTAGAGCATGGGCGGCAACTGGCCCTTGTAGATGCGATCGGCATTGCGCGCGTACAGATGGTTGGCGGCCACCTTGCGGTACTGCAGCTGTGCGCTGGAACTGACGTCGTCGGGGCGCGGGCCGGGGCCGGGCGGGGACTTGCAGGCCGTGACCAGGGAGGCAATGGCGGCCATCAGGCCGGCCCACAGCCAGGGGCGGCCGGAACGTGGCTTTTGCACGGAACTGTGCTGCGTGGAATCAGGGGAATCGGGCATGATTGCGAGCGTATCCTGAAACACTGCGGCACCGGCAGTCGGAGCGCAAAACTCAAGTGCCGCAGCGGACAATCCCGCAACAAATTCCAACGAAGCCCGCAGGCGCCACGACGGGCTGTCAGGTGCGCCCATGTGGAGTGACACGTTCAACAAAGTCGAGCAGGGCCTTGCGCAGGGGCCGCTGTGCTGGGTCGAAGTGATGGACTCGCGAGGCTCCGTGCCGCGCGAGCGCGGCGCCTGGATGGCGGTTTTCGCCGACCGCGTGGCCGGCACCATCGGCGGTGGGCACCTGGAGTTCGATGCCATCGACAGGGCCCGCAGCCTGCTGCGCGGCTGGGCAACGCCTGGCGAGCAGGGTAGCCAGGGCGGCCAGGTCGCCACCGAGCACCAGCACCGCTATCCGCTGGGCCCCAGCCTGGGCCAGTGCTGCGGGGGCGTGGTGATGCTGAGGTTCGTGCTGGTGCCCCAGGGCCGCATGGACATGCTGCGCGAGCGCCTGCAGCCGCCGCGCGACTGCGTGGCCCTGTTCGGCGCAGGCCACGTCGGCCATGCGCTGGTGCGCCTGCTGTGCAATCTCCCCTACCGCGTGATGTGGGTGGACAGCCGCGATTCGGTCTTCCCCGAGGAGGAGCACGAGCTCGTGCAGTGCGAGTATTCAGACCCCGTGCAATCGGCCGTGGCCGATCTGCCTGCAGGCTCCCAGGTGCTGATCATGAGCTTCAGTCATGCCGAGGACCTGGAGGTGGTCGCCCAATGCCTGGGCCGCCAGCGCCAGCACGGCGATCTGCCCTATGTGGGCCTGATCGGCAGCGCCACCAAATGGGCCACCTTCCGGCGCAGGCTGCGCGAGCGCGGCTTCAGCGATGCCGAGCTGGACCATGTGACCTGCCCCATCGGCGTGCCCGGCATCAAGGGCAAGGAGCCCGAGGTGATCGCGGTGGCCGTGGCGGCGCAGCTTCTGCAGCGGCGCAGCGCGGTGTCCGCGCGGAATCAGGGAAATCTCTAGTGAATTGATGCTGCGCAAGCCGATGGGCTGGCGAAAAATTGCATACACTTTGTGTCTACGAAATGGTCGCAGCGGTGCACCGGCGGTATATCTACCGGGTGCGCGGCCTTTTTCTTCTGCTCAGAGCGCCCGCAGTGGTGAGCAGGTTGAACACCGGCGGCCCCCACGCTGCCAAGGTTGAGAGCTATGGAAAGCTACATTCTCGACTGGGCCAACCTGCTGTTGCGGTGGCTCCACGTCATTACGGCCATCGCCTGGGTCGGTTCCTCCTTCTATTTCGTCTTCCTCGACAGCAGCCTGACGCCGCCCGTCGATGACGATCTCAAGAAGCAGGGCGTCAGCGGCGAACTCTGGGCCGTGCACGGCGGTGGGTTCTACCACCCCGTCAAGTTCAATGTCTCCCCGCCCAAGCTGCCGGACCACCTGCACTGGTTCTACTGGGAAAGCTACACCACCTGGCTCAGCGGCTTTGCGCTGCTGACGGTGTCGTACCTGTGGAACGCCAAGATCTACCTCGTCAATCCGGCCGATCCCAATGCCATGGGCTCGGCTGCGGCCATTGCCTCGGCCCTGGCCTTCCTGGTCGTGTTCTGGCTGCTGTACGACGGCATCTGCCGCGTCTTCGGCCAGAAGAAGAACGGCGACGCCACGGTGGGCGCCATGGTGCTGGTGCTGGTGTGCATCGCGGCCTTCCTGGCCTGCCATATCTTCCCGGGCCAGGCCGCCTTCCTGCTGATGGGCGCCATGCTGGCGACCTCGATGAGCGCCAACGTGTTCTTCTGGATCATCCCCGGCCAGCGCACGGTGGTGAAGGCCCTGAAGGAAGGCCAGCCCGTGGACCCCATCCACGGCAAGCGCGGCAAGCAGCGCAGCGTGCACAACACGTACTTCACGCTGCCGGTGCTGTTCGCCATGCTGTCCAACCACTACGGCTGGCTGTACAGCCATGAGCTGAACTGGCTGGTGCTGATCCTGATGATGTTCGCAGGCGCCGCCATCCGCCAGTTCTTCGTGATGCGCCACGGCTTCAAGCTGGGCCGCAATGCCCATCCCTGGCCCTACGCCCTGGTCGGCGTGCTGGTGCTGATCGGCACGGCCGTCTGGCTCAAGCCCGCGCCGGCTCCCGCCGCAGCGCCTGCGCCGGCTCCCGCCGCCGTGCAGTCGCCTGCCGCAACGACCGAGCCCGCAGCAGCGGCTCCCGGTGGTGACTCGGCAGCGCCGGCTGCGCCTGCAGCCCCTGCGTCCCCGGCTGCCGCCGCTCCTGCCGACGGCGCCGTCAGCTATGCCCAGCTCGCGCCCTTCTTGCAGCAGCATTGCGTGGTCTGCCACGGTGCCGCCCTGCAGCAAAAGAATGTGCGCCTGGACTCGCCCGAGCAGGTCAAGGCCCATGCCCAGCAGGTCTACCAGCAGGTGGTGCAGCTGCGCAAGATGCCCTTCGGCAATCCGGGCGCCCTGAGCGATGACGAGCGCGGCATGGTCAAGCGCTGGTACGAATCGGGTGCATCGGTGAACTGATCATCCTGCCGCGCCCGTGCGCTGCCAACCACCCGCCCGCAGTCTCGCAAGAGCCTGCGGGCTTCTTGTTTCAGGCAGGCCAGGCCGCTGCGGTACCGTGCAGGGCCGGATGCCGCGCTTCATCGTGCGGCGTGTGCAGCGCGATGGCGCCGCGCCCCGGCAGGCTTTGCGCCTTGGCCTGCTGCTTGGCCAGGGCCGCGAGGTTGGCGATGTCCTCGGGTGCCAGCAGGCTGCCCGGCGCGACGCGCACCACGCCGATGGACAGCGTGGTGCAGGCAAAGAATCGCCGGATGCCGTGGCGGTCCTCGGCCCAGATGCCGCCGGCCTCGCGCGCCTGGTCGTCGAACAGCTGGCGTGCCTCGCCAGCGAAGGCGCCGACGATGTCCTCGCAGCGCCGCTGCCAGTCCTCGCTTTGCAGCAGCAGCATGAAGTCGTCCCCGCCCACATGGCCCACGAAGTCGCGCCGCGCATCGCAGTGCGCCACGGCCAGCCGCGCCACCAGGCGGATCATCTGGTCGCCGCGCCAGTAGCCGTAGTGGTCGTTGAAGGGCTTGAAGTGGTTGAGGTCGGCATAGCAGGCCACGAAGCCGGCGCCGCTGTCCAGCAGGCGCTGCATGTGCAGGCTGATGGGGATGTTGCCGGGCAGGAAGGTCAGCGGGTTGGCGTGGCGCGCGGCCTCGATGCGGGCCTCGGTCACGCGGCGCACCAGCTGCTCGCCCGTGCCCAGGCCCACATAGCGGCCGTTGTCGGTGACGATGAAGCCGTCGCTCAGGTAGCGCTGGTCCTGCGAGGTCAGGATGCCGACGAGCTGGTCCACATCGCAGTCCAGTTCCACGATGCGCGGCTGCACGTTGGCAAAGGCCAGGCAGGGCTTGCGTCCGTGGACTTCACGGAAGTACAGCGTGGCGTAGTGGTTCATGAACTGCTGGCGGTTGATGAGGGCCAGCGGCCGGCCGGCCTCCACGACGGCAATGGCGTGCAGCTGCTGCCCGGCCTGGAACAGCTCGGCCACCTCGTCGTTGCTGGCCGCCGGTGCCACGCAGGGCGCCTGCATCACCATCAGGTTGCGCAGCACGCCCGGGCGGGCGCTGTGGCCCTGGTGAGGCAGCACGGCCACGCGCGGGTCCTGCGCCACGCTCAGCGCCTGCGGGCTGATCTGCGGCTGGGCGGCTTCGGCGGGCCGGCCCAGCAGCCATCCCTGGCCGTACGCAATGCCCAGGTCGCGCAGGGTGCGCAGCTCGTCCTCGGTCTCTATGCCTTCGGCGATCAGCGTGGTTCCGAAGACCTCGGCAATGCCCTTGATGGCCTGCAGCAGCTGCAGCGTGGCCGGGCGCTGCTCGATCTGGTGGATGAAGTACTTGTCGATCTTGACGAAGTCCGGCTTGGCCTCGGACCACAGGCGCAGGCTGGAGCGGCCGTCGCCAAAGTCGTCGAGCGCCAGGCGCGCGCCCGTGGCGTGCACGGCCTTGACGGCGGCGCAGACGGCGGGCATGTCGGTCACATGGTCGTGCTCGGTGATCTCCACCACCAGGGACCGCGCCTGCACGCCGAAGATGCGCACCGTGTCCCCGACCATGCCGGGGCCGCAGACCCCCACGGCCTGCACCAGCGCCTGGGCGCTGAGGTTGACGAACAGCCGGCCCGGCGCACTCTGCCGGCCCCAGTCCTGCAGCGCCACGCAGACCGCCAGCAGCTCGAATTCCCGAAGAATGCCCTCGGCCGCAGCGCCCTTGAGCAGGGCGTCGGGCGTATGCAATGGCATGCCCCGGGGGCCGCGGATCAGCGCCTCATGCGCATAGATGCTGCCGCTGCGCAAGTCGGCCAGCGGCTGGAAGACGCAGTACAGGCCGCCCGCGCGCATGAGCTGCGCCACGGGGCCTGCGCCGGACCGCACGGCGGCGGATAGCACGGCCGCGGCAGCGGGCAGTCTGGCGAGCATCTGGGGATCGATCATGGGCTCAAATTTTCAGTTGGATACATTACGTTTCATTGGTGACATACTTGTGACAAGTATGCCGCCTGTCGGCGTGCGTGCTGGCGGCCGATTGACGTGGCTCAAAACGCGGCGGCTGCAAAGCCGGCAAAGTTGCGTGCATGTTCGCCCTGTCTTCCTTGCAAGCTTTCGCCTTCGCGCCGGGTTCCGCCCAGGTGTTGGCCGCGGGTACCTGGCTCAGGCTGCGTCGGCAGTCGCCGGATACGGTGATGTATCTGGAACGCGGTCGCGTGCTCCTGGGCATAGGCCAGGGTGGGCAGATGCGCCACCAGCTGGGTGTGGTGGAGGGGCCGGCCTGGCTGGATGCGGCCTTTGTGCTGCAGCGGCGCGGCAGCAGCCTGGACATGCTGGCCGACAGCGATGTCCGCGTGCAGCAGTTGCCCCAGGCCGACTTCCTGCAGGCCGTCTCGCAACTGCCTTCTCCCGCCCAGCAACTGCTGCAGGACATGGCCCAGGCCTACTGCGCCCAGACCGAGCTGGCCGTGAGCCGCCTGTCCAAGGATGCCGAGGCACGCTGCGCCCAGTGGCTGCTGCGCCATGCCATGCCGCACGAGGCCGGGGGCCTGCGCGTGACGCTGCACCTGCGCAAGCGGCTGATCGCCGCCCAGCTCGGCATTGCGCCCGAGACCTTCTCGCGCGTGCTGCGCCAGTTGCGTGAGCATGGGCTCATCGCGGGCCGGGGCAATGTCATCGATCTGCCCAAGCCGGCGGCCCTCGAAGTGCTCGCAGTAGGCTGATTCCCACGCCGCTGACGGGTGCCGGCCTGCAAGCGCCGGGACTTGCGGGGCGGGGTATCCACTGGTTCGCGGGTTCCACCCAGTGGGACGGCTTTCGGGTCTGCATATATTGAGGGCGTCATGTCACTGGACGCCCGTCGATCCCCCTTTTTCCAGGCGCTGCTGGCATCCCAGGATGCTCCGCAGGTGCCGGACTCGCCCTCGTGGCCGCGCGCGTCCACAGGCTGGGGCGCCATGCGCTGCACGGTGCTGGCGCTGGCCGCGGCGGCCGTGCTTGTGGTGGGCCTGGGCAGTGCCTGGTGGGTATCGCACAGCATGCGCCAGCAGACGCTGGAGCGCGCCATGGCCCGGCAGGCCGACGAGGTCGATACCGTGGCGCGCATGCTGGCCTCGCGGCTGGAGCAGCAGCAGCGCCTGCTGTGGGTGCTGGCCCAGGGCATGGCCGACCAGGGCGGCGACCCCAGCCGCCTGATGGGCGAGATGCTGCGCGGAGACGCATCCGTGCGGCTGTTCGACACATTGCAGCTGGCCGATGCGCGTGGGCAACTGCAATTGAGCCTGCGCGGCGGCCGCTCTGAGCCCCTGGTCGATCTGGACGAAGGCGTGCGCGACGTGATGCGGCGCAGCCTGGCCGATGGCAAGCCCGTGGTCTCCACCATGGTCCGCAAGGGGGCCGATCCCGCAATGATGGAGTTGCTGTACGCCGTGCCGCTGCGCGCCGGCAACGGCACGGTCAGCGGCGTGCTTTCGGCGGGCGTGCGCATGTCCGGCCAGGCGCTGCTGCCGCCCGGCATCGACCCTTCGCGCTCCGCCGGGCGGCTGCTGGTCATGCAGCGCGACGGGCAGATCCTGGCCCACTCCGATCCGTCGCGCTGGACGGCGCGCGCCGAGGCCGAGCCCGGACTGGGCGCGGACTGGTTGCAGGACCCTTCCACCGGCGGCCTGCAGGTGGGCCCCGATACCCAGCGCCGCGCCGGCTACCTGGTGACGACGGCCGGCATGCCGCTGCCGCAGTGGCTGGTGGTCAGGATCACGCCCGAGGAAGCCATTGCGCCCAGCCTGGCGCCGCGCGTGCTCTGGTGGCTGCTGGCAGCCGTCGCGGGGGTCACCGCGCTGCTGGTGCTGCTGCTGATCCTGGTCACCGAACCCATGGCCGCCTTGCATCGCAGTGCACGCCAATGGCTGGCGAGCCAGGGGCGGCTGATGGCCGAAGAGCCCGATCCCGCGCCGGAGCCGGCGCCAGGCCATGCCGAGGAAGGCGGCTGGCGCATGCCCTGGACCCATGCCTGGGGAGAGGCTTCCACGCTGTGGCAGGCCCTGCACCGCCTGGGCCAGATGGGCCAGGACCAGGTCCACGAGGTCGGCCGGCTGCAACTGCAGCTGCAAACGCTGATGGACTACGCGCCCGTGGGCCTGGTGGTCACGCATGCGGCGCATCTGGAGCTGGTGGGCCTGCAGGCCGCGCGCATGCTGGGATATCCGCCGCGCGAACTGCAGGGGCAGGCGATACGCCAGCTGTGCGCCTCCGACGCTGCGCACGCCCAGTTGCTGGAGCGTGTGCGCAAGGACCTGGACATGTACGGCCAGTTCGACAGCGAGCAGTGCTTTGTCCGCAAGGACGGCCGCCCCATCTGGGTGCGCCTGCACGGCCAGAGCCTGCAGCGCCTGCAGCGCGGCCTGGAGCCACGCGCCGTGGTGCCGGCCGATCCCACCCTGGTCTGGGTGGTCGAGGACGTGACCATGCAGCGCCTGGTGCGCGAGCAGCCGGGCTGGAAGGCCATGCACGATCCGCTGACCCTGCTGCCCAACCGCGAGGCCTTTGCCATGCGCCTGCATGAATGGCTGCAGGAATGCAGCGCCGCCCAGCGCCTGCCCGCCGAGGCGCAGCAGGAAGAGGTCTCCTCCTCGCAAGCCGACGCCGAGGTTGCTGCCGTGGCCACGGCCGCGGTCGAAGTCGCCATTTCTCCCATGCCGCACCATGGCGTGATCCTGTTCCTGGACCTGGACCACTTCGCCCACGTCAACCAGCAGGGAGGCCATGCGGCCGGCGACGAGGTGCTGTGCCACATGGCCCGGCTGATCGACAGCGTGGTGCGGCCCTTGGGCTGGGTGGCGCGCCTGGGCGGCGACGAGTTCGCCGTGCTGCTGGCCGGCGTCCCGGCCGAGCAGGGCATGCTGCTGGCGCAGAGCCTGTGCATGGCCGTGCAGGACTGGGAAGGCGCGCACGAGGGCCAGCGCTACCTGATGGGCGCCAGCGTCGGCATGGTGGTGCTCGATGCCCGCCAGCACACGGTCAGCAGCGCGCTGCGCTCGGCCGACATGGCCTGCTATGCGGCCAAGCGCAAGGGCCGCAACCGCGTCGAGGTGTTGGAGGCCGCATGAGCGCCGGGGCCGCGCCTCATTCGAAGGATTCGCTGAAGCGCCGCAGTCCCTCCGGATCGATCAGGGTCAATGCCCCATAGGAGACGCGGACCGCTCCGATGTCCTCCAGCTCTCCCAGGGTGCGATTGACGATCTGGCGCGACACGCCGGCCAGGCTGGCCAACTCCTCCTGCGACATGCCCAGGTGCCGGTTGCCGGTGTCCGGATACAGCCTCGAATCGGTCAGCTCCGAGATGCAGTGCGCCACATGGCGGCTGGAATGGTGCAGCCGCGCATGCTCGCAGCGGCCGATGAACTGGCCCAGGCGCGCATTGAGCTGGTCCAGCAGGAAGCGGTTGAAGCCGAGGCTGCGCTCCAGCAGCCAGTGAAAGGTGCTGGCCGGCATCAGTGCCACCAGCGTATCCTCGATCGCCGTCGCGTCGAACGGCCAGCATTCGTGCTTGAGCAGTGTGCCCTCTCCGAACCAGCAACCCGGGGTAAAGGTGGCCAGCGTGGTGCTGCGCCCGGTAGGCGACAGCGCATGGATCTTGACCGCTCCCTGGACGATGCCGGCCCAGTGGCCGGCCCGGTGCGTCTTGTGGCAAAGCGGGGCGCCGGCCGGTATGTGCCGCAACAGCACCTCCCGCCGCAACCTGAGCAGGTGGGCCCTGCTCAGGTGGGGCGCAAAGGGCGCGGACTTGAGGACGGCGTTGATCGTGGGCGGCTGCATGGTGATTGATGCAAATCTTCAATGAAAGTCTGCTGCTTCATTGCCTGGATTGGCACGCTGCAAACCCTGATCACCGGCCCCCGGACCCCTGCGGGACTTCGCGCAGGGTGCAGCTCAATCGTTGCGCGAGACCGGCGCAGGCCCGGCCTTGGTGCCCGCCGGGCCGGCACTGAAATCGGTCAGGAAGGCCGCCTCCTGGCTCTGGCCCGTTCCGGCCTGGCTCCAGTCGCACACTCCCGCCGCAAACACTGCGGCAAGGCGCTTTTGCTGGGCCGGGCTGAAGGTGATGCCGGCGTACTCCGGGCTGGTGAACGAAAGGGGCTTGAGCTGGCACTGGTAGATGTCCTCCGCGAGCGGACCTCCGGCTACCTGGCGTGGCGACAGGGTCGGCTTGAGGGGACAGGCTGGGTCGTCCAGGGCCAGGACTTTGTCGAGATCCGAAGGGGCGGCTCCCGTTGCGGCGATGCATCCATCCCTGATATCCGAAGGCCTGTTGCGCACCACTTTCTGTGCCAGCGCAGCGCCGGTGGTGTCGCGCTCCACGGCGGTCAGCCAGCGGTCCATCATGACAAAGGCCTCGCGTCGCATGGCAGGGGCGATCAGCAGCGGGACCATGCCCTTGCTGGCGCGGATCACGTGGTTGTCATGGTGGCCGTTGGCGGCATCCAGCCGTGCGCGTTGCTGCAGGCTGCGCCAGGTCATGTGGATGTCGCTGCCGCCCTCGGGCCGCAGGTCGATGATGGCCACCTGGGACAGGTTCCTGCCGTTGCTGGTGAGGCCACTGCTGTAGAGCCTGGGCAGCAGGCTGGCCACGGCCCGCTCGCGGGCTGCCGGCCTGGACGCAGTGCCGCCGGTCCAGTCCATGTCGTTGGTGTAGCTGCCGATGCCTTCGTTGAGCTGCACGAAAGCCTCCGCGTCGATGGCGCCCGACTGCAGTGCCTTGAGTCCGTACTGCAGGCCCGTGTTGTCATACGGCAGCTGCGGCTTGGTGTGGCCGTCGGTGTCCTTGAACGTCCCGAACACCGGGACCAGCATGTCGTGGATCGAGCAGCGCACGCCCTGGCCGCGTGTGCGCGGGTCGTAGACGATGGAGGCGGGAAAGCCCACGCCGCAGTTGTCGGGCAGCCGGGGGTTCTGGGGGGTGATGAAGCTCCCTACCCATTTGTCGCAGTAGCTGGCCGGATGGCCATTGATGGCGGCCTTCGCGGTGTCGCTCAGTGCCTGTCCTGCGGCCGTCCTGTAGTAGTTGGACAGCAGGCCGCAGTCGCGTGTTTCCATCCAGGTGGACACCGCATCGGGATAGCTCAGCCCCGTCTGTATGCCCTGCAGCAGACCCGGCATGGCGGAGGCGATCACTGTCTGCATCATGGAGCCACCCGAGTCGCCGTCGCCCATGGTGTAGCGCACTTCGCCGTAGTTCTCGATCAGGTGCTCCTTGATGCGCATCATGTTCTCGGCGGCCAGCAACTCGTTGTTGTTGTGCAGGTGGTTGGTCAGCATGGCTTTCACGACCATGTGGCCTGCCGCGAGCGCGTTGGGGTCGAACGGCAGGCTGCCGCTGAACTGGTCGAGGAGGTTGACCGCCGGCTCCTGGAAGCGATTGCCGGAAGCGGCTGCGCCGAATCGCCACAGCACCTTGCCGTTCCATCCCTTTTGCGGCTCCCAGGGCGTCCAGGCAAGCGCGGGGTCATGGTAGGCCAGGATCTGGTAGGTGCCGCGGCCCATGACGCCAGTTTCCAGGCGCAGCAGGTGCTTGACCGTATCTCCGCGGTCGTTGGTGAAGTCGGCGATCTCGCTGTCGGCCGGGCGCTGCGATGGGTCGTAGGCCACATGACAGGGCGTGGCGCCTGCCGGACCCATCGTGCAGGCGCTGCCTTGCCTGGCCTTGGGCATGTAGTAGTAGGTGTACTGGGTCCTGGTATTGCACTGGACATCCACCGGATCGGTATCGAGACCGCTGACGCGCGTGGTCACGGTCGCCGAAAGTGCCGTGCCCGGCACGGAAACGGTGGCTTGCGCGCCATTGCGCGTGGCGCAGATCCACGGCGCTGTCTGCGGCCCGGCGAAGATGGGATCGCCCCGGCCATGGTTGGTGATGTCCAGCCGTGCCTTCGCGCTGCCGGCCGCCGTGGCGGTGAGGGTGTTGGCGCCCACCCTCAATCCCTCGACCCGGCCCAGAATCCGGCCATTGGCGCGCTGGGCGAACCGGGCGGTGACATCCGTGCCATTGAGCGCCACCTTCAGCGCACCGGGCGGGCTGCCCTTGGGCAGCACAATTTCAATATAGGCATTGCCGTCGCTGATCATGTCGGCCCGGTTGGACAGGCTGCGTATCTCGATGACACCCAGGCCTGAATCACCGCTGCCGCCGCAGGCGGTCAGCACACTGGCGAGCGTGGCTGCGGCCACCATGCCCGAAAAAGGGGTTGGCTGTTTCATCGTCTTGTCTCCTGCAATCCACTTCCTTTTGAAGCGATTTCATTGAATCACGCTAACAGTCTGAAAGTCTGTATAGGTTTGGACAATGGTTTGCCGGCGACTGGCTCGCATATTGCATGTGCTGCGTGCACAAGTGTTTAACCGCCCCTGCCCAGGGCATTCTTGGTGCTTGTATCTAGCTGGCGGGGGTCATGGCTGGGTTACGCTGCGGGCTCCCCATGACCTGCGGCGCGTCCCCGGCGCGACCGCTCTTTTTTTCGCTGATTGCTTCGCTACATGCGCGACCAGGCCCTGTTCGACAAGATTGATCTGCACCTGATACGGGTGCTGCACACGGTGCTGACCGAGCGCAGCGTCTCGCGTGCCGCATTGCGCCTGGGCATGCACCAGCCGGCGGTGTCCGCCGCGCTCAAGCGCCTGCGCGACCTGGCCGGCGATTCGCTGCTGGTGCGTTCGGGCGCGCACATGCAGCCCACCGAGGCCGGGCTGCGCATGGTGCAGCCGGCGGCCGACATCCTGCGCGCGGCCGAAGGCCTGTTCAGCGATGCGCGCCATTTCGATCCCCGCACCTCCACGCGCACCTTCCGCATCGCCGCCAGCGACTACCTGGACCCGCTGTTCCTGCCGCGCCTGGTGGCCCACGTCAAGACCGAGGCGCCCGGCTGCCCCGTGGACATCCTGGCCCTCAACGGCGACGCGCACTACGAGGTGCAACTTGCCCAGGGCGATGTGGACGTGGTGATCGGCAACTGGCCCGAGCCGCCGCAGGGCCTGCACATGGCCAGCCTGTTCGAGGACGAGGTGGTCTGCCTGGTCAGCCCCCAGCATCCGGCCGTGCGACGCGGCTGGGACGTGGCCCAGTGGCTGGAGGCCGAGCACATCGCGCCCACGCCCACCTACCCGGGCGCGCGCGGCGTGATCGACGACCAGCTCTCCCGCATGGGCCTGCAGCGCCAGGTGGCGGCGCGCTGCGCGCATTTCAGCCTGATTCCCGACATCGTGGCCACCAGCCTGCTGGTGCTGACCACGGGGCGGCTGTTCTGCGAGCGCTTCAGCCAGCGCCTGCCCCTGGTGATCCTGCCCTGCCCCGTCGAGTTTGCGCCGCTGGTGTACTACCAGCTGTGGCATGCCCGCACGCACATGGGCGCTTCCACGCGCTGGCTGCGCGACGCCGTGCGGCAGGTGGCGCTGATGTCCCGTGCCCGCTAGGCGACGGCGATAGGAACCGCCTTTTGGGTGAACAAAGTGATGGCCGATATGAGGGCCGCCGAGGCGGTTTCAAGGACTTGTGTTCCAGTTTGTTGCAGAAATTGAAAGACAATCCCAGCCATGAATCCCCCCGATACAGTCCCCCTGCCAGCAGCAGCGCCGCCGCGGCTTCAGCTGACAGGCATCACCAAGCGCTATCCGGCGGTGGTGGCCAACAACGGCATCTCGCTGACCGTGGGCGCCGGCGAAGTGCATGCCATCCTGGGCGAGAACGGCGCCGGCAAGTCCACGCTGATGAAGATCATCTACGGCGCCGTCAAGCCCGACGAGGGCCGCATCGAGGTCGATGGCAAGCCGGTCCACATCCGCAACCCGCAGGAGGCGCGCCAGCTGGGCATCGCCATGGTGTTCCAGCATTTCAGCCTGTTCGACACGCTGTCCGTGGCCGAGAACGTCTGGCTGGGCCTGGACAAGAGCCTGCCGCTGGCCGAGGTGGTGCAGCGCATCGAGTCCACGGCGCATGACTACGGGCTGGAGGTCGATCCCCACCGCCCCGTGCACACGCTGAGCGTGGGCGAGATGCAGCGCGTGGAAATCATCCGCGCCCTGCTCACGCACCCGCGCGTGCTCATTCTTGACGAGCCCACCTCGGTGCTCACGCCGCAGGCGGTGGAAAAGCTCTTCGTGGTGCTGCGCCGCCTGGCGTCCGAGGGCTGCTCCATCCTCTACATCAGCCACAAGCTGCACGAGATCCGCTCGCTGTGCACGGCCTGTACCGTGCTGCGCGGCGGGCAGGTGACTGGCGTGTGCAATCCGGCCGTGGAGAGCAATGCCTCGCTGTCGCGGCTGATGATCGGCTCGGAGCCGCCCGAGCTCACGCACCGCGAATCCCAGGTCGGCGCCAGCGTGCTGCGCGTGCAGGGCCTGGCGCTGCCGCGCTCGGAGCCCTTCGGCGTGGACCTGCATGGCATACAGCTCGATGTGCGCGCGGGCGAAGTCGTGGGCATCGCCGGTGTCTCGGGCAATGGCCAGAAGGAATTGCTGTATGCGCTGTCCGGCGAGGACACGCGCGCGGCGCCCGAAATGGTGCAGATTGCCGGCCGGGAGGCGGGGCGCCTGGGCCCCGGCCGGCGCCGTGCGCTGGGCCTGCACTTCGTGCCGGAGGAGCGTCTTGGCCGCGGCGCCGTGCCCAGCATGGGCCTGGCGCACAACCTGCTGCTGACGCGCAAGACCGCGCTGGGCAAAGGCGGCTGGATCCGCATGGGCCAGCTGCAGGAGCAGGCGCGCGCCATCATTGCGCGCTTCAACGTCAAGGCCGGTGGCCCCAACGCGGCGGCGCAGTCGCTGTCGGGCGGCAACCTGCAGAAATTCATCGTGGGCCGCGAGATCGATGCCAGGCCCGCGCTGCTCATCATCTCCCAGCCCACCTGGGGGGTGGACGTGGGGGCGGCCGCGCAGATCCGCGGCGCCATCCTGCAATTGCGCGACGAGGGCTGCGCCGTGCTGGTGCTCAGCGAGGAGTTGGACGAATTGTTCGAGATATGTGACCGCCTGCATGTGGTGGCCAAGGGCCGGCTGTCGCCCTCCGTGGCGCGGGCCGATGCCACCGTGCAGCAGATCGGCGAGTGGATGAGCGGCCTGTGGGACGGTGCTGCCGCCCCGAACGCCGCCCCGAGTGCCACCAAGGGAGGCGCCCATGTTCAAGCTTGAGCAACGCCCCCAGGCCTCGAAGCTGTGGACCTACGGTTCGCCCGTGCTGGCGCTGGCCATCACCGTGCTGATCGGCGTGTGCCTGTTCGTGATGCTGGGCAAGGACCCGGTGCGCGGCCTGCAGGCCTTCTTCTGGGACCCCGTCAAGTCCACCTATGCGCTGGGCGAGCTGGCCGTCAAGGCCACGCCGCTGCTGCTGATCGCGCTGGGGCTGGCCGTGTGCTTTCGCTCCAATGTGTGGAACATCGGTGCCGAAGGCCAGTTCGTGATCGGCGCCGTGGCCGCAGGCGGCGTGGCGCTGCTGGCGGACAAGACCACGGGGCCCTGGATCGTGCCTGCCATCCTGGTGGCCGGCATGCTGGGCGGCATGGTCTGGGCAGGCATCGTGGCCCTGCTGCGCGACCGCTTCAATGCCAATGAAATCCTGGTCAGCCTGATGCTGGTCTACGTGGCCACCCTGGTGCTGGGCTTTCTGGTCTACGGGCCGTGGAAGGACCCCATGGGCTACAACTTCCCGCAGACCAAGACCTTCGAGCGCGTCACGCAGATCCCCAAGCTGATGCAGGGCATGCGCACCAATATCGGCCTGCTGCTGGCGCTGGCCGCGGCAGCCATGCTGTGGATCTTCCTGTTCCGCACCCGCGCCGGCTTTGCACTGCAGGTCGGTGGGCTGGCTCCGGCCGCCGCACGCTACGCGGGCTTTTCCTCGCGCCGCGCGCTGTGGACGGCGCTGCTGATCTCGGGCGCCGCCGCCGGCCTGGCCGGTGCGCTGGAAGTGGCCGGCCCGCTGGGCCAGCTCACGCCCTATGTCCCGGCCGGCTACGGCTTCGCCGCCATCATCGTGGCCTTCGTCGGTCGCCTGCATCCCGTGGGCATGATCTTTTCCGCGATTCTCATGAGCATGTTCTATATCGGGGGCGAACTCGCCCAGTCGCGCCTGGGCCTGCCCAAGGCGCTGACCGGCGTGTTCCAGGGCCTGCTGCTGTTCACGCTGCTGGCCTGCGACACGCTGGTGGCCTACCGCGTGCGCTGGGTGTCCCGCACGCCCGTGGTCCCGCCCGCAGCGGCGCCTGCCGTCAAGGAGGCCCGCTGATGGAATCCTATGCACTGCTGCTGGGCTCCACGCTCAGCGCCGGCACCGTGCTGGCGCTGGCCGCGCTGGGCCTGCTGATCAATGAAAAGGCCGGCATCGTCAACCTGGGTGCCGAGGGCATGATGCTGTGCGCCGCCATCGCGGGCTTTGCCGCCGTGGTCCACACGGGCAGCACCACCGTGGGCTTTCTGGCCGGCATGGGTGCGGGCGCGCTGCTGGCCGCCATCTTCGGCGTGCTGGTGATCTGGCTGAACACCAACCAGTACGCGACGGGGCTGGCCCTGTCGCTGTTCGGCACGGGCTTCTCGGCCTTCCTGGGCCTGGGCTATGTGCAGGCACGCCTGCCCGAGCTGCCCAAGTTCGCCGTGCCCTGGCTGTCCGACCTGCCCGTGGTGGGCACGGCGCTGTTTCGCCTGCATCCGCTGGTCTATGGCGCGGTGGCCATTGCGGCGGCCCTGGTCTGGTTCCTCTACCGCACCCGGGCCGGCCTGGTGCTGCGCGCCGTGGGCGAGTCGCCCCAGTCGGCCCACGCGCTGGGCTATCCGGTGCGCCGCATCCGCCTGGCGGCCGTGGTCTTCGGCGGCGCCATGTGCGGGCTGGCCGGCGCCTACATCTCCACCGTCTACACGCCGCTGTGGGTGGAAGGCATGGTGTCGGGCCGGGGCTGGATCGCGCTGGCGCTGACCACCTTCGCCACCTGGCGCCCTGCGCGCGTGCTGCTGGGCGCCTACCTGTTCGGCGGCGTGACCATGCTGCAGTTCCACCTGCAGGCCACGGGCGTGCAGGTGGCCAGCCAACTGCTGTCCATGCTGCCGTACCTGGCGACCATCGTCGTGCTGGTGCTGATCTCGCGCAATCCGACCTGGATCCGCGCCAACATGCCGGCCTCGCTGGGCAAGCCCTTCTACCCGGGCTCCTGACGCTTTCATTTTTCTCTCTCCCTCCAGAACCACAAAAGGACAAACGCATGCCCGCTTTGCGCGAACGCACCCTGAAACCTGGCCTCAAAAGCACGCTTGTGAAGATGATCGGCCTGTCGGCCATCTCGGTGGCGGCCCTGACCGCCTGCGGCAAGAAGGAAGAGGCCGCAGCGCCTGCTCCCGCTGCCGCGCCTGCCGCCCAGGCGCCGGCCGAGAAGCTCAAGATCGGCTTCATGTACGTCAGCCCCATCGGCGACGGCGGCTGGACCTTCCAGCACGAGCTGGGCCGCAAGGCCATCCAGGAGAAGTTCGGCGACAAGGTGGAAACCTCCTTTGTCGAAAGCGTGCCCGAGAGCGCCGATGCCGAGCGCGTGATGCGCGACATGGCCGGCCAGGGCAACAAGCTGATCTTCGCGACCAGCTTCGGCTACCAGGAGTTCGTGCAGAAGGTGGCGGCCGACCTCAAGGACGTGAAGTTCGAGCACGCCACCGGCTACAAGAATGCCGACAACGTGGCCACCTACGACACCAAGACCTTCGAGGGCGCCTACCTGGCCGGCATCGTGGCCGGCGGCATGACCAAGACCAAGACCATCGGCGTCGTGGCCTCGGTGCCTATCCCTGAAGTGGTGCGCAACATCAACAGCTTCGTGCTGGGTGCGCAAAGCGTCGATCCCTCGATCAAGGCCAAGGTGGTCTGGGTGAACGAATGGTTCGCCCCGCCCAAGGAGTCCGAGGCCGCCACCTCGCTGATCAACGGCGGCGTGGACGTGCTCTACCAGAACACCAACTCCCCGGCCGTGCTCAAGACGGCCGAGGAACGCGGTGCGCGCGCCTTCGGCAAGGACGGCGACATGAGCGCCTTCGCGCCCAAGGCCCACCTGGGCTCGGCCGTGATCGACTGGACGCCTTACTACAGCAAGGTCACCCAGGACACGCTGGACGGCAAGTGGCAGGGCGGCTCGTTCTGGTGGGGCGTGAAGGAAGGCGCCATCGACCTCGTGAAGATCGCCGACGACGTGCCCCAGGACATCAAGGACAAGGTCGCCAAGGCACGCGACGGCTTGAAGGACGGCAGCTTCGCCGTCTGGACCGGCCCCATCAAGGACAACGCGGGCAAGGAAGTGCTGACGGCAGGCCAGGTCGGCGACCTGGGCTTCATGACCAGCATCAACTTCTTCGTCAACGGCGTCGAAGGCAAGGTGCCGGGCGCCAAGTGATCCGGCGGCAGTCCATGCAACAAGGGCCCTTCGGGGCCCTTTTTTCTGCCGCGATCCGCCAGACGGGTCCGCCCTATGCACCACGATTGTGCAAAGCCCCCAAAATGTGGTTTTCCCGCATGCCTGGTGGCTCTGGCGCAGCCGGCTGGCGCCATTCTTGCTTTATTCTCGGGACCCATCGCGGCGGGTCTGCGCCCCTGCGGACACCGCCTTCTTCCTGCCTGCCGCAGGACCACTTGAGGAAACTTCGATGACTGATCTTCACAAACGCTCCCTGATCAAGGTGGCAGCGCTGTCGGCCGTGGCCGCCGCCGCGCTGGCCGGCTGTGGCAAGAAGGAGGAGGCCGCGCCTGCGCCCGCTCCCGTTGCCGAGGCCCCTGCTGCCGCTGCAACCGAGCCTTTGAAGATCGCCTTCGCCTACGTGGGCCCCGTCGGTGACGGCGGCTACACCTTTGCCCACGACCAGGGCCGCCTGGCGCTGGAGAAGGAATTCGGCGACAAGATCAAGACCTCCTACGTCGAGAGCGTGCCCGAGGGCGCCGACGCCGAGCGCGTGCTGCGCGACATGGCCGCCAACGGCAACAAGCTGGTCTTCGGCACCACCTTCGGCTACATGGAGCCCATCCAGAAGATCGCTCCCGACTTCCCCGATGTGAAGTTCGAGCACGCCACCGGCTACAAGACCGCCGCCAACGTCAGCACCTACGACAGCCGCACCTACGAAGGCGCTTATCTGGCCGGCATCATCGCGGGCTCCATGACCAAGTCCAACGTGCTGGGCGTGGTCGGCTCCGTGCCGATTCCCGAAGTGCTGCGCAACATCAACAGCTTCACGCTGGGCGCGCAGTCCATGAACCCCAAGATCAAGACCAAGGTGGTCTGGGTCAACGAGTGGTTCGCCCCCCCGAAGGAAACCGAGGCTGCGACTTCGCTGATCAACGGCGGCGCCGACATCCTGTTCCAGAACACCGACTCCGCCGCCGTGCTCAAGACGGCCGAGGAAAAGGGCAAGCGCGCCTTCGGCTGGGACTCCGACATGACGGCCTACGGCCCCAAGGCCCACCTGGGCTCGGCCATCATCAACTGGACTCCCTACTACACCAAGACCGTGCGCGAGATGCTGGACGGCAAGTGGAGCAGCCAGCAGACCTGGTGGGGCGTGAAGGAAGGCGCGATCGACATCGTCTCGCTGGCCGATGACGTGCCCGCCGAGGCCAAGGCCCGGATCGAAGAGGTCAAGAAGGGTCTGAAGGACGGCACCTTCCACATCTGGAAGGGCCCGATCACAGGCCAGGACGGCAAGGAACTGCTGGCCGCCGACGCCGTGGCCGAAGACAAGTTCCTCACGGGCATCAACTTCTACGTCAAGGGCGTGGAAGGCAAGGTGCCGGGCCAGGACAGCAAGTAAGACAGACGCCATGCCACCCGGCGCAGGCCGGGTTGCCTGTTGCCGCCAGGGCCGCCTTCGGGCGGCCTTGGCGTTCATGCGCAGCACAGGTGTACCTGTACCGTACCTGTGCTGCGCATCGAGCGGGTTTATGCTCGCTCCCAGCCGCGGCCTGCCCGCCGCCGCGGCACAGACAGACAGCAAGAGATTCCCCCATGATCGAAAACTCCCTCTGGCATCCCGTGGCCCAGGCCCACGAAGTTGTCGATGCGCCGCTGGGCGTGCAACTGCTGGACCAGCCCCTGGTGCTGTGGCGCGATCCGCAAGGCCAGGTCCGCGTCTTCGTGGACCGCTGCCCGCACCGTGGCGCACGCCTGTCCATGGGCCGTGTCGAGAACGGCCACCTTGAATGCCCCTACCACGGCTGGCAGTTCGCCGACAGCGGCCAGTGCGTCAAGGTGCCGGCCCTGCCCAGCTTCACGCCCCCGCCCTCGCAGTGCGTGAAGGCCTTCGAGGCACAGGAAGCCTACGGCCTGGTCTGGGTGCGGCTGGCCACGGGCGAGGAGCTCTCGGCTGTTCCGGCCCTGGCGGCCCTGGCGGCACTGCCAGCCTTTGAAGCCGAGGCGGACGCGCACCTGCGCAAGCTCAACTGCGGCCCCTACGATGTGGCCGCCAGCGCGCCGCGCATCATCGAGAACTTCCTGGACATGTCGCACTTCGGCTTTGTCCACGAAGGCTGGCTGGGCAGCCGCGACGCCACGGCCATCGAAGCCTATGCCGTGGAGACCACGGCCACGGGCGTGCTGGCCACGGGCTGCAAGGCCGTGCAGCCGCAGTCCAACCTGCACTCCACCAGCGCGGCCGAGGTCGAGTACACCTACGAAGTCACGGCGCCCTATGCCGCCGTGCTGACCAAGCTGCCCGAATCCGGCACCACCCGGGCCGGATGGCGCGAGTCCATCGCCCTGTTCATCTGCCCCGTCACGCCCGAGACCAGCCGCGTCTGGTTCCGGCTGGCCGTGGCAGACTTCGATTCGCCCGATGCCCAGCTGCAGGAATTCCAGCACACCATCTTCTGCCAGGACCAGCCCGTGCTGGAGTCGCAGCAGCCCAAGTGCCTGCCGCTGGACCCGCGCGCCGAAATGCACTCTGCGGCCGACCGCATGTCGTCCGCCTACCGCCGCTACCTCCGGGCCAGCGGCATCACCTTCGGAGTCTGCTGATGCACACCGTACCCGCCGTGGATGCCGCGCATCTGCCCCAATTGCTCCAGGCCATGCCCAAGGCCGAGCTGCACATGCACATCGAAGGCTCGCTGGAGCCCGAACTGATCTTCGCGCTGGCCCAGCGCAACGGCGTGAAGCTGCCCTATGCCAGCGTGGAAGACCTGCGCCGCGCCTATGCCTTCACCGACCTGCAAAGCTTTCTGGACATCTACTACGCCGGCGCCAGCGTGCTGCTGTACGAGCAGGATTTCTACGACATGGGCCGCGCCTACCTGGCGCGTGCCGCGCAGGACAACGTGGTCCATGCCGAGATCTTCTTCGACCCCCAGACCCACACCCAGCGCGGCGTGGGCATGGAGACCGTGATCAACGGCCTGTACCGCGCCTGCCGCGATGCGGAGATAGAGCAGGGCATCTCGTCGGCGCTGATCCTGAGCTTTCTGCGCCACCTCAGCGAGGAGGACGCCTTCGCCACGCTGGAGGCTGCGCTGCCGCTGCGCGACCGCTTCATCGGCGTGGGCCTGGACAGCAGCGAGGTCGGCAACCCGCCCGAGAAGTTCGCCCGCGTGTTCGCGCGCTGCCGCGAGCTGGGCCTGCACCTGGTCGCGCATGCGGGCGAGGAGGGACCTCCCGCCTATATCTGGGGCGCGCTGGACGTGCTGCATTCCGAGCGCATAGACCACGGCGTGCAGGCCGCGCGCGACGAGGCCCTGATGCAGCGCCTTGTGCGCGACGGCGTGCCGCTGACCGTGTGCCCGCTGTCCAACCTCAAGCTGTGCGTGGTGCCCGACCTGGCGCAGCACAACCTGCCGCAGCTGCTTGAGGCGGGTCTCAAGGTCACGGTCAATTCCGATGATCCGGCCTACTTCGGCGGCTACGTGAACGAGAACTACCTGCAGCTGTTCGCCGCCACGGGCATGAACTCGCAGCAGGCCTGGCAGCTGGCGGTCAACAGCTTTGACGCCAGCTTCGTCACGCCCCAGCAGCGCGCCCACTGGATGCGCCAGCTGGAGGCCGTGTTCGCCAAGTACGCAGCCCTGGCCTGAGTCCGCTCAGGCCAGCGCCTTCCTGAGGCGCTCGGCATGGTCCTGCAGCGCCTGCATGCCGGGCTCCTTGCGCGGCCAGCCCAGGCCCACGCCGTCGCCCTCGTGGCGCGGCAGCACATGCAGGTGGAAGTGGAAGACGGTCTGCCCGCCCGCTGCGCCGTTGGCCTGGAACAGGCTGATGCCATCGGGGTCGAACGCTGACTGCACGGCCCGCGCCACGCGCTGGGCCGTGCGCATCACGGCGCCGGCCTCGTCGGGCGTGAGGTCCAGCAGGGTCACGGCATGGCGCTTGCTGGCCACCAGCACATGGCCGGGATTGACCTGGCCGATGTCCATGAAGGCGATGGTCTGCTCGTCCTCGAACACCTTGGCGGACGGGATCTCGCCCGCCACGAGGCGGCAGAAGATGCACTGGCCCGGGGGCGAGGTATCGACGAACATCGGCATGGTCTTGTACTCCTTGGTGGTTGCTTGGGGGTGGAATTTGCCGACGATCTTAGAGCGTGTTAAGCACTTTTAAGTACCCGCGCGGGTTCTGCGCGCTAGTGGACGGTATCTGCCGCCCCTTATGGAGGCCATAAGCGCAGGCCCAGGCAGCCCCCGGGGCCGCTGCCTATAATCGCGCCCCGCACCGGCCGCTGCCCACGGCAGGTGCGTTTTCATTTCCGGGCCATGTAGAGGAACACCATGTACAAAAACCTCGCAGCCGCAGTCGCGGCCGCAAGTCTTGTATCCACGGCCTTGTCCCAAGGCCATCCCGCCCCTTCATCCCCCGCAGGTTCCACGCCCCTCAAGGCGGCCTTCGTCTATCTGACGCCCGTGCTCGACGCCGGCTGGACGCGCCAGCACGACGAGGGCCGGCGCGCATTGCAGGCGGCCCTGGGCCCGCGCGTGCAGACCCGCGCCGTGGACAGCGTGCCCGAGGGCCCCGACGCCGAGCGCGTGCTGCGCGACCTGGCCGCCAGCGGCAACCAGCTGATCTTCACCACCAGCTTCGGCTACACCGAGTCCGTGATGCGCGTGGCGCGCGACTTCCCGCAGGTGAAGTTCGAGTCGGTCACGGGCTTCAAGCGCGCCGACAACGTGGCCACCTCGAATGCGCGCTACTACGAGGGCCGCTATCTGTCGGGCATTGCCGCAGGCCGTGCCAGCAAGACGGGCGTGGCCGGCTTCGTGGTCGGCTTTCCGATTCCCGAGGTGCTGCAAGGCATCAACGCCTTCACGCTGGGCATGCGCTCGGTCAATCCCAAGGCCACGGTCAAGGTGGTCTGGCTGGATACCTGGTTCGACCCGCCGCGCGAGCGCGATGCGGCCATGGCACTGTTCAACGGCGGCGTGGACGTGGTGTCCTTCCAGGTCGCATCCACCGCCGTGATGCAGGCCGCCCAGGAGCGCGGCCGCATGGCGATTGCCTACCACTCCGACATGCGCAAGGACGGGCCCGACGCCCAGTTGCTGGCCGTCACCCACCAGTGGGGCGACTACTACACGGCGCGCGCCAAAGCGGTGCTGGACGGCAGCTGGAAGAGCCAGGACACCTGGGGCGGCGTGCGCGAGGGCATGATCCGCGTGGAAGGCTTCGGCCCCAGGCTGCCGCCCGCCGTGCGCGAGGAAGTGCTGCAGCGCCAAAAGGACATGGCCCAGGGCCGCCTGCAGCCCTTCAAGGCCGGCGACCAGCCGGTGCGCGACAACCAGGGCCAGGTGCGCATTCCAGCCGGCAAGCAGCTGGACGATGCGCAGATCCTGCAGATGAACTGGCTGGTGGAAGGCGTGCAGGCCACCCTGCCCAAGTGAGGTGGGACCCCTGGCTGCCGCCCTGGCGTAAACCCTAGGGTGGCGCCTGCCGATGGCGCCTATAGCGCTGCGGATATGGCATCTGCCTGTCCGCCCGCTAAGCTTGGCGGCATGCAAATCTACCGTTCCTCATTGCTGCGTTTTGCCGACGATGGCCAGGCGCTCTACGACGAAGACGGCCTGCTGGCCGTCGCCCCGGATGACAGGGGGCAGCAGCGCGTCGTCGCCGCCGGCAGCTGGCAGGCGCTGCAGGCGCAGCTCACCGGCCAGCCGGGCGCCGAAGTCACCCATCTGCCGGGCCGCATCCTGGCACCGGGCTTCATCGACCTGCACATCCACTATCCGCAGACCGATGTGATCGGCGCGCCCGCCGCCGGCCTGCTGCCCTGGCTGGAGAAATACACCTTTCCGCACGAGTCGGCCTTTTGCGAACGCGCCCATGCCGACAGCGTGGCCGAGTTCTTCCTGGACGAGCTGCAGCGCAACGGCGTGACCACGGCGCTGGCCTTTGCCACCTCGCACCCGGGGTCGGTCGATGCGCTCATGGGCGCGTCGCAGGCGCGCGGCATGCGCATGATCACGGGCAAGGTCCTGCAGGACCGCCACAGCCCCGACGGCGTGCGCGACCAGACCGAGCAAAGCCTGATCGACACCGAAACCCTGATCCAGCGCTGGCATGGCGTGGACCGCCTGGGCTACGCGATCACGCCGCGCTTTGCCCCCACCAGCACGCACGAGCAGCTGCGCGGCGCGGGCGAGCTGGCCGCACGCTACGCCGATGTCTGGATCCAGTCGCACGTGGCCGAGAACCTGGACGAAGTGCGCTGGGTGGCCGAGCTCTTTCCGAAGGCCCGCAGCTACCTGTCGGTCTACGACGACTTCGGCCTGATGCGCGAGCGCGCCGTCTACGCGCACTGCATCCACCTGGACGATGAAGACCGCGCCCTGATGCGTGAACGCAGCACCGCCGCCGCCGTGAGCCCCACCAGCAACCTGTTCCTGGGCAGCGGCTTCTTCGACTTTGCGCGGGCCGACGCCGCGCAGTTCCTCTACGGCCTGGCCAGCGACGTGGGCGGCGGCATGAGCTTCAGCCCTTTCCGCACCATGCAGGCCGCCTACGTGGCGGGCCGCGAGGGCCAGACCAAGCAGGGCCTGAGCCTGTCGCCCGGCAATCTGTGGTGGCAGCACACGGCGGGCGCGGCGCGCGCATTGGGGCTGGCCGGCCAGGTGGGTAATCTGCAGCCGGGCTGCGAGGCCGACTTCGTGGTCATCAACCCGGCCTGCACGCCGCTGCTCGAGCGCAAGACCCGCCAGGCCGAGAGCCTGGACGAGCTGCTGTTCGCCATGATCATCCTGGGCGATGACCGCCTGATAGAGCGCACCGTCGTTTCTCAAGCAAAATAGCGCCTTTGCACCAGTGCCCGGCCGGGTGCTGGCGCCTGACAAGGACAGCTAGGGAACGAGGAATTGCCATGAGCATCAAGAGCGACAAGTGGATCCGTCGCATGGCCGAGGATCACGGCATGATCGAGCCTTTCGAGCCGGCCCAGGTTCGCAACGTCGATGGCCGCAAGATCATCAGCTACGGCACCAGCAGCTATGGCTACGACATCCGCTGCGCACCCGAATTCAAGGTGTTCACCAACATCCACAGCACCGTGGTGGACCCCAAGAACTTCGATGAAAAGAGCTTCGTCGATTTCGAGGGTGACAGCTGCATCATCCCGCCCAACAGCTTCGCGCTGGCGCGCACGGTCGAGTACTTCCGCATCCCGCGCAATGTGCTGACCATCTGCCTGGGCAAGAGCACCTACGCGCGCTGCGGCATCATCGTCAACGTCACGCCGTTCGAGCCCGAATGGGAAGGCTATGTGACGCTGGAGTTCTCCAACACCACGCCGCTGCCCGCCCGCATCTATGCCGGCGAGGGCTGCGCCCAGGTGCTGTTCTTCGAGAGCGATCCCGACGATGTCTGCGAGGTCAGCTACCGCGACCGTGGCGGCAAGTACCAGGGGCAGGTGGGCGTGACGCTTCCCAAGGCCTGACGACTTTGGCCCGGCAGACAAGGCCCGCAGCGAAAGCTGCGGGCCTTTTTCATCGCCGGGCCGCCCCAAGATGAAAAGCGGCCCCCTTGGGGGGCAGCGGCCCTTGCGCAGCAAGGGTAGCGTGGGGGTCATTCTTCATCGCCGGGCCGCCCCAAGATGAAAAGCAGCCCCCTCGGGGGGCAGCGGACCTTGCGCAGCAAGGGGAGCGTGGGGGTCATTCTTCATTCCACCAGCGCCAGGGCGGCGTCGATGCGCGAATGCGCGCCGCAGCTCTCGCGCCGTGCGGCGGCGGCCGTGGCCATGAGCCAGCAGACATCGAGCTGGTTGCGCAGCGCATGGCCTGCGGCAGGTGCCAGCCTTTCCCGCCATGCCGCAATGCGCTGCACGGCCTGCGCCAGGCCCTGGTCGCTGCGCTGTATGCCCACGCAGTCCTGCATGAGCTGGCGCAACTCCTGCGCGATGGCGGCCGTGTCCTGCTCCTGTGCGCCGGCCTGCAGGGTTTCGGTGGGCCGGGCCAGCGCCGGGGCGGCTGCTGGCTGCTGCGCGATGGCCCGGGCGGCCGCGCGGCCCATCACCACGCATTCGAGCAGCGAATTGCTGGCCAGCCGGTTGGCGCCGTGCAGTCCGGTGCGCGCCACCTCGCCGATGGCGCGCAGGCCATCGACATCCGTGCGCCCGTCGATATCGGCCAGCACGCCGCCGCAGGCGTAGTGGGCGCAGGGGGCCACGGGAATCGGCTGCGTCGCAATGTCGATGCCATGGCTGGCGCACAGGGCCATCACGCCCGGGAAATGCGACTGCAGCCAGGCGCGGGGCCTGTGGCTGATGTCCAGGTGCACGAAGGCCAGGCCATGGCGGTCCATCTCGTGCCGGATGGCCCGGGCCACGATGTCGCGCGGCGCCAGTTCGGCCCGCTCGTCATGGGCAGGCATGAAGCGCGTGCCGTCCGGCAGGCGCAGCAGGGCGCCTTCGCCACGCAATGCCTCGGAGACCAGGCCGGCCGCGCGGCCGCCCACCTGCAGGGCCGTGGGATGGAACTGCATGAACTCCAGATCACCCACGCGGCAGCCCGCGCGCCAGGCCATGGCCACGCCATCGCCCGTGGCGGTGGCCGGGTTGGTGGTGGCGGGATAGACCTGCCCCAGCCCGCCCGTGGCCAGCACGGTATGCGCGGCATGCCAGCGCTGCTGGCGGCCATCGGGCAGGCGCACCAGCGCGCCTGTGCAGTGCGCAGGCTGTCCTTCGGTCAGCAGGTCCAGCGCGCTGGTGTGTTCATGCAGATCGATGTTCGCGCGCTCCCGGCAGGCGCGCAGCAGGGCGGCGTGCACGGCCTGTCCGGTGCAGTCGGCGGCATGCACGATGCGGCGGCGGCCGTGGCCGCCCTCGCGCGTGAGGTGCAGGCCACCGCTGTCGTCACGCGTGAAAGGCACGCCGTGGGCCACCAGCCAATCGATGGCGTCGGGCGCCTGCTCAAGGATGGCGCGCACGGCCTGCGCATCGCACTGGCCTGCGCCCGCGACCAGGGTGTCCGCCAGGTGTTCGTCGATGCTGTCCTGTGCATCCAGCACGGCGGCAATGCCGCCCTGGGCCCAGGCGCTGGCGCATTCCTCGGCCGCGCCCTTGCTGAGCAGGGCCACGCGCAGATGCGGCGGCAGCGACAGGGCGGCGGCCATGCCGGCCAGGCCGGCGCCGATGATGAGTACGTCCATGGAGGGCTGGGTCATGGCGTGCTCCTCAGGCGGGACCGAAGTGCTGGAAGAGCGCCGCATCGCGCGCAAGGTCACCGCTGGCGCGCACGGGCTGGCGGTGGCCGGCCGCGAAAGCCAGCATGCGTTCGATGGGCCGGCGCGCGGCCTGGGCGATGGCGGGATCCACCTCGATGGCGCACAGGCCCTGCTCCAGGGCCAGCTCCACGCCCTGCAGGCTGTTCATCGCCATCCACGGGCACATGGCGCAGCTCTTGCAGGTGGCGCCCTGGCCGGCCGTGGGGGCGGGCAGGAAGGTCTTGCCCGGGTAGCGCATGCGCATGTCGTGCAGGATGCCCTGGTCGGTGGCGACGATGAAGGTGTCGGTGGGCAGCCGGCCAGCCGCGTTGATGAGCTGGGTGGTGGAGCCCACCACGTCCGCCTGGGCGGCCACGGCGGCCGGCGACTCGGGGTGCACGAGGATGGCGGCCTGCGGATACTCCAGCGCCATGGCGGCCAGTTCGTCGGCCTTGAACTCGTCATGGACCAGGCAGGAGCCATGCCACAGCAGCATGTCGGCGCCGGTCTGGCGCTGGATGTGGGCGCCCAGGTGGCGGTCGGGGGCCCAGAGGATCTTCTCGCCGCAGGCGTGCAGGTGGGCCACGATGTCCTGTCCCACCGACGATGTGACCACCCAGTCGGCACGCGCCTTCACCGCTGCGCTGGTATTGGCGTAGACCACGACCGTGCGGTCCGGGTGGGCGTCGCAAAAGGCGCTGAACTCGTCTGCCGGGCAGCCCAGGTCCAGCGAGCAGCTGGCGTCGTCGTCGGGCATGAGCACGCGCTTTTCCGGGCTGAGGATCTTGGCGGTCTCTCCCATGAAGCGCACGCCGGCCACGACCAGGGTGCTGGCCTGGTGCTGGGCGCCGAAGCGCGCCATCTCCAGCGAATCGCCCACGCAGCCGCCGGTCTCGCGCGCCAGGTCCTGCAGTTCGCCATCCACGTAGTAGTGGGCCACGAGCACGGCATCGCGCTCGTGCAGCAGGGCGCGTATGCGCTCGGTGGTCCGAAGGCGCTGGGCGCGGTCCAGTTCAGGGGGAATGCGGGCCCAGGCCTCGCCGATGCCGCACTGGCCGGCGTGGGAGAAATGGGGCTTGTCGTACTGCACGGATTTGAGCTGCATGGTGGCCGTCCGGGACTGTGGAAAAGGTCTGGTGATGGCTGCGAATAATATGCTCAATTTGAGTATTAGTGTGATGTTTTTTCCCGCACTGGTGTTTTGCGGCAGGCGGCAAGCCGAGGGGGCAGAAAGCGGCGCGGGGCCGTCTCAGCGCTGAAGCTGCACGTTGTTGCGGCCTGCGCCCTTGGCCTCGTACAGCGCTTCGTCGCCACGGCGCAGCATGGTGGCGGCCGTGTCCGTGGTGCCGCGCAGCGTGGCCACGCCCACGCTGGCGGTGACGGGCTCGCCGTGGGCCATGGGCGTGGAGGCCAGCAGTTCGCGCAGTTGCTCTGCAATGGCCACGGCCGCGTCGGCCGTGGTGTCGGGCAGCAGGGCCAGGAATTCCTCGCCCCCCATGCGGGCCAGCACGTCGGACTCGCGTAGCCGCATGCGGAAGGCGCGCGCCAGGGTGCGCAGCACGGCGTCGCCCATGTCATGGCCATGCTGGTCGTTGATGCGCTTGAAGTGGTCCACGTCGATGACGAGCACGCTCAAGGGGCGGCCGCTGCGGCGCGCCAGCGCCATGGCGAAGTCCAGCTGGAAATCGAAGCCCCGGCGGTTGAGCAGGCCCGTGAGCGGATCGCTGCGCGCCTGGTGCTCCAGCTCGGCATTGGCCTGCTGCAGCTGCAGGGTGCGCTCGCGCACCTGGCGCTCCATGGCCTCGTTGGCCGAGCGCAGCTGGGCAATGCTGCCGCGCAGCGCCTGCGAGAGGCGGTGCACTTCGCGGCTGCTGTGCAGCTGCGGAATGTCCGGCGCCGCGCCGCTGCCATCGATGCCGTTGGCCGCGCGGGCCAGGCGCTTGAGGTCCTGGCTGAGCCTTCGTGCCACCAGCCAGGCGATGACGGCGGCCACCAGCGCCGCCGCCAGGCCGCCGGCCAGCACCTGGTGCATGGCCTGGCGCGCGGGCGCATAGGCGCTGTCGTGCGGCTGGCGGGCCACGATGTGCCAGCCCATGGCCGTCACCCGGTTGTGGGCCTGCAGCGGCACGGTGGCCGTCAGAAAGCTCTGCGGACTGTCCTGCCAGCGCGCCACCTGCACGGGCAGCAGCGTGGCATCGGACGTATCGGCAGACACGGTATGGGCCACCGGCAGGCGCTGGTCCAGCGCCTGCAGCGGCTCCAGGCTGTCGCCCGGGGCGTGGATGATCTTGCCGTGGCGGTCAAAGATGAAGAGGCCGATCTGGCGATCCCCGCTGTCGGCCTGCTGCAAGGTCTGCATGGTCTCTCGCACCCATTCCCAGCTGCTGTGCATGCACAGCACGCCCTGCGTGAGTCCGCCCACGCGGATGGGCGCTGCAAAGTCCATGAACCGGCGCGGCGCGCCGTCGGCCGGGGGCGCAAGCAGCGCGGCCATGCGCGGCGAGGAGGCACGCACGTCGCCCACATGCACGCGCTGCAGCCCCGGCTCGAACCAGGGCCGGTCGCTGACATCGTGGCCCACCAGCAACTGGTCGGTGGCGCTGCGCACCGTGCCCTCGGCGTCGGCCACGCCTATCCAGAGGTTGGACGGCGTCAGCGAACGGGCGCGGTTGAGCAGCGCTCCCACGCCCGGGGAATCCAGCCCTTGCACCCACAGCTCCGGCGAAGCGGCCAGCACCTCCACGGTATGGGCACGGCTGAACAGCCCTTCAGACAACTGCCGCGCCGCGTTGGAGGCCATGGCATGCAGCGAGGCGCTGACCTCGCGCTCCATGCGCCAGCGCAGCAGTTCGCCGAAGGCCAGCGACATCAGCACCGTCACGCCCACCAGCAGCGAGCCGAAGACCAGGGCCAGTTGCGTGCGCAGGCCCAGGCGCTGCCAGCGGCCGGGCTCGGTGCTTGGGGGCGGGGCGGGGGAATCCGGGGGGGGAAGCTCGTTCAACGCAGAAATCCGTCGTCAACTGTTCTGAAGCGCAGCCCGGCGCATTGCCAGGCGGGTGGCCGCAAGGTCCCAGTCCCCCCATCCGCAGGATTTGAACAGCACCGGCACCTGCGGGCGCAGCCATTGCTCGCGCACCACCTGCTCCAGCGTGGGCAGGGCGGCCACGTCCATGCCCGCCTGCAGCAGATCACCGGCTTCGTGCAGCGCATCTGCGGTATCGACGACGACGCGGCCCGCCTGCGCAAGGCCCAGGCACAGGCTGGGCGCCAGCTCCACCATCTGCGGCGTGAAGGCGCCCACGGCCGAGACGAAGGCATCGGCGCGCGGGGCTGCATGCAGCACCACGGCGCGGGCCGGCGTGCAGGTCACGATCAGCGGGCAATGGCGCGCGGCGGCCTCCAGATCCTGCACGGCACTGGCCTGCAGGCCCATGGCATGCGCCTGGCTGACCAGTGACTGGGCGCTCTCGGCGCTGCGCGATGCCACCTGGACCTCGCGCACGCCCAGGCCTGCTGCAAAGGCCTGCATATGGGCCAGGCCCTGCACGCCGGCGCCCACGATCAGCAGCGGGCCCTGCGGATTGGGAGCCAGCCTTTGCGCGGCCAGCAGCGATACGGCGGCCGTGCGCCGCGCCGTGACCGTGGGGCCGTCCAGGATCAGGCGGCGCTCGCCCGTGGCCACATCGAAGACCACCACATCGCCCTGGATGGTGGCGCGCGGCGTGCCGGCATTGCCGGGCGTGAGGCTGATCAGCTTGGTCATGGCCACCTGCCCATCGGTGGCGGGCATGCAAAACAGGCTGCCTCCTGCGGGCAGTGGCATCACGATGCGCGGCGGCACCTGCACTGCCTGGGGCTGCAGCAGTACAGCCGCGATCTCTTCGGCCAGCTCCTTCCAGGGCAGCAGGGCGGCCGTGGCCTGCGCGTCTAGGGCGGCGGAGGAGTGCGTGCTGGAATGGCTCATGGCCGCGACTGTACACAGTAGGCGCGCGCAGGCCAATGCGCGATGTGTCCGGTGGTGCACCCAGGCCCGCGCGGGCCTGCGCAGGCACTACGATGTCGCCTATGTCACAAAAGCCTTCTTATCCGCGCGAGGAGCCCAGCTGGGACGGTTCGGCGCGGCCCGAAGCTCCCCGCAAGGAATCGGCCCCGCGCTACGAGCAGCAGCGGCGCGGGCCCGCGCCCGAACCGTGGCAGCGCGAGGAGCCTCCCAGCGAACAGGCACCTGCGCCCCGCAGGCCCGGCGAGCCTGCACGCGAGCGGCGCAGGCGCGGCGGATGGGGGCTGGGCCTGGCGGTCGTCGTCGGACTGTGCATCGTCGCCGCGCTGCTGGCCGGCATGGTGCTGGTGGCGCGCGAGCAGGTACTGCGCAGCCAGGCGCCGCCCGTCACTGCCCCCATGGCGGTGCAGCCCGTGCGCTGATACACGCCGTATCATTGCCGGGACTGCGGACGCTGCGGCCCCGCAGGTTCCGACGTAATATCGCCGCCCGATGCTGCAGGCCGCAGCACAGATCCAGGAGCGAACACCATGAGATGGGAAGGCAACCGCGAGTCGGACAATGTGGAGGACCGCCGTGATGACGGTGGTGGTGGCGGTGGTGGTCCCGTCTTTGGCGGGCGCAGCATCGGCATCGGCACCATCGTCATCGCCTTGGTCGGTGGCTGGGTGCTGGGCATCAATCCGCTGACCATCCTGGGGGCGCTCAGCGGCGGCGCGCCGGTGCAGGTGCAGCAGCCCCAGGGGCCGGCCCACAAGCCGCCGGCCGACGACCAGCTCGCCCGCTTCGTCTCCACCGTGCTGGCCGATACCGAGGATGTGTGGCGCGAGGTGTTCCGCCAGGGCGGCGCCCAATATGCCGATCCCAAGCTCGTGCTGTTCCGCGGCGCCACGCCCACGGCCTGCGGCACGGGGCAGTCCGCCATGGGGCCGTTCTACTGCCCTGCCGACCAGAAGGTCTATATCGACCTGGGCTTCTACGAGACGCTCAAGAACCAGCTCGGCGCCCCCGGCGACTTTGCCCAGGCCTATGTGATTGCCCACGAGGTGGGCCACCACGTGCAGAACCTGCTGGGCATCAGCGCCCAGGTGGACCGTGCGCGGGGCCGCGTCAACAAGGTCGAATACAACCATCTGTCGGTCAAGCTGGAGCTGCAGGCCGATTGCCTGGCCGGCGTCTGGGCGAACCGCGCGCAAAGCGCACGCCAGATCCTGGAGCAGGGCGATGTGGAGTCGGCCATGAATGCCGCTTCCAAGATCGGCGACGACGCCCTGCAGCGCGCCGGTGGCGGCGCCGTCGTGCCCGACAGCTTCACGCATGGCACCAGTGCCCAGCGCCAGCGCTGGTTCAGCACCGGTCTGCGCACCGGCAGCGTCAAGTCCTGCGACACTTTCTCGGCCGCTTCGCTTTGAAAAATGCCCCCCGAGGGGCGCTTTCCCATCTCGAGGCGGCGGCCCGGCGATGAAAAAATGCCCGCATAGCGGGCCCTCGTACCGGGTTTTTGCGGGTTGCGCTCACGCAACGCCATGCTTGTCCAGGTGCCAATTGGCGTTATTGCAACGCACAAATCGCGCTAGGTGCGACAATAGCGTCCTCAATGACAAGCTCTTTCTCCAATCTCCAACTGGCCGAGTCCCTGGCGCGCGCCGTGGCCGACATGGGCTACGAGTCCATGACGCCCATCCAGGCGCAGGCCATTCCGGTTGTTCTGACCGGCAAGGATGTCATGGGCGCAGCCCAGACCGGCACGGGCAAGACGGCAGCGTTCTCGCTGCCGTTGCTGCAGCGGCTGATGCGCCACGAAAATGCCTCCGCTTCGCCTGCACGGCACCCCGTGCGGGCGTTGGTGCTTTTGCCCACGCGCGAACTGGCGGACCAGGTGGCTCAGCAGATCGCCCAGTACGCCAAGTACACCAAGCTGCGCAGCACCGTGGTGTTCGGCGGCATGGACATGAAACCGCAGACGCTGGAACTGAAAAAGGGCGTCGAGGTGCTGGTGGCCACGCCGGGCCGGCTGCTTGACCATATCGAAGCCAAGAACGTGGTGCTCAACCAGGTCGAGTACGTGGTGCTCGACGAGGCGGACCGCATGCTGGACATCGGCTTCCTGCCCGACCTGCAGCGCATCCTGTCCCATCTGCCCAAGACACGCACCACCTTGCTGTTCAGCGCCACCTTCTCGCCCGAGATCAAGCGCCTGGCCGGCAGCTACCTGCAAGACCCCGTCACCATCGAAGTGGCCCGTCCCAACGAGACGGCGTCCACGGTGGAGCAGCGCTTCTACAGCGTCAGCGACGACGACAAGCGCTATGCGCTGCGTTCGCTGCTCAAGCAGCGCGAGATCCGCCAGGCCTTCGTCTTTTCCAACAGCAAGCTGGGCTGCGCCCGCCTGACGCGTGCCCTGGAGCGTGATGGCCTGCGCGCAACGGCGCTGCACGGCGACAAGAGCCAGGACGAGCGCCTGAAGGCGCTTGAAGCCTTCAAGCGCGGCGAGGTGGATCTGCTGGTGTGTACCGATGTCGCGGCCCGCGGCCTGGACATCAAGGACGTGCCGGCCGTCTTCAACTACGACGTGCCCTTCAACGCCGAAGACTATGTGCACCGCATCGGCCGCACGGGCCGCGCAGGCGCCTCCGGCATTGCCGTGACCCTGGTGACCAACCACGATGCGCGCCTGGTGGGCGAGATCGAGAAGCTCATCAAGAAGAAGATCAACGTCGAAACCTGCCCCATGGAAGATTTCCGCGGCAGCGCGCCGCGTGGTCACCGTTTCGACGAGCTGCCGCGCCAAGGCGCTGGCGGCGGGTACGGTCGTGAACGGGATCGCGGCGGCGAGCGTGGCGATCGCGGTGCCGATGCCGCACGGGGCAGCACGGGCTTCGGCCATCGCGGCTCGCGCATGGCCCAGCGCCCGGCGCATTCCGACCCCTTCTTCGACAAGCCCTATGAGCCTTCGGCCAGCGCCGACGCCAACTGGGAAAGCCAGCGCGCTGCGCCCAAGGCCGGCGGCAACATCAAGCCCAAGCGCAAGCTGGCGGCGCTGTTCAAGGCACCGGTCGCGCCCGCCGCGCCTGTCGCCACCTCCGAGGTCTGAGCGCCGCACACGCGGCCTGCTTCCCGAATAACGCCTGCCTTGCAGGCGTTTTTTCATGGGTGCACGGGCTGCTCCCGATCAGCCTGGGGCCTGGGCCTGCGGGCAATCCACCTGGATCAGCTCCCTGTCCGCCAGATGGTCGCCGAAGCGCATCATGCTCAGGCAGCCACCCCAGACGCAGCCCGTGTCCAGCGCCACCAGATCGGGCCGGTTGATATGGCCCAGCGTGGACCAGTGGCCAAAGGCAATGGGCACGCCCGCCGTGGCGCGGCCCGGCACATCGAACCAGGGCATGAGTCCTGGCGCCGCCTGCTCTGCCGACTCCGTGCTGTCGAAATCCATGACCCCCTGAGCGCTGCAAAAACGCAGCCGGGTCAGCGCGTTGACGATGACACGCAGCCGTTCCCAGCCCTGCAGATCCGGCGACCAGCGATCGGGCTGGTTGCCGTACATGGCTTGCAGGAAATCCGGCAATTGCGCGCTGCGAAGTACCGTGTGCACCTCGCCTGCAAGGTCCATCACTTCCTGGGCGGTCCACTGCGGCAGCACGCCTGCGTGGACCATCAGCAGCTCATCGCCATGCACCGTGCGGTGGCTGCGCGCCAGCGGCTGCTGTCGCAGCCAGTCCAGCAACTGGTCACGATCGGGCGCTTGCAGCACCTGGGCCAAGGTGTCGCGGCGGCTGTTGCGGCGCACGCCGTGGGCGGCGGCCAGCAGGTGCAGGTCATGGTTGCCCAGCAGGGCGCGCATGGAGTCGCCGGCGGCCATGCAGGTGCGCAGTACCTTGTCCGATGCCGGGCCGCGATTCACCAGGTCGCCGAGGATGTACAAGGTATCGCGGCTGGCGGAGAAATCCACGCGTTGCAGCAGGCGCTCAAAGGCGTCGTGGCATCCCTGGATATCACCGATACAGTAAAGTGCCATGGTCTTCTTTCTGATATACGAACCATGGATTTTCTGCTGATCGCGTTGCTTACGCTGCTCAATGGGGTGTTTGCAATGTCCGAATTGGCACTGGCCTCCAGCCGCAAGGCTCGGTTGGTGGCACTGGCTGAAACAGGCGACAAGGGGGCGGTGGCGGCACTGGCCTTGCTCGACAACCCCACGCAATTTCTTTCTTCGGTGCAGGTGGGCATCACCTCCATCGGCCTGCTCAACGGTATCCTGGGTGAGGCGGCCTTCAGCGACGGACTGGCCGCATGGCTGCTGGGCCTGGGCGTTCCAGAGCGCGCAGCCAGCATTTCGGCAACGGCAGTCGTCGTGACCGTGATCACCTTCGTCACCATCGTTTTCGGCGAGCTGGTGCCCAAGCGCATCGGCCAGCTCTATCCCGAAACCGTGGCCATCGTGGTCTCACGGCCCATGACGTGGGTGGCGTCGGCAGCCAAGCCTTTTGTGCGGCTGCTGGCCTTCTCCACCCGCGCCATGCTGACCTTGCTGCGCATCAATGAATCGGCGGCACGCTCCGTGACCGAGGAGGAGATCGCGGCCAGCCTTGCCGAGGGCCGCGATGCCGGCGTCATCGAGGCCAGCGAACACCAGATGGTGCAGAACGTCTTCCATCTCGATGACCGCTCGCTGACGTCGATCATGGTGCCGCGCGGCGATGTGCAATGGCTGGATGCCGACATGACCGTCACCGAGGCATTGCAGGCCTCGGCCGATGACCACGCAAAGGGCGGCCATTCCTGGTATCCGGTGTGCCGCAATTCCCTTGATGACGTGGTCGGCATCATCAGCGTGGCGCGCCTGCTGGCATTGGGTCCCGATGCGGCGGGCTCCACGCTCTACGAGCATGTACTGCCGGCCTCGTTCCTGCCCGAGACGCTCAGCGCCATGGAACTGCTGGAGCAATTGCGTGCCCGATCCGGGCGCATGGTGTTCGTGGTGGATGAATATGGCGTGGTGCAGGGCATCATGACGCCGCGCGATTTGCTGGAGGCGATTACCGGCGAGTTACAGCCTGTGACCGAAACGGAAGCATGGGCCATGCAGCGTGGGGATGGCTCCTGGTTATTGGACGGGCTGATGCCCATATCGGAGCTGAAGGCGCGCCTCGATATTCGTGACCTGCCCGATGAGCACCGTGGCCGATACAACACCGTTGCCGGCCTTCTCATGGCGGAAAGCGGTCATTTGCCGGTTCTGGGAGAGCGGATCAGCTGCGCGGGCTGGATCTTCGAGGTGATTGATCTCGATGGCAAACGCATTGACAAGGTGCTTGCCATTTCGGAATTATCCGAAGGGTCCTCGCTGCAATAGGCAACTGCGATATTGTGGATTTTGCTTACATGCGTCTTGCCCTGTAGGGCGATTATGTTTTTATAATGAAAGCTCTTAAACAACTTTCAAGGCGCACACCATGAGCTCTTACAAGGAATTGCTGAAGCAGCGACAGGAACTGGAGCAACAGATCCAGGAAGCGCGCAAGCGTGAACTGTCTGACGCCGTGGGCAAGGTTCGCAATTTGATTGCCGAATATGGCCTGACTGCGGATGACGTCTTTCCTTCGGCTCGTGGTCGCGGCAATGCGGGTGCAACCGGCACCAAGGTGGCGCCCAAGTACCGTGATCCCGCCACTGGCCAGACCTGGACCGGACGCGGCAAGCCGCCGAAGTGGATTCAGAATCAGGACCGCGAAAAGTTCGTCATCTGATTTTTCCATCGCGCATGTTGAAAGAGCCCGCCTTGTGCGGGCTTTTTTCATTGGCACGGCCATTTGTCAAAAATTGACTCGGTTGAGAATGACTATCATGCGCTGTGCAAAGCGTGGGCCTGTGCACGGACATTGCGCGGCGGCCGATGCCAGGGTCGATTTCTGGCGGTAACGCAAAATGCACGGTGCCAGTGATGCACCTTGCGGCAGTTTGGAGCATGCGAGGTGGGTGTTTCCGGGTCTTGGCGTCTCAACGCATGGCGGATGCATGCGTGTTTCAGACAAATCCGATGATTTTTTGATTTTCTTCAGTGGTGGCCGACTTGAATATCCAGGCACCAGCCACCATGGGCGAAGGCAGGGGCACAATACGCGCATGAACAAGCAGGTGTTGATTGCCGGCGGCGGCATTGGTGGCCTGGCCGCCGCCATCGGTGCGTCGCGGGCGGGTTGGGAAGTGCGTCTTTTCGAGCAGGCGCCCGCGCTCAGTGAAGTGGGCGCCGGAATCCAGATCGGTCCGAATGTCGTGCGGCGGCTTCAGGCCTGGGGCCTGCAAAAACCGCTGCAGCAGGTGGTGGCATTGCCGGGCAGCCTGCGCGTGCGCAGCGCAGTCACCGGGCAGGAATTGGCGCATATGCCCTTGGGCAGAGAGTCCGTGCAACGCTATGGCGCGGCCTACGCCACCATCCACCGGGCCGATCTGCAGCAGCTGCTGAAGGAAGCCGCTCAGACTTATCCGGGCATGCACCTGAACCTGGGCCAGCCCATTGAAGGCTTTTCCGAAACGGACGGCGTGGTCACCGTGCGAACCCAGGCCGGCAAGCTGATCGAAGGCGATGCCCTGGTCGCTGCCGACGGCGTGCGCAGCGTCCTGCGCCAGCAGCTGCTGGGCGACGGCCCGCCGCGTGTCACCGGGCACCTGGCCTACCGCGCCCTGGTGCACCAGGCCCAGTTGCCCAAGCGGCTGCGGGCCACTGATGTCACGGCCTGGCTGGGCTCGCGCATGCATGCCATCCAGTACCCCGTGCGCCGGGGCGAGCTGCAGAACCTGGTGGTCATCGTCCAGGGCCCGGCGCCCGAGGACCTGGCGAACTGGGACCATGCGGGCAATCTCGATGATCTGGTGCGGGTGCTGCAGGGCAGCTGCCCGCACCTGCTGGACCTGGTCCAGCATGTGCCTGCCGCTGGCGGTGACTGGCGGCTGTGGCCGGTGGGGGACCGCCCGCCTGTGCAATCGGCCGCGCAGATGGCGCGCGGCGTGGTGGCGCTGCTGGGCGATGCCGCCCACCCCATGCGCCCCTATCTGGCCCAGGGCGCCGGCATGGCGATTGAAGATGCAGCGGAGCTGCAGCGCGCCCTGTCCATGCACGATCTCGACGTCAACATGCGCCTGCGCCGCTACGCGCTCAATCGCTGGCAGCGCAATGCGCGCGTGCAGGCGCGCTCGCAGCGCAATGGCCGCATCTTCCATGCCACGGGTCCGGTGCGCTGGGGGCGTGACCTGTCGCTGCGCCTGCTGGGCTCCCGGCTGATGGATCTGCCCTGGCTGTACCGTGGCGATGGCTCGGCCGCCAATGCCTTGTAGAGGCACAGACTCCGGCCGCTAGGCGGATGCCTGGCGCAGCAGCGGCGAGGAGGGCAGGAAACGGAACGCGGTTGACGCACCGACGAGGGTGGCTGCAATCGAGATCATCACGGCCTTGTAGGGCTCCACGCCCCAGGCCTCGGCCCAGGCCGCCACCCAGCCCGTGAACCATTGCACCAGGGCCACGCCCAGGAACATGGCCATGGTGAACAGCGACAGCGCGCGGCCGGTCATCTCGGGCGGGTAGGAAGCGCGCACATCGGCGTACTGCAGCACCGAATAGCCCGACAGCAGGCCCATGGCGAAGATCAGCGCCACATTGGTCCAGCCATGGTGCAAAAAGGCCATGAGCATGAACAGGCTGCCCATGAGCAGCGAGTAATTGGTGAGCCAGCGCCGGCGCCGTCCTGGGCCGGGGTCCATGCGCCCGAAAATCGCGGGGCTGAACAGCGAGATCATCGATACGACCAGCGCCACATTGCCGCTTTCCACCAGCGAAAAGCCATAGCGATGGATGAGCAGCGGCCCCAGCCAAAGGCCGCGCAGCGCCAGAAACGATGCATAGCAGGCCATGGCCAGCAGGACGATACCCAGCGTGTGCGGCAGCGTGAACAGCTCGGCCATGCGGCGTGCCGCCACGCCCCAGCTTTCCCGTGCGGCGGTCTGTGCTCCGCGGCGGGCGGGCTCGTGCACGCGCCACCAGATCAGCAGCCACGACAGGGCCGACATCACGGCCAGCAGCGCAAAGCCCGAGCGCCAGCCGAAATGCTGGACCAGCCAGGCCAGCGGCGTGCCTGTGAACAGCAGTCCCAAGCCGCCCACGCCCATGCCCACGCCCGACAGAAAGGCGAAGCGGTCCATGGGAAAGTGGCGCGAGATGAACATGGTGCAGGCCAGGAAGGCCGGCGAGCAGCCCACGCCGATCAGCAACTGGCCCACCATCAGCCAGCCGTAATTGGGTGCGGCGGCGGACAGTGCCGATCCCGCGATCGCCAGCGGAAACGACAGCAGCACCGTGCGGCGCAGGCCGTAGAGATCCATGCCGATGCCCATGAGCAGCTGGGCCACGCCGAAGGACAGGCCGAACAGGCCCGCAAAGGCCCCCAGCGACTGGGCCGTAAGCCCGAAATCCTGCTGCAGGCCGGTCGCCATGACCGAGGTCGTGGTGCGAAAGGCCTGGCTCAGCGCAAAGGCCGAGAGCAGGGCCAGCAGCATGGCCCACAGCAGCTGGCTGCGTGGCGGCGGTGCTGCGGTGGAGGTCTGCGAAGCCTCTGTGTGTGTGTTGTTGTGTGGGGGCTGTTGCGGCGCTGCGGACACGGTATTTCTCCTGGCGCCGCAGCTTACCCGTTTGCGCGCATGCGCGCTGTCGCCACCGCAGCGGTCTGCCGTCGGTGGCGCCCGCCAGTTCTTACAGCTCGGTGCGCAGCGCCCAGATTTCGGGGAACAGCACCACGTCCAGCATCTTGCGCAGGTAGCTGACGCCGCCGGTGCCGCCCGTGCCGCGCTTGAAGCCGATGACGCGCTCCACCGTGGTCAGATGGCGGAAGCGCCAAAGTCGGAAGGCGTCCTCGATGTCGGCCAGCTTTTCGCCGAGCTGGTACAGGTCCCAGTGCTGGTGGGGATCGCGGTAGACCGTGATCCAGGCCTGCTTGACGCCTTCGCTGGCCTCGTAGGGCTGGGTCCAGTCGCGCTCCAGCCGGTCGGCGGGCACCTCGATGCCCTCGCGCGCCAGCAGTTGCAGGGACACGTCGTAGAGCGAGGGCGAGCGCCATGCCGCCTCCACCTGGGCCAGCAGATCGGGCCGGTGGGCATGGGGCTGGAGCATGGCGGCATTCTTGTTGCCCAGGGAGAACTCGATGCAGCGGTACTGGTAGCTCTGGAAGCCGCTGGAGTTGGCCAGGTAGGGACGCATGGCCGTGTACTCGGGCGGCGTCATGGTGGACAGCACGGTCCAGGCGCTGACCAGTTGCTCCATGATGCGGCTGACGCGGGCCAGCATCTTGAAGGCGTCGGCGCGCGTGCCGCCTGCGATGGCGGCCGTGGCGGCGCGGACCTCGTGCAGCATCAGCTTCATCCACAGCTCGCTGGTCTGGTGCTGGATGATGAACAGCATCTCGTCATGCGCGGGCGACAGCGGGTGCTGGGCCGTGAGGATCTGGTCCAGGTGCAGGTAGTCGCCATAGCTCATGGACTGGCTGAAGTCCAGCTGGGCGCGCTCCTCTTTGACGATGGATTCGGTGCGGCCGGGGCTGTTCATGGGACAGCCGGAGTGTTCGGTGGTCATGTGGGAGTCTCGCAAGTCTCGATGCGGAAAATGCAGGGCGCAGCGTAACCGAATCCCGCGCAGCAATCCTGCGGCTTGCAAGAAGCGGGATGCGCGCCCGCGCCGGGCTGCGTAGAGTAGAGCATCCGATGACCCTGAAAGACATGCCGTGTCCCACCAAGCCATGAATCAAGCCAGCGATGCCCCTGCCAACCCCGCTGCCCTGGTGGCCCGATGCTGCCGCTGGCTGGAGACCGAGGAGCCGCCCCCCGCCCTGGGCGCGCTGGCAGAACGCTCGGGGCTGAGCCCCTGGCAGCTGCACCGATTGTTCAAGCAGGCCACGGGCCTCACGCCCAAGGCCTATGCCAAGGCGCACCGCGCGCGTGCGCTGCGCCAGGCGCTGCAGCCAGGCCAGAGCGACTCGGTCACCGATGCCGCCTACCTCAGCGGCTATGCGGCCAGCAGCAGTTTCTACCGCGACGCAGGCGCCATGCTGGGCATGGCGCCCGGCGACTACCGGCGCGGCGGCATGCGCCAGACCATCCGATTTGCGGTGGCCGAATGCACGCTGGGCAGCATCCTGGTGGCCAGCACCGATCGCGGCGTGTGCTGCGTGCTGCTGGGCGACGATGCCGAGGCCCTGGTCCAGGACCTGCAGCAGCGCTTTCCGCTGGCCGAACTGGTGGGCGGCGATGCCGGATTCGAGCACACCGTGGCCCAGGTCGTGGCCCTGGTCGAGCAGCCGCGCCGGGGCCTGGCACTGCCGCTGGATGTGCAGGGCACGGCCTTCCAGCAGCGCGTATGGCAGGCGCTGTGCGCCATTCCCGCCGGCCAGACCCTGAGCTATTCGGAACTGGCCCTGCGCCTGGGCATGCCCACGGGTGCCCGGGCCGTGGCCAGCGCCGTCGCGGCCAACCCCATTGCCGTGGCCGTGCCCTGCCACCGCGTGGTGCGCAATGACGGCAGCATCTCCGGCTACCGCTGGGGCGTGGAGCGCAAGCGCGCCCTGCTGCTGCGCGAGGCGCGCCAGGCGCAGGAGGCGGCTGGCAAGGACGCTGGGCACGCACCGCTGCGCCAGGCAGGAAGCGCATGAGCGGGCAGGGGCAGGGGCGAGGGCGTGGCACCGGCCAGACCTATCAGGCGCAGCAGCAACTGACGCTGCCGGCCGGCTACCGCATGACCGAGTTCTGGGGCTTTCACCGGCGCGATGCCCAGCGCCTGTCCGAATGCGATCTGCAGGATGGCGGCACCATCCGCATGCACAAGGGCCTGATGTGGAAAGGCCTTCCCACGCTGCTCACCCTGGAGCTGACGCAGCAGTGCGAAGAGGCGGCCGTGGTCCAGGCCCGATGGCACCTGCCCGCCGATGCGGGCGCAATCACCGGCATGGACGATGTGCTGGCCGCCATGCTGCGGCGCATGTTCGGACTGTCCCAGGATGTGGGGGAGTTCGAGCGCCGCTTTGGCCGCCATGAGCTGCTGGGACCGCTGCTGGCGCGCCAGCGGGGCCTGCATGTGCCCGCGGCCTGCACGCCCTGGGAGGCGCTGAGCTGGGCCGTCACCGGGCAGCAGATCAGCGTGGCGGCAGCCGTGTCGCTGCGCCGCCGCCTGATCGCTGCAGCCGGCCAGCCGGTGGCGCTGCACGATGGCCATGCCGACGCGCCGCAGCAGCTGTGGTGCATGCCGGAGGCCGCGCAGGTGGCGCAGCTGAGCGAGGACGACTTGCGCGCGGCCGGCTTTTCCCGAAGCAAGACCCATACGCTGCGCCTGCTGGCGCATGCCGTGCAGGCGGGCGAACTGCCGCTGGACGATTGGGCCGCCATGCCCGAGCTGCCCGCCAGCGAGATCAGCCGGCGGCTGCTGGCCCTCAAGGGCGTCGGCCCGTGGACCGTGAACTACATGCTGCTGCGCGGCTATGGCCACCTGGACGGCCCGTTGCACGGCGATGTGGCCGTGCGCCGCGCCTTGGCGCGGCTGCTGGAGACGGAATCCGTGGACGCCGCGCAGACCGAGTTGTGGCTGCGGGACTTCGCGCCCTGGCGCGCCCTGGTCGCGGCCCATCTCTGGGCCTCGCTGTCGTCGACGGCGTTCTGAAGGGCTGGCTCCAGGCTTCAGGTCACCGCATTGACGCGGTTGAACTCCGGCTTGCGCCATTCGCCCGATTCCAGCACCTGGCGCAGGTGCTCCACGGCATGCCAGACATCTTCGAATCCCACGTACAGCGGCGTGAAGCCGAAGCGCAGGATGTCCTTGTGCAGGCCCGTGCCGTCGCCCTTGCGGAAGTCGCCGATCACGCCGCGCGCGATCAGCGCCTGCACGATGGCATAGGCGCCGCTGTCCTTGCCGTCCACGCCCAGCCCCTCCTCGCGCGTGAGGCAGACCTGGGAGCCGCGCCGGCCGTGCTCGCGCGGCGTGGCCAGGCCCAGGCCGTGGCCCTGGCAGCGTTCCTCGACCAGGGCGATGAACAGGTCGGTCAGCGCCAGCGACTTGTTGCGCAGCGCGTCCATGCCGCCCAGCGGCTCCACGGCCGTGAACACGTCCAGGCCGCACTGCAGCACGCTCAGGCTGACCATGGGCTGGGTGCCGCACAGGTAGCGCTGTATGCCCTGGGCCGGGTGGTAGTCCGGCACGAACTTGAAAGGCTCGGCATGGCCGAACCAGCCCGACAGCGGCTGCCAGAAGCGGTTGATCAGGCGTGGATGGGCCCAGACAAAGGCCGGCGCACCGGGGCCGCCGTTGAGGTACTTGTAGCTGCAGCCGATGGCGAAGTCGGCATTCGCGCCCTTGAGATCGACAGGCACGGCGCCCGCGCTGTGGCACAGGTCCCAGACGCAGAGAATGCCCTTGCCCTGCGCGGCAGCCGTCACGGCAGCCATGTCGTGCATGGCGCCCGTGCGGTAGTTCACATGGGTGAGCATGCAGATGGCGACCTCGTCGGTCAGCGCATCGGCAATCTCCTCGGGTTCGAGCAGCACCAGCTCCAGGCCGTATTCCTGGCAGACCGACTGGGCGATGTAGAGGTCGGTGGGGAAGTTGCTGCGCTCGCTGATCAGGCGCTTGCGCTGCGGAGCGTCCTCGCGCGCGATGCGGGCCGCAGCCGTCAGCACCTTGTAGAGGTTGATGGAGGCCGTGTCGGTGAACACCAGCTCGCCCGCGCCCACGCCCAGCCAGGGGGCGAACTGGTCGCCCAGGCGCTGGGGCAGGCTGATCCATCCGGCATCGTTCCACGAGCGGATCAGGCCCTGCGCCCATTCCTGCTGCACCACCTCGGCCACGCGCGCGGCGGCGGCGCGGGGGCTGGCGCCCAGCGAATTGCCGTCAAGGTAGATCACGCCTTCGGGCAGCGTGAATTGGTCGCGCAGGGCGCGCAGCGGGTCTTGCGCATCGAGGGTGAGGCAGTCTTGCAGGCTCGTCACGGGGTCTCCTTGGGTATGGAAAAGGCGAAAGGCGAAAGGTGCGGCCCGGGAATCAGGCCAGGGCACGCAGCACGGCGCGCACGGGCGAGGCATCGGCCTCGACCAGCTTGAGCGGCAGGGCGATGAGCTCGTAGTCGCCCTCGGGCACCTCGTCCAGCACCAGGTTCTCCAGCACGCGCAGGCCGCGCCGGCGGATCACCTGGTGGCTGTCCAGGCTCTTGCTGCTGGCCGGGTCGATGCTGGCCGTGTCAATGCCGATGAGCTTCACGCCCAGGTCGGCCAGACGCTCGACCGTGGCCGGTGCATAGGCTGCCAGTTCCTGGTCCCAGGTGGCGGGGGCGCGCTCGTAGGTGCGCACCAGCACGCGTGCCGGAAGATGCTCCACGGCGTGGGCGATGTGCTCCCATTCGACCAGCGGTCCCTTGCCGATGGCGTGGATCACGCGGCAGGGGCCGAGGAAGGCGTCCAGGTCCACATGGCCAATGCTGGCGCCGTCCGCGTCATAGTGCAGCGGTGCATCGGCATGCGCTCCCACATGGGGCGACAGCGTGATGGCGCTGACATTGACCGGGCAGCCCGGCCCGATGGTGGCGCACCATTGCTGGCTGTAGGCCGTGTCGCCGGGAAAGACGGGGCTGGCGGCCTGCACGGCCGGGGAGATGTCCCAGAGTCTGCGGGTCATGGTTTCACTCCTTCGGGGCGGTTCGGGCGGCCTGTGCGCGCGGCCGGTACCACAGCGCATACACCAGGGCCAGCAGGCCCAGGAAGGGCAGGCCCGTGAGCAGCGTCATGTGGAAGACCTCGGTGAAATAGGTGGTGACGATCACGCCCAGCATCAGCGCGGCGCCGGCCAGTGTGAACAGCGGATAGCCCCACATGCGGAACTGCAGGCGCTGGCCCGGATGCTCGCGCGACCAGCGCGCGCGGAAAAACAGATGGGTCACGAAGATCATGAACCAGGTGAACATGGCGCCGAACATGGACACGGACATCATCCACAGCAGCGAGCCTTCGGGCTTCCACAGGTTCACGGCCACGGCCACGGCAATGCCCAGGCAGGAGATGGCAATCGCCGCCACGGGCACGCCGCGGCTGTTCAGCCGCCCGAACACCGAGGGCGCATAGCCGCCGCGCGACAGGCTGAACATCATGCGCGAGGTCACATACAGCTGGCTGTTCATGGCCGACAGCGCGGCCACCAGCACCACGAAGTTGATGATGCTGGCAGCGCCCGGGATGCCGATGATCTCCATCACCTTCACGAAGGGGCTCTTGTCCGTGCCGGCCTGCTGCCAGGGCACGATGGCCAGCATCAGCGCCAGCGTCAGCAGGTAGAAGATCACCAGGCGCGCCATGGTGGTGCGAAAGGCCCGGGTGATGGCGCGCTTGGGGTCCTCGGCCTCGCCCGCCGCCACGGCCACGGCCTCCAGGCTCAGGTAGCTGAAGATGGCGATGATCACGGCCACCCAGGTGCCCCACAGGCCCTTGGGGAAGAAGCCGCCATCGGCCGTGTAGTTGAAAAAGCCGATGCCCTGGGGCTGCGAGCCGAATACCACCCAGGCGCCGATCAGGATGAAGGCCACGATGGCGATGATCTTCACCATGGAAAAGCCGTACTCCACCTGGCCGAAGGCCTTGACGCTGCTGGCGTTGACGGCCACCAGCGCGCCCGAGAACACCACCACCCAGATCCAGCGCGGCACGTCGGGGAACCAGTAGCCCATGTAGATGCCTATGGCCGTCACCTCCATGCCCACGGCCAGCACCACGGCGGCCCAGTAGGCATAGCGGACCATGAAGCCGGCCATCGGGCTGATGTAGTGCTCGGCATAGGCGCCGAACGAGCCCGAGGTCGGATGGGCCACCGTCATCTCGGCCAGGCAGCCCATGAGCAGCAGCGAGATCAGCGCGCCGATGGCGTAGCTGACCAGCACGCTGGGGCCGGCGAAGCCGATGGCGAAGGCGCTGCCCATGAAAAGGCCGGTGCCGATGGCGCCTCCGATGGCGATCATCACCATCTGGGCGGCGGACAGCTGCTGGCGCAGGCCGGTTTCTCGTTGCTGAATGTCTTGGAAGGCGGCCATGGTGCGCGGCGGTTGGGGGCTGAAAGCGGAAGGCGTAAGTATCTGCGCTTTCACCGCCGGCCCCGGGCTGGCCGCTGCAAAACCATGGGAGGGTCCGGCTCAGGCTCCGCGTGCGTAGCAGCCCGGCGTCAGCGCATGGTGGGCCTTGAAGGCGCGCTGCAGGTGGGCCTGGTCGGCAAAGCCCATGGCATAGGCCGCATCGGACAGCGCCGCCCCCGTGGCCAGCAGGCGGCGCGCGCCGTTGATGCGCAGGTTCAGGCGGTAGCTGCCGGGCGTCATGCCCGTGGCCGCCTTGAAGCGGCGGATGAAGCGCGTGGCGCTCATGCCGCATTCCTGGGCCAGGGACTGCACGGTCAGGCCTGCATCGGGTCCTGCATGCAGGCGCTGCAGCGCGGGGGCCAGGGCCGCCGCATCGCCGGGCAGGGGCAAGGCTGCGGGCTGGGCACAGCGGTCCAGCAGGTGCTCCAGGCCCAGGGCCAGGCGGTCGGCGGCGGCCGCGCCATCGACGGGGCGGCACAGGCCATCCACCAGGCGGGCGATGTCCGCATCCGTGAGCGTGCGCCGGGGAAAGCGCAGCGCGGCCACGCCCAGCCGCGCGTGCAGCCAGTCGGCATCGACAAACAGCATGCGGTAGGACCATGGCGCGCCGGGGTCGGGATTGCAGGCATGCCAGGCGCCGGGCTCGATCAGCACCACGCCGCCCGCCTCCACGGGCTGCGGGCCGTGGGCATGGTGGAACACGGTGCGGCCCGCGTCCACGATGCCTATCGAATACTCGGCATGCATGTGGAGCCGAAAGCAATGCGGCGAGCGCGCGCTGTCGCGCAGCTCGGCCCAGGGAGCGGCCGGATGGCGGTGGAATCGGTGGGGAGAGGCTGAAGTCATGGCGGCCAGCCATCATGCCAGCATGGCCGCCACGCTGGCGACCAGCAGCAGGGCCAGCAGGCGGTGGAACAGGCGCTGGCGGCGTTCGGTGCGCAGCCAGCCCGAAAGCAGCTGCCCCAGCAGCGCCCAGCTGCCGACCCCCACCAGGCAGGCCAGCAGCGAGATGGCGCAAAACTGCAGCAGCGCCCACGGCGCATTCGCATGGGGCAGCACGAACAGGCCCACGCCGGCCAGCGCCACCAGCCAGGCCTTGGGGTTGAGCGTCTGCACGGCCGTGCCCTGCAACAGCGCTTGCAGCAAGGCCTGCAGCGTGCGCTGCGATCCGGCCTGCTGCTGCGCACCGGCCTGGCCCACAGGCGCGTTGGCCAGCCGCCAGGCCAGCCACAGCAGATAGGCGGCGCACAGCCACTGTGCGGCCGCAGACAGTTGCGGCAGCGTCTGCAGCAGCCACCGTGCGCCCTGGCCCATGACCCAGACCACGGCCGCATAGCTGGCGCTGGCGCCCAGCACATAGGCGGCAGAGACCAGGCGCGAGCGGGCTGCGCCGTGGCGCAGGGCCAGCACATTGACGGGGCCGGGCGTGATGGCACCCACGAGGGTGAAGACGCCCATGGCGAGCAGCGAGGAGGACATGAGATTTCGCGCGGACGCAGGACTGCACAAGGCACGCAGTCTCGTCCCGCACGCCGGCCCTGTATTGAACGCAATTGCGGGGCGCCGGCATGTCCGTCACAGCCTCTAGGGGAGCATGGCGTAGGCCACGATCTCCAGCTTCATGCCCGGCACCACCAGCGCCGAAATCCCCATGCTGGAGCGGTTGGGATAGGGTGCCTCGAAGAACTCGCGGTACACGGCGTCGATGGCCGGCATGTCGGCCACGTCGGTCATGTAGATCAGCACCTGGGTCACATGCGCCAGCGTGCCGCCTGCGGCCTGCAGCGCGTTGCGCAGGTTGGTGAAGGTCAGGCGCGCCTGCTGTTCGATGGGGCCGGTGTCGATGCTGCCGTCGGGCCGCACGGGGCCGTGGGCCGTGAACAGCATCTGGCCGCTGGCCTTGACGGCCCAGGAGAAGGGCTGCTTGAGCGGCGGCAGTCCCACGTCGATGATTTGCTTCATGGATTTCCTTGTGTTTTGACTACATGCGAAGGCATGGTGTTCTTGCGCCGGAAACTTGGCGCGGCCCATCGGCGGACGCCGAGCAAGGGCCTAGGCCGGCCGCGCCGCCCCGCAGCGATGGTGTCGTCCCGCGCCCGCGCAGCGAGAGCGGGGGAAGCGGCAAAGCCGCTCAGGGGTCACAGTTTCGTTCTCACGGACCAGATTTCGGGGAACAGCACCACGTCCAGCATCTTGCGCAGATAGCTGACGCCGCCCGTGCCGCCCGTGCCGCGCTTGAAGCCGATGACGCGCTCCACCGTGGTCACATGGCGAAAGCGCCACAGGCGGAAGGCGTCCTCGATGTCGGCGAGCTTTTCGCCGAGCTGGTACAGGTCCCAGTGCGACTGCGGGTCGCGGTAGACCTGGGCCCAGGCGGCCTCGACCTCGGGGCTGGCCGTGTAGGGCAGGGTCCAGTCGCGCTCCAGGTGCCGGGCAGGAATGGCCAGCCCCTGGCGTGCCAGCAGGCGCAGGGCCTCGTCGTACAGGGAAGGTGCGCGCCATGCGGCCTCCACCCGCGCCAGCAGGTCCGGGCGGTGGGCATGGGGCTGGAGCATGGCGGCGTTCTTGTTGCCCAGCGCGAACTCGATGCAGCGGTACTGGTAGCTCTGGAAGCCGCTGGAGCTGGCGAGATACGGGCGCATGGCCGTGTACTCGGTAGGCGTCATGGTGGCCAGCACGGACCAGGCGCCGACCAGCTGCTCCATGATGCGGCTCACGCGGGCCAGCATCTTGAAGGCATCTGCATGGCGGTCGGCCGCCACGGCGGCCGTGGCCGCGCCCAGCTCGTGCAGCATCAGCTTCATCCACAGCTCGCTGGTCTGGTGCTGGATGATGAACAGCAACTCGTCATGCGTGGGCGACAGCAGTTGCTGTGCGCCCAGGATGGCGTCCAGCTGCAGGTAGTCGCCATAGCTCATGGACTGGCTGAAATCCAGCTGCGCCCTTTCCTCGGCGACGATGCGCTCGGTCAGGCCGCCATGGACGGGGCAGCCGCTCATTGCGGCGACTCCAGCACCGTGGCAATGGCGTCGGCCACGTACTGCACGTTGGCGCCGGACAGGCCCGACATGCACATGCGGCCCGAGCGGATCAGGTACACGCCATGCTCGTCGCGCAGGCGGTGGACCTGGGGCTCGGTGATGCCTGTGTAGCTGAACATGCCGCGCTGGGTCAGCAGGAAGCCGAAGTCGCGCCGCTCGCCAAAGCGCTCCTGCAGCGCGCCGTGCAGCTGGGCGCGCATGTCCTTGATGCGCCCGCGCATCTGCGCCAGCTCCTGTGCCCATTGGGCGCTCAGCTCGGGCGATGCCAGCACCTGCTGCACCAGGCGTGCGCCACGGGTGGGTGGCGAGGAATAGTTGCTGCGCACCGTGGCCTTGAGCTGGCCCAGCACATTGCCGGCCGTGGACGCGTCGTTGCAGACCACGCTGAGGCCGCCCACGCGTTCGCCATACAGCGAGAAGTTCTTGGAAAACGAATTGGCCACGAAGGCCTGGGCGCCCGCGTCGGCCAGGGCGCGCACGGACCAGGCGTCTTCATCGAGCCCATCGCCAAAGCCCTGGTAGGCCATGTCCACGAAGGGGATCAGGCCGCGCTCCACGATCACCGGGATCAGTTGCTGCCACTGCTCGCGCGACAGGTCCACGCCCGTGGGGTTGTGGCAGCTGGCATGCAGCAGCACCACGCTGCCCGAGGGCAGTTCGCGCAGCGTCTGCAGCATGGCGTCGAAGCGCAGGCTGCCCGTGGCCGCGTCGTAGTAGGGATAGCTGTGGGTGCGCAGTCCCGCGCCCTGGAAGATGGCCAGGTGGTTGTCCCAGGTGGGATCGCTGAGCCAGACCTCGGCGCCGGGGAAATAGTGCTGGATGAAGTCCGCGCCCAGCTTGAGCGCGCCCGAGCCGCCCAGGGTCTGCACGGTGGCGATGCGCTGACTGCGCACGGCCTCATGACCGGCGCCGAACACCAGGTCCTGCACCAGCTGGCGGTAGGGAGCAATGCCTTCGATGGGCAGGTAGCCGCTGGGGCTTTGCTCGCGGGCCAGGGCATCGCCAGCCTGGCGCACGCAGTCCAGCACGGGCAGGCGGCCGGCCTCGTCGAAATACAGGCCGATGCTCAGGCTGACCTTGTCGGCGCGTGGGTCCTGCTGAAAGGCCTCCATCAGCGACAGGATGGGATCACCGGGGTAGGGCGGGACGTGGCTGAACATCGAGGCGCGGGCGGTATCGAGGGGGGCAAGAGTCGTCATGTGTCTAAGGCAGAGAGAGAAACGGGAGGCCGGATGTCACCGGGCGGGAACCTGGGCTTGGGTGGATGTTAGGGTCTGGGGTGGGGTTGGGGTCTGAGGGGAGGGCTGGCCGGCCGGCCGGCGATACCAGATGGCGTAGACGGCGGCCAGCAGCAGCAAAAAGGGCAGGCCCGTGAGCACGGTCAGGCGGAATACGTCGGTGAACAGCGTGGACACCAGGGCGGCCAGCATCAGCGCCGCGCCCAGCAGCGTCAGCACCGGAAAGCCCCACATGCGAAAGGCCAGCGGCTTGTTGCCCTGGCGCACCCAGTGGATGCGGAAGAACAGGTGGGTCACGAAAATCATGAACCACGTGAACATGGCGCCGAACATGGCCACGGCCATCATCAGCATGAAGGACTGCTCGGGATTGATGATGTTGAACAGCGTGGCCACGGCAATGCCCAGGCAGGACAGCAGCAGCGCCGGCAGCGGCACGCCGCGCGAGTTCACGCGGCCCAGCACGGCGGGCGCATGGCCGGCGCGCGAGAGGCTGAACATCATGCGGGTGGTGATGTACAGCTGGCTGTTCATGGCCGACAGGGCGGCCACCAGCACCACGAAATTGACCACGCTGGCCGCGCCGGGCAGGCCAATGATCTCCATCACCTTGACGAAGGGGCTGCCCTCCTTGCCGGCGGCCGACCACGGCACGATGGCCAGCATCAGCGCGATCGTGGCCAGGTAGAACACCACCAGGCGCACCATGGTGGAGCGGAAGGCGCTGGTGACGGCGCGCTGCGGGTCCTTGGCCTCGCCGGCGGCCACCGCGATCATCTCGATGCTCAGGTAGCTGAAGATGGCGATGATCACGCCCACCCAGGTCCCCCACAGGCCGTTGGGGAAGAAGCCGCCGTTGTTGACGTAGTTGGCAAAGCCCACGCCGTCCGGACGGGCGCCGAACACCACCCAGGCGCCGACCACGATAAAGGCCGCGATGGCGATGATCTTGATCATGGAGAAGCTGTACTCCACGGCGCCGAAGGCCTTGACGCTCATCATGTTCACGCCGATGAGCGCGCCCGAGAAGATCACCACCCAGGCCCAGCGCGGCACCTCGGGGAACCAGTAGCCCATGTACAGGCCCACGGCCGTCACCTCGGTGCCCACGGCCAGCACCACGCAGGCCCAGTAGGCATAGCGGACCATGAAGCCGGCCATCGGGCTGATGTAGTGCTCGGCATAGGCGCCGAACGAGCCCGAGGTCGGGTGGGCCACCGTCATCTCGGCCAGGCAGCCCATGAGCAGCAGCGAGATCACTGCGCCGATGGCATAGCTGATCAGCACGCTGGGCCCGGCAAAGCCGATGGCAAAGCCGCTGCCCAGGAACAGGCCGGTGCCGACGGCACCGCCGATGGCGATCATGGTCATCTGTCCGGCGGACAGCTGCTGTTGGAGTCCGGCTTCGCGCTGGACGATGTCTTCGAAGGCTGGCATGGGTTGTTGTCTCCGTTGCTGTGGGGGGCTTCGGAGGCGGATGCTATGGACGGCCTTCGCGGGACGTTTAGTAGTTATCCCTAAATCGACTTGATCTTGGATAAGTTATTCTGTGAAACATGAATTCATAGGTGGTTTATGCCAATCGACATCGACAGAACGGACCGGCTGCTGATCCGCGCCCTGCAGGACAACGCGCGGCTGACCTCGGGGGAGCTGGCGCAGCGTGTGCATTTGTCGCAGTCACCGTCATGGCGGCGCATCAAGCGGCTGGAGGACGAGGGCGTGATCACCGGCTACCACGCCGCGCTGAGCCGGCGCGCCATAGGTTTTGGCGTGCTGGCCTTCGTGATGGTGGGCATAGACCACCAGAACGAGGAGTCCTCGCGCCATTTCCAGGAAGCGGTCTGCGCCATTCCCGAGGTCGTGATGTTCCATGGCATCTCGGGGCCGGAGGACTTCCTGCTGGTCGTCGTGGCGCGCGATCTCGACGCCTATTCCGATCTGCTGCTCAGCCGCCTGCACCGGCTGCCCGGCGTGCGCCAGGTGCACACGCATTTCTCGCTGCAGGAATTCAAGGGACAGCTGGCGGGGCTGCCGGTGGAATGACGGCTGGTGGCGCCTGGCAGGCTGCTAGAGCAGGCCGCTGTCCAGCGCCTGCATGCCATGGCGCACGCGCACGCGGTTGCAGGCATCGCTGCCGGCGGCGAACTCGCGGCAGGGCGAGGGGCGCCATTCATAGATGCCGCAATGGGCCTTCTCGCCCACCTTGCCGACCAGGGCCGCGCAGCGGGGACGCGCCCAGTCGGTTCCGCGCATGCGGCAGGTGTGGTCGGTGACTTCCTCGGCCAGCCCGGCTGGCACGCGGCCGCCCTGCGCCTGCGACTCGTGCACGGAAAAGTCCACGCGAAACGACGCGCAGCAGGCGCCGCAGCTCAGGCAGGGATGGGTCATGGCGTGGGGAGGGGAGTGCGCAAAGGCCGTGTCGGCGTCGGCCGCCATTGTGCCGCGCGCCGCCCGCCTGGGCCCGCCAGGGGGCAAAGCCGGGAACGCAAAACCCTGTCCCGCACTCCGATACCATGCGCGGTCCCGCCGCCCGGGTTCGATCAAAATCAAAATGAGAATAAAAATCAATTGATACAACACGCCATGCATTCGATGAACCCCGCGACGGACGCTGCGGCTCCGTCCACGCTGTCCGCGCCTCCCATGTCCTCCTCTGCTGCCGTTGCCGCCGTTGCTGCCACCACGGCCATCACCCTTGATGCCCTGCCCCGCCAGGTATCGGCGCGCGTGGTCGAGCTCCATGCCGCACGCGATGCCAGCGAGCAGGAACTGCTGCTGCGGCTCATGGAGATCGGCTTTCTGCCCGGCGAGCCCGTGCGCATCCTGGCCGCGGGCTTTCCGGGCGACGACCCGCTGGCCGTGCGCGTGGGCCAGACCACGTTCGCTTTGCGCCGCCATGAGGCGGCCCTGGTGCGCGTGGCGCCGGAGGCGGTGGCATGAGCGCGTCGTCCTCTCCCAAACTCATCCAGCCGCTGCAGCCTGCCCAGGGCGGCGGCGGCAGCGGTGATTCCGCACTGCGCCTGGCCCTGCTGGGCAATCCCAACTGCGGCAAGACGGCGCTGTTCAACCTGCTGACCGGCGCACGCCAGAAGGTGGCCAACTACGCGGGCGTGACCGTGGAGCGCAAGGAAGGCTGGCTGAGCACGGCCAGCGGCCGGCGCGTGCGCGTGCTGGACCTGCCGGGCACCTACAGCCTGCATGCGCACAGCGAGGATGAGCGCATCACGCGCGACATCGTCTCGGGTCGCCATGCGCGCGAGGCGCCGCCCGAACTGCTGGTCTGCGTCACCGACGCCACCCATCTGCGCCTGAACCTGCGCCTGGTGCTGGAGGCCCAGCGCCTGGGCCTGCCCATGCTGCTGGTGCTCAACATGAGCGACATGGCCAGGCGCCAGGGCATCGATATCGACCGCGAGGCGCTGTCACGCGCCCTGGGCATGCCCGTGCTGTCCACGGTGGGCGTGCGCCAGGACGGCGCGCGCGAACTGCTGCAATGGCTGGACGGCCCCGAAGCCCGCGCCCTGGCGGCGCCGCAGCTGCAGGCCCCGGCCCGCCCGGGCGATGCGCGCGAGCAGGTGCTGGCCCTGCACCAGCAGGTGGCCCGCATCATGGCCGACTGCGTCAAGGAGCCCGTGGTGGACACCCGGCGCGACGACCGCATCGACGCCGTGGTGCTGCACCCGCTGTGGGGCATGCTGCTGCTGGCAGCCACGCTGTTCCTGATGTTCCAGGCCGTGTTCAGCTGGGCACAGCCGCTGATGGATGGCATCGAGGGCGGCGTTTCGGCCGTCTCGGCCCTGGTCAACGAGCACATGCCCGAAGGCGCGCTGCGCAGCCTGCTGGCCGATGGCGTGATCGCCGGCACGGGCGCCGTGCTGGTCTTCCTGCCGCAGATCCTGATCCTGTTCCTGTTCATCCTTGCACTCGAGGATTCGGGCTACCTGCCTCGTGCCGCCTTTTTGCTGGACCGCATCATGGGCAAGGTCGGCCTGTCGGGCCGCTCCTTCATTCCGCTGCTGTCCAGCTTCGCCTGCGCCGTGCCCGGCATCATGGCCACGCGCTCCATCACCAGCTGGCGCGACCGCCTGGTGACCATCATGATCGCGCCGCTGATGACCTGCTCGGCGCGCCTGCCGGTCTATGCGCTGCTGATCAGCGCCTTCATTCCCGAGCGCACGGTGGGCGGCATCTTCAACCTGCAGGGCCTGGTGCTGTTCGCGCTGTACGTGGCCGGCATCGCCAGTGCCATGGCCGTGGCCGGCGTGGCCAAGCTGGTGGGCCGCAGCGCCGGCCCCACGCCGCTGCTGATGGAGCTGCCCTCCTACCGCTGGCCCAGCCCGCGCAGCCTGGCCCTGGGCCTGTACGAGCGCGCCATGATCTTCCTGCGCCGCGTCGGCGGCATCATCCTGACCGTGAGCATCGTGCTGTGGTTCCTGGCCAGCTACCCGGCGCCGCCCGATGGCGTCACCGAAGCGGCCATCCGCTACAGCTTTGCAGGCCGCATCGGCGGCTGGCTGGAGGTGGTGCTGGCGCCGATCGGCTTCAACTGGCAGATCGCCATCGCCCTGGTGCCCGGCATGGCCGCGCGCGAAGTGGCCGTCAGTGCCATGGGCACGGTCTATGCACTGTCCGCTGCCAGCGACGAGGCCATGGCCGAGCAGCTGGGGCCGCTGATCGCCCATACCTGGTCCCTGGCCACGGCGCTGTCGCTGCTGGCCTGGTTCGTGTTCGCGCCCCAGTGCATTTCCACGCTGGCGGCCGTGCGGCGCGAGACCAATGGCTGGCGCTATCCGCTGCTGATGACGGGCTACCTGTTCGCGCTGGCCTACCTGGCCAGCTTCATCACCTACCGCGTGGCCCTCGCGCTGGGCGCGGGCTGAGGAGGGCATTGAGCATGTGGCAAAACATCATCGTGGGCGTGATCGTGATGGTGGCGGCCGTGTCCCTGGTCTGGCGCTACCTGCCGGCGCGTTGGCGGCTGAAGGCCGGTCAGCTGCATCCGTCGCTGGCGCCCAAGGACGGAGGCGGCTGCGGCGGCTGCAGCGCCTGCGGCGGAGACAGCTGCGCACCGGACAGGCGCCAGCCATAGCGCCAGATCGGTCGCCAGGCCGGTCGCCGGGCCTCCGGCCGGTTGCACGCTCAGGCAGCGGCCAGCCAGATGCGGGCGCCGTCATCCAGCGCAGGCAGGCCATGCGCCAGGCGCGCAGCGTTGCAGCGGTCCGTGCCCATCTCGAATTCCCGGCAGGTCGATGAGCGCTGCTCGTAGATGCTGCATGCCACCTGTTCGCCGCAGCGGCCCGTGAGGGCCGTGCAGCGCACGGGGCGGCGCTCGGTGCCGTTCATGCGCCAGCGGTTGCCGTGGACCTCATGGGCCAGTTCATCGGGAACGGTGCCGCCCATGGAGCGCAGTTCGTAGACGGAAAATTCGACACGGAAGTGTTCGCAGCAGACGCCGCAGTTCAGGCAGGGATGCAGGGCTTCGGACATGGAAGTTCTTCTTCGGGAGACAGCAGGGCACGCACAGGCTTGCCGCGCCCGGTGCCCGGGGCGGCGCATAAGGCTGGGAAGAGGGGGTGCGGCCCTAGGTATGGCCCTGGAGGAACTTCAGATAGAAGGTGTGGATGCGCACGAACAGCGCACGCACCCGGGCCGCGAAATGCCGGCGCGGCCCGAAGAAGGAGGGCACGCGCGTATGGCGTGCAATGTGCGGATGGCGCAATGCGCAGCCGCCCAACGGAAACACCGCCTGGGGGCGCTTGGCCTGCAGGCGGTGTCTGGAGTGTTCGTGGCTCAGGTGCATGGGTGTGGGGGAATGCGCCTGGGCCAAAGGAGTGGGCGTGATCAGCCCGGCTGGCGGCCCAGCAGCAGGTACTCCATCAGTGCCTTTTGCACGTGCATCCGGTTCTCTGCCTCATCCCAGACCACGGACTGCGGCCCGTCGATGACCTCGGCCTGCACTTCCTCGCCACGGTGGGCGGGCAGGCAGTGCATGAACAGGGCGTCGGCACGCGCGGCGGCCATCATCTCGGCATCCACGCACCAGTCGGCGAAGGCCTTCTTGCGGGCCTCGTTCTCGGCCTCGTAGCCCATGCTGGTCCACACGTCGGTGGTCACCAGGTCGGCGCCCTTGCAGGCATCCAGCGGGTCCTTGAAGACCTTGTAGCAGCCCTCGCGCGGCGCCTTGCCGCCAAAGGCCAGCTTCTCGTCCACTTCGTAGCCGCCCGGCGTGCTGACGTGGACGGTGAAGCCCAGCAGGTCGGCAGCCTGCAGCCAGGTGTTGGCCATGTTGTTGCCGTCGCCGACCCAGGCGACGGTCTTGCCCTGGATCGAGCCGCGGTGCTCGATGAAGGTGAAGATGTCGGCCAGGATCTGGCAGGGGTGGAACTCGTTGGTCAGGCCGTTGATGACGGGCACGCGCGAGTACTCGGCAAAGCGCACGATCTTGTCCTGGCCGTAGGTGCGGATCATCACCAGGTCGGTCATGCGGCTGATGACGCGCGCGCTGTCCTCGATGGGCTCGGCGCGGCCCAGCTGGCTGTCGCCCGTGGTCAGGTGGACCACCGAGCCGCCGAGCTGGTACATGCCGGCCTCGAAGCTCACGCGGGTGCGCGTGCTGGCCTTCTCGAAGATCATGGCCAGCGTGCGGTCGCTGAGCGTGTGGTGCTTTTCGTAGTTCTTGAACTTCTTCTTGATCAGGGCCGCGCGCTCGAGCACATAGGCGTACTCGTCGGCCGTGAAGTCGGAAAACTGCAGATAGTGCTTGATGGCAGTCATAGGCAGGTCCTCATTCGGACAGGAATTGCACGATCAGGGGCTTGAGCTTGGCGACCACTTCGTCGGCCTCGGCCTCGGTCATGATCAGCGGCGGCACCAGGCGCACCACGGTGTCGGCGGTCACGCTGAACAGCAGGCCGGCTTCGGCGCCACGGCCCAGCAGGGCGCCGCAGGGCTTGTTCAGCTCGATGCCGATGATCAGGCCCTGGCCGCGCACATCGACCACGCCCTTGACGTCGGCCAGCTCCTTTTGCAGCGTGGACTTCAGGCGGTCTCCCACCTTGGTGGCATGGGCCAGCAGGCCGTCTTCTTCCATGATGCGGATGGTTTCGATGCCCGCACGCATGGCCAGCGGATTGCCGCCGAAGGTGGAGCCGTGGTTGCCCGGCTGCAGCACGGTGGCCGCCTTGCCATGGGCGACGACGGCGCCGATGGGCACGCCCGAGCCCAGGCCCTTGGCCAGGGTCATCACGTCGGGGACGATGCCGGCCCACTGGTGGGCGAACCACTTGCCCGTGCGGCCCATGCCCGCCTGGACTTCGTCGAACATCATCAGCCAGCCGTTGGCATCGCACAGGGCGCGCACCTGCTGCATGTACTCGATGCGCATGGGGTGCAGGCCGCCTTCGCCCTGGATGGGCTCCATCATCACGGCCACCACGTCGGGGTTGCCGGCCGTGGCCTGCTGCAGCGCCTCGAAGTCATTGACCGGCACGCGCAGGAAGCCGTCGAGCAGCGGGCCGAAGCCGTCGCGCACCTTGGGGTTGCCCGTGGCCGTCATGGTGGCGATGGAGCGGCCGTGGAAGGCATGCTCGTAGACCACGATCACCGGCTTGGCGATGCCCTTGTCCACGCCGTACTTGCGCGCGATCTTGATGGCGGCCTCGTTGGCCTCCAGGCCCGTGCTGCAGAAGAAGACATTGGTCATCTTCGCGCGCTCGGTCAGCAGCTTGGCCAGCGTTTCCTGGCCGGGCACATGGTAGTAGTTGGAGGTGTGGATGAGCTTGGCCACCTGGTCCTGCAGCGCAGGCACCAGCTTGGGGTGGTTGTGGCCCAGCGTGTTCACTGCAATGCCGCCCAGCGCATCGAGGTACTGCTTGCCGTTGACGTCCCACACGCGGCAGCCCTGGCCTCGCTCCAGAGCGATCGGTACGCGGCCATAGGTGTTCATCACGTGGGGCGAGGCAGCCTCGATGAAAGCGGTCATTGCAAAAATCTCCTGAGCTGGAAAGTAAACGGCATCCGGGCGTTGCCGCCGCAGATGCCTGAAAAACAGCGAAGCCCGATTCTAGGGGCCGCGCAATGGCCTACCGTTGCGGTTTGCGCATCACAGCCATGCAATGAACCTACGCCACACTTGGTTAGTGCGCTGCACAACGGTCCAGCTCTTATATAAGAGATAAAATGCCTGCTTGGCCTGCCGGCAGCGATCCTGTCTGCGGGCTCTGACTTTTTTGAAGGACTTGCGCAAACAGGAAGTGGCAAGGTGCTGGGCCCCTTGGCAAGCCGCCTGTTTTGCTCCTTGTTGCACAAGTCGTATTTTGGTGCGCATCCTGATGGTCTCTCCCTCCAGCAAAGAACTGTTCATCCAGGGCATCACCCACGAAGGCAAGACTTTCCGGCCCAGCGACTGGGCCGAGCGGCTGGCAGGCGTCATGAGCCAGTTCCGCCCCGGTGGTGCCCAGCGCGGCAGCCACCTGAGCTACTCGCCCTGGTGTGTTCCCACAACGCTCAACGGCGTCAAGTGCGTGGTCGTGCATCGCGACCTGCGCGACTACGAGCCCATGGCCTGGGATTTCTGCCTGAATTTCGCCAAGGACAACAACCTGCAGGTTGCCGAAGCCTGCCTGATACCGGACGAGCCGGCCCGCTGAGGCCGGCTTCTTTTTTTGCGGGGCCGGTTCCCGCCCGATGTGAAGCGCGCCTGGGGTGCGTTTTTTTTCGGCTGCGCTTTGCTGGAGCCGGGCTTTTCCTTCGGTGCGATTGCCGATGGCGGCGCTTTTGTCCAGGCACAAAAAAACCGCCCGAAGGCGGTTTTCTCGTTCGCTGACAGCGCACCCGTTACAAACGGCAGATGGCCGGGGCCATCCGTGCGGTTGCCTAAGTGGATTAGGCGGCGGGGGCTGCCAGGGCCTTGACCTTGGCGGACAGGCGGCTCTTGTCGCGAGCGGCCTTGTTCTTGTGGAAGATGCCCTTGTCGGCGATCGTGTCCAGAACGGATTGGGCTGCGGCAAACAGTTCGGTTGCCTTGGCCTTGTCGCCAGCCAGAACGGCCTTCTCGACCTTCTTGACGGCGGTGCGGTACTTGGAACGCAGCGAAGTGTTGGCTGCGTTGAGCTTGACGTCCTGGCGGGCGCGCTTGCGGCCGGATGCCAGGCGGGGGTTCTTCTTTACGGGCTTGGATGCCATGATATGTATTCCTAGTGTCTGAGGATGTTGTCGGCGAAGCGCGGGATTATAGCATGCAGTACCTCCAGGGCCTGTGGGCCCCAGGCCGCGCAATCGGGCCTGTTGCAACGGAGTGCAAGAGCCGTCCGGCCCGCCCGGGCACGCAGCTCCGATGGCCGTGCCAGCGCATACACTCCCCACGGTGTCACTGTTCAAAGCCGCCTCCACCGTTTCCCTGCTGACGCTGGCCTCCCGTATCACCGGGCTGGTGCGCGATCTGCTCATGGCCTCCATGTTCGGAGCCAATGCGCTGACCGATGCGTTCAATGTCGCGTTCAGGATTCCCAATCTCTTCCGGCGGCTGTTCGCCGAAGGCGCCTTCAGCCAGGCCTTTGTGCCGGTGCTGGCCGCCAGCAAGGCCAAGGAGGGGGAGGAGGCCACGCGCAGGCTGATCTCCCATGTGGCCACGCTGCTGTTCTGGGTGCTGCTCGTGACCTGCGTGCTGGGCGTGGTCGGCGCGCCGCTGCTGGTCTGGCTGCTGGCCAGCGGCCTGCGCCAGTCGCCCGAAGGCTATGACGCAGCCGTGCTGATGACGCGCTGGATGTTCCCCTACATCGGCTTCATGTCGCTGGTGGCGCTGTCGTCCGGCGTGCTCAATACCTGGCGGCGCTTTGCCGTCTCGGCCGCCACGCCCGTGCTGCTGAACCTGGCCATGATTGCCGCCGCCTTCTGGGGTGCACCCTGGCTGCAGGCGCGCGGCATAGAGCCCATCTATGCCATGGCCGGCGGTGTGATGCTGGGCGGCGTGCTGCAGCTGGCGGTACAGCTGCCGGCGCTGGCAGGCCTGGGCCTGCTGCCCCGCATCGGGTTTTCTCCAGCCGCCTTGCGCCAGGCCTGGCAAGAGGCCGGCGTGCGCCGCATCCTCAGGCTGATGGCGCCGGCGCTGCTGGGCGTGGGCGTGGCCCAGGTCTCGCTGATGATCAACACCCAGATCGCCTCCTATCTGCAGCCGGGCAGCGTGACCTGGCTGTTCTATGCCGACCGGCTCATGGAATTTCCGACGGCGCTGCTGGGCGTGGCGCTGGGCGTGGTGCTCACGCCCCAGCTGGCCGCGGCCAAGGCGGCCGACGACTCGGAGCGCTACTCGGCCATGCTGGACTGGGGGCTGCGCCTGGTGGTGCTGTTTTCCGTGCCCTGCGCGGTGGGGCTGCTCACTTTCGCCGAGCCGCTCGTGGCCACGCTGTTCCACCGTGGCGCGCTGCAGGACAGCGATGTGGGCCAGATCGCGCTGGCGCTGGTGGGCTACGGCGCCGGCCTGGTGGGCCTGGTGGCCATCAAGGTGCTGGCGCCCGGCTACTACGCAAGCCAGGACATCCGCACGCCCGTCAAGATCGCCATCGTGGTGCTGATCATCACCCAGCTGCTCAACCTGGTGCTGGTGCCCTTCATGGCGCATACGGGTCTGGCGCTGTCCATCGGCCTGGCGGCCCTGGTCAATGCGGGCTGGCTGCTGTGGGGGCTGCTGCGCCGAGGCGTCTACCGTCCCAAGCCCGGCTGGGGGCGGCTGGCCTTGCAGGTGATTGCGGCCAGCAGTCTGCTGGCCGTGCTGCTGACCTGGGGAAGCCAGCATTTCGACTGGATTGCGCTGCGTGCCAACGGATGGCAGCGCGTGGGCCTGCTTGCCGGCCTGATGGCGGCCTCGGCCCTGCTGTACTTTGGCGCGCTGTGGGCAGCCGGGCTCAAGCTGCGGGCACTGCTGCGGCGCTAGCCCGAACCCGCATAATTGCAGGCCTGGGCGCTGCAAATTCACAAGGCATCATGAGCTGGAGCTACGACGACACGCCAACGGCCCTGCAATACTTTGCAGCGCTGGTGCAAAGCGATGAACACCTGCCGCTGATGGAGGCGGCAATCAGCATCGCCCAGGATGCCGTGCCCGATCTCGACCTGCAGGCGGCCAGCGCCGAACTGGACCGGCTGCAGGTGCGCCTGGTCCAGCGCCTGGCCGGCGAAACCGATCCGCTGCAGTGCCTGCGCGGACTCAACCAGTTCTTCTACGGCGAGCTGGGCTTTGGCGGCAATCTCAACGACTACTACGACCCCGCCAACAGCTACATCCACCATGTGCTGCAGACGCGGCGCGGCATTCCCATCAGTGTGGCGCTGATCTGGCTGGAGCTGGCTGCGGCCATCGATCTGCCGGCGCAGGGCGTGAGCTTTCCCGGCCATTTCCTGGTCAAGATGCGCCTGCCCCAGGGGCAGGTGGTGATGGACCCGTTGAGTGGCGAGTCCTTTTCTGCCAACAGCCTGGCCGAGCGGCTGGAGCCCTTCTGGCAGAGCGCGGGCCTGTCGGCCGAAGAGGCCGCTCCGCTGGGCATGTACCTGCAGGGCGCCTCGCCGCGCGACGTTCTGGAGCGCATGCTGCGCAACCTGCAGGAAATCCACCATGCCCGGCGCGACTGGCCGCTGCTGGTGGCCGTGCTCAACCGGCTGGCCGTGCTGCGGCCCGACATGCCCGAGATCCTGCGGGACCGGGGGCTGGCCTATGCGCAATGGGGGGTGACCGAGCGTGCGCTTGAAGACCTGGAGCGCTTCCTGCAGTCCCAGCAGGGCGCGCAGGCCGTGGCCGTGCGCGAGGTGATCCGGCGGCTGAGAGGGCTGTAGCCGCCCGCGCGTGGGCTGATCAGACCAGCCGGACGGCTTCCAGCTCTTTCTTGAGATAGGCGTAGAACAGCGGAGCCGCCACCAGGCCTGCAGGGCCGAACACCGATTCGGCCACGAACATCACCGCCAGCAGCTCCCATACGCCCATGTGCGTGCGCTGGCCCACGACCTTGGCGTTGATCACGTACTCGGCCTTGTGGATCAGGATCAGAAAGCCCAGGCAGGCGGCAGCGGCCACAGGGGACACCGACAGGCCCACGATGGTGATCACCGCATTGCACAGCAGGTTGCCCACGATGGGCACCAGGCCTGCGATGAAGGTCAGCGTGATCAGGGCTGGCGTGTAGGGCAGGGTCAGGTTCCAGTGCGGCAGCACGCCCAGAAGGAAGATGGCCGTCAGGAGGGTATTGAAGGCCGCAATCCAGAACTGGGCCGCCACGATCTGGCGGAAGGCCAGTCCCATGAGCCGGATGCGCTCGCGCAGCGCTGCCACCAGGGGCGGGCGGCGCGTGACCATGGGACGCACGGCGGCCAGGGCGCCGATGATCAGGCCCACGTAGGCATAGAGCAGGCCGGTGAGCCAGGCGCGGCCCGCATGGGCCAGGGCGCCGGCCTTGGCGGCCAGGTAGCTGGCCAGCAGGTGCTGGATTTCCTGTGCGCCGTCCGGCAGCTGGTCGGCCATGTCGGCCGGCAGCTTGTCACGCAGCTCCAGCACCGTGTGCGCCAGATAGTCGAGCAGCTCGCGGTACTGCTGTGGCGCGTCGGTGATGTAGGTGCGCGTGTGCGACAGCGCGCCGCTGAGCAGGGCCAGCGGCGCAAGAATGACGATGGTGGCTGCCACCAGTTGCGTCCAGCGCGGCAGCGAGCCGCGCCGGGACTTGGGCTGGGCGCGTGACAGCAGCCCGGCAAGCGCGCGCGTGACCAGAAAGCCCACGCAGACGCACAGCATGCCCGGCAGCAGCCCCTGCCACATGATCAGCAGCAGGGCGCCGGCCATCAGCACATAGCTGGACAGCGTCACGCCGCGCGTGGGCGCGGGCTGCGGGGAGATGATGGGCGAGGGCAGGTGCTGGGTCATGCGCTGCGGGCCCGTGGTCAGCGGACCTCGACAGGCTCGCCCTCGCCGCGTGCGGCGATGCGTCCGATGGTGTGGACCGTCTCGCCCAGCTTCGCGAGCGTAGCGGCCGTGGCTTCGGCAGCCTCGGCGGGCACGACAACGACCATGCCGATGCCGTTGTTGAAGGTGCGGTTCATTTCCACGGCATCGATGCCGGCCGTCTTCTGCAGCCAGGCGAACAGCTCGGTCTGGGGCCAGCTGCCGGCATCCAGGTGGGCGGCCAGGCCTTCGGGCAGCACGCGGGGGATGTTCTCCAGCAGGCCGCCGCCCGTGATGTGGGCCAGCGCCTTGATGGGGTGCTGCTCCAGCGCCGCCAGCACGTTCTTCACGTACAGGCGCGTGGGTTCCATGATGGCCTGCTTGAACGGCTTGCCGTCCAGCGTTTCGGGCAGGCTGCCCTGGCTTTCGGCGCGCTCGATGCACTTGCGCACCAGGGAGAAACCGTTGGAGTGCACGCCGGCCGAGGCCAGTCCCAGCACCACGTCGCCAGCAGCAACGCTCTGGCCCGTGAGGATCTTGGACTTTTCGACGGCGCCGACGGCAAAGCCGGCCAGATCGTATTCGCCGGCCGGGTACATGCCGGGCATTTCGGCGGTTTCACCGCCGATCAGTGCGCAGCCCGACAGCTCGCAGCCGCGCGCAATGCCGCCGACCACGGCAGCGGCCGTGTCCACGTCCAGCTTGCCGCAGGCGAAGTAGTCGAGGAAGAACAGGGGCTCGGCGCCCTGGACCAGCACGTCGTTGACGCTCATGGCCACCAGGTCGATGCCGACGGTGTCGTGCATGTTCCACTCGAAGGCCAGCTTGAGCTTGGTGCCCACGCCGTCGGTGCCCGAGACCAGCACGGGCTCCTTGTAGCGCTTGGGCACCTCGAACAGGGCGCCGAAGCCTCCGATGCCGGCCATCACGCCTTCGCGCATGGTCTTCTTGGCCAGCGGCTTGATGCGCTCGACCAGCGCGTCGCCAGCGACGATGTCGACGCCGGCGTCTTTGTAGGAGATCGGGGTAGAGGAGGGGGCAGAAGAGCTCATGGATGGGTACGGTGCGGTAGGCCCGAGGCCGGGCTGGAACCCCGGGATTCTACGGCGCCGGCCGCCGGCAGGCGCGCGCGCCAGTGGGCTTCGAGGGGGCTTTCGTTGCACAAGCGGGCCGGCTGCCGCCGTGCCGTGCGCCGCGCAGACTAAAATCCCTGTTGCGCCCGGGAACGCCCCGGCGTCGCCCGCCTTGCCGCAGCGCTGCGGCAGGGCGGGCCTGTCTTTGCTATCAACCCAATGCCGTTGCCGATTCCTTTGCCTGCTTTTGCCGCATGGACCCGCCTGGACACAGGAAAGGGGGCGCTGCGCGTATGTCGCAGATGAAGCAGCTGGCTCTGGATATCAGCATGGCGTCGAGCCCGACGCTGTCGCGCTTTTTCGTCGGCCCCAATGCCGCGGTGATCGATCATTTGCGCCATTGGGTGGGCGATGGCCGCATGCAGACGGCCCGCACGCCAGTGCCCACTTATCTTTGGGGCGAATCGGGCTCGGGCAAGACCCATCTGCTCAAGGCCGTGCGCGAGGCCCTGCGCGAGCAGGGTGCCATGGTGGGCTGGATGGATGCCTCCACCCTGTTCCCGCCGCCCTTCGACGAGCGCTGGGCGGCGGTGCTGATGGACGATGTGGACATCTACACTCCGCTGCAGCAGGCGCGGGCCTTCAACTGGTTTGTGAATGCGACGAGCCCGGCCACGGGCTCGCCGCGCTGGGTGCTGGGGGCCGGCCCGCTGCCGCCGGCAGACCTCAAGCTGCGCGAGGATCTGCGCACGCGGCTGGGCTGGGGCCATGTGTTCCAGCTGCAGCTGCTCGACGAAACCGCGCGCCGCGCGGTGCTGCGCCAGGAGGCCGATGCCCGTGGCGTTTTTCTGGGCGACGATGTGATGGACTACATGCTCAAGCGCTTCTCGCGTGACCTGGGCAGCCTGATGCAGCTGCTCGACATGCTCGACGGCTTTGCGCTGCGCAACAAGCGCGCCATCACCATTCCGTTGCTCAAGACGATGCTGGAAACCGAATGAGCCCGCATTTTCTTGTGGGCAGGGACTGCGGGAGCCGGCGGAGCCTGCGTTGCAAGGGCAGCGCGGGACCCATTTTTTTAGGATATGCATGACCTCTGATCAGAAGCAACTCCGGCCCCGGCTGGCGTTGTTCGACCTGGACCACACGCTGCTGCCGCTCGATTCGGACTATGAGTGGGGCGAGTTCACGACGCGCATCGGCTGGACCGATCCGGTCGAGTTCGGCCGCCGCAATGCCGAGTTCTTCGCGCACTACCAGGCGGGCACGCTCGACGTGCACGACTATGTGCGCTTTGCCACCGAGGCCTTCTGCGCCCGTGGCGCGCAGCAGGCCGCCGAGGCGCACGAGCGCTTCATGCGCGAGGTGATCACCCCCGCCATCCGTCCCCAGGCACTGGAGCTGCTGCGCACGCACCAGCAGGCGGGCGACCAGATCATCATCGTCACGGCCACCAACGAGTTCGTGACGCGCCCCATCGCCGCCGCCCTCGGCGTGCAGGAATTGATCGCGGTGGAACTGGAGCGCGACGCGCAGGGCTGGTTCACGGGCGAGATCCGTGGCACGCCCAGCATGCGCGGCGGCAAGGTGCAGCGCATGCAGCAGTGGCTGGATGCGCGCGGCCTGCAGTGGAGCGGCGTGGAGACCTTCTTCTACAGCGACTCCTGGAACGACGTTCCCCTGCTCGAGCGCGTGGACCACCCCGTGGCCACCAACCCCGACACTCGGCTGCGCGCCCTGGCCCAGGAACGTGGCTGGCGCATTCTGGACCTGTTTGGCGAAGCACCATGATCAAGAACATCATCGACAAGCTGCTGGGCAAGGCCTCGGCCGCCCCACGGGCGCGCAAGTCGCCCTTCGGCAAGCGCCAGGAGGTGCCCGTGCAGGTGCACGGCATCGATCCCAACCTGGTGGACCGGCGTGCCCTCGACGTGGTCGAGACGCTGCAGGACGCGGGCTACGAGGCCTACATCGTCGGCGGCGCCGTGCGCGACCTGCTGCTGGGCCTGCGCCCCAAGGACTTCGACGTGGCCACCAATGCCACGCCCGAGCAGGTCAAGGGCCTGTTCCGCCGCGCCTTCATCATCGGCAAGCGCTTTCGCATCGTGCACGTGGTCTATGGCCGCGGGCGCGAGAACGAGGTCATCGAAGTCTCCACCTTCCGCGCCTTCCTGGACAACAGCGCGGCCGAGGCCGTGAGCGGCAACGAGCGCACCAGCAAGGCCCAGCTCGCCGGCATGCACCATGCGGTGGACGCCAGCGGCCGCGTGCTGCGCGACAACGTCTGGGGTCCGCAGGACCAGGATGCCACGCGCCGCGACTTCACGATCAACGCCATGTACTACGACCCGCGCACGCAGATCGTGGTCGACTATCACAAGGGCATTGACGACGCCAAGAAGCGCATGCTGCGCATGATTGGCGACCCGGCCACGCGCTACCGTGAAGATCCGGTGCGCATCATCCGCGCCGTGCGCTTCGCCGCCAAGCTGGCGGGCAAGGGCTTCAAGCTCGAGCCCAAGACGGCCAAGCCCCTGGTGGAGTGCGAGCCGCTGCTGGCCGATGTGCCGCAAAGCCGCCTGTTCGATGAAATGCTCAAGCTGCTGCAGACCGGCCATGCGCTGGCTTCGGTGGAGCAATTGCGCGGCCTGGGCCTGGCGCGCGGCATCTACTCGCTGCTGGATGTGGTGGTCGAGCGTGCCGAGCAGCCCTTCGTGCAGGCCGCGCTGACCGATACCGATCGCCGTGTCGAGGAAGGCAAGCCCGTGGCGCCCAGCTTCCTGCTGGCCTGCGTGCTGTGGCATGACGTGAAGACCGGCTGGGAGCGCCGCCTGAACCAGCGCCAGCACCCGTTCCCCGCGCTGCAGGAATCCATCGACGAAGTGTTCGACCAGCGCATCGGCGATGTCTCGGGCCGCGGCAAGCTGGCCGCCGACATGCGCGAGATCTGGGTCATGCAGCCGCGCTTCGACAAGCGCACGGGCGCCACGCCGTTCAGCCTGGTGGCCCAGCCGCGCTTTCGCGCGGGTTTCGACTTCATGCGGCTGCGCGCCGATATCGGCGAGGTCGAGGAAAGCCTGGCCAGCTGGTGGCAGGAGTTCCAGAATGCCGACGACGCGCGCCGCGACGACCTGATCGCCCAGGCGCGCGACGAGCAGCGCGCCCGCCAGCGCAGCGCCGAACCCAAGGTGCACCGCGTGCCCAAGGTCCGCCAGCCGCGCGATGGCGTGAACCTGGCGGAAGGCGTGCAGCCTGAGGATCCCGCACCGGCACAGGCTGGCAGCGAGGAGGCTGCAGCGCCCAAGAAGCGGCGGCGCCGCCGCCGCAAGCCCCAGGGCGGGGGCGATGGCGGCATGGGCGGCGATGAATGAGCCAGGCCACTGGGTCGCCATCGGCCTGGGCGCCAACCTCGGTGACTGCGGCCAGGCCCTGGGCCAGGCCTTGAAGGCCATCGGCGGCCTGACGGGCACGCGCCTGCTGGCCGTCTCCTCGCTCTACAGCACGGCGCCCATCGATTCCAGCGGTCCCGACTATCTGAACGCCGTGGCCGCTGTGCGCACCACGCTGCAGCCGCTGGCGCTGCTCGATGCGCTGCAGGCCATCGAACTGGCGGCCGGGCGCGAGCGCCCCTACCGCAATGCGCCGCGCACGCTGGACCTGGACATCGAGCTGTGGGGCGACGAGCGCATCGCGCTGCCGCGCCTGAGCGTGCCGCACCCGCGCATGCACGAGCGCGCCTTCGTGCTTGTGCCGCTGGCCGAGATCGCGCCTGAGCGCGTCACGCCCGCGCAGCTGCAGGCCGTGGCGGGGCAGGGCATCTGCCTGGCGCACAAGCCTGGCTGGCATCTCCGGCAAGCCTGAATCCCGACAGGGGCCTGAATGAAAAAGCCGCAGCGCCCTGAGGGCGGCTGCGGCTTTTTGCCAGGCGGGACGCGGTGGATCGGCTCAGTCCACCTTCGCTCCGGAGGCCTTGACGATGGTCTGGTACTTGGCGCGCTCGGCCGCCATGAACCTGTCGAACTCGGCGGGCGTGGAGGACACGGGCTCGGCCATCAGGGTCTCGAAGCGGGTCTTGGTCTCGGGCGCGGCCAGTGCGTCGGCAAAGGCCCGGCTCAGCTTGTCCAGCACGGGCTTGGGCGTGCCGGCCGGGGCGACCAGGCCCCACCAGGTATCGATGGCAAAGCCGGGGAAGGTCTTGGACAGCGCGGGCACGCCGGGCAGCAGCGTGGTGGGGTTCAGCGAGGTCACGGCCAACGCCTTGAGCTTGCCCGAGCGGATATTAGGCGCAGCGGCAGCCAGGTTGTCGATGTTGAAGTCCACCTCGCCCGACAGCAGGGCCAGCTGGGCCGGGTTGGCGCCACGGTAGGGCACGTGCAGGGCGAAGATGCCGGCTTTTTGCTTGAGCATTTCGCCGGCCAGGTGGCCTGCGCTGCCGTTGCCGCCGCTGCCGTAGTTGAGCTTGCCGGGGTGGGACTTGGCGTAGGCGATCAGGTCGGCCACGCTGTGGATCTTGAGCTGCTCGGCACGGGCCGCATTCATCACCAGCACGTTGGGCACGCGCACCATCTGGGTGATGCCCGCGAAGTCCTTGCCCGCGTCGTAGGGCATCTTGGTGTACAGCCAGGGATTGACGGCATGGGTGGCCGTGGCGGCCAAGCCGATGGTCATGCCGTCCGGCGTGGCGCGGGCAATGGCGTCGGCGCCGATGTTGCCGCCGGCGCCGGCCTTGTTGTCGATGATCACCACCCCCAGGGAGTCACGCACCCGCTCGGCCAGCGCGCGCGCGGTGATGTCCAGCGGACCGCCGGGCGCATAGGGCACGATCAGGCGGATGGGCTCTTGCGCCAGGGCAAGCGGGGAGGCCAGGGCAGCAGCGGCCGCCATGACCGAGAGAAGGCTGTTTCTACGGTTCATAGGGGCGCTATTGTGCAAAAAAATTGCGACACCTGGCTGCGCGCAGGTATGGGAAGCAGTTTTTCTGCGTATTGCTTGATCCGTGCCACCTTCTGCGCACTCAGGAAGCCTTGTCGGCCTCGGAGGTGAACGCGTCCGCGTAGAACTCTTCCGCCGGCAGGCCGCGTTGCTCCACATAGGCATGGCGTGCCGAATCGACCACGATGGGTGCACCGCAGGCATAGACCTGATGGCCGGACAAGTTGGCAAAGTCGTCCAGCACGGCCTGGTGCACGAAGCCCGTGCGGCCGGTCCAGCCGTCTTCCGGCAGCGCCTCGGAGACCACGGGCACATAGCACAGCTGGGGCATGGCCTCGGCCTGCTCGCGCACCCAGGCGTCGAGGTAGAGGTCCTCGGGCCGGCGTCCTCCCCAGTACAGGGTGACGGAGCGGGTGATGCCCTTGTGGCGGATGTGCTCCAGCAGCGCCTTGATGGGGGCGAAGCCCGTTCCCGAAGCCAGGAAGATGAGGGGCTTGTCGCTGTCCTCGCGCAGGAAGAAGCTGCCGAACGGGCCCTCCACGCGCAGGATTTCCTTTTCCTTCATGGCGCCGAACACGTGGTCGGTGAACTTGCCGCCCGGCATGTGGCGGATGTGCAGCTCCAGCCCCGGTGCCGTGTCCTGCACATGGGGGGCCGTGGCCATGGAGTAGGCGCGGCGGGCGCCGTCGCGCAGGATGAATTCCACGTACTGGCCTGCGTGGTAGCGGAACTTGTCTGCAGCGGGCAGCTGCAGGCGCACCTGCATCACGTCGTGCGACTTCTTCTCCAGCGTGGCCACGCGCACGGGCATCTTCTTGATCGGGAAGGCGCTGGCATCGGTCACCTGGCGCGACTCCAGCACCACCGAGGTGCTGGGCGTGGCGCAGCAGGTCAGCACATAGCCGTCGGCCTCTTCCTGGGCGGTCAACGCTTTTTCCGAGTGGGCGCCATGGGTGACCTCGCCGAGCAGCTTCTTGCACTTGCAGGAGCCGCAGGCACCGTCCTTGCAGCCATAGGGCAGGCCCACGCCGCAGCGGATGGCGGCGGCCAGGATGGTCTCGCTGCCCTGCGTGGCGAAGGCGCGGCCGCTGGGCTGTACGGTGATTTCGTGGGAAGCGTTGGCTATCTCGGTCATGTTCTCGGTATCCTCGGGGGCGCTGGCGGCGCGTGGAGCGCGCCGGCGATCTTCTTTCCCGGACGGACATGCCGCTGCCGCGACCGGCGGCGCGCGGGTGGCCGCCCTCGCAACAGGCCAGGATTTTGCCCTCAAACCAAAACCCATTGGGCGCGCTGCCGGCGCGCTTTCGACGCGAACGCGTGCTCATCGTCGGCTGCGGCGACGTGGGGCTGCGCGTGGCTGGTGCATTGGCGGGCGCGCCCGTCGCCCGTTCGGGTGCCGCACGACGGGGCCCGCGCGTGCTGGCCCTGACGCGTGGCGCCGAGCGCCTGCAGGATCTGCGCGGGCGCGGCATCACGCCGCTGCTGGGCGATCTGGACGCGCCTGCCACGCTGCGCCGTCTGGCCGGCCTGGCCACGCGCGTCGTCCACCTGGCGCCGCCGCCCAATCCGCCTGCCGGCGAAGATGGCTGGTGGCTGGACCCGCGCACCACGGCTTTGCTGCGCGTGCTGCGCCTTCGCGGCCGGCCGGCCAGCCTGGTCTATGGCTCGACCTCCGGCGTCTATGGGAACTGCGAGGGCGCCTGGATCGACGAAAGCCGCCCGCCCGCACCGGCCACGGCGCGTGCCCAGCGCCGCGTGAACGCCGAGCGAGCCGTGCGCTTTGCCGGGCGCGGCGGCCTGCGCGCCAGCATTCTGCGCATCCCGGGCATCTATGCGCCGGACCGGGAAAACGGCACGCCGCGCGGGCGCCTGCTGCGAGGGACCCCCCTGCTGTGCGCCGCAGAGGATGTCTATACCAACCACATCCATGCCGACGACCTGGCCCGCGCCTGCGTGCGGGCGCTGTGGCTCGGCCGGCCGCAGCGCATCTACCACGCCAGCGACGATACGCAGCTGCGCATGGGCGACTACTTCGACCTTGCGGCCGATCTCTATGGACTGCCGCGCCCCGCACGCATCACGCGCGAGCAGGCGCAGCGCGAGCTGCCGGCCAGCCTGCTGAGCTTCATGGGGGAGTCACGCCGCCTGCGCAACCAGCGCCTGAAGGAGGAGCTGGGCCTGAGATTGCGCTACCCGACCGTGGAGCAGGGGCTGCGCGCCTGAATCAGCGCGGGTGGATGCCGCCGTTGGTGTCGTAGCAGCGGAACACGTTGCAGTGCGAGATGGGGGCCGAAGGCGGCAGCGGCTGCGGCGGCACGGGGCGCCCTATGATCCACGGCCGGTTGATGGCGTTGGGCTGCAATGCGCGCGATTGCTGCAGCTGTTCATAGGCCTTGGGGCCCAGGCAGGCCATCTCCATCTGCTGCTGGGCGGCCTGGCTGCGCGGGCCCCAGGTGGCGGGATCGGGATTGGCCTCGGCCAGGATGGTGTCCAGGCGGCGGCGCGCCTGCTGGCAGGCCGGGGAGTCGCCGCCGTCGCGCTGGGCCGAGTTCTCGCGCTCGCGCCGGCTGCGTGCCTCGCGCTCTTGCTGCTGGGCACGCGTGCGGCGCTCGGCCTCTTCGCGGGCCAGTTGCTGGTTCTTGCGCTCTATGGCGGCGGCGGACTGCGCGCGCTCGCGCTCCAGCTCTTCGGGGCTGGGGGCTTCCTGCACCTGCACGCGGTTTTCGCCGTCCTTGCAACTGCTGTTGGTGTAGGTGACGCGGCCGGTCTTGGCGTCCGTGCAGCGGATGACCTGGGCCGAGGCCGGGCCTGCGGTGAGCGCCAGCACCAGCGGTACAAACATCGGTACAAGCGCCGCCAGCGCCCAGCGCGCGGCCGCCGATGAACGGCGGCCGGTGTGGCCAAGGTCTTGGGTGCGGTGCATGGCGGTTTCCTTTCCCATCACAAGCGGCACAAGGATGTGGTGTATTGCCGATTATGGTGCGGCGCCCAGGGGCTGGAAATGCCGCCGGTCAGCCGTTCAGCGCCAGTGGCGCGGATCCTGGGTGGGGTAGGGGTTGCCGCCGCCCTGGCTTTCACGCTGCATGCGCTCGATGGCGCGTTGCTGCTGCTCGCGGTCACGCTGCTGCTGCTCCCGGTCCCGTTGCTGGCGTTCGCGCTCGCGCTGCTGCTGGCCCTGGTCGCGTTCGCGCTCCCGCTGCTGGCGCTCGGCTTCGCGGCGCTGCTGCTCCTGCATGCGCTCGCGCAACTGGCGGTCACGGTCCTGGGCCTGGCGGTCACGGTCCCGGTCGCGCTCTCGCATTTCACGCTCGCGTTGTTGGCGGTCACGCCAGGCATCGCGGTTGCGTTCCTGCTGGATGCGCTCGCGCTCGTATTGCAGGCGCTCACGTTCGCGCTGCAGGCGCTGGCGCTCGTACCAGCCGTTGTCCGGATAGGCGGGCTGCGTGGGATACGAGGGGTAGACGACGCCGCCCGACGGATAGCTGGGATAGGACGGGTAGCTGGGATAGCTGGGGTAGCCGGAGCCCATGTCCGAATAGCCATCGGGCGGCACGGCGCAGGCGGTGACCAGGGCTGCAAGGCCAAGGCCGGCCAGCAGGCGCAGGGGGCGCAGGCCAGGCTGCGGGCGCTGCTGCGTGGGGGAGGCGTTGGTTCGGGTCATGGTGTGGTGTCCGGGCAAAGGCGTGTTTCCTGTCTGGATCTCTTCATATGACGTTTGACAGGCCTCAATGGTTGACCTGGATCGTCCTGGCGAGGCAACGACGGCGACAGCGGAGCTTCTATTTTGATAGCAATTGGTCCATGTGCTGTAGGTGCTTCCAGATGAAATCCGCAGGCACAGCGCGCAATGGCTGCGGTCGCCCCGATCGCCGCAATGGCATCTGCGCGGGACTAGAATGGCCGCTGTCTTTGGCGGCGCGCAGTCCGTGCGCCGCAAAGCAGCGTTCTCAGGGCGGGGTGAAATTCCCCACCGGCGGTATCTGGATCTGTCTTTCGGCATGTGTCCGGCAGCCCGCGAGCGCCCGGCTAGCCGCAAGGCCGGCCGGGGTCAGCAGATCTGGTGAGATGCCAGAGCCGACGGTCACAGTCCGGATGAAAGAGATCGCGCAGCACCTGCATGGCAGGCGCCATGCCCATGGTTGTCCCATGGGCTGTGCCGCGCCATGCGGCGCCATGGCGCGCGCCCTGATTCATTTGTCTCATCTCGAAAGAGCACCATGAATCAGACTCCTGTCTCCTTGAACTTCTCCGCACACGGCACGGCCTCGGGCACGCCGTGGAAGGCCGTCGCGGGCCGCAGCCGCGTGGCCGTGATCTGCGCGAGCTGGCATACCGATGTCGTGCACCAGGCGCGCGACTCCATGGCGGCCGAGCTGCAGGCCCAGGGTGTGGCCGCGCAGAACATCAGCCACTTCAACGTGCCCGGCGCCTTCGAGATCCCGCTGCTGGCCAAGAAGCTGGCCGACAGCGGCCGTTTCGACGCGGTCATCGCCTGCGCGCTGGTGGTCAACGGCGGCATCTATCGCCACGAGTTCGTGTCCTCGGCCGTGATCGACGGCCTGATGCGCGTGCAGCTCGATACCGAAGTGCCCGTGTTCTCGGCCGTGCTCACGCCGCGCGACTTCCACGAGCACGGCGACCATGTGGAGTTCTTCCGTGCCCACTTCGTGAAGAAGGGCGTGGAAGTGGCGCATGCCTGCCTGGCGGCGCTGGACCAGCTGGCGCAGGTACAGGCACTGGGCCAGGCGCGCGCGGCCTGAGCCGGCCAGCCTCCCAGCACAGCTTTGGTTGGGGATGGATTCTCGTAAACACTGAGTTGGGGCCGAGTGTCGCGGTCCCGTCACGCGGCGTGACGCGCCATTGCCAAGCCGCGATGACGGGAATAACGTGACGGCCTGTTTCAACTGAGGAGTGCGCGATGAAGATGTCCCGGAAGTTGTGTATTGCGGCCGTCGTGGCCGGCATGGGTGGCGTGGCCATGGCCCAGGAGCAGGTGATCCGCATCGGCCACATCGGCCCCGTGTCCGGACCCCAGGCCAATTTCGGCAAGGACAACGAGAACGGCGTGCGCATGGCCATTGACGACCTCAATGCCAAGGGCATGGAGATCGCCGGCAAGAAGGTCAAGTTCCAGCTGGTGGCCGAAGACGATGTGGCCGATCCCAAGCAGGGCACGGCCGCTTCGCAGAAGCTGTGCGACGACAAGGTCGCTGGCGCCGTGGCCTTCCTCAACTCGGGCGTGGCCATCCCCTCGTCCAAGGTCTTCCAGGACTGCGGCATTCCCATGATCACGGGCGCGGCCACCAACCCCGACCTGACCAAGCCCGGCTGGAACACCACCTACCGCGTGATTGCCAATGACAACGCGCTGGGCGCGGCGCTGGCCAAGTACGCGGCCGAAACGCTCAAGCTCAAGACCGTAGCCATCATCGATGACCGCACGGCCTACGGCCAGGGCCTGGCCAATGTGTTCAAGAAGGATGCGGAAAAGCTGGGCGTGAAGGTCGTGGCCTCGGAGTTCACGAACGACAAGGCCACGGACTTCATGGCCATCCTGACCTCGATCAAGGCCAAGAAGCCCGAAGGCATCTTCTACGGCGGCATGTATGGCCAGGCCGGCCCCATGCTGCGCCAGATGGCCCAGTTGGGCATGAACGATGCCAAGTACTTCGGCGGCGACGGCCTGTGCGTGCCCGAGCTGGCCAAGGTGGCCGCCGGCGCCAAGCCGCTGGACAACGTGATCTGCGCCGACGGCGGCGCCTCGCTGGCCAAGATGCCTGGCGGCACGGAATGGAAGAAGCGCTACGACGCCAAGTACCCCGGTCAGTTCCAGGTCTACAGCCCGTACTTCTACGACGCCACCATGATGCTGGCCGACGCCATGAAGCGCGCCAACTCCTGGGACCCCAAGGTCTACATCCCCTTCCTGCAGAAGGCCGACTACTCGGGCGTGACCTCCAAGATCGCTTTCGAGAAGAACGGCGAGATGAAGAACCCTTCGTACACGCTGAGCGTGTTCAAGAACGGCCAGAAGACGGCCCTCGACTGAGAGCCTGTCCTTCCTTCGTTTTCATGCCCGCCTTGTGCGGGCTTTTTTTATCGGCCCGGGACCTCGGCCGGGGCCTGCGCCGGCGCATCGACCACGCCGGGCAACTGCGCCAGATAGGCCTGCAGCGCGGCAATGGCCTGGCGCACCTTGGCGGGCTGGGCCTGGCGCTGCGGGGTGACGGCCCAGATGTCCAGGCCGCCGAAGTCCCAGTCGGGCAGCAGGCGCACCAGGCGTCCTTCGGCCACCGCGTCGGCAACGTCCATGCTGCCCAGCAGGGCCAGGCCCAGGCCGGCCTCGCACATCTGCTGGAGGGACAGTTGGTTGTTGCTGGCCACATGGGGCTGCACCTGCAGGCTGTAGGTCTCGCCCGTGGCCGGGTGGCGTGCCTCGGCCCGCAGGGCCTGGCCCTGGCCTTCGCGCGCAAGGCCCAGCCAGCGCGCGCTGGCCAGCGGTGCCGGGTGGCGCCAGGCCGCGCCGCCGCCGTGCTCCTGTATCCATGCGGGCGAGGCGCACAGCCAGTTGCGCATGGCGCCCAGGCGCCGGGCTGCCCAGCCGGAGTCGGCCAGACGGCCAAAGCGCAGCGCCAGGTCGATGCGGCTTTGGATGAGGTCGATGGGCGCATCGTCCACATCCAGGTGCAGGCGCAGTGCCGGATGCCGGGCCAGCCAGCTGCCCAGGGCTGGCGCGATATGGCGCGCAAAGCCCACGGTGGCTGACAGGCGCAGTTCGCCGCCGGGCTCGTCGCGCGCGGCGGCCAGCTCGGCCCGCGCCTGGCTGGCGGCCTGTGCCATGGCGGCGCACTGCTGGTAGTAGCGCTCGCCCGTGTCGGTGAGGGCGATCTGCCGGGTGGAGCGGTGCAGCAGGGTGACGCCGCCGTCGCGCTCGAGCTGGCGCACCTGCTGGCTCACGGCCGAGGGGCTCATGCCCAGGGCGCGCGCGGCGGCGCTCATCGATCCGTGCTGCACCACGGCGGCGAAAACGGCCATGCGTTTGTAGTCGTCCATGGGCTGTATTGTGAAGTGGTGCTTCAAGCTGTTGGTGAAAACTGCTGTCTTCCGCAGCGATTGTGAACGGCGTAATCTCAATGCCATCGTGAACAGGCGCCCAGGCGCCGCAAAGGAATGAAGATGAAAGTGGCACTCATTGGCGCAACCGGCTTTGTGGGGTCGGCGGTATTGAAGGAGCTGCTGCAGCGCGGTCACGAGGTCGTGGCCCTGGTGCGCGACCCCGCCAGGCTGGCGGCCCAGCCGCATCTGCACGCCGTGCAGGCCGATGTGCTGGATGCCGCCGCCGTGCAGCGGGCCGTGGCAGGCGCGGACGCCGTGGTCAGCGCCTACAACGCGGGCTGGGGCAATCCCGACATCTATGAGGATTTCATGCGCGGCTCGCGCGCCATCGTGGCGGGCACGAAGGCGGCTGGCGTCAAGCGCTATCTGGTGGTGGGCGGTGCGGGCAGCCTCTACATCGCGCCCGGCAGGCAACTGGTGGACACGCCCGAGTTCCCGGCCGCCATCAAGCCCGGCGCCTCGGCTGCGCGCGATGCCCTCAACGATCTGCAAAAGGAGCAGGGCCTGGACTGGACGATGCTGAGCCCGCCGATTGCCTTGCACCTGGGTGACCATGGCGAGCGCACGGGCCAGTACCGCACGGGCAAGGATGAGCCGTTGATGCAGGCCGACGGCCAGCCCGGCACCATCTCCGCCGCCGATCTGGCCGTGGCCCTGGTCGATGCGCTGGACAAGGGCCTGCACCTGCGCGAGCGCTTTACCGTCGCTTACTGAGCACCGGGGGCTCCCGGCTGGTGCGCAGGCGGCCTCCATGGCATGCTGGTGCCTGTCACGAACAGGCAGGAGCGCCGCCATGATCGACCACACGGGAATCCTCGTATCGGACTTCGACCGCAGCCGGGAGTTTTATGCGCGGGCGCTGGCTCCCCTGGGCTACGAGATCCTGATGGAGCTGTCCGCCGAGCTCACCGGCCACGGCGACACGGCCGGCTTTGGCGAGCCGCCCAAGCCTGATTTCTGGATCACCGGCGGCGAGCCCAACCAGCCGCCCATCCATGTGGCCTTTCGCGTGGACAACCGCAACATGGTCGATGATTTCCACGCGGCCGCCCTGGCCGCAGGCGGGCGCTGCAATGGCGAGCCCGGCCTGCGACCGCACTACCATGACGACTATTACGCAGCCTTCGTGCTCGACCCCGACGGCCACAACATCGAGGCCGTCTGCCACCTGCCGCCCGCCTGAGTCTCCCTGGCGGCACTGGGGCCTGCGCGGCAGCTGACATCAGGCGGTCGCATGGCGCAGCACAATATTGCGCTGCAACAAAAAAGGCCCCACGTTCCCCATGCCCCCTTCCGTTTCCGCTGCGGCCGGCTCCGTTTCCGCGTCATCCACACCCACGGCCGCCCAGGCCTGGCTCAGCGTGATCGCGCTGGCGCTGGGCGCCTTCGTCTTCAATACCACCGAGTTCGTGCCCGTGGGCCTGCTCAGCAGCATTGGCGCGAGCTTTGGCATGCCCACCGAGCAGGTCGGGCTGATGCTGACCATCTATGCCTGGATCGTGGCCCTGGCCTCGCTGCCCTTCATGCTGCTCACGCGCAATGTGGAGCGGCGCAAGCTGCTGATGGGCGTGTTCGCGCTGTTCGTGGCCAGCCATGTGCTGTCGGGCGTGGCCTGGAGCTTTGCGTCGCTCATGGTCAGCCGCATCGGCATCGCGCTGTCGCATGCGGTGTTCTGGTCCATCACGGCCTCGCTGGCCGTGCGCGTGGCGCCGCCCGGCAGGAAGGCCGTGGCGCTGAGCCTGCTGGCCACCGGCACCTCCATGGCCATGGTGCTGGGCATTCCGCTGGGCCGGATCGTGGGCGAATGGCTGGGCTGGCGCACGACGTTCCTGGCCGTGGGCGGGGTGGCCGCCATCGTCATGGTGGCCCTGGCCCGGCTGCTGCCGCGCCTGCCCAGCGAGAACGCGGGCAACCTGGCCAGCGTGCCCATGCTGCTGCGCCGTCCGGCGCTGCTGTCCATCTACATCCTGCTGGTGGTCGTGATCACCGGGCAGTTCACGGCCTACAGCTATATCGAGCCCTTCGTGCAGGACATCGCGGGCTTCGAGGGCAAGGTGACCACGGCCGTGCTGCTGCTGTACGGCGGCATGGGCATCGTGGGCAGCGTGATGTTCAGCTGGTGGGGCCTGCGCCATCCGCGCGGCTTTCTGCTGGCCGCCATTGGCGTGCTGTCGGCCAGCCTGCTGATGCTGGTGCCGGCCTCGGGCCATGAGGCATCGCTCTATGTGATGAGCTCGGTCTGGGGTGTCGCCATGATCTGCTTCGCCCTGGCCATGCAGTCCCAGGTGCTCAAGCTGGCTGCCGACGCCACCGATGTGGGCATGTCCATGTTCTCGGGCATCTTCAACATCGGCATTGGCGGCGGCGCGCTGCTGGGCAGCCAGGTCAGCATGCACGCGGGCATGCAGAACATTGGCTGGATCGGCGGCGGCCTGGTGGCGCTGGGCCTGGCCTGGTGCGTCTGGGCCTTCGTGCGCTGGTCTGCCGGCTTCCAGGCAACGGCGCACTGAAGCGGGTCAGCCGCCGGGTGCCCGCATGGCCTGGGCGTAGCGCTGCGGTGCCAGGCGGGACACCAGCACGCAGACCACGAGCACGGCGGCCATCTGGGCCAGCCAGCCGGCGCCGAATCCGCCCGTGAACTGGTGCAGCCGGGCGATCACATAGGGCGCCAGCGCCGCAATCAGAAAGCCGCCGCCCTGCATCAGCGCATTGAGCGCCCCGGCCTGCGTGGGGTGGGGAAGATGGTCGAGCGCCACCACCATCATCAAGGCGAAGCACCCACCCAGGCCGATGCCGAGTATGACGATGTGGAGCAGCGGCGCCGCATCAGGCCACCAGGCCAGCGCGGCCAGGCCGATGATCTGGCACAGCAGCGTGAACCCCAGCCATGGCCGCCGGTCGGCATGGCGCGCGGCCAGCACGGGCAGGCCCAGCGCGGCGCCGGCCTGGGCCACCGACAGCAGGGCGACCAGGCCGCCGCTTTGCGCGGGGCTCCAGCCGTGCGTCTGGTAGAAGGGCGCAAGCCAGGCCACCATGGCCGCATAGCCGCCGTTGATGAGGCCGAAGCAGGCCATCAGCATCCAGGTGCGCGGGCGCCGGCGCAGCCAGCCGGTGTCTTGCGTGGCGTTGGCCCCTGCCATGGGCGCCGGAGCCGGCAACGCACGCAGCGCATGCCGCGCCAGCGCCATTGCCAGCAGGGCGGGCGCAGTCCACAGCGCCAGCGCAAGGCGCCAATCCAGTCCCCATTGCACGGCCAGCGGCGAAATCTGGGCGCCCAGGGCGCCGCCGCCCATGAGCGCGGCCGAGTACAGCCCCATCATCTGCGCCGTGCGTGCGGGCGACTGGCGCTTGATCAGGCCCGGCAGCACGCCTTGCACCAGGGCCACGCCAGCGCCGCACAGCGCGGCCGTGGCCAGCAGGGTGGCCGCACTGGAGCCCGCCACGCGCAGCGCGCAGCCCAGCGCAATCACCGCCAAGGAGCCGACCACGGCGCGGCGCGGACCCAGGCGCCGCAGCGCGGCCGGGGCCAGCCAGGCGCCCACGCCCATCAACGCCATGGGCAGCAGGGTCAGCCAGGACAGCGTGGACAGATCCATGCCGGTGGCGGACTGGATCTGCGGTCCCAGCGGGCCGATGGCCGTGAGAAACGGGCGCAGGTTCAGCGTGACCAGCACGACGGTGGCCAGCCACAGCGCCGTTGGAATGGCGTGTGCCGCGGCAGGGGTCTCGGTGTGCGCAGGCGCAATGGACGACATGGCTTCAGGCCCAGGGGACGTTGCCGTACAGCTGGGCCGCCGTGATGCCCGTGTCCAGCCGCGTCAGGGGCAGCGGTGGCGGCTGCAGCGGCATGCGCAGCCGCTGGTAGGCGCCCTCGCTGGACAGACCATACGGCTGGGCATCCGCGTTGTCGAAGGCGAAGAAGACCTGCTCGGCCCCGGCCATCACCAGCGCCGCCAGGCACATGGGGCAGGGGTGGCCGCTGGCGTAGATGGTGCAGCCGGCCAGGCTGACGTTGGCCTGGGCGCGCGTGCCCGCGCGCAGCGCCTGCATTTCTGCGTGGGCGCTGGGGTCATGGCTTTGCACGATCTCGTTGACGCCCGTGGACAGGATCTGCCCCTCGCGCGCGAGCAGGGCGCCGAAGGGCCGGCCGCCCCGCAGGCGGTTGTCGTGCGCCAGCTGCACGGCATGGCGCAGCAGGCGGATGTGTTCTTGTTCTTGCATGGGGATGGCTGGGCAATCGGGAGCTGAGGCCGCAGTCTAGGACGGGGGCCATCAATTGGAAAATTAAATGATCAAATGCCAGGCAGTGACAAAGCCACTGAAATTCGCCCAAGCCCCATGCAGCCCTCTTCCATAGACCCCACCCTGCTGCGCAGCTTCTGCGCCGTGGCCGAAACCGGCAGCTTCACGCGCGCGGCGCAGGGCGTGCACCTGACCCAGTCCACGGTCAGCCAGCAGATCCGCAGGCTGGAGGAGCAAATGGGCTGCACGCTGCTGGACCGCAGCGGGCGCCATGTGGAATGCACGCTGGAAGGAGAGCGCCTGCTGGCCTATGCGCAACGCATCCTCGCGCTCATGGACGAGGCCGTGGAGCAGTTGGCTGGCGCCACCGAAGCCGTGCTGCGCATCGGCGTACCAGAGGACTTTGCCGGCAATGCCTTGATGCCCGCCTTGGGCGCGCTGGCGCGCAGCCAGCCGCAGTTGCGCCTGGAGCTGACCAGCGGGCTGTCGCAGGCGATATGGCAGCAGTTCCAGTCCGGCGAGCTGGACCTGGCCATCGTCAAGCAGCGCAGCGGCAGCACGCCCGGCATGGCGCGCTGGCCTGAACCGCTGGCCTGGATAGACAGTGCGCGGCATCCCTGCCACGGGATGGATCCCTTGCCTCTGGTGGTATTTCCGCAGGGCGGCCTGTACCGCAGCGAGATGACGCATGCGCTGGATGCCGCCGGCCGGCGCTGGCGCCTGGCCTATGTGAGCGCCAGCCTGGCCAGCCTGGAAGCCGCCGTGGAGCAGGGCCTGGGCATCAGCCTGCTGCCGCGCCGGCTGGTTGGGCCCGGCCACCGCCTGCTCGACGGCATGGCCGGCTTCGCCCCCGTGCCTGATGTGGAAGTGGCACTGCACGTGCGGGCCCAGTTGTCGGCGCCGGGTCGACGTCTGGCCGGGCGCCTGTGTGAGGTGTGCGAGGCGTTGCTGGGCGTGTCTTAGTCGAACAGCTCGGCGTGCGTGCCGGCTCGCACGAAAATGATCGATTCGTTGGCGCCCTGGCCATCGAGCCGGTAGATCAGCAGGAAATCGCCCCCCACGTGGCACTCCCTGTGATCGGCCCAGTCGCCGGTGAGGGCATGGTCAAGCCACTGAGGCTCCAGGGGGGCGTCGTTGGCAATCAGCAGCAGCATGGCCTCCTTCAACCGCTTCATGTCATGGCGGCCGGAATGCGACAGCCGGACCCAGTCCTTGGCGAAAGCCTTGGTCCGGTCCGATGCGCGGGGAAGGACTGCGCGCTTACTGCTCGCTGCCTTTTTCGAGGTCATGGAGCAAATCGTCCGCGGTGGCAAAGCGTCCCTTGCGCATGGCGCGTGCCTCCTGCATGGCTGCGCGCGTCTCGGCGTTGGGTGCCCTGAGGTCGAAGGGCAATTGCTGGTCGGCCACCACGCGCATCAGGAAGACACGTACGGCATCCGACACCGTCAAGCCCATGCCGGCCAGGGTTTCGGCGGCCTGTGCCTTGATCTCTTCATCCACGCGCACGTGGATCATGGTGGTGGTTGCCATGGTGTGCTTCTGCAAAAATGGGTGAGATACATTGTATCTCGCAGGGCAGAAGACAGGTAGGCAGGCAGGTTGCTGGGATGTCGCTTGGCGGCTCCCGCCTTCGAGCCCTCCAACAAAAATCCCCGCCGTGGCGGGGATGGTCGGTGGAGACGCGCAGGCTCAATCCATCGTCAGGTTCTGCTTTTGCACCACGTCCTTGTAGACCGCCAGTTCGGCCTTGATCTCTTCAAAGAAATGCTCGGGTGTGTCGGCCACGATCAGCGAGCCGGTTTCCTCGATGCGCTTCTTGATGGCGGGGTCCTGCAGCACCTTGCGCGTGGCGGCATTGACCTTGTCCACGATGTCGCGCGGCAGGTTCTTGGGGCCGACGATGCCGTAGTAGGCCATGCGGTTGACGGGGGCCAGGCCCACTTCCTTGAAGGTGGGCACATCGGGCAGCGCTGCCAGGCGCTGAGGCGCGGCCACCACGATGGGCACCAGGCGCTTTTCCTTGACGAAGCCCAGGGCGGAGGGCAGGTTGTCGAAGATCAGCGGAACCTGGCCGGCCACGGCGTCGTTCAGCGCGGGGCCGCTGCCACGGTAGGGCACGTGGGTGATGTCGGTGCCCGTGGACAGCTTGAACATCTCCATCATCAGATGGGTGATGCTGCCGTTGCCAGGCGAGGCGTAGGAGTACTTGCCGGGGTTCTTCTTCACCTCGGCCAGGAACTCCTGGTAGTTCTTGCCCGCGAACTTGGGGTGGGCCGCAATGATGTTGGGCGTGGCCGCGATGTTCACGATGGGCGTGAAGTCGGTCAGCACGTTGTACGGGATCTTGGGGTTGATCGCCGGGTTGGTGGCCGTGGTGGACACGGTGGCAATGCCCAGGCTGTAGCCGTCGGACTGGGCGCGCGCCGTCTCGGCCGCGCCGATGCTGCCGCCGCCGCCGCCCTTGTTCTCGACCACCACGGGCTGGCCCAGGGCGCGGCCCAGCGGCTCGGCCACGATGCGCGCGATCAGGTCGGTGGTGCCGCCGGCCGCGAAGGGCACGAGCAGCTTGATGGGTTTGGCAGGGTAGCCCTGGGCATGGGCTGCGCCCGACAGCGCGAGGGCGCCGAGGATGCCGGCGAGCGCGATGCGAGTGGTGTGAGTCATGGTGTTGTCTCCTTGAATGGATGTTGTGAGCGTTTGTTGTGAGGCACCGACGGGTGGGAGGGCTGGGTTTTTTAAGACATTCGTATGGCGGTGCTTGAGGAAAAAGATTTGGAGGAGGCGGTGTTGCCTGGCGCAGGCGATCAGACCACGCCGCGCGAGCGCAGCGCCTGGATGGCCATGGGCGCAATGCCCAGCTCGCCCAGCACTTCATCGGTGTGCTGGCCCAGGGAGGGCGGTGCGCTGCGCAGCACGGGCGGGGTGTCGCTCAGCCGCATGGGGCTGGCCACGCCGGCGATGCGCGAGATGCCGTCGCCGGCCTCGCGCGGCAGCTCGACGCGTATGCCGCGTGCGCGCACCTGCGGGTCGTCGAAGGCCTGGGCGATGGTGTTGATGGGGCCGCAGGGCACGGCCTTGTCTTCCAGCAGCGCAATCCATTCGGCCGTGCCGCGTGTCTTCATGAGGGGCACCATCCGCTCCAGCAGCGCCTGGCGATTGCGCACGCGCGCGGTGTTGGTGGCAAAGCGCTCGTCCTGCGCCCAGCCGGCTTCGCCGACGGCGGCGCAAAAGCGCGCGAACTGGCCGTCGTTGCCAATGGCCAGCAGCACGTTGCCGTTGGCCGTGGCGAAGTCCTGGTAGGGCGCCAGGCTGGGGTGGATGTTGCCGGCGCGGCCCGGCGATTCGCCCGTGGCCAGAAAGCCGGCGGCCTGGTTGGCCAGCACGGCCATGCCCACGTCGAGCAGGGCCATGTCGATGTACTGGCCCCGGCCCGAGGCCTGGCGCGCATGCAGCGCGGCTAGGATGGCATTGCTGGCATACAGGCCCGTGAAGACATCGATCACAGCCACGCCCACCTTGAGCGGGCCGCCTCCGGGCGCCCCGTCGGCATGGCCGGTGATGCTCATCAGTCCGCACATGGCCTGCACCATGAGGTCGTAGCCCGCGCGCTCGGCATACGGGCCGGTCTGGCCGAAACCCGTGACCGAGCAATAGATCAGGCGCGGGTTGAGCGCCTTGAGGCTTTCGTAGTCCAGCCCGTACTGCGCCAGGCCACCGACCTTGAAGTTCTCCACCAGCACATCGGCCCCGGCCGCCATCTGGCGAATCAGCTGCTGCCCATCGGGGGTGGACATGTCGATGGTGACCGAGCGCTTGTTGCGGTTGCAGGCCGTGAAATAGCTGGCCTCCTGCGTGGCCTGCCCATCGTCGCGCGGCAGGAACGGAGGCCCCCAGTGGCGCGTGTCATCGCCGGCCACGGGCCGCTCGACCTTGATCACATCGGCGCCCAGGTCGGCCAGTGTCTGCGTGCACCAGGGCCCGGCCAGCACGCGGGAAAGATCAAGCACCTTGATGCCGGCCAATGCGGCCGGCGCGGAGGATGTGGAGGACATGAGAGGGAAGAAATATGAGCGCGCCCGATGCCGCTGGTAGTTCAGCTCTGGGCTTGAGCTTCCATCACCCATAGCGTGTGACATGGGCGTGGAGCAGGCCAGGGACGCCGAGCAAGAGCCGCCTCGCGGCGAGGGCGTCGTCCCCCTCCGCGAAGCGAGAAGGGGGAAGGCGCGAAGCGCCTCAGGGGGTCAGTTGGCAAAAGCTGCGATGCCGGTCTGCGCCCGGCCCAGGATCAGCGCATGCACATCGTGCGTGCCCTCGTAGGTGTTGACCACTTCCAGATTGACCAGGTGGCGGGCCACACCGAACTCGTCGCTGATGCCGTTGCCGCCCATCATGTCGCGCGCCATGCGGGCAATGTCCAGCGACTTGCCGCAGTTGTTGCGCTTGATCAGCGAGGTGATCTCGATCACGTTCTGGTGCTCGTCCTTCATGCGGCCCACGCGCAGCGCGGCCTGCAGGCCCAGGGTGATCTCGGTCTGCATGTCGGCCAACTTCTTCTGCACCAGCTGGTTGGCGGCCAGGGGGCGGCCGAACTGCTTGCGGTCCAGCGTGTACTGGCGCGCCGTGTGCCAGCAGAACTCGGCTGCGCCCAGGGCGCCCCAGGCAATGCCGAAGCGTGCGCTGTTCAGGCAGGTGAATGGGCCCTTGAGGCCGCGCACTTCGGGGAAGGCGTTTTCCTCGGGAACGAAGACGTCGTCCATCACGATCTCGCCCGTGATGGAGGCGCGCAGGCCCACCTTGCCGTGGATGGCCGGGGCCGACAGGCCCTTCATGCCCTTGTCCAGGATGAAGCCGCGGATCTCGCCCACATGGCCGTCCTCGGTCACTTCCTTGGCCCAGACCACGAACACGTCGGCCACGGGGCTGTTGGTGATCCACATCTTGTTGCCCTTGAGGCGGTAGCCGCCGTCCACCTTGTAGGCGCGGCTGGACATGCTGCCGGGGTCGGAGCCGTGGTCGGGTTCGGTCAGGCCGAAGCAGCCGATGAACTCGCCGCTGGCCAGCTTGGGCAGGTACCTGTTCTTCTGGTCTTCGGTGCCGAATTCATTGATGGGCACCATCACCAGCGAGCTTTGCACGCTGGCCATGGAGCGGTAGCCCGAGTCCACGCGCTCGATCTCGCGTGCCACCAGGCCGTAGCTGACATAGTTCAGGCCCGCGCCGCCGTACTGCGTGGGGATGGTGGGGCCCAGCAGGCCCAGCTCGCCCATCTCGCGGAAGATGCTCACGTCGGTCTTTTCATGGCGGAACATTTCCAGCACGCGGGGGGCCAGCTTCTCCTGGCAGTAGGCATGGGCCGCGTCGCGGATCATGCGCTCGTCTTCGCTCAGTTGCTGGTCGAGCTGGAAGGGGTCATCCCATTGGAAGCTGTTGCGGGCCATGGCGTGGTTTCTCCAAAAAACAAAGAGGTCAAGGGCGGGTCGCTGCCATATGCCAAAGCCGGGCAGGCTGTGACCATGGAGCGTTGTTGCGACGCATCTTAGAAGCGGGCCTGCGCGTGGCGCAAACGATGTTTGTTCATCCATGAATGCGTAAAACGCATGTATGAATGGGTTGTTGCGGGTTATTCCCTATGATGTGAGGCTCTGAAGTGCATTGAATTCATGAAATATGCGTAGAGCCCTGCCATCCACCCAAGCCCTTGCCTGCTTCGAGTCGGCCGCCCGCCACATCAGCTACACGCGTGCGGCGCAGGAACTGTCGCTCACGCAAAGCGCGGTATCGCGCCAGATCATTGCGTTGGAAGAGTTCCTGGGCGTGCAGCTGTTCCGGCGCACGCGCCACGGCGTGCTGCTGACGGAGGCCGGCACGCAGTACGCCCAGCAGGTCTCGCGCTGGCTGCACGGCCTGGAACGCGACACGCTGGACATCATGGCCCACCAGGGCGAGGGAGGCCCGCTCAACCTGGCGGCCGTGCCCACCTTCGCCACGCGCTGGCTGCTGCCGCGCCTGCCGCAGCTGGCGCGCGAGCATCCCGAGGTCACCGTGCACATCGATGTGCAGACGCGGCCCTTCCTGTTTGCCGATACCGTGTTCGACGCTGCGCTCTATGCAGGCACGCCCGAGCAGGTGGCACGCTGGCCCGGTGTGCAGGCGCAATGGCTGATGGACGAAGAGGTGGTGCCCGTGTGCAGCCCGCAACTGCTGGCCACGGCCCAGGCGCGCGAGCCGGGCCGGGCCTGGCTGCCTGTGGGGGCGGACATCGTGGCCCGGATGCCGCTGCTGCAGCAAAGCACGCGGCCCTACGGCTGGCAGCAGTGGTTCGATGCCATGGGCGTGGCCGCGCCGCGCGCGCTGGATGGCATGCGGCTGGAGCTGTTCTCCATGCTGGCCGTGGCCGCCAGCCAGGGCCTGGGCGTGGCGCTGATGCCGCCCATGCTGATCGAGCAGGAGCTGGCGCGCGGCGACCTCATCATTGCCTGCCCCCAGCCGCTGCGCGGCAACCGCGCCTACTACCTGGTCACCCCGGCCCTGGCGCCCGATGCCCAGCCCGCGCCCGCCCTGCGCGTGTTCTCTTCATGGCTGCAGCAGCGCGCCAGGGAGCACCGGCCTGCCTGATAATTAAGCAGGCCTTGGATTGTTCAACGATGACAGTCACTTAACTGACTTATCCTTGCTGCTGGCGGCGCTTGTCCACAGGCTTGTGGGGGTGTCTCTGGGGAAAACCCGCAATCGCGCTCAAAACCAGGGCAGCACGGCCAGGCACAGCGGCATGACCACGGCCGTGGCCACGCCGTTCAGGCCCATGGCCAGGGCCGAGAAGGCGCCCATGGTCGGATTCACCTGCAGCGCGCGTGCCGTGCCGATGGCGTGGGCCGTAAGTCCCAGGGCAAAACCCTGCACGGCCGGGTCATCGCTGCGCACCAGGCGGATCAGCAGCGGCGCCATCATCGTGCCCGCAATGCCGGTGATGGCCACGGCCACGGCCGCCAGCGAGGCCGGCCCGCCAAAGCGCTCGGCCATGGGCAGGGCGATGGGAATGGTGGCCGACTTGGGCGCCAGCGCCACCAGCGTCTGCACCGTCGCTCCCAGGCTCCAGCCGATCAGCAGTGCCGACAGCAACGCCACCACGCAGCCCACGGCCAGCGCCACGCTGATGGGCAGCCACAGCGCGCGGATGCGCTCGCGCTGGGCGTACAGCGGAATTGCCAGCGCGACGGTGGCCGGGCCGATCAGCAGTCCCAGCAGCGAGACGCCGCTGCGGTAGCTGGCATAGGAGGTGCCCGTGGCCAGCAGCACGCCCACGATGACGACGACGGCCGTGAACACGGGAATCAGGAGCGGATGGTTGCCGCTTCGGCGGTACAGCGCCATGGCCGCCAGGTAGACGGCCATGGTCAGCACCAGCCAGGGCAGGTGGGCGGTGGAGGCATTGCCGGACAGCGACTGCCAGGCGCTGTGCCAGTGGGTGGTGAGCGCGTTCATGCCTTGTCTCCCTGGCTGGCGGCCGCCTCGCGGGCGCGCTGGCGCTCCAGGCACCAGCGGAAGGTGAAGGCCGTGGCCAGGAAGGTAATGGCTGCACCCGCCACGCAGGCGATCACGAAGGGCTGCCATTCGCGCGACAGCCGGTCGAACTCCAGCATCACGCCTGCAATGACGGGAATGAACAGCAGCATCATGTTCTGCAGCAGCACGCCGGCGGCCTTCTCCAGCGACTCGGGCAGGCGGCCGTGCAGCAGCAGCGCCGCCAGCAGCAGCAGCGTGCCCATGAGCGCTCCCGGAAGCGGCAGCCCCGTGAGCTGGACGATGGCCTCTCCCAGCAACTGGAAGGCGAACAAGGCGGTGATGGCGTACAACATGAAAACCTGAATCCCTGGAGCAGATGGCAAGAGCGGAGAGCAGAGGGCGGCGGCAAGAGAGCGGGCTGCCCGTTTCCCGGACAGGGCAGTGCCCTGGCACCTGTGGGACGCCGCCGCAAAGCGTGCCATCATCGCCCACATCGCGAAAAAAGGTGCGGACACCGATTGCGCGGCGTCCCGGCCAACGCTATGTTGGGACCCATGCCTTGGGCAGTGCCGGGGCATGAGACTTTGAATAGCGAAGGAGTAGCGATGGCCGAAACCACATATCACGCACCCGTGTACGAGCCGACGGTGGATGAACTCGAAGTGCTCAAGAAGCTGGAAATGGGCGAGCCCGTATCGCTGGAAAGCGCGGCGCGCGAGCATCTGTCCAAGAGGCTGCGCGAGCGTGGACTGGTCGAAGTGGACAGCAGCCATCAATGGCACATCACGGCGGCGGGCCGTGCCCAGATCCGCCGCTCCGATGCCTGAGGCGCGGCGCGACAGGTGACCTCGGTTCCAAGGGTTTTCCCTTGGATTCAGGGGCTGCCTGATTTGCAGGCAGCCTAGCTTGCGGCCAGTGAATGCAAGCACTTGGACGCCTCGTTCACTTGCTGTTCACTGAATATCCACAGGGTTGTTCAAGGGTTCTGTGGAGAAATAAAGCCACCCCAGGGTGGCTTTTTTCATGGGCATTACCAGGCTTTTGCAGCGGGCGCACCGGGCTGGTGACCGCGCCGGAAATTGGCTGCATGGCGATGGTGCAGATACCGGTTTTCAGAGGGAAGGTGCCGGATTTCGCGCACTGGGCAAGGCTAGGGGGCAGGCCGCGGTGGGGGCGATTCGAGGCGGGCTGGACATGCGCCTGATTGCAGTCCGTTTCCGCCTTGGCGGTGGCTTGATGCCAAAGTTGTGCACAGGTTGGGTGGTGTGCGGGTGAAAGCGCGCAGGGGCTATCCCGCCCAAGGCATGAGGACGCAGGATCTGGTCAGGCTGGAGGCCTTGAATTGCAGTGCAGCCGCTGAAAAGGGCTGGTGCAGGAAGGAGGGGTGTGCGGACACTGTGAAGACAGCGGCCGGAAAAGAAATAGCCGAAAAAGCAGCGGACTGCTTTTTCGGCTACGTAATCTCTGGTGCCCGGGGCCGGAATCGAACCGGCACGCCTTGCGGCGGGGGATTTTGAGTCCCCTGCGTCTACCAATTTCACCACCCGGGCTACTTAGCGCAGGGGCGAATTATGGCACAGTGTGAGGCTATGAAAATTTATCCGACCATCGAAGACGCCATCGGCCGCACGCCCCTGGTGGCATTGCAGCGCATCGGTGCGCAGTCTCGCCAGGAACGTGGCAACGTGGTGCTGGGCAAGCTGGAAGGCAACAACCCGGCCGGTTCGGTCAAGGACAGGCCGGCCCTGTCGATGATCCGCCGCGCCGAAGAGCGCGGCGACATCAAGCCCGGCGACACGCTGATCGAGGCGACCTCGGGCAATACCGGCATTGCGCTGGCCATGGCCGCCACGATCAAGGGCTACCGGATGGTGCTGATCATGCCCGAGGACCTGTCCATCGAGCGTGCCCAGACGATGAAGGCCTATGGCGCCGAGCTGATCCTCACGCCCAAGAGCGGCGGCATGGAATACGCGCGCGACCTGGCCGACCAGATGGTGGCCCAGGGCAAGGGCGTGGTGCTCGACCAGTTCGGCAATCCCGACAACCCGCGTATCCACTACGAGACCACCGGCCCCGAGCTGTGGGAGCAGACCGGCGGCGAGATCACCCATTTCGTGAGCGCCATGGGCACCACGGGCACGATCACCGGCGTGGCGAAGTTCCTCAAGGAAAAGAACCCTGCCATCCGCATCGTGGGCGCCCAGCCGGCCGAGGGCTCGCGCATCCCCGGCATCCGCAAGTGGCCCGAGGAATACATGCCCAAGATCTACGACGCCTCGCTGATCGACGAGACCGTGCTCGTGGGCCAGGACGATGCCGAAGACATGGCGCGCCGCCTGGCGCGCGAGGAAGGCATCTTTGCCGGCATCTCGGCTGCCGGCGCCTGCTGGGTGGCCCAGCAGATTGCCGAGCGCGAGAACAACGCCACCATCGTCTTCGTGGTCTGCGACCGCGGCGACCGCTATCTGTCCACGGGCGTCTTCCCCGCCTGATACAGCGACAGGCCCGCCTTCCGGCGGGCCTTCCTGTTTGCATTGAGCCAGGACAGCAAAAAACCAGGAACAGCCCCATGCACTATGAAACCCGCTATTGCACGCACTGCGCCACCCCCCTGCAGTGGGTGATCCAGGCCGAGGACGGCGGCGATGTATCGCGCCTGCGCTGCCCCGAGTGCGGCTGGACGCACTGGAACAATCCCACGCCCGTGCTGGCCGCCATCGTGGAGCTGGACGGCAAGGTGCTGCTGGCGCGCAATGCGGCCTGGCCCGAGAAGGTCTTCGGCCTGATCACGGGCTTCATGGAGGCCGGCGAGTCGCCCGAGGAGGGCGTGGCGCGCGAGGTGGCGGAGGAAACCGGCCTGAAGGCCGAGTCGCTGGAGCTGATCAGCGTGCATGAGTTCCTGCGCATGAACCAGGTGATCATCGCCTTCCATGTGCGCGCCAGCGGCCAGGTGCGGCTGTCGCCCGAGCTGCTGGAATACCGCCTGCTGGAGCCCGAGAAAGTCCAGGCCTGGCCTTCGGGCACGGGCATGGCGCTGGCCAAGTGGCTGCGCAGCCGGGGGCATGATCCTGTGATCCGTGACTTCTGGAAGCGTGCCGAGCAGGCCCAGGAGGCTGAAGCGAGTCGCGCCGATCAAGACACTGCTGCCGGCCTCAGCCGCGATGCCGCCTAGAATCCCAGGCTCAAGAGGTGCATCCGATGGAAATTCACAAGGAAATCGACACGCGCGGGCTCAACTGCCCGCTGCCCATTCTCAAGGCCAAGAAGGCGCTGGCCGAACTGGACAGCGGCCAGCTGCTCAAGGTGGTGGCCACGGATACCGGATCGCTGCGCGACTTCCAGGCCTTCGCCAAGCAGACCGGCAATGAGCTGGTGGAGCAGCAGACCGTGGGCGCGGAGTTCATCCACATCCTGCGCCGGCGCTGAGCGGCTGCACGCGGCTCGCTCCAAAGAAAAAGGCCTGCTTTCGCAGGCCTTTTGCATGGGGCAGGGGCGGCTCCGAGGCCCGGCCTCAGATGCTCAGGCCCTGCAGGTATTCGCGGAAGCTCGCGCCCACGTCCTCGTGCTGCAGCGCCAGCTCCACCGTGGCCTGCAAAAAGCCTTCCTTGCTGCCGCAGTCGTAGCGCTTGCCCTGGTACTGGAAGGCGTAGACGGCTTCATGGGCCATCAGGCGTTCGATGGCGTCGGTCAGCTGGATCTCGCCGCCCACGCCCTTGGGCTGGTTGCGGATCTCCTCGAAGATGGCCGGTGTCAGCACATAGCGGCCGGCCACGCCCATGCGCGAAGGCGCCTTCTCGGGCGCGGGCTTTTCGACGATCTTCTCGATGCGCATCAGCGCGCCGCCGGCCGGCTCGCCGGCCACGATGCCGTAGCGCTTGGTCTGCTCCAGCGGCACTTCCTGCACGGCCAGCAGGGAGCGGCCCTGTTTCTGGAAAGCCGAGGTCATCTGGGCCATCACGCCCGGGCCGCCAGGCTCGCCCACCATCAGGTCGTCGGCCAGCAGCACGGCAAAGGGCTCGTTGCCCACCAGCGGCTCGGCGCATAGCACGGCATGGCCCAGGCCCAGGGAGCGCGGCTGGCGCACGAACAGGCAGTTCATGTCGGCGGGGCTGATGCTGCGCACCAGCTCCAGCATGGCCTGCTTGCCGGCGTTCTCCAGCTCGTTTTCCAGCTCGTAGGCGGTGTCGAAATGGTCCTCGATGGCGCGCTTGCTGCGGCCGGTGACGAAGATCATGTCGCGGATGCCGGCCTCGTAGGCCTCTTCCACGGCGTACTGGATCAGCGGCTTGTCCACCACGGGCAGCATCTCCTTGGGAGAGGCCTTGGTGGCGGGCAGAAAGCGCGTGCCGAGCCCGGCAACGGGAAACACGGCTTTGCGGACACGGGTCTGGGTGCTCATAAACGGATCTTTCAACCCAGGCGGGCGAGTTGTTCCTGGATGCGGATCAGCGTTGCGCCGAAGTCGGCCACGCGCTTCTTTTCCTGGTCGATGACGGCCGGAGGTGCCTTGGCCACGAAGGCCTCGTTGCCCAGCTTGGCATTGGCCTTGGTGATCTCGCCTTCCAGGCGTGCGGCTTCCTTGGACAGGCGGGCCTTTTCGGCGGCCACGTCGATCTCCACGAACAGCGCCAGGCGCGCCTCGCCCACCACGCAGACCGGCGCGGCCTGGGCGGCCTCGGCCCAGGCGGCTTCGTCGTCGAACACCTTGACTTCGCTGAGCTTGGCCAGGTTCTGAAGCACGGCGGCATTGGTGCGCAGGAACTGTGCCTCGTCGGCCGAGCTGGCCACGGCCAGCAGCGGCAGGCGCTGTGCGGGCGACACGCCCATCTCGCCGCGCAGCGTGCGGCAGGCGTCGATCATCTGCTTGATGCGGCCCACGTAGGCGATGGCGGCCTCGTCGATCTTCTCGGGCTGGGCCTCGGGGTAGCGGGCCACGGCCACGGACTCGCCGGGCAGGCCGGCGACCGGGGCGACCTTCTGCCACAGGGCTTCGGTCACGAACGGGATGATGGGGTGGGCCAGGCGCAGGATGGCCTCCAGCGTGCGGATCAGCGTGCGGCGCGTGGCGCGCTGCTGGGCCTCGTTGCCGGTCTGGATCTGCACCTTGGCGATTTCCAGGTACCAGTCGCAGAACTCGTTCCAGACGAAGTCGTACAGCGCGTTGGCCACGTTGTCCAGGCGGAATTCGGCAAAGCCCTTGGCCACTTCGGCCTCGACCTTCTGCAGCTGCGAGGTGATCCAGCGGTCGGGCTGGCTGAACTGCATGTAGCCCGCGAACTCGCCGCCGGCCTGGCATTGCTCCTTGGTGTGGGGCAGCAGGCCGCAGTCATGGCCTTCGCAGTTCATCAGCACGAAGCGGCTGGCGTTCCACAGCTTGTTGCAGAAGTTGCGGTAGCCCTCGCAGCGCTTGCTGTCGAAGTTGATGGAGCGGCCCAGCGAGGCCAGGGCCGCGAAGGTGAAGCGCAGCGCGTCGGCGCCGTAGGCGGGAATGCCCTCGGGGAATTCCTTTTGCGTGTTCTTGCGCACCTGGGGGGCGGTCTCGGGGCGGCGCAGGCCCTGGGTGCGCTTGTCCAGCAGGGTGTCCAGGTCGATGCCGTCGATCAGGTCCACGGGGTCGAGCACGTTGCCCTCGGACTTGCTCATCTTCTTGCCCTGGGCGTCACGCACCAGGCCATGCATGTAGACATGGCGGAAGGGCACGCGGCCCGTGAAGTGCGTGGTCATCATGATCATCCGGGCGACCCAGAAGAAGATGATGTCGTAGCCCGTGACCAGCACCGAGCTGGGCAGGTAGAGGTTGTAGTCATCGTCGGCCGCCTCGGTCTGGTTCGGCCAGCCCATGGTGGAGAACGGCACCAGGGCCGAGGAGTACCAGGTGTCCAGCACGTCCTCGTCGCGCGTGAGCGTCTTGCCGGGGGCCTGGGCCTGGGCTTCTTCCTCGGTGCGGGCCACGTAGACCTTGCCGTCCTCGTCGTACCAGGCGGGAATCTGGTGGCCCCACCACAGCTGGCGCGAGATGCACCAGTCCTGGATGTTGTTCATCCACTGGTTGTAGGTGTTGACCCAGTTCTCGGGCACGAACTGCACCTGGCCGCTGGAGACGGCATCGATGGCCTTCTGTGCGATGGACTTGCCGGTGGCATCGCCTTCGCCCACCTTGTTCATGGCCACGAACCACTGGTCGGTCAGCATGGGCTCGATCACCTGGCCCGTGCGCGTGCAGATGGGCACCATGAGCTTGTGCTTCTTGGTCTCGACCAGCAGGCCGGCCGCGTCCAGGTCGGCCACGATGGCCTTGCGCGCCACGAAGCGGTCCATGCCGCGGTACTTCTCGGGCGCCTCGTCGTTGATGGTGGCCGTCAGCGTCAGCACGCAGATCATCGGCAGGCCGTGGCGCTGGCCCACGGCGTAGTCGTTGTTGTCATGCGCAGGCGTGACCTTGACCACGCCCGTGCCGAACTCGCGGTCCACGTAGTCGTCGGCAATGATGGGGATCTCGCGGCCCACCAGGGGCAGGATCACGGTCTTGCCGATCAGCGCCTGGTAGCGCTCGTCCTCGGGGTGCACCATCAGGGCTGCGTCGCCCAGCATGGTTTCCGGGCGCGTGGTGGCCACCACGAGCTGGCCCGAGCCGTCGGACAGCGGATAGGCGATGTGCCACAGCGAGCCGTCCTTCTCCTCGTTCTCGACCTCGAGGTCGGAGACGGCCGACATCAGCTTGGGGTCCCAGTTGACCAGGCGCTTGCCGCGGTAGATCAGGCCCTGCTGGTACAGGCGCACGAAGGTCTCGTTGACGATGGACGACAGCTTGTCGTCCATGGTGAAGTACTCGCGGCTCCAGTCCACGCTGTCGCCCATGCGGCGCATCTGGCCGGTGATGGTGTTGCCGCTCTGGTTCTTCCACTCCCAGACCTTGCTGACGAAGTTCTTGCGCGCCTCGGGAGGCGTCGCGCCCATGTCGTGGCGGCTGGCAATGCCCTGCTCCTGCAGCTGGCGCTCCACCACGATCTGCGTGGCGATGCCCGCGTGGTCGGTGCCGGGCACCCAGACCGTGTTGTGGCCCTTCATGCGGTGGTAGCGCGTGAGGCTGTCCATGATGGTCTGGTTGAACGCATGGCCCATGTGCAGCGTGCCCGTCACATTGGGCGGCGGCAGCTGGATGGAGAACGAGGGCTGGGATGCATCTGCCTGGCCCGTGCCGCGCACGCCGGCTGCGCCGTAGCCGCGCTTTTCCCATTCAGGGCCCCATTGGGCCTCGATGGCGGCGGGTTCAAACGATTTGGACAGGCTGTCGAGGCCTGGCTGGGCAATGGTGTCGCTCATGGCTTGCTTGCGGGGAATTGTGCGAATGGCGTTTGGCAAATGAAAACGGCATCCGTTGAAGGGATGCCGTCTGCATATGCGAAATGGATGACGGTTTGACGGGGATTCTACCGACCCCGTCCGCCTGCCTGTTCGCCGGGTCTTATTCAGGCCGCTGCGTCGGGGACGAACTCGGGCCGGTCGTTGCTCTGGGGCTTGAGCGGCTGGGCGGCCTTGCCTTCGGCGCGTTCCTTGCGCCATTGCTCCTTGCGTGCCGTCCACTCGTTCAGGCAGGCGTGGGCGGTGGTGCTTTCGCGCGCCATCTGCACTTCGTCGGCCAGTTGGGCCGACAGCTCCAGGCGGATGCCGTTGGGATCGAAGAAATAGATGCTCTTGAAGATGTGGTGGTCGGTCACGCCCAGCACCTCGATGCCATGCGCCACCAGGCGGGCCTTGGTGTTCTCCAGTTCCTCGACGGTGTCCACGCGGAAGGCGATGTGGTTGATCCACAGCGGCGTGTTGGGCGAGGGCAGGGCCTTTTCGTCGTCGCCGATGTCGAAGAAGGCGATGAACGACCCATCCTTCAGGCGGAAGAAGAAGTGCGTGTAGGGGCAGTACTCGCCCGTGCTGGGCACGTAGTCGCTCTGGATGATGTGGTAGAGCGGCAGGCCCAGGATGTCCTCGTAGAAGTGGCGGGTCTCCTCGGCATCGCGGGCCTTGTAGGCGTAGTGGTGCAGCTGCTGCACGGCGGCGGGCGGTGGCAGTGTGGACAGGTCGGGACGGGCGCTTGTGTTCATCGAATGTCTCCTTGGTGGATGTCTTGATTCTACTATTCGTAATCAATTTACCTAAATGAAATGTTGCGATGGATGCAGGGATATGCGCGCTGCGGTGTCCGGGCCACCTGCGGTGCCGAGTTGCCGCCAGCACTTGACCTTCAAGTCACTTCACGCTTTCTCATCGAGGTCCGATCCCCCGCTTGCCATGGTCGCCATGGATGCGGCGGCCCTCTGTTCACAACCGTTTTCAAGTCAAGGAATCTCATGAGCGACAGCCATCAGCACGGCGACGTGCGCGCCCTGCCGGAATCCCGTCTCTGGTTTGCCTTCGGATTGACCGGCACCTTCATGGTGGTGGAGATCATCGGCGGCATGGTCACGGGCAGCCTGGCCCTGATCTCCGACGCCATGCACATGCTGACCGACGCGATGGCGCTGCTGCTGGCCCTGGTGGCGATACGCGCCGGCCGCAAGGCAGCCGACCTGCTGCGCACCTACGGCTATGCGCGCTTCGAGATCCTGGCCGCCGCCGTCAACGCACTGGTGCTGCTGGGAGTGGCCTTCTACATCCTGTATGAGGCCTACCGCCGCCTGTCGGCACCTGCGGAAATCCAGTCCCTGGGCATGATGGCGGTGGCGGCCGTGGGGCTGGTGATCAACCTGCTCTCCATGCGCCTGCTGTCGGGTGGCAAGGACGAGAGCCTGAACGTGAAAGGCGCGTATCTGGAGGTGTGGGCGGACATGCTGGGCTCGGTCGGCGTGCTCGCCGGTGCTGCGCTGATCTGGCTGACGGGCTGGCGGTGGATCGACTCGGCGGTGGCCGTGGGCATCGGCTTCATGGTGTTCCCGCGGACCTGGACCCTGTTGCGCGAGTGCATCAACATCCTGCTGGAAGGCGTGCCCTCAGGGATGAGCCTGCAGGCGGTGCGCGAGACGATTGCGGGCACGGCGGGCGTGGCAGCAATCCACGATGTCCACCTGTGGGCGGTCACGCAGAGCAAGCCCATGCTGACCGGCCATGTGGTGCTGCTGCCCGGCGCGGACGGCGAGCAGGTGCGTCGCGATATCGAGGACAGGCTGCAGGCCGGCTTCGACCTGCACCATACGACGCTGCAGATGGAGCGCGAGGACCGCTCCCCGGCAGAGCACATCCACTAGGATGCCAGTCTTCATGGACCACACCCGGAGTGCACCGATGCTTGAGCTTCGACCCAACTGCGAATGCTGCGACAAGGACCTGCCGCCAGAGTCTGCCGAGGCCCGCATCTGCACCTTCGAGTGCACGTTCTGTGCCGGCTGTGCGGATCATGTGCTGCACGGCGCCTGCCCCAACTGCGGTGGCGAGCTGGTGGCCAGGCCGCGCCGGCCGGCGGACAAGCTGGAGCGGTATCCGGCCTCGACGAAGCGGGTGCTCAAGGCCGGTGGCTGCGCTGTAAGGGCCTGATCAGAGCACAGGCCTGGCTCTGCGGCCACGGAACGCAGCCTCCACCGCCAGCACGGCTGCAAAACCCATCACATAGGCCAGCACATCCCACCAGTCGGCCGTGCTGCCCAGCACGATGCGCAAGGCGCGGTTGGGAATGTGCAACTGGAAGGTCAATGCCAGGAACTGGCCCAGCTCCACCAGCAGGCCCACGCCCAGCGCGGCCGACGCCAGCAGCAGCACGCGCGCGGCGATCACGGTCTTGAACACGGCATAGACCCAGGCCACGGCCAACACGTCGCCGAAGAAGCTGCGCACCCAGCCCCAGCGCGCGCCGACGGTGGCCAGCAGCACGAGCAAGACAAACAGGGCCACCGCCCACGCCAGGGAAACAGGATCAAAACGCCATCGCATGGCCGCCATCATCGGGCCAAAAGCGGGTCCGGTCAGCGAGCCTGGTGCGCAGTGCCTTGCGCAGCGGTGGCCAGCGGGTGCGCTATCCCGCCATCGCCGTAGCTGCCCACCACCTGGACGATCACCACCTGGTAGCCCTTGAGCCAGCGCGCCTGCTGCTGCTTGGCTTCGAGGTGCGCAGGGTGGCGCATCAGTTGCTGCAGCGCCTCCCAGGTCTGCCAGTAGTAGACGTTGGAGACCAGGCCTGTGGCGGGGTTCTCCCAGGCCTCTTCGCCCAGGTAGCCGGGGATGGCGCGGGCGATCTCGGCGATCCGGCCGTCAAGGGCATGGAATGGTGCGTCGTATTCGCCCGGCGCGAAGGTGAAGGTGGATGTGTACATCGGTGGTTGGCAACCTGTGTGAGGGTGGCTGGCGCTAGATGCGCGGCGCCGCATCCATGGCACCGGCCAGCGGCTCCTGTCCGCGCTCGCGCAGCGCGCCGATGGCGCCTGCCAGGTCGCGGGCCTGCCGGTTCTGGCTGAGCTTGGCCTTGCCCTCCAGGCGGGTGATGCGGATCTGCAGGCCGACGATGGCCTGCAGCATGCCGTCGATGAATTCACGCGGCGAGTCGGACATCTTCCAGGGCTGGGCCTGCGATGCCTCATGGACCCGCGAGAGCCGCCCGACCAGGCCGCGCACGAATCTCTCGTCGTCATGGATGCTGATTTGCCCGTGCACATGCACGGCCTCGTAGTTCCAGGTGGGCACCAGGCGGTGCGTCTCGTGCTTGCTTGGATACCAGCTGGGCGAGATATAGCCTTCGGCACCACGGAAGATGACCAGCACCTCGGCGCCGTCGCGGCACTGCTGCCAGATGGGATTGGCGCGGGCCACATGGGCGCTCAGCGTGCCCATCTCCCCTGGGTCCGCATCCAGCAGGAACGGCAGGTGGTTGGCGTCCAGCACGCCGTTGGCCTGGGTGACGAGCGTGCCCAGGGGGTAGCTGCGGATCAGGCCGTGCAGGCTGTCGGAATCGGTGAGGGAGAAATGGGCGGGCGTGTACATGGAGCTTGGTGCAACGGTGGACCGGCATCGGGGGAAACAGGACTATCCACCATCCCTGGCACAATGAAAAATCCAGTTTCGTGATTTTTTGGAAGACCAGTTGAAGTCCCATTTCGCCGCCGATACCGGGGCTGCGCCCAGCGCCCGCCGCATCCACGAATGGCTGAAATCCCAGATGGCCGACGGCAGCCTGGCCGTGGGCGCACGCCTGCCTTCCACCCGCGCGCTGGCGCTGGACCTGGGTGTGTCGCGCACCACCGTCACGGCGGCCTACGAGCAGCTTGCGGCCGAGGGCTATCTGGAGACTGCACAGGGCGCACGGGCGCGCGTGGCAGCTGGCGCGGAGCAGCGCAGCCGCGCGCCCCGCATTGCGGCTGCGGCGCAGGATTGCCGATCCCGCCTGTCTTCCTATGGACGGCGCGTGGATGCGCTGGCGCAGGCCCAGCCCGCTCGCGCCGGGGATGAAGAGCCTGCCGTGATCGACTTTCTCTACGGCGCCCTGGCCTTTGATGACTTTCCCACGCTGGCCTGGCGGCGTGCCTACAACCGCGCCATCGTGCAGCGCCAGTCTTCCCTGTCCTACGACGCGCCCGAAGGCGAGCCGGCGCTGCGCATGGCGCTGCAAGGCTATCTGCGCCGGGCGCGGGGGCTTGTCTGTTCGGCCGATCAGATCGTGGTGGTGCAGGGCTCGCAGCAGGCCATCGACCTGTGCGCACGCGTGCTGGTCGATCCGGGCGAGACCGTGCTGATGGAAGAGCCCTGCTACCTGATGGCGCGCCGCGTGTTCGAGGCCCAGGGCGCATGCCTGCAGGAAATGGCCGTCGATGAACAGGGCCTGGATACCTCGGCGCTGGCCGGGCGCCAGGCGCGGCTGGCCTATGTCACGCCCTCGCACCAGTTTCCGCTGGGCGGCGTGCTGCCCATAGGCCGCAGGCAGCAACTGCTGGCCTGGGCGCGCGCCACGGGTGCCTGGATTCTGGAGGATGACTACGACGGCGAGTTCCGCTACGGGCTGCGCCCCATCGACGCCCTGCAGTCCATTGACGAGGTGGGTTGCGTCATCCATGTCGGCACCTTCTCCAAGGCCTTGTCCCCGCAGATGCGCATGGGCTACCTGGTGCTGCCGCCGTCCCTGGTGCCCGTGTTCCGGGAAGCCCGGCGGCTGGCCGACCGGCATGCGCCGCGCCTGGACCAGCTGGTGCTGGCCGCGCTGATCGACGACGGCAGCTACGAGCGCCATGTGCGCGCTGCCCGCCGTCGCAACGAAGGCCGGCGGGCGGCATTGCTGCAGGCGCTGGAGCGGCACCTGCCGGGCGCGGTGCAGGTCGAAGGCTCGGCCTCCGGCCTGCATGTGGTGGCCTGGGTGCCTGCCGTGCACCAGCGCGATGAGATTGCCCTGGTGCGGTTGGCGCGAGAGCGCGGCGTGGGCGTTCGCCCCATCTCGCCGCTCTATGCGGCCGGTGATGCCCATCGCCGCCAGTCCTGCGCCGGGCTGGTCCTGGGTTATGCGAGCCTGCAGCCGCAGGCCATCGAGCAAGGGGTGCGCAGGCTGGCGGGCGTGGTCAGTCAGTGGCAGACCCAATCCGCAACGCAAAAAAGCCCGTGACCGGGGTGCCGGTTCACGGGCCTTGGGTGCCGACGCCCCTAAAGGCGCTTTGCCCAGCGCGGTCTTACTGCTGCTTGACCGCTTCGATGGACATCACCAGGCGCACTTGCTTGGGGAAGCCGTAGTCCACGCCGTAGTTCACGCCGAAGGCGGTGCGGTCGATCACGGCCTCGAAGTCGCCGCCGCAGGTCTCGCGCTTTTGCAGCATGGCGTTGGGGTAGCAGGTGAACTTGTTGGCCTTGATGGTCACGGGCTGGGTCTTGTCCAGGATGGTCAGCTGGCCGGTGACTTCCTTGAGCTTGTCGCCGTCGAAGACGAACTTGTCGGAGACGAACTTGGCCTGGGGGAACTTGGCCACGTTGAAGATGTCGGCGCTCTTGAGGTGCTTGTCGAAGGCGGCGGTGCCCGAGCTCAGCGAGTCCATTTCCAGCACGACTTCGACCTTGCCGGCCTTGGCGTCACGGTCGAATTCCACGGTGCCGCTCTTCTTGTCGAAGCGCACGCGGTTGGTCGAGGCGCCGTTGTGGTCGATCTCGAACGTGGCGAAGGTGTGCGTCGGGTCGATGGCGTAGGTTGCGGGAGCCGCCTGGGCAGCGGTGGCGAACAGGCCGGCAATGGCCAGGGCAAACACGGAAGTGCGCATGAAAGAACTCCTAGGTTGGGGTTGCACGAAACGGAAAAGAAAACGGCCAATGCTGGGCAAGAGTGCCGCTTACAGCTTGCCCACGCCGGTCAGGGCCAGCTTGAATTGCACCTGGACCTCGTCGGCCACCATGGAGGTATCGCCCCATTCGCCTTCGCCGATCTTGAACTGCAGGCGCTTGAGCGGCAGCGTGCCGGTGGCCGTGGTCGTGGTGCCGGACTGTGCCAGTTGCACGGGAATGCTCACGTTCTGGACCTGGCCCTTGATGCTGAGCTTGCCGTCCACCTGGTACTTGCCGCCGCCCAGCGCCTTGACGGCCGTGGAGTCGAAGACGGCCTGGGGGAATTTGGCGACATTGAACCAATCGGCCTTGGGCAGCTCGGCATCGGTTTCCTTGGCGCCCATGGTGGCGCTGCCGGTGTCCACGGTGAAGCGGATCTTGCTGGTGTCGGGCTTGGCCGTGTCGAACTGGACCTGGGCGTCGAATTTCTTGAAGTGGCCCTGCAGGGGCACGCCCATCTGCTTGGCCGTGAAGTTCACGGCGCTCTGGGCGGGAACGAGCTTTTGCTCGGCCAGGGCCGCCTGGGAGGTCAGGGCCGCAGCGGCCAGGGCAATGGTGGTCAGCGTGGCGGAAAAGCGCATGGCAGGACTCCTTTGGGGGTCGGGAAACATTCGATCGGGGATGGCTGGGGCGCGCGCAGCGCGGTGCGCAGGCCCTGGCTGGGGGAGAAAACTCAGGCGCGGCCAGGCAGCATGCGGGAGATGAGGCCGTCGCGGTCGATGAACTGGTGCTTGAGGGCGGCGCCCACATGCATGGCGATCAGCACGACCAGGGCCCAGGCCGCCCAGCCGTGCAGGGGCTTGAGGGTTTCGGCCAGCTCGGGGCTTGCGCTCACGAAGTCGGGCAGGGGCAGCACGCCGAGGAAGACGATGGGAAAGCCGGCCGCCGAGCTGTAGGCCCAGCCCAGCAGGGGCACGGCAAAGAACAGCAGGTACATGGCGTGGTGGGTGCCGTTGTGGGCCCAGTGCTGCCATTGGGGCATGGCGCGGGCCACGGCGGCGGGCAGTTCGGGCGGGCGATGGGTGATGCGCCAGACCAGGCGCAGCAGGCTCAGCGTCAACAACGTGACGCCCAGCCACTTGTGCCAGTTGTAGAGCTTCAGGCGCGAGGGCGAGAACGGCAGGCCTGTCATGTACCAGCCCAGGGCCAGGGCGGCGATCAGGCCCAGGGCCAGCAGCCAGTGGGCAGCCATGGCCACGCCGTTGTAGCGCGTGGCTTTGGAGGAGGATTTTGCTGGCGCGTTGGCGCGGGCTGAGGACTCTGTCATGGATGGCGGCAGGCTTTGGAACCGTTCAGGGCCCCTGCAAAGGGGCCCTGGATGGCAAGAAAGGGTGCGGTGCGCTCTGCGTGGACTTCGTGCACTGCGGACAACGTGCAGTGTAGGAAGCGGCAAATCCAAAAGAGTTCAGCGGTATTGACGGCTCGATTCAAAAAAGATGAAGGCTCGCCGTGCCGCGCGGAGGGCTCAGGGCCGGGTCGGATCGGCGGGCAGCACGACCACGGACTGCGCTGCCTGCTTCCAGGCGGCAGCCGCTGCATCGGCATCGCCGCGGTGCTCGGCCATCAGGGCCAGGCGCTGCCAGGCGCGGGTGCGCAGTGCGCTTTCCTGCAGGTGGGGGGCTGCGCGCAGCAACAGCTGCTGGGCCTTGCCCCAGAGCTGGCGCTGCACGCATGCCATGCCGGCCAGGTATTGCAGGCGGGCTTCGCGTGGATGGGCATTGCTGGCCGCCTCGATGCGAGCCAGCCAGGCGCCGTCCAGGCCGTCCAGGCAGGGCTCCAGCACCTGGACCAGGCGCGGCAGGTGGGATTCGCTGCGCGGGCCTGCGTGGGACAGCAGGCGCTCCCACACGGGCAGCAGCCAGGCACGGGCCTGCGCGGCCTCGCCGCCCAGGGCCATGAGACGCGATGCGGCCGGCAGCGCAATCTCGGGCATGGCGCGCTCTTCCGTGTCCAGCGACAGCCAGAAGTGCTGCAGCTGCGTGGTGTCGCGTGCCTCGTTGATGCTCTCCAGTACCAGGCCGCGCACCACGCTGGCGGCGGCCGCGGGCGAGAAGGCGCGGTGCTTGGCCAGCAGGCGCGCCGTGTCCAGCGCCGTCGATGTCTGGCCTGCCAGGCGCGAGGCCTTCAGGCGGATGCGCAGCGCGATCGTGCGGCGTGCCGCGCCCTGGGGCAGTTCGGCCAGGCGGCGCAGCGCATCAGCTGCGTCGCGGTCGTCCAGGGCCCAGCGCGCGGCGCGCATCTGTGCGCCTTCGCGCATTTCCTGCTCCTGGGCGTTGCCCTGGGCCGGTGCGTTGGCCAGGACCTCACGCCAATGGTGGTCGCGCTGCTGGCGGTCCTGCAGGGCATGGGAGGCATCGGCGGCCACCATGTGGGCGGCGGCGCGCAGCCGCATGCCGTGCGGCACGGCGGCATGGGTCTCGGCCAGGGACTCTTCCATGGCCAGGGCCGCCAGCGCGGACTTGCGTGCGCGCAGGAAGCGGCCGGCCTGCTGGTGCGACAGGGCTTCCAGCAGGCTGTGGTGCATGGCGCGCTCTTTCTGCTGGCTGCGCCAGCGCCGCGCCTGGTGCGGCATCTGCAGCAGCGCGGCCAGCGCGCGCAGCGCGGCATACAGCAGCACGAAGGCCAGCACGATGATGGCAATGGCCAGGTTCAGTGACAGGTCCAGTCGGTAGGGCGCCCAGAACAGGGTCACCGTGCCCTGGTTGGAGCCCGCGAACAAGGCGGCCGCAACGGCCATGCCGAACAAACCGATCAACCACAGTGCAGCGCGCATTCGTCTGTCTCCCGGCTGCTCAGCGGCCTGCGGCCGCTGTTGCCAGCGCCGCCAGGGTTTCCTGCAGCGCAGGCTGTTCGGTGGTGCGCAGATTGGCCTGGATCTGCTGCAGCTGGGCCTGCACGATCTGGGTGCGCCGCGCGGCAGGATCAAAGTACTTGTTCACGGCCATCCCGGAAGCGGCCAGGTCGGCCCGCGCCGCATCCCACTGGCGCGACAGCAGGGCCAGGCGCGAGTTCAGCAGCTTGAGCTTGAGGTTCTCGCGCAGGAAATAGGCCTGTTCCGGCGCCAGCAGGATGGCGTCCGGGTGGTCTATGCGGCTGACGCGCAGCAGGTCCTGGGCTTCTTCGCGCACGGCCGTCCAGCCGCGCTCGCCCCAGGATTGCCACCATCGCCATTCGGTGGGGCTGCCCTCGATGGGGGCGGGCTCGGGCTGGCGGGCCGCCTGGCCGGCCACGCCGCGATGGCGGCTGGCGCGTGGCTGGGCCACGGCGTTGAGCAGGGGCATCTCGTCGACCAGGCGCACCAGGTCCTCGATGCGCGTGAGCAGGCCGGCGGTGTCGGTCACGCTCATGCGGGCCAGCCGTTCCAGGTCGCGGTCCAGCGCGCGCATGACCGGGGCCAGCCGGGGCTGGGCGGCGCGTTCAATGCGCTGGCGGGCGTTCTTGAGCGTGGCCACCAGCGGCTGCAGGCTGCCGGACAGCTCGGCCTGCTGCTGTGCCAGGCGGATGGACGATTCGATGTCCACCACCAGGTTTTCGTCGCGCGAGCGCGACATGCTTTGCAGGAGTTCGTCGAGCTGCGTGCGCTGCAGAGACAGCTCGGCAATGCGCGCCTCCATGACCGAGGTGCGCGCCGCGCTATCGCGGGCCAGGTCCTGGGCATCGCGCGCCAGGGTGCGGGCCTCGACCGACTGGGAGCCGGACTGCGCGGACTGGCGCGCCAGCTGTTCCTGGATATTGCCCAGGCGCTGCCACAGCATGCCGCAGGCAATGAGCGCCGCGACGGCCACGGCGCCCACGCCGTAGACCAGGGCCGAGGAGCCGCCGCGCAGGTCTGCAGCAGGGCTGCTTTGGGCGGAGCCGGCTGCGAAGGCTGCTGCGGAGGATGCGGGCGTTAGGTCCTGCGGGGTGGGGCGGTCTTGCGCTGCGTCGGAACTCATGGCGACGATTCTATCGACGCAACCACGTCCTCCAGAGCGGGCCGGCATTGCTTGACATCTCCGAATCCCATGTGTCTTGCCTGGGCAGCGATTCGCTCGTGCGTAGCGAGCGCTCGCGCTTTTTGCCACGATTGGCCCGGCAGGAGCTGTTGCAGGTTGGCAACGGATTCGGCGCTGCTGAGCAGCCACAGCGTGCCATCTTCGGCAGCCTGGCGTGCCAGTGCCGTCTGGGCTGCATCCCAGGCAGGCAGTTCGCGCTGGTAGACGGCCAGCATTTCGACCTGGGCACCTGCCTCGCGCAGTCGGGCGGCCAGCCAATCGCGGCCGGCGCCTGCCGTGGCCGGCACGGTCCTGGGCGCTCCTGCCTGGCTGTCGCCGCGCACGATGAGCACGCGGTCGCCCGCATGGATCTGGTCATGCACGCGCTGCCATAGCGTTTCGGATTCGAACTGGGCGGCGTCCGGCGGCGGGCCGTCGATCTGTGCTGGCGCAATGCCCAGGGCCAGCAGCGCCTGGGCGGTGCCGGGGCCGGGCGTCCAGGCGCGGGTGGAGGCCGGAAGCCGTGCGGGGTCGGTGCCGAAGAAATGCTGGACGGCGTTGCCGCTGACGAACATCACGGCGCGGTAGCCCGGGCCTTCGCGCAGCGCGTTGCGGGCGGCCTGCAAGGCCTGTTGCGTGGCCGCATCGCGGCAGGGGCCTATGGCCATCAGCGCCAGCGGCTGGGCCGGAAGGCCCCGGGCCTGCAGCGCATCCACCCACGCGGCCGCGTCATGGGCCGGGCGGGTGACGAGTATGCGCGGTGGCATGTGGGCGTGCCGTCTAGAGCTTGGGGGCCGGCTGGGCGCCCGCCGCCTGCAGCAGCGCAGCCACGTGCTGGCCCAGTGCGTCGGCACTGGCGAAGTCGGTGACGGTGGCGTCGGCGTGCACCTGCACCAGCGGCAGCCGGCCTTGCGGGTCTCCCCAGGCTGCGTCCAGGCGCAGTTGCTGGCCGTCGAAGGTGCCGTGCGCCGCCAGCGGCATGGAGCAGCTGCCGCCCATGCAGCGGCTGACGGCGCGCTCGGCGGTCACGGTCAGCCAGGTGGTTTGGTGGGCCAGCGGGGCCAGGGCGTCGATCAGGTCCTGGCGGTCGGCGCGCACCTCGATGCCCAGCGCGCCCTGGCCTGCGGCAGGCAGCATGCCGGCGGGCTCGAACCTGGCGCGGATGCGGTCGGCCAGGCCCAGGCGCATCAGGCCGGCAGCGGCCAGCACGATGGCGTCGTAGTGGCCTTCGTCCAGCTTGCGCAGGCGGGTGTTCACGTTGCCGCGCAGCGGCTCTATCCTCAGGTCGGGGCGCAGGGCCTGCAGCAGTGCCTGGCGGCGCAGGCTCGATGTGCCGACGACGGCGCCCTGCGGCAGCTCGGCCAGCGCGGCGTAGCGATTGGAGACAAAGGCGTCGCGCGGGTCTTCGCGTTCCATCACGCAGGCCAGCACAAAGCCTTCGGGCAGCTCCATGGGCACGTCCTTGAGCGAGTGCACGGCGATGTGGGCGCGTCCTTCTTCCAGCGCCACTTCCAGCTCCTTGACGAACAGGCCCTTGCCGCCCACCTTGGACAGCGTGCGGTCCAGGATCTGGTCGCCCTTGGTGGTCATGCCCAGCAATTCCACTTCATGCCCCCGGGCGCGCAGCAGTGCCTGGACATGCTCGGCCTGCCACAGTGCCAGCTGGCTCTCGCGCGTGGCGATCACGATGGAGTGGGGGATCAGTGGTTTGGTATTCATCAGGAGCCTCGGGGGGAGCGCGGGATGCTAGCATGCTGCGCCGCAGTAAACCCGGCACCAGGACCGAAGCCCAAGCAAACCGATACGCTGACCGATTCCAGGAGATTCGTTGATGGCCACCGCCCCCCGCAAGAGCAATGCGCGAGATGACAGGCGTGATGACAAGCCTGTCCGCAAGACGGACAAGGACCTGCCGCTGATCGAGGACATACGCCTGCTGGGGCGCATTCTGGGCGATGTGATCCGCGAGCAGGAAGGCGTGGCGGCCTTCGAGCTGATCGAGCAGGTGCGCCAGCTGTCGGTGACCTTCCGCCGCGATGCCGACGAGACCGCCGACCGCGCGCTCAAGCGCCTGCTCAAGGGCCTGACCACGGACCAGACGGTGAGCGTGATCCGCGCCTTCACCTATTTCAGCCATCTGGCCAACCTGGCCGAGGACCGCCACCACATCCGCCGCCGCGCCGTGCACGAGCGCGCGGGCAACACGCAGGAAGGCAGCATCGAAGTGGCGCTGGCGCGCCTGCGCTGGGCCGGCATCTCGGCCGGCACCGTGGCGCAGACGCTGGCCAGGAGCTATGTGGCACCCGTGCTCACGGCCCACCCCACGGAAGTGCAGCGCCAGAGCATTCTGGTGGCCGAGCGCGACATCTCCCAACTGCTGGCCGCGCGCGAGGACATCGTGGCCCGCGCCCAGCTGTACAACAGCGCCAAGGACGCGCTCACCCCGCGCGAACTCGAACGCAACGAGGCCCAGCTGCGCGCCCGCGTCAGCCAGCTGTGGCAGACACGCCTGCTGCGCTACTCCAAGCTCACCGTGGCCGACGAGATCGAAAACGCGCTGTCCTACTACGAAGCCACCTTCTTGCGCGAGATTCCCAAGCTGTATGCGCAACTGGAGCAGGAGCTGGGCAACACCCTGCCTGTGCACAGCTTCCTGCGCATGGGCCACTGGATCGGCGGCGACCGCGACGGCAACCCCAATGTCACGGCCCAGAGCCTGGAGCTGGCGCTGTCGCGCCAGGCCGACGTGGCGCTGCGCCACTATCTGCGCGAGGTGCACTACCTGGGCGGCGAGCTGTCGCTGTCCCAGCGCCTGGCCGATGTCACGCCCGAGATGCAGGCGCTGGCAGAGCGCTCGCCCGACACCAACGAGCACCGCTCCGACGAACCCTACCGCCGCGCGCTCACCGGCATCTACGCGCGCCTGGCCGCCACGCTCAAGGTGCTGACCGGCGGCGAGGCCGCGCGCCATGCCGTGGCGCCGCAGAACGCCTATGCCTCGCCCGAGGAGTTCCTGGCCGACCTGCGCGTCATCGACGACTCGCTCAGCCGCAACCATGGCGAGGTGCTGGCGCCCCAGCGCCTGCGTCCGCTGATGCGCGCCGTGCAGGTTTTCGGCTTCCACCTGGCCACCGTGGATCTGCGCCAAAGTTCGGACAAGCATGAGGAGGTGGTGGCCGAGCTGCTGGCCACCGCGCGCCTGGAGCCCGACTATTCGGGCCTGCAGGAAGACGCCAAGTGCGCCCTGCTGGTGCGCCTGCTGGAAGAGGCGCGGCCGCTGCGCGTGGTGGGCGCCGACTATTCCGAGCATGCGCGCGGTGAACTGGCCATCTTCGAGGCCGCGCGCCGCCTGCGCGCGACCCTGGGCGCCGAGGCGATACGCCACTGCATCATCAGCCACACCGAGTCGGTCAGCGACCTGCTGGAAGTGCTGCTGCTGCAAAAGGAGGCCGGGCTGCTGCGCGGCACGCTGGACGACGGCGCCGTCTGCGACGTGATCGTCGTGCCGCTGTTCGAGACCATCGGCGACCTGCGCAGCGCCGCGCCCATCATGCGGCGCTACTTCCAGCTGCCCGGCGTGGCGGCCATGGTGCAGCGCAGCGGCGGCGAGCAGGACATCATGCTGGGCTACAGCGACAGCAACAAGGATGGCGGCATCTTCACCAGCAACTGGGAGCTGTACCGCGCCGAGATCTCGCTGGTCGAGCTGTTCGACGATCTGGCCGACAGCCATGGCATCAGCCTGCGCATGTTCCATGGCCGCGGCGGCACGGTGGGCCGTGGCGGCGGCCCCAGCTACCAGGCCATCCTGGCGCAGCCCCCGGGCACCGTGCGCGGCCAGATCCGGCTGACAGAGCAGGGCGAGGTCATCGCCTCCAAGTACGCCAACCCCGAGATCGGCCGGCGCAACCTGGAGACCCTGGTGGCCGCCACGCTGGAGGCCACGCTGCTGCAGCCGACCAAGCCGGCCACGCGCGCCTTCCTGGATGCGGCGGCGTTTCTGTCCGAGGCCAGCATGGGCGCCTACCGCGCCCTGGTGTACGAGACCCCTGGCTTCACCAGCTACTTCTTCAGCAGCACGCCCATCCGCGAGATTGCCGAGCTGAACATCGGATCGCGCCCGGCTTCGCGCAAGCCCTCGCAGAAGATCGAGGACCTGCGCGCGATTCCCTGGGGCTTCAGCTGGGGCCAGTGCCGGCTCACGCTGCCGGGCTGGTACGGCTTCGGCGCGGCGGTGCAGGCCTTCATCGGGCAGCCGGGCAAGGATGGCAAGGCCCAGCTGGCCCTGCTGCAGAAGATGTACCGCCAGTGGCCGTTCTTCCGCACCCTGCTGTCCAACATGGACATGGTGCTGGCCAAGAGCGACCTGAACCTGGCCTCGCGCTATGCCGACCTGGTGCCGGACGCACGCCTGCGCCGCCGCATCTTCAGCGCCATCGAGGCCGAGTGGCACAGCACCGTCGATGCGCTGGCGCGCATCACGGGCGACAAGCAGCGCCTGGCCCACAACGAGGCGCTGGCGCGCTCCATCCGCCATCGCTTTCCCTACATCGATCCGCTGCACCATCTGCAGGTGGAGCTGGTGCGCCGCTGGCGCGGCGGCCAGACCGATGAGCGCATCAAGACCGGCATCCACCTGTCGATCAATGGCATTGCGGCCGGCGTGCGCAATACCGGCTGATCGAGGGCGCGAGCGGGCCGGGAGGCCCCTCGCGCCGCCATGCGCAGGGCGCCGGCCGGCAGCCGTGTAGGATGTGCTCCGGACAGGGGCGCATGACTCCTGCCGGGAAGTGAAGGGTGGGAGCTTATGGGCAACAAGACGCCATGGCCGGGGTTCCCGGACATGCAACTGTTCCTGACGCAGCGCCTGGCCAGGCTGGCCGGCGCCAACTCCATGCGGGCCATACGCGAAGGCCTGCTCTGGCTGGTCCCATGCCTGCTGGTCTCGGCCCTGTTTCTCATACTGTCGGCGCTGGCGCAGATGTCCGGCCAGCCCGAGCCCGTGGTGCAGCTTCTTGCGGGCCTGCATGCGCAGATCGGCAGCATCCTGCCGCTGCTGGTGGCCGCCTCCATCGGCTACATGCTCTCCATACGCCACAGGCTGCCGCGCCTGCCGGTGACCTTTTTGTGCTTTGCCCATGTGCAGATGGCCATCTTCCTGCTGCGCGAGCATCCGCGCGCGGCCGCCACGCTGGTGCTGTTCATCGCCATAGCCTCGCCCCTGATCACCGTGCCGCTGATGGCCAGGCTCAGCGCCATGCGCTGGACGCGCATTGCGCGCACGGGCTTTGTGGGCGAGAACGTACGCGAGGTGATGAACCTGGTCGTGCCCGGCTCCATCGTCGCGCTGCTGCTGGTGGTGCTGCTGCTGGGCCTGCAGCAGGTGCTGCCCGATATCACCCAGGCCGAACTGCCGCTGGCCATCGCCACCCCCGAGAGCCCCTATCGCAGCGGGCTGACGCTGACGCTGCTCAATTCCGTGCTCTGGTTCTTTGGCGTGCAGGGCTACTACGCCATGCAACCCTTCTTCCAGGTGCTGGACCAGGCCGTGCTGGCCAACGCCGCCGCCTTGGCCAAGGGGCTGGTGGCGCCCTGGGCGCTCAACGGCGGCCTGATGGGGTCCTTCGTCTTCATCGGCGGCTCGGGGGCCACGCTGTCACTGGCGCTGGCCGTGCTGCTGTTTTGCAAGGGGCGCGGCCTGCGCATGCTGGCGCTGGCCGCGCTGCCCATCTCCCTGCTCAACGTCAACGAGATCCTGCTGTTCGGCCTGCCGGTCATCCTGAACCTGCGCCTGCTCGTGCCTTTTCTGGCGGTGCCCGCCATCAACCTGGTCGTGGCCGTCACGGTGGTGCAGGCCGGCTGGGTGGCTCCGGCCTCGATGGTGCTGCCCCTGACCGCGCCCGTGGTCTTCAATGCCTACGTGAGCACGGGCGGCGACATGGGCGCCGTGGTGCTGCAACTGGCGCTGACGGTGTTGGGGGCGCTGGTCTATGCGCCTTATGTGCGCTCCATCGACCGGCTGGGCCAGGACCATGGCGCCATCGTGCTGCGCGCGCTGGACACCACGTTCTCCCGGCTGCCCGAGGAGGCGGGCCTGGTCACGCGCGATCCGCTGGTGCTGGCGCACGAGACCCAGGCCCGGCGCGAGACCATGCTGTCCCATATCCGCCGCATCAGCGAGTATGAATTCCACCTGGAATTCCAGCCCCAGGTCTCGCACCGCAGCGGCTTGTGCCTGGGCTGCGAGGCCCTGTTGCGCGCCCACGATTCGCAGGGCAGGCTGCAGCAGCCCGGCGGCTTTCTGCGCTGGCTGGGTGATGCCGGCCTGATGCGCGAGGTCGATCTGTGGGTGGCGGGCGCTGCCGTGCGCCAATGCCGGCTGTGGCGCCAGCACGGTTTTTCCCTGCCGATCAGCATCAATGTCACGGGCGCCACGCTGACATCGCCCGAGTACTGCTCGCGCCTGCTGATGCTGCTGGCGCAGGCCAGGGGCCAGGTGGGCGTGGAGATCACGGAGGAAGCGCTGGTGGGCGATGTGGAGGCGATCCGCAAGGCCATAGGCCAGATCCACGCGCTGGGCGCCAAGGTGGCCATAGACGACTTCGGCACCGGCTTCTCGTCCATGAGCTACCTGCACCAGTTCGACGTGGATGCCATCAAAATCGACCGCAGCTTCGTCGTGGCCAGCGGTCATGCCAAGGGCGCGCTGGTGCTGGACGGCCTGCTGCGCTTTTGCGAGGCGCTGCAGTTGAACGTGGTGGCCGAAGGCGTGGAGACCCAGGCGCAGCTGCAGGCCCTGGGCTTCGAGGGCGAGCTGCTGGTGCAGGGCTGGTACTTCAGCCGGGCCCTGCCGGGAGAGCAGTTGCCGCAGTTCGCCAGCGACTGCGCCGCCAGGGCAGGCGGCGAGACGGTCTGAATCCGTGCTGGTGCATCGCTGCGGCGATGCAGGGGCTCAATGCAGCATCAGGGAGCCGGCGCTCTTGCTCTTGCCGGCGCGTGCGGGCGGATTGCACAGGCCGCACTGGTAGTGGCGCTCGTTCTCGTAGGGCTCGGTCACGAACTGGCCCTTGCACACGGAGCACTGGGTGCGGGTCAGCATCTGCGCATCGACAAACTTCACCAGGCGCCATGCGCGTGTGAAGGACAGCAGCGCCTCCAGCTCGGCGGCCTGGATCTGCTCGGTATAGAGACGGTAGGCCTTGGTCAGTTGTTCAACGGCATCCAGCTCGGCGCCCTTGGACAGGTATTCGTAGATATTCAGGAACAGCGAACTGTGGATGTTCTCCTGCCAGGTCAGGAACCAGTCGGTCGAGAACGGCAGCTGGCCCTTGGATGGCGACTTGCCGGCGATCTCCTTGTACAGGCGGATCAGGCGCTCGTAGGACAGCGTGGTCTCGGATTCGAGCACCTGCATGCGTGCACCCATCTCGATGAGCATGGCGGCACGCTCGATCTGCTTGGACTCGTTCAGGACACTTTTGACGGCGGTGGACATGGCGGGCTCCAGAGTTCTTCGGGCGGATCAGAGGACTTCGGAAACGCGGCTGGCCATCAGGATGTTGGCGTGCAGCGTATTGGTCGCACCGTTGCCGATCTTGTTGCTGCTGTGATTGGTCAGCAAGCTCCAGACCATTTCGTCGTCCACGCGGAAGCTGGCGAGCAGGGTATTGCGCGAGGCCAGCTTCAGCACCTGGGCTGCCGACAGCGCGGCCAGCAGGTCGCAGGATTCTTCGTTCAGTCCCAGGCGGAACACCGCTTCCGCCTTGTCCTGGCGGATCAGGGTCTGGGCCAGCATCAGGTAAGTGAGGTTGGCTTCGCGGATTTCGGCAAGCAGCTGTTCATTGTTCATAGGACCATCCTTTGCATCTCGGCAGCCGCAACACCGGGGTAGAAACAAGATGTTCAACCTGTTGCGATCTGTTGGGATGGATTGTGGAGGAGGGGCCCTGGCCGTTGAAGTCGGGGCAGGTCTGCGCCGGATGTCTGGTTGTGAGACGGCGTTTGTAAGATTTGCCTTACACCTGTAGCAAGGTTTGGATGACTCGATTTCGCCCGGCCTCTGCCGTCCGGGGGCCTGGGAGCAGGCCGCTGCAGTGGTGTTGTTGCATGTCGGCCTTTTGACACAGTGCTGTCATTGTGCAGCCTCCCAGGGGCGGGCATAAGCCGAATTAGCCGCGCTCCACCGGCCTCTTCGGGTCACTGCACCACTCGCTCCAGCTGCCCGCGAAAAGCCGTGCCGGCGGCAGTCCTGCAATGCGCATGGCCAGCAGGTTGGGCAGGGCGCTCACGCCGCTGCCGCACTGGTGGACCACGCTGGCCGGATCGCGGCCGGCCAGCAGCCGGTCGAACTCGGCGCGCAGCAGGGCGGCGGGCTTGAAGCGGCCGTCGGCCGCAATGTTCTCGGTGAAGGGCCTGTTCAGTGCGCCCGGGATGTGGCCGGCCACAGGGTCCAGCGGCTCGACCTCCCCGCGATAGCGGGCCGGGGCGCGTGCATCGACCACGGTCTGGCCTGCGCTGCCCAGTGCATCTAGCACCTGCTGTGCCGTCACCAGCTGCTGCAGCGGCTCGTGCAGCTCGAAGTTGGACTGAAAGCGCGCGCTTTCCTCGCCCGATGCCACAGGCTGGCCTGCGGCCTGCCAGGCTTGGAGACCTCCGTCGAGCACGGCCACATCGCCATGTCCGGCCCACTGCAGCATCCACCACAGGCGCCCGCAGTAGTTGGCGCCGTTGCGGTCATAGACCACGGCCTGCATGTCGTTGGAAAAACCGATCTCCGACAGCCACATGGCAAACAGCTCGCGGCTGGGCAGCGGGTGGCGGCCGCCCGAGGCGGCCTGCTCGCTGGCCGCCACGCTGCCATGTGCGCCGGGCACGCCGTGTTTTGCGCTGAGGTCATGGTCCAGGTCGGCGAAGACGGCGCCGGGAATATGCGCCTGCAGGTACTGCGCCTTGCCGGCTGCGGGTTGGGCCAGGTCGAAGCTGCAGTCAAAGACCATCAGCGGACGGCCGCCGGACTGCAGCGCGGCCAGTTCCTGGACGGAGATCAGGGTCTGGTAGGAGGAGGTGTTGGATGTCATGGATGCGGAACTCCGAAAGCCAGCGCAGGCGGCGGTGCGCCTGCGGCAAAAGGTCCGATCCATTATGCGACGGCCCCAGGCGGGCCGTCGCCGTCAGCCGCGTGAACGCAGGGCCGTGGCCAGGGCGCCGCTGGCCACGATCAGCACGATGCCGGCCCAGCCGATCAGCGGCACGCTTTCGCCGAACAGCGCCAGGCTCAGCAGGGCGGCAAAGACGATGCCCGAGTACTGCAGATTGGCCACCACCAGGGTATTGCGGCTGTTGCCGGCCGAAGCGTAGGCCGCCGTCATGCAGACCTGGGCCACGGCAGCCAGCACGCCCACGGGCAGCAGCCACAGCGCGCGCCAGCCCGGCCAGGCGGACACGCCCGTGAAGCACATGGCCAGGGCGCCGGCCACGGCCGAGCCCAGTGCGAAGTAGAAGACCACGCGCGCCTCGGGCTCGCCCATGCGCGACAGCGTGGCCACCTGCATATAGGCCATGGCGGCGAACACCCCGCCGATCAGGCCGCCCGCGCTGGCCACGAATTCCTGCGGCGCCGCGCTGGGGCGCAGCACCAGGATCACGCCCACGAAGCCCAGGGCCACGGTGGCGACCAGGCTCCAGGGAAACGGCGGCAGTGCGCGCAGCGCATGCGATTCGGGCTGGCGGCGCAGCTGGTGGCGCAGCAGCAGGCCCTGGCCGATCAGAAACACCGCCATCCAGATGCTGCTCATGGAGTTGAAGGTGGCGGCCGTGGCCAGCGGCAGGTGGCCGATGGAGTAGAACCAGGCGCCCATGGAAGTCACGCCCACGAAGCTGCGCCAGGCATGCTCGCGCGGGTAGCGCGTGGCCAGCGAAATGCCCTGGTGGCGCGCCAGCCACCACAGCGCCACCATGCTGACCAGCCCGCGGTAGAAGACGATCTCCGCCGCGTTGAAATCCTGGGAGGCGAACTTCACACACACACTCATGACCGCAAAGACGAATGCGGCCGCCACCATCCACAGGGCTTGCATATTAATGACCGGATAGAGCCGCACAAGGACCGCGGCGCTGGACGAGAAAGGGTTGGGTTTTGTTTTTCGCGCATGCCGCCTGGCTGTCTACGGCCCGGGGCCGCGGCAGGGGCACGCGCAAGGCACTGTATTGCATAAGCCAAGACATTGGGTCTGCCTCGGGATGCATTGCAGTCGCCAGCCCTGCCCATTGGGCACACCAGGGCGCTTGCATGCAGAGGAGCTGTGCGGCGGGCCTGCCGCTCGATGAAGGCGGCCCGATGCAGGAGGCCCAATGCAGACGGCCCGCACGAATGCGGGCCGTCGGAAGAGCCGGAGCCGATCAGCGTGCGGGGACTGCGTCACCCATCACGCCGCGATACCACTCATGGAAGTGCTGCATGCCGTCTTCCATGGGGCTCTGGTAGGGGCCGACCTCGTTGTCGCCGCGCTCGTACAGCGCCCTGCGGCCGGCGTCCATGCGCTCGCCGATCTCGTCGTCCTCGATGCAGGTCTCCATGTAGGCGGCCTTTTGCGCCTGCACGAATTCGGGCTCGAAGGCGGCGATCTCTTCGGGGTAGTAGAACTCGACCACGTTCAGTGTCCGGTCCACGGCCAGCGGGTGCAGGGTCGAGACCGTGAGCACATGCGGATACCACTCCACCATGATGTGCGGGTAGTAGGTCAGCCAGATCGCTCCGCGTTCGGGCAGCTCGCCGTTGCGGTAGGCCAGCAGCACGTCGTGCCACTTCCTGTAGGTGTCCGAGCCGGGCCGGGCAAAGCCGGGCGCCACGCCCACGGTCTGCACCGAGTACTCCCTGGAAAACTCCCACTGCAGGTCATCGCAGGTCACGAAGTTGCCCAGGCCCGGATGGAACGGGCCCACGTGGTAGTCCTCGAGGTAGACCTCGATGAAGGTCTTCCAGTTGTAGTTGCACTCGTGCATCTCGACATGGTCGAGCACGAAGCCCTCGAAGCTCAGCTGCTCGCGCAGCTTCATGCCGGCGAGGTCGGCCTCGATGTCGCGGCCGTTGTCCTCGAACAGCAGGCCGTTCCACTCGCGCAGCCGGTAGTTGTTCAGGTTCAGGCAGGGATCGTGGCTGAAGTGCGGTGCGCCCAGCAGCTCGCCGCTGGTGCTGTAGGTCCAGCGGTGCAGCGGGCAGACGATGTTGCCCCCCGCATGGCCCTTGCCTTCGGTCATCAGGTTGCCCCTGCCCTTGAGCATCACGGCCTGGCGGTGGCGGCAGACGTTGGAGATCAGCTCCACCTGCCCCCTGGCGTTGCGCACCAGCGCACGGCCTTCCTTTTCCTGGGGCAGGGCGTAGTAGTCGCCTATCTCGGGAACGGCCAGTTGATGGCCCACGTAGCGCGGGCCGCGTTGAAAGATGGTCTCCAACTCACGCTGGAACAGCGCAGGGTCGAAGTAGCTGGAAACTGGTAGTTGGCTTGCGGCCTGCTGCAGTTGAAGACTTAAATCAGACATGGGTGACCTGACCTAAAGACTCCCCACAGGGAGGGTGCGCGTGCGCACGGGATTGGAAAAAGCAAAACCGGCCGTTCCTGAACATGGAGACAGGCTTCACGACTTGAAAACAAGCGGCGCCCGAGGCGTCCTGTCTTGTCGGTGAGCCCGACCGCATGCCTAGGCAAGGGGCCGGTTTGGCGGGGAATGGGATTATAGCCCGTGGGGTTATTTCCGGATGCCCGGTACGTGTATTGCAAGCGGCCGATGGCGCCTGTCAAGGGCTGTCCGGTTATTGGCGGCGCGGTCGCGGAGGGACGCCTAGAATCGTCGGTTCCCCACAACGCACTGCCAACGCCACATGCCCAAGGCTGCCCCCAAGGCTCCCGCCGAGCCCACCAGTTACGAATCCGCGCTGCAGGAGCTGGAGCAGCTCATCGCGCAGATCGAGTCGGGCCAGCTGCCTCTGGAGCAGATGCTGGCCGGCTACCAGCGCGCGGCGCAGCTGCTCGGCTATTGCCGGGGCCAGCTCGACGCGGTGCAGGAACAGGTCAAGGTGCTTGACGAGGGGACGCTGGCCCCGTGGAGCCAGGATTGAAGATTGCCATGAGTGCCGTGATGACTTGCGCTTCCGATGTTTCCCAGCCGGCCGGCCCCGGCGCGCTGGATTTCCCCTGCTGGATGACCGATCGCCTGGCGCGCACCGAAAGCGCGTTGTCGCAATGGGTGGGCGTGGATGCGCCGGCCGGCCTGGGCGAAGCCATGCGATACGCCGTGCTCGATGGCGGCAAGCGCCTGCGCCCGCTGCTGGTCTGGGCTGCGGCCGAGGCCGTGGCCGGCCTGCCGTCGGCCGCCGTGCGTGCCGGCTGCGCGGTGGAGTTGATCCATGCCTATTCGCTGGTGCACGACGACATGCCCTGCATGGACAACGACGTGCTGCGCCGTGGCAAGCCCACGGTGCATGTGCAGTTCGGCGAAGCCTCGGCCCTGCTGGCTGGCGATGCGCTGCAGGCGCTGGCCTTCGAGCTGCTCGTTCCCGAGCCCGATCAGGCCGACAGCATACCGGACGCCCTGCAGGCGCGGCTGTGCCGGCTGCTGGGCCGTGCCGCAGGCGCGCAGGGCATGGCCGGTGGCCAGGCCATCGACCTGGCCAGCGTGGGCCTGCAGCTGAGCGAGGCCCAACTGCGCGAGATGCACCGCCTCAAGACCGGTGCCCTGCTGCATGCCAGCGTGCTCATGGGCGCAGCCTGCAAGGAGGGCGTGGATGCCCAGGCCTGGCAGGCGCTGTCCGACTACGGGCAGGCGCTGGGCGTGGCCTTCCAGGTGGTGGATGACATCCTCGACGTGGTGGCCGACTCGGCCACCCTGGGCAAGACGGCCGGCAAGGACGCGGCCAACGACAAGCCGACCTACGTCTCGCTGCTGGGCCTGGACCAGGCCCGCGCCCATGCCGACGAGCTGTGCGCCCTGGCGCACGCGGCGCTTGCGCGCAGCGGCCTGCCTGATACCCGCGCGTTGGCGGCGCTTGCCGACATGGTGGTGAGCCGCACCCACTGACAATACGGACCGCGGCCTTGCCGCTCCAAGATACCTAGCATGACCACGAACACCTACTCCCTGCTGCAGACCATCGACGATCCCTCGGATCTGAGGCGTCTGTCGCGTGCCGAACTCAAGACCCTGGCCCAGCAACTGCGTGCCTATGTGCTCGACAGCGTCTCCAAGACCGGCGGGCATCTGAGTTCCAACCTGGGTACGGTGGAGCTGACGGTGGCGCTGCATGCGGTGTTCGATACGCCCTACGACCGCGTGGTCTGGGACGTGGGCCACCAGACCTATCCGCACAAGATCCTCACGGGCCGGCGCGAGCGCATGGCCTCGCTGCGCCAGTTCGGCGGCCTGTCGGGCTTTCCGCAGCGCGCCGAGAGCCCGTACGACACCTTCGGCACGGCGCACTCCTCCACCAGCATCTCGGCCGCCCTGGGCATGGCCCTGGCCGCCAAGCAAAAGGGCGAGGACCGCCGCGCCATCGCCGTCATCGGCGACGGCGCCATGACGGCCGGCATGGCCTTCGAGGCGCTGAACAACGCCGGCGTGACCGATGCCAACCTGCTGGTCATCCTCAACGACAACGACATGAGCATCAGCCCGCCCGTGGGCGCGCTCAACCGCTACCTGGCCCAGCTCATGAGCGGGCAGTTCTATGCCAAGGCGCGCGACATGGGCAAGAGCGTGCTCAAGCAGGTGCCGCCGCTGCTGGAGCTGGCCAAGCGGCTGGAGCAACAGGCCAAGGGCATGGTCGTGCCGGCCACGCTGTTCGAGAACTTCGGCTTCAACTACATCGGCCCCATCGACGGGCATGACCTGGACTCGCTGATCCCCACGCTGGAGAACATCAAGAGCCTCAAGGGCCCGCAGTTCCTGCATGTGGTCACGAAGAAGGGCCAGGGCTACAAGCTGGCCGAGGCCGACCCCGTGGCCTACCACGGCCCCGGCAAGTTCGACCCCAGCGTGGGCCTGGTCAAGCCGGCCACGCCCCCGAAGCAGACCTTCACCCAGGTCTTCGGCCAGTGGCTGTGCGACATGGCGGACAAGGACCAGCGCCTGGTGGGCATCACCCCCGCCATGCGCGAGGGCTCGGGCATGGTGGAATTCCACAAGCGCTTTCCAGGCCGCTACTACGACGTGGGCATTGCCGAGCAGCATGCCGTCACCTTCGCGGCCGGCATGGCCTGCGAGGGGCTCAAGCCCGTGGTCGCCATCTACTCGACCTTCCTGCAGCGCGCCTACGACCAGCTGATCCATGACGTGGCGCTGCAAAAGCTGCCCGTGGTCTTTGCGCTAGACCGTGCGGGCCTGGTCGGCGCCGACGGCGCCACGCATGCCGGTGCCTACGACATCGCCTTCGTGCGCTGCGTTCCTCACATGAGCATGGCCTGCCCGGCCGACGAGCGAGAATGCCGCCAACTGCTCACCACGGCCTACGAGCAGGACCATCCGGTGGCCGTGCGCTACCCGCGTGGGGCGGGCGTGGGCGTGGCCCCGCTGGAGAGCCTGCAGGGGCTGCCCTTCGGCAAGGGAGAGGTGCGCCGCGAATCGGCGGCGAAGAAGGTCGCCATCCTGGCCTTCGGCACCCTGCTGTATCCCGCGCTGACCGCAGCTGAGGCGCTGGACTCCACCGTGGTCAACATGCGCTGGGCCAAGCCGCTGGACGAGGAACTGCTGCGCCAGGTGGCCTCCACGCACGAGCTCATCGTCACCGTGGAAGAGGGCTGCATCATGGGTGGCGCAGGCAGCGCCGTGGCCGAGTCGCTGCAGGCTGCCGGCATCACGCGACAGCTGCTGCAGCTGGGCCTGCCCGACGAGTTCATCGAGCACGGCGATCCCGCCAGGCTGCTGGCCCTGCAGGGGCTGGACGCGGCCGGCATCGAGGCGTCGGTGCGCGCCCACCTGGCGCCCGAGCGCGCCGTGGCCTGAAGATGGGACGGGCCTGTGCCCCGCGATGGGGCGCATCGCGCATGCCGAGCAGGACTACGCGGGGGAAAACCCCGTCCGCGCTTGCTTTGCGGCGTTTTTAGAATCGATACCACCTGATACAGTGTGAATGCACGTGCGAACGTGCGTTTTTTTTGCCGCCGGGTCGCCCCAAGGCAAAAAGCGGCCCCCTCGGGGTGGCCGCGGACCTTGCGCAGCAAGGGGGCGCGGGGGCTTTTTCTGACTGACACAACACATCGCGGAGAGACATTCATGGACCGTCGTTCGATCATCAAACATGCGGGAATCGCTGGCGTGCTGGCTGTGGGAGCCGCACCCGCAGTGCATGCCCAGGAGGCGGTCCGCTGGCGTCTGGCTGCGAGCTTTCCCAAGTCGCTGGACACCATCTTCGGCTCGGCCGAAATGTTCTCCAAGACGCTCAAGGCGATGTCGGGCGGCAAGTTCGAAGTCTCGGTGCATGCGGCCGGTGAGCTGATGCCCGCCTTCGGCGTGGTCGACGGCATCCAGAACGGCACCATCGAGATGGCGCTGACGGCGCCCTATTACTTCACCGGCAAGGACTACATCTTCGCCTTCGGCTGCGCCGTGCCCTTCGGCCTGACCGCCCGCCAGATGGATGCCTGGATGGAGCACGGCGGCGGCCGCAAGCTCATGGACGAGTTCTATGCCCAGTACAACATCAAGAGCCAGAGCGCAGGCAACACGGGCACCCAGATGGGCGGCTGGTTCCGCAAGGAGATCAAGTCGGTGGCCGATCTCAAGGGCCTGAAGATGCGCCTGGGCGGCGGCCTGTTCGGCGACGCCATGCTCAAGCTCGGCGTGGTCGCGCAGAACATGCCTGTGGGCGAGGTCTACCAGGCGCTTGAAAAGGGCACGCTGGATGCCGTGGAATTCGTGGGTCCGTACGACGACCAGAAGCTGGGCTTCAACAAGGTCGCTCCCTACTACTACTACCCCGGCTGGTGGGAAGGCGGCGCCGAGCTGGAGTTCTTCATCAACACCAAGGCGTATGCGGCCCTGTCGCCCGAGTACAAGGCCATGGTCGATTCGGCCTGCAACGTGGCAGCGCGCGACATGACGGCCAAGTACGACGCCAACAACCCCGTGGCGCTCAAGAAGCTGGTGGCCGACAAGACCCAGCTCAAGGCCTTCCCCAAGGACTTCATGGATGCCGGCTACAAGGCCGTCATGGAGATCATGGCCGAGCATGACGCCAAGTCGCCCATGTTCAAGAAGATCAACCAGAGCCTGCGCACCTTCCAGCGCGACCAGCTGCTGTGGGAGCGCTTCTCGGAGTTCCGCTACAACAGCTACATGACCACGGCCAAGCTGTAAGCAGGTCTGCAGCCAGCAGCACGCACAAGGACGGTCCATGCCTTCCACGCCTGCAGGCCAAGCCCGCGTCCCCTCTGCGAAATGCAGCGGGGACGGCGGGCTTTTTTGTTCCGATGATGTATGTGGGCCGAGCTGCCAAGAGCAGTCCGGCCTTTTTTGAATGCTCTCAAGCAGAGCGAATCAGGAGGAGACAGAGATGGACAGAAGAAAAGCACTCAAGCACGCCGGTCTGGCCGGCGTATTGACTGCCGCAGCGGCGCCAGCCGTTCATGCGCAGGCGGCGGTGCGCTGGCGCCTGGCGTCCAGCTTTCCGCGTTCGCTGGACACCATCTACGGCTCTGCCGAGGTGTTTTCCAAGGCGATCAAGGAAATGTCGGGCGGCAAGTTCGAGGTGTCGGTGCATGCGGCCGGCGAGCTGATGCCCGCCTTCGGCGTGGTCGATGGCGTGCAAAACGGCACGGTGGAGATCGCGCACACGGCGCCCTACTACTTCTTCGGCAAGAACGAGGCCTTTGCCATCGGCGGCGCCATTCCGTTCGGCATGAACTCGCGCCAGCTCACGGCCTGGAACGTGGACGGCAACGGCGGCAAGCTGATGCGCGAGTTCTATGCCGAATACGGCATCGTCAACTTCCTGGGCGGCAACACCGGCGCCCAGATGGGAGGCTGGTTCCGCAAGGAGGTCAAGACGACCGAGGACATCAAGGGCCTGAAGTTCCGCATCGGCGGCTTCGCGGGCCGGATCATCGAGCGCATGGGCGGCGTGCCCCAGAACATCCCGGGTGGCGAAATCTACCAGGCGCTGGAAAAGGGCACCATCGATGCGGCCGAATGGATCGGCCCCTATGACGACCTCAAGCTGGGCTTCAACAAGGTCGCGCCGTTCTACTACTACCCCGGCTGGTGGGAAGGCAGCCTGAACCTCGAGTTCTACGTGAACCAGAAGGCGCTGGCCGCGCTGACGCCCGAGCAGCGCGCCATGGTGCAGGCCGCCTCGCACGAGGCCCATGTGGTCACCCAGGCCCGCTACGACGCGCGCAATCCCGGCGCGCTCAAGCAACTGGTGGCCAGCAAGGCCAAGGTGCTGGCCTTCCCGCAGACCGTGCTCGATGCCTCCTACAAGACCACCATGGCGGTCTATGCGGAGCTGGCCGAGAAAAACCCTGCATGGAAGAAGATCTACAGCGACTACCGCAACTTCCAGCGCGACGAGGTGCTGTGGTTCCGCTTCGCCGAGGCGCGCTACGACGCCTTCATGTCGGCGCAGAAGCTGTGAAGTCGCGGCGCCCTCGGGCGTCATGCGCGAAAGCCGGGCACTGCCCGGCTTTTTTCATGCGCGCAGGGGACCGGCGCACGCCGGGGTCCGAACGAAAAAAGGCCCCGCGGTTGCGGGGCCTTTGCTGTCCTTGAGGGAGCCTGCGATCAGCTGCCGGACTTGCTCTCGCCCGGCGTGGCCGGCTGCTCGCGCTGCAGCTGGTCCTGCAGCGCCTTGAGCGCATCGTCCTCACCACCCGCCGGGGCCGAGGGCTCGCCAGGGGTGCCCTCGGGTGCGGGGGGCTGGTTCGCGCCGTCACCGTTGAACATGGGGTCGTTGAAGTCGATGGCCTCGGGCATGGATGCCTCCATCTCCTGGCGCACCTTGTCCAGGTCGTACTCCACCTTCTTGTCCAGCCCGCTGGAGACGATGCCGGGGAAGATGATGATCAGGGCCACCATGAGCAGCTGGATCAGCAGGAAGGGGATGGCGCCCGCATAGATCTGCATGGTGGTCACGGGCTCGGTCATCTTCTTGGTGACCTTGTCCACGTAGGCCTTGGCCGGGGCCACGCTGCGCAGGAAGAACAGCGCGAAGCCGAAGGGCGGGTGCATGAACGAGGTCTGCATGTTCACGGCCAGCAGCACGCCGAACCAGACCAGGTCGATGCCCAGCTTGTCGGCCACGGGGGCCAGCAGCGGCACGACGATGAAGGACAGCTCGAAGAAGTCCAGGAAGAAGGCCAGCACGAAGATCATGATGTTGACCACGATCAGGAAGCCGATCTCGCCGCCGGGCAGGGACACCAGCAGCTCCTCCACCCACTTGGGGCCGTCCACGCCCTGGAAGGTCAGGCCGAACATGGTCGCGCCGATCAGGATGAACATCACGAAGCACGACAGCTTGGTGGTGGACATCAGCGCCTGCTTGAGCAGGTCCATGCTCAGGCGGCCGCGCACGAAGGCCATGACGGCCGCGCCCAGTGCGCCCATGGCGCCGCCTTCGGTGGGGGTTGCCACGCCCAGGAAGATGGTGCCCAGCACCAGGAAGATCAGCAGCAGCGGCGGGATCAGCACGAAGGTCACGCGCTCGGCCATGCGGCTGAGCAGGTGAAGGCCCGTGAGCTTGTTGAACATGGCGGCGATGAAGGCCAGCGCCACGCCGAAGCACATGGACACCACGATGGTCTCGTCCAGAGCGACCTTCTCCACCACATCGCCGGACCACCAGGTGTGCAGCTGGGGCATGTACTGGGCGACCACCATCGAGGCGGCCACGCACAGCACGGTCAGCACCAGGGTGGAGGGCAGGCCGGAGTTGCCATTGGGCTCGCGCAGCGTGCGCGCCTCGGGCGGCAGGGCGGGCACCATGGCGGGCTTGAAGATGGCCAGCACGACGATGAACAGCGCATAGAAGCCCGTCAGCATCAGGCCCGGCAGGAAGGCGCCCTTGTACATGTCGCCCACGCTGCGGCCCAGCTGGTCGGCCAGCACGATCAGCACCAGGGACGGCGGAATGATCTGCGCCAGCGTGCCCGAGGCCGCGATCACGCCCGAGGCGACCCGGCGGTCATAGCCGTAGCGCATCATGATGGGCAGGGAGATCAGGCCCATGGAGATCACCGATGCCGCGACCACGCCCGTGGTCGCCGCCAGCAGCGCGCCCACGAAGATCACCGCAAAGGCCACGCCGCCGCGCACGGGGCCGAAGAGCTGGCCCACGGTCTCCAGCAGGTCCTCGGCCATGCCGCTTCGCTCCAGTATCAGCCCCATGAGGGTGAAGAACGGTATGGCCAGCATCGTCTCGTTCTGCATGATGCCGAAGATGCGCAGCGGAAGGGCCTGCAGCAGGGCTTCGGGCAGCACGCCCAGTTCGATGCCGACAAAGGCGAAGAACAGTCCGCAGGCGCCCAGGCTGAATGCCACGGGAAAACCCACGAGCAGGAAAAGTATCAGCCCCGCGAACATGATCGGGGCCAGGTTGTGGATCACGAATTCCATGATGTCTGTTTCCCCGATCAGGCGCCTTGCCCGCTTTTGTCCTTGGCTCCTGCCAGCCCGCGCAGGGCTTCGGCCAGGTCTTGCTCTGCGGTCTTCTCGCCCTTCTTGGCCGTGGGATCGTCGATCAGGCCCTTCAGGAAGGCGATGCGCTTGATCAGCTCCGACATGCCCTGCAGCAGCAGCAGCCCGAAGCCCAGGGGAATCATCAGGTAGACGGGCCAGCGCACCAGGCCGCCTGCGTTGCCCGACATCTCGCCGGTCTGGATGGCCTGGATCACGAACGGCGTGCCGAACCACAGGATGGCCAGCGCCATGGGGGTCAGGAAAAAGACGAAGCCGAAGATGTCGATCCAGATCTGCGTGCGCTTGGACAGGCGGCTGGCGATCACATCCACCTTCACGTGCTCGCCCTGCAGCAGCGTGTAGCCGGCGGCCAGCAGGAAGGAGGCGGCGAACAGGTACCACTGCACTTCGAGGTAGGCGTTCGAGCTGGTGTGCAACACCTTGCGCACGATGGCATTGATGCCGCTGATGACCGTCGAGGCCAGGATCAGCCAGATAAGGCATCGCCCGACCAGGCTGTTGAGCCAGTCGACCCCTCTTGAGAATTTGAGCAAAGCCTGCATGGTGTCTCCAAAAAGTAGGCTGTATTGGGTCCGTCGCCGTACGTCGGCCTGTAGGCCGGCGCGCAGCGCTCTTGTCGGCGCATGGACCAAAGCCGTCGATTCTACGGAGACCCGAACGCCGCAGGCGGCCTGCTCCCCCTAAAAGAAATCCGTGTGAACCCGAGGAAACGTCCCGTTCAGGTTGTCGCGCGGGGCCTGCGGGCTCCCAGTTTTCGGTACATCGTGGCCCGGCTGATGCCCAGCGCGCGGGCGGCCCGGGTCACATTGCCCTGGGCATCCTGCAGGGCCTGCTCGATCAGCACGCCCTCGCTGGCGCGCAGCGGGCTGGCCTGGGCGGCGGCAGCGAGTGCCGCCGTGCCCAGCGCAGGCAGCAACTGGCGCAGCTGGGGCCCGGGCTGCACCAGGGCCTGCAGCCGCAGGCCCGACCACAGCGGCAGGCGCAGCGGTTCGTTGGGGCGCTGGCGCGCATGCTCCACCAGCGCCGTCCAGGGCATGGCCAGCAGTTCGCTGCAGTGCAGCGGCTGGCCCGGCTGCGCCAGCGGCTGGGGCACCAGCTGGCGCGCCAGGGTATTGCTGCCCGCCACATGCCCTTCGGCGTCCACGGCCAGCAGGCCTTCGCCCTCCTGTCCCAGAGGCCCGCCGGGCCAGTTCAGGTGCAGCAGCAGCGCGTGGGGCAGGGCGCGCAGCAGCCGGTCCTCGATGGCGCGGGCGCAGCGCAGCGCCAGGTGCATCAGCTCGGGCCGCTCGGGCACGTCCACGCCCGTGATGTCCAGCATGCCCAGGCAGCGGCCGTCCGGGGCGTACAGCGGTGCGCCCGCGCAGCTGTAGTGGCGGTTGGCCTCGAAGAAATGCTCGGCCCGGTGCAGCCAGACGGGGCCGTGCTCGGCCAGGGCCGCACCGATGGCGGTGGTGCCCACGCCCTGCTCGGACAGGTCCACGCCCACACGGGCGATGGCCTGCACGCGGATGTCGCTGCGGTCCAGCGGCCCCTGCACGTCCAGCACGGTGCCGTGCGCATCGGTCAGCAGGCTGAAGTAGCGCATGGCGCCCACGGCGCCCACCAGCTGGGTCATCACGGGGTGCGCCGCCTGCAGCAGCGCCTCGTGGCCGTCACGTGCCTGGCGCAGCGCATGCGGCCCCAGCGCTTCGTAGACCACGCGCTCGCCCGGGCGGCGGCCTGCCGCCAGGCAGCGCTGCCAGGAGCGCCACAGCCAGGGCGCGATGCCGGCAGGGGGGGCGGGCAGAGTGGCAGGCGGCATGCCGGCCAGCGCCTGCTCGCCGAAGGCCAGGCTGCGGGCCCGGGCGATCTGCGCGTGGCGCGGATCGGCGGGGCAGGGCTGCGCGGCGTCGGGGCTCAGGGCGAACATGGGGCGGGGACTCCTGTGGCTGGCTGGCAAGGGATTGCGAACGGGCTGGCAGGCGGGCACGGTCGAAGCCGGGGGCGCAGGCGCAAGCGGTGCGGGCTGCGGCTGCGGTGACGACTGTGTCATTTTGAGAATATCCGCGCCGCCCGGCCCGGGCTTGCGGGTCAACCCTAGAACGGGCGCCTGCGGGCAGGGCGACCATGGCAGACGAGGTTTCCGGCGTTCCCCCACGTTCCAGATCACCGCCGAACACAGGCAGGAGACAGCACGATGAATGTCCAGCTCACCGTCAACGGGCGCGCGCAGCGCATCGACGTTCCACCCAACACCTTGCTCGTGCATGCGCTGCGCGAGCACCTGCGCCTGACCGGCACGCATGTGGGCTGCGACACCAGCCAGTGCGGGGCCTGCACCGTCATCGTCGACGGCCACGCCGTCAAGTCCTGCGCCATGCTGGCCGTGCAGGCCGAGGGCTGCGAGGTGCGCACCATCGAAGGGCTGGCGGATATCGACGGCGGCCTGCACCCCATGCAGGCGGCCTTCAAGGAGTGCCACGGCCTGCAATGCGGCTTTTGCACGCCGGGCATGGTCATGAGCGCCGTGGACCTGTGCCAGCGCCAGCCGTGCGCGGGTGAACGCGAGATCCGCGAGGCGCTGGAGGGCAACCTGTGCCGCTGCACGGGCTACCAGAACATCGTGGCCGCCGTGAAAAAGGGCAGCCAGGCCATGGCAGGGCCTGCGGCCTGAGCGCCGCAGGTCACCACAAGGAGACAGCCATGGGTGCATCCGACTTTTCCAAGCTCCCCCACATCGGCGAGCCCGTCAAGCGCAAGGAGGACTACCGCTTCCTCACGGGCGCGGGCCAGTACACCGACGACATCGCGCTGGCCGCCCAGGCCCATGCGGTGTTCGTGCGCTCGCCGCACGCGCATGCGCGTGTGCGCTCCGTGTCCACCGACGCGGCCAAGGCCGCGCCCGGCGTCATCGGCGTGCTCACGGGCGCCGACGTGGCGGCCGACAAGATCAACGGCCTGCCCTGCGGCTGGCTGATCACCAGCACCAACGGCGAGCCCATGAAGGAGCCGCCGCATCCCATCCTGGCGCTGGACACCGTGCGCTACGTGGGCGACCAGGTCGCCATGGTCGTGGCCGAGACGCTGGAGCAGGCGCGCGACGCGGCCGAGCTGGTGGAGGTGGACTACGACCCGCTGCCCGCCGTGGTGCTGGTGGCCGACGCGGCGGCCGGCAGCGTGCCCGGCGCGGTGGTGCACGACATCGCCCCCGACAACCACTGCTACAAATGGGCCATCGGCGACAAGGCCGCCGTGGATGCCGTGTTCGCCGGTGCCGCCCACATCGCCCAGCTGGACCTGGTCAACAACCGCCTGGTTCCCAACGCCATGGAGCCGCGCGCGGCCATCGGCAGCTACAGCCGCGCCAATGACGAGTACACGCTGTACGTGGCCAACCAGAACCCGCACGTCGAGCGGCTGCTGATGACGGCCTTCGTCATGGGCCTGCCCGAGCACAAGGTGCGCGTGATCGCGCCCGACGTGGGCGGCGGCTTCGGCTCCAAGATCTTCCTGTATGCCGAGGATGTCTGCCTGACCTGGGGTGCGCGAAAGCTCAATCGCTGCATCAAGTGGACGGCCGACCGCAGCGAGTCCTTCCTCACCGACGCGCATGGCCGCGACCACGTCAGCCATGCCGAGATGGCCATGGACGCCAGCGGCAAGTTCCTGGCCATGCGCGTGCACACGGATGCCAACCTGGGCGCCTACCTGAGCACCTTCGCCAGCGCCGTGCCCACCATCCTCTATGCCACCTTGCTGGCCGGCCAGTACGCCACGCCCCAGGTCTATGTGGAAGTCGATGCCTGGTTCACCCACACCGCGCCCGTCGATGCCTACCGGGGCGCGGGCCGGCCCGAGGCCACCTACCTGCTGGAGCGCCTGGTCAGCCGCTGCGCCTGGCAGCTGAACCTGTCCCAGGCCGAGATACGGCGGCGCAACTTCGTCACCAGCTTCCCCTACCAGACGCCCGTGGCCCTGCAGTACGACGTGGGCGACTACGGCGCCTGCATGGACAAGGCCGAGGCCCTGGCCGACGTGGCCGGCTTTGCCGCGCGCCGTGCCGACAGCGAGGCGCGGGGCCTCAGGCGCGGCCTGGGCTACAGCAGCTACATCGAGGCCTGCGGCCTGGCGCCCAGCAACATCGCGGGCGCCCTGGGCGCGCGGGCCGGCCTGTTCGAATGCGGCGAGGTGCGCGTGCACCCCACGGGCAGCGTCACCGTGTTCACGGGCTCGCACAGCCATGGCCAGGGGCACGAGACCACCTTCGCCCAGGTGGTGGCCGCGCGCCTGGGGATACCCGTGGAGAACGTGGACATCGTCCACGGCGACACGGGCCGTGTGCCGTTCGGCATGGGCACCTATGGCTCGCGCTCCATCAGCGTGGGCGGCGCGGCCATCATGAAGGCGCTGGACAAGATCGAGGCCAAGGCCAAGAAGATCGCGGCCCACCTGATGGAGGCCAGCGACGCCGACATCGACTTCGCGGGCGGCGAGTTCACGGTGCGCGGCACGGACAAGAAAATCCCCTTCGCCCAGATCGCGCTCACCGCCTATGTGCCGCACAACTACCCGCTGGACAAGCTGGAGCCCGGCCTCAATGAAACCGCCTTCTACGACCCCACCAACTTCACCTTTCCCGCAGGCACCTACATCTGCGAGGTCGAGGTGGACCCGGCCACGGGCGTGGTGCGCGTGGACCGCTTCAGCGCCGTGGACGACTTCGGCACCATCATCAATCCCATGATCGTCGAGGGCCAGGTGCACGGCGGCGTGGCCCAGGGCATAGGCCAGGCGCTGCTGGAAAACTGCGTCTACGACCGCGAGACCGGCCAACTGCTCACCGGCAGCTTCATGGACTACGCCATGCCGCGCGCCGACGATTTCCCCGAATTCAAGCTCGGCACCGTCTGCACGCCCTGCACGCACAACCCGCTGGGCACCAAGGGCTGCGGCGAGGCGGGGGCCATAGGCTCGCCGCCCGCCGTCATCAATGCCGTGCTCGACGCACTGCATCCCCTGGGTGTCAGGGACCTGGACATGCCGGCCAGCCCGCACCGTGTCTGGTCGGCCATCGACGCCGCAGCCACCTCCTGAGGAGAGCGCCATGTACGCATTCACCTATGAAGCCCCTGGCAACACGGCCGACGCCGCTGCCCTGGCCGCCCAGGGCGGCCAGTACCTGGCCGGAGGCCAAAGCCTGCTGCCATCGATGCGCCTGCGCCTGGCGCGGCCCGAACAGATCGTGGACCTGAACCGCGTCCAGGGCCTGGCCGGCATCGCCGTCAACGGCCAGACCGTGGAAATCCGCGCCATGACGCGCCATGCCGACGTGGCCGCCAACCCGCAGGTCCAGGCCGCCATCCCGGCCCTGGCCGAGCTGGCCGGCGGCATCGGCGACCGCCAGGTGCGTGCGCGCGGCACCATCGGCGGCTCGCTGGCCAACAACGACCCCGCTGCCTGCTACCCCAGCGCCGTGCTGGGCCTGGGTGCCACCGTCGTCACCGACCGGCGCGAGATCGCGGCCGACGACTTCTTCCAGGGCATGTACACCACGGCGCTGGGCAGCGGCGAGCTGATCATGGCCGTGCGCTTTCCCGTGCCGAAGAAGGCCGCCTACCTCAAGTTCAAGCAGCCCGCCTCGCGCTTCGCCCTGGTGGGCGTCTTCGTCGCCCAGACCGACAGCGGCGTGCGCGTGGCCATCACGGGCGCCGGGCTCAGCGTGTTCCGCCATGCGGGGCTGGAGGCCGCGCTCAACCAGAGCTTCACGCCCGACGCGGCCGCCCAGGTGCTGATCGACCATGCCGACCTCAACAGCGACCTGCATGCCAGCGCGCGCTACCGGGCGCAGTTGATCAGCGTGCAGACGCAGCGTGCGGTATCGCAGATGCTGGGGTGACTATGGTGACCCCCTGAGTCGCTTCGCGCCTTCCCCCTTGAAGGGGGACGACACCCTCGGTGCGGGGCGGCCCTTCCTCGGTGTCCCTGAGTTGGATTGCGCCAGTTTTGCGCAGCGCAGACGAAGCGCAGTTTCATGACGATTGGATAAGGACTGAATGAAGGTTCCCGAGCAAGCCATTGCCTCCATAGACGCCCTGGTCGCCGCGCTGCAGGCCGAAGGCTATTTCGCCGACCGGCGCCTGGCCACGGCCGTCTTCCTGGCCCTGCGGCTGCAGCGGCCGCTGCTGCTGGAAGGCGAGCCCGGCGTGGGCAAGACCGCGCTGGCCCAGGCGCTGGCGCGCGTGCTGGAGCGCCGCCTGATCCGGCTGCAGTGCTATGACGGCATGGAGCAGCGCGAGGCGCTGTATGAATGGAACTACGCGGCCCAGCTGCTGCACCTGCGCGCGGCCGAGCTGGCCTCGGCGCAGCCCGCGGCCGCACCGCAGCAGGACCGACTGCAGCGCGCCGAGCAGGAGGTCTACCAGGAGCGCTACCTGGTAAGCCGCCCGCTGCTGCAGGCCCTGCAGCAGCCCGAGCCCGGCGCCGTGCTGCTGATCGACGAGATCGATCGTGCCGACGAGCCCTTCGAGGCCTTCCTGCTGGAGTACCTGGGCGAGTACCAGGTCAGCATTCCCGAGCTGGGCACGGTGGCGGCACGCGTGCCGCCCGTGACCGTGCTCACCAGCAACCGCACGCGCGACCTGCACGACGCCGTCAAGCGCCGCTGCCTCTACCACTGGCTGGACTATCCCGGGCGCGAGCGCGAGCTGGCCATCGTGCGCGCCCTGGTGCCCGGGGCCGGGCAGGCCCTGACCGCCCAGGTGGCGAGCTTCGTGGGACGGCTGCGCAGCCAGCCCTTTGCCGACGCCTTCCAGCGCGTGCCCGGCATTGCCGAAAGCGTGGAATGGGCCAAGGCCCTGGTGGCGCTGGACACCCTGGGGGTCGATCCCGAAGTCGTGCACGACACGGCCGGCATCCTCTTCAAGCAGCGCGAGGACGTGGCCGCGCTCACACCCGAGCGGCTGCAGCAACTGCTGGCGCCGGAGCCCGCGCCGTGACGGCTGGGGCAGCCGGTGCGGCCGGTGCCGCCGATGGGGGCGAGCGCACCAGCTGGCTGGGCGATGCGCGCAGCGGCAAGCTCGCCGGCAACTTGGTCGGCTTTGCGCGTGCGCTGCGCCGTGCGGGCGTGCCCGTGGATGGCGGGCGCATGGCGCTGGCCCAGCAGGCCCTGTCCCTGGTCGGCCTGGCGCGCGAGGACATGGCCGCAGCGCTGGAGGCCGTATTTGTGAGCAACGCCCAGGACCGCGCCGTGTTCCGCGAACTGTTCGACGCCTACTTCCGCAATCCCGACGTGGCCAGGCAACTGCTGGCCCAGTTGCTGCCGCAGGCGCCCCGGCCGTCCGCGCCGCGCCACCGCCCGCGCGTGCAGGAAGCCCTGTCGCCCCGCCAGGCCGGCGAGGGCAGGGCCGCCGTCGATGAAGAGCTGAAGCTGGACGCCGCCATGACGGCCAGCGAGCGCTACCGCCTGCGCCATGCCGACTTCAACCAGCTCAGCGCCAGCGAATACCTGCTGGTGCAGCGCCTGGCCAGGGACATTGCCCTTCCCTTGCCCCGCTACCGCAGCCGCCGCACGCGCACCGGCCAGCGCGGCGCGGTGCCCGACTGGGCTGCCAGCCTGCGCGCGGCATCGCACCACGGCGGCGAAATGCTGCAGCTGCTGCGGCGCGAACGGCGGCGCCTGCCGCTGCCCTGGCTGGCCCTGGTCGATGTCTCGGGCTCCATGGAGCGCTATGCGCGGCTGCTGCTGGCCTTCCTGCACGCGGCCACCGGCACGCAGCGCCATGCGGGCCTGCGCCGCCAGGTCTTCAGCTTCGGCACCGAGCTGCGCGACCTGGGCCCGGCCTTTGCCCAGGCCGATACAGACGCCATGCTCGAGCGCGCCAACGCCGCCATTGCCGACTTTGGCGGCGGCACGCGCCTGGGCAGCAGCCTGGGCGAACTGCGCCGCCTGCATGCGCGCCACCAGGTTTCAGGCCTGGTGGGCCGGCGCACCCTGGTGCTCATCATCAGCGACGGCCTGGACACCGGCGATGCCGCCGAGCTGGACCGCGAACTGGCCTGGCTGCGCCGCCACAGCGCGCGGCTGCTGTGGCTCAACCCGCTGCTGCGCTTTGACGGGTATGCCCCACTGGCCCAGGGGGCGGCCGTGCTGCATCGTCATGCCCATGCCATGCTTGCGGTACACAACCTGGAATCGCTGCAGCAACTGGCCGTTCACCTGGCGCGGCTGCTGGCGGCGCCAGGCCGCTGAGCCGCTTGCGGCCACCCCCATCGCAGAAAGGAATTGCCATGGAAATGCAAGCCAGCCGTTCCCTCGCCGTCAGCCAGCAGCAGGCCTGGGAGGCGCTCAACGATCCCGAAACGCTCAAGGCCTGCCTGGCCGGCTGCGACCGCTTCGAACCCCAGGGCGATGACCAGTACGCCGTGGGCATGGCGGTCAAGGTGGGGCCGGTATCGGCCAAGTTCAGCGGCAAGGTCACGCTGTCCGACATCACGCCGCCCGAGCGCTACCGCATCGCCTTTGAAGGCCAGGGCGGCGTGGCCGGCTTCGGCAAGGGCGAGGCCGACGTCACCCTCACCCCCGAGACCGACGACGCCGCAGGCCAGCCGCGCTGCCTGCTCAGCTACAGCGTGCAGGCCCAGGTCGGCGGCAAGATCGCCCAGCTGGGCCAGCGGCTGATCGACGGCGCCGCCCGCAACATGGCCGACGACTTCTTCGCGCGCTTCGACACGCTGATGCAGCAGCGCCACCCGCGCGCGCCCGCAGCGCCTGCCGATGCAGGCGACACCGCCGACCTGTCCCACCTGCCTGCCGGCCTGGCCGATGAAACCGGCCACATCGAGCCCACCGTGGACGCCCAGGCCTGGGAGCACGACGCCGCAGCCGGCGTGGCCACGCCGCTGGATGCCGCACCGGCCACCGAGGCCGAGGAACGCTCGCGCCGCGCCATCCCGCTGTGGTGCTGGGGGCTGGCCATCGTCGTCGTCCTGGGCGCCGGCTGGCTGCTTTCGCGGTACTAGGGCGCTCCCCCTGAGCGGCTGCGCCGCTTCCCCCTCTCTCTCGCTTCGCGGGAGGGGGACGACGCCCTCGGCTGGGCGCCCCCGCCGCGAGGCGGCTCTTGCTCGGCGTCTCTGGCCTCAGATTTGTTGTGGCTTCTATGCTTCGCCCTGCGCTACCAAGCCCTTTTTACATGCTGCTGCACCCTTCTTGATGCAGAGAGACAATAGCCGCCGAAAAACGCCAGGCGCCCAGCTGCACAGGCAAGCCAGGTGCCGGCGTGGAGATTTGCAATGGAAAACCTGGATGTTCATGTTCTGCGCCACCTCGCGCAATGGCGCGCTCAGGGCGAGCGCGCGCTGCTGGCCACGGTGGTGCGTACCTGGGGCTCGTCGCCCCGGCCCATCGGCTCCATCATGGCGCTCGGGGCCTCGGGCGCCGTGGTCGGCTCCGTGTCCGGCGGCTGCATCGAGGACGACCTGATCGCCCGCTACAGCCACGCCTCGGACGCCGACGCCCTGCGCGACGGCGCGCCCCGGCTGCTGCGCTACGGCGTCAGCGCCGAGGAGGCCCACCGCTTCGGCCTGCCCTGCGGCGGCACGCTGGAGCTGCTGCTCGAATTCAATCCCGACGCTGCTGCGCTGCAGCAACTCGTCCAATGGCTGGACGAAGGCCGCATGGTGCGGCGCACCGTGGACAAGGCCACCGGCCAGGTCGCCCAGCAGGTCAGCGATGCGCCCGAGCCGCTGGTGCATGACGGGCAGCAGGTCGCCAACAGCTTCGGCCCCGAGTACCGCATGCTGCTCATCGGCGCAGGCCAGCTGTCCGAATACCTGGCCACCATGGCGCTGTTCAACGGCTTTGCGGTCACCGTCTGCGACCCGCGCGAGGAATACAGCCGCCACTGGAGCGTGGCCGGCGTGCAGCTGTCGCGCGAGATGCCCGACGACCTTGTGCGCACCATGCGCGCCGATGCGCGCACCTGCATCATCGGCCTCACGCACGACCCCAAGCTCGACGACCTGGCCCTCATGGAAGCCCTGGAATCCCCGGCCTTCTACGTCGGCGCCATCGGCTCGCGCCGCAACACCGCGCTGCGCCTGCAGCGCCTGAGCGAGCACTTCGGCCTGGGCGACGCGCAACTGGCGCGCCTGCGTGGCCCCATCGGCCTGTACATAGGCAGCAAGACGCCTCCCGAAATCGCCGTCAGCATCATGGCCGAGGTCCTGGCCGCCAAGAACGGCGTGGCCCTGCCGCGCGGCATGACCGTGGAAGAAGGCAAGCTCGCCGCAGCCCAGCCCCCGCAGCCGCTGGAGGATGACGGGCCCGAGGGCATCACGCCCCTGGTGTGCGGGGTGGGTTAGACGGGGCGCCGCAGGCGGGTGGCATGGGGCTGCAGTGACGGGAGTTGAGGCGCTATATTGATCGATCTTCTTTCATAGAGGGAGGCGATCATGTGTTTGGCTGGGAATGAGGCCGGCTTGCCCGGCACGATTGTCGGCAATCCTGTGGCGAAATGGTTCGGAGGCGCGGCGTGAGCGGCGCTCGTCCGCTGGCTGCCGGCCTGGCCGCCAGCCTCTCCGTGGCAACAGGCTATCTGCCGATTGCTTTTTCCTTTGGCGTGGCGGCCGTTCAGGCGGGTCTTGCTCCATCCATTGCGGTGCTGGCTTCCGTGCTGGTCTATGCCGGAGCCAGCCAGTTCCTGCTGATTTCGTTGCTGGCTTCGGGAGCCGGGCTGTGGACCGCTTTGCCCACGGTGCTGTTGATGAATGCGCGGCATGTGCTGTATGGCCCGGCCCTGCAGGTGGTGCTGGGGCCGCGGCAGCGCCTGGCCACGCCCTGGTTGGCCTTTGGCCTGACCGACGAGGTGTTTGCCACCGCCATGAGCAAGATGCAGGGCGTGCCAGAGGCCGAGCGCGAGCACTGGCTTCTGGGCCTGCAACTTGGCGCCTACGCGGCCTGGGTGGGCGGCACGGTGATGGGGGTGACGCTGGTGGGCGAGGTGGATCGGTGGCCGGCAGCCGTCCGCGAGGGGCTGGCCTTTGTTCTGCCGGCATTGTTCTTTGCGCTGCTGCTGGAGGCGGGGGTGCTGCGCTGGTGGCGTGCGGTGCTCACGGCCGCCGTGGTCGCTGCGGTGCTGGTTTGGTTCATTCCGGGCTACCACGCACTGGCGCTGGCGATCCTGTGCGGTGCGCTGGCGCATGCGGCCACGGCCGATAAGGGCTGATCACCATGTCGTACACATTCTGGATCTTGCTATTGTGCGGTGCCGGCACCTTTGGCCTGCGCTGGTTGCCGTTGTGGCAGGCACGCCGCAGAGGGCACTCTTCACGGGCGTCCCCGCAGGTGCAGAGGTGGCTGGCGGGTGTCGGGCCCGCCGCCATCGCTGCCCTGTTCGTGGTGTCAACCTGGGGGCTGTTGGTCAGCGATGTCCGCTGGGGGCGGGTGGCCGTGATCGCCGTGGCTTTGCTGGCCATCTGCCTCGCACGCCTGGTGCAGGGAGGCATTGCCATGCCGACCTTGGCTGGTGCGCTGACCTACGGCCTGCTGGCCCATTTCAAGCCCTGGTGATGTCAGTGCGGCTGGGCATGGAAGGCCTTGTTGGCAATCTTCCAGCCCGCTTCCGTCTTGAGCAGCACGAAGTAGTCGATGAAGGTGATGGCGCCGTGCACCAGGGTGATCTTGGCGCTGGCCGCCGTACCGCCGATGTCGATGGCGTCGATGCTGCGGCGGCGCGTGGCCTCGTCGGCGGCGGGCTGGCCCTTGAAGCGCGCGCAGTAGGTGTCGATGTCCCAGGAGGTCAGCGGGCCTTCGCGCACGCTTTCGATGCGGGCGGTGGGCAAGAAGGCGGCGCGCATGTGGGCGCTGTTGTCCTCGGCATGGCCGCGCATGTACAGCTCCAGCGGCACGCGCACGGCGGCTTCTTCGGGGTGGTCGGTCAGGCGTGGGTTGGCAGTCGTCATGGTGTTCTCCTGGGACGGATGGATGGCGGCCTGCGCCTGCAGGCCGGCGGCCGCGCATGGTAGCCACAAGCGCGGGGTGCAGTCCAACGGGGTGCCAGGCGCGACCTGCGCCGGGTTGGAGTGCAATGCCTTGTTTTCAATGGACTTTCGGGCTGATGCGCCCTGCATTGGCCGTGCCTGGGTCAACAGTGTTGTGAGCGCCGTGCCCTGTCTGAGGCCCTGCCGACGGGTGGCCGACCTGTTTCCGAAAACGCTCTGGCCAGGGCGGGTAAAGCCGGGGTAAAGCGGGGGTAATGCCTGCGTAAAACGGCGATCTGCCTCGTTTTGGAGAGCATGGGACTGGCTACCATAGCCGCATCCGCCGCCGTGCCCTGTTCCGGGGCCGGGCCCACGGCTTCCTCCCACGATTTCCCGCAGTGACCATGAAACGCCTGTCCAGCAGCCCCCTTGTTGCAGATGCCCACGGCGCACGCCAGCGTGGCCGGATACGGCCTGCCCTGATGTGGGGCGTGGTGGCATTGGCCCTGGTGGCGGGGGGCGGGCTGTGGTGGTGGAACAAGCGTGCGCCGGCGCAGGGCGAGCAGGCCTCGGCCGGTGCGCCCGGCCCGGGTGGCGGGCGTGCGGGAGGCGGCCGGCGCGGCCCCGGCGGGCCGGGTGGGCCTGGCGGCCCCGGCGCCATGGGTGCCCAGGCGCAGCCGGTGTCCGTGGGCGTGGTGGAGCGGCGCGACATGCGCGTGCTGATCAGCGCCATCGGCACCATGAACCCGCGCGCCACGGCCGTGGTGCGCGCCAAGGTGTCGGGCGAGTTGCTGCGCCTGCATTTCAAGGAAGGCGACGAGGTCAAGGCCGGCCAGCTGCTGGCCGAGATCGATCCGCGCAGCTTCCAGGCCAGCTTCAACCAGATCCAGGGCACGCTGCAGCGCGACCAGGCGCTGCTCAAGAACGCCCAGCTGGACCTGCAGCGCTACAAGGAGCTGCAGGCCCAGGATTCCATTGCCGGGCAGCAGGTCGATACCCAGGCTGCGCTGGTGCGCCAGTACCAGGGCACGGTGGCCGCCGACCAGGCCCAGGCCGATGCGGCCAGGCTGCAACTGAGCTACACGCGCATCACGGCGCCCATTGCGGGCCGGCTGGGCCTGCGCCAGGCCGACCGGGGCAATGTGGTCAACCCTTCGGATGCCAACGGCATCGTCACCATCACGCAGGTCAAGCCCATCGATGCGGTGTTCTCCGTGCCCGAGGCGCATGTGGGCACGCTGGCGCGGCGCCTGGCCGAGGGCCGCGAGCTGCCCGTGGAGCTGTGGGACCGGGACCTGAAGCAGCAATTGGGGCGCGGCCGCCTGAATGCGGTGGACAACAGCATCGACATCGCCACCGGCACCATCAAGGCCAAGGCCGCCTTCGACAATGCCGAGGGCCGGCTGTTCGCCAACCAGTTCGTCAACGTCAGGCTGGAAGTGGACCGGCTGGAGCAGGCGCTGACCGTGCCGACCACGGCCGTGCAGAACAACTACGTCTATCTGGTCCAGGAGGATGGCACGGTGACGCAGCGGCGCATCGCCGTGGGCGTGACCGATGGCGACCGCGTCAGCGTCAAGGGCGAACTCAAGCCTGGCGAGCAGGTGGTGGTCGATGGCATTGACCGCCTGCGCGAAGGCGCCAAGGTCACGGTGATCGAGCCCGACAAGGTGCAGAAGGTGGACCAGGCCGTGCAGGACGCCTCCAGCCAGCCGCGCGGCATGCGCAATCTGCCGCCCGATGTGCGCGCCAAGCTGGCGACCATGAACCCCGACGAGCGCAAGGCCTACCTGCAGAAGCTGCGCGCCGAGCGCGGTGGGCAGCGCAATGGCGGCAATGGCGGTGGCAACAGTGGCGGCAGCAATGGCGCCGGCAGCGGCTCACCGACCGCCGAAGGTTCCGCGCCTGCATCCCAGGCACCTGCGCCGTCACCGGGCTCGCCCCAGCCATCGCCCGGCCCGGCGTCTGCCGCTCCGGCGGCTCCAGCGGCTCCCGCTCCTGCCGGGCGCTGAGCAGCGCCCGGCACCTGAAGACCGCAAGCCCTTCCAGGCGGCCCCATGAATCTTTCCCGCATCTTCATCCTGCGACCCGTCGCCACCTCGCTGCTGATGGTGGCGGTGCTGATCGCCGGCCTGCTGGCCTACCGGCTGCTGCCGATTTCGGCCCTGCCCGAGGTGGACTACCCCACCATCCAGGTCACCACGCTGTACCCGGGCGCCAGCCCCGACGTGATGACCTCCAACGTCACCGCGCCGCTGGAGCGCCAGCTCGGCCAGATGCCGGGGTTGTCGCAGATGTCGTCCACCAGTTCGGGCGGCGCCTCGGTGATCACGCTGCGCTTTGCGCTGGACATGGCCATGGACGTGGCCGAGCAGCAGGTGCAGGCCGCCATCAACGCGGGTGCCAACCTGCTGCCCAGCGACCTGCCCATGCCCCCGCTGTACAGCAAGGTCAATCCGGCGGATGCTCCCATCCTCACACTGGCCATCACCTCGCCCTCGCTGCCGGTGATCCGCGTCAATGACCTGGTGGAGAACCGCCTGGCGCCCAAGCTCTCGCAGGTCAACGGCGTGGGACTGGTGGCGATTGCCGGCGGGCGCCGGCCTGCCGTGCGCATCCAGGCCAACCCGACGGCGCTGGCCGGCCTGGGCATGACGCTGGACGATGTGCGCACCGCCATCGCCGCCGCCAACGTCAAGCAGGCCAAGGGCGGCTTCGACGGGCCGGCGCGCGCCTCCACCATCGATGCCAACGACCAGCTGCAGTCGGCGGCCGAGTACCGCAACCTCATCATCGCCTTCAAGAACGGCCTGCCCGTGCGCCTGTCCGACATCGCCCAGACCGTGGACGATGCCGAGAACACGCGCCTGGCCGCCTGGGCCGGCACGCCCGAGGGTGGCTCGCGCGCGGGCGTGATCCTCAACATCCGGCGCCAGCCCGGCGCCAACGTGATCGAGACGGTGGACCGCATCAAGGCGCTGCTGCCCCAGCTCAAGGAGACCCTGCCGGCCTCGCTGGACGTGCAGGTGCTGACCGACCGCACGGTGACCATCCGCGCCTCGGTCAACGACATGCAGCTGGAGCTGATGCTGGCCATCGCCCTGGTGGTGGCGGTGATCTTCGTCTTCCTGCGCAGCGCCTCGGCCACGCTGATACCGAGCTTTGCCGTGCCGCTGTCGCTGATCGGCACCTTCGGCGTGATGTACCTGGCCGGTTTTTCCATCAACAACCTCACGCTGATGGCGCTGACGATCTCCACCGGCTTCGTGGTGGACGATGCCATCGTGATGATCGAGAACATCGCGCGCTTCGTGGAAAAGGGCGAGCCGCCCATGCAGGCCGCGCTCAAGGGCGCCAGGCAGATCGGCTTCACCATCATCTCGCTGACGATTTCGCTGATCGCCGTGCTGATCCCGCTGCTGTTCATGGGCGACGTGGTGGGGCGGCTGTTCCACGAGTTCGCCATCACCATGGCGGTGGCCATCCTGATCTCGGCCGTGGTCTCGCTGACGCTCACGCCCATGCTGTGCGCGCGGCTGCTGCGCCACCAGCCCGAAGGGGCCGAGGAGGAAAAGCATGGCCGCCTGTACCACGCCACGGGCCGTTTCTTCGACCGCACCATTGCCGGCTACGGCCGCATCCTCACCTGGGTGCTGGACCGCCGGGGCCTGACCTGGATCGTCTTCCTGGCCACGCTGGCCGTGACCGTGCTGCTGTACTTTGCCGTGCCCAAGGGCTTCTTCCCGGACCAGGACACGGGCACCATCCAGGCCACGACCGAGGCCGACCAGTCCATCTCGTTTGCCGCCATGGCCGAGCGCCAGCAGGCCCTGGCCGAGCTGCTGCTCAAGGACCCGGCCGTGCAGAGCATCTCGTCCTTCATCGGCGTCGATGGCAGCAACACCACGCTGAACACGGGCCGGCTGCTGATCGACCTCAAGCCCCATGGCCAGCGCGATGGCGTGCCCGCCGTGCTGCGCCGCCTGTCCGACGATGCGCTGCAGATCCCGGGCATACGCCTGTACGCCCAGCCCGTGCAGGATCTGACCATCGAGGACCGCGTGGCGCGCACCCAGTACCAGCTTCTGATGTCCTCGCCCGACATGGCGCAGCTGGCCAAGAGCACCCAGGCCCTGGTCGAGCGCATGCACGACCTGCCCGAGCTGGTGGACGTGGGCAGCGACCTGCAGGACCAGGGCCTGCAGGCCTTCGTGCAGATCGACCGGGCCCAGGCCAGCCGGCTGGGCGTGACGGTCTCGGCCATCGACACGGCGCTGTACAACGCCTTCGGCCAGCGGCTGATCTCCACCATCTTCACGCAGTCCAACCAGTACCGCGTGGTGCTGGAGGTGGCGCCGCAGTTCAAGGTCGGGCCCGAGGCGCTGCAGTCCATCTACGTGGCCTCCAGCGCGGGCGCGCCCGTGCCGCTGTCCTCGGTGGCCACGGTCAGCGAGCGGCCCATGGCCCTGGCCGTGAACCATGTGGGCCAGCTGCCCGCCGCCACCATCTCGTTCAACACCGCGCCCGGCGTGTCGCTGGGCCATGCCGTCAAGGCCGTGCAGGACCTGATGGCCCAGCTGCGCACGGAGGGCCATATGCCGCTGTCGGTGGACGCTGCCTTCCAGGGCGCGGCCCTGGCCTTCCAGGCCTCGCTGTCCAACACGCTGCTGCTGGTGCTGGCGGCGGTGATCACCATGTACATCGTGCTGGGCGTGCTCTATGAGAGCACCATCCACCCGGTGACCATCCTGTCCACGCTGCCCTCGGCCGGCGTGGGCGCGCTGCTGGCCCTGCTGCTGGCGGGGCTGGACCTGGACATCATCGCCATCATCGGCATCGTGCTGCTGATCGGCATCGTCAAGAAGAACGCGATCATGATGATCGACTTCGCGCTGGAGGCGCAGCGCGAGGAGGGACATACGCCGCGCGAGGCCATCTACCAGGCCTGCCTGCTGCGGTTCCGGCCTATCCTGATGACGACCTTGGCGGCTTTGCTGGGGGCCTTGCCGTTGATGCTGGGGACGGGGGTGGGCAGTGAGTTGCGGCATCCGTTGGGGGTGACGCTGGTGGGGGGCTTGCTGGTGAGCCAGTTATTGACTCTGTTCACTACGCCTGTGATTTATTTGACGTTTGAGGGGTGGGCGCAGAGGTGGCGGGATCGTTCTTCTCGGGAGAGCGTTCATGCCTGAGCTTGCGCTCTTGTCTTGGCTGGCGCCGCTGGCCGGGGTTCGGCCCGGCGGCCGACCTACTTTCTTGCCTCGCAGCAAGAAAGTAGGCAAAGAAATGCGCCCCCACTGCCCACGACCCTTCGCTTCGCTGCGGGCAACCTGCGTTGGGCACGATGCGGGGTGTGCCGCAGAACTCGCTTTGCGCTTCGCGCGCCGCTCAGACAACTGCGGCAAGTCAGATGACGAAGCAAGCCTGTCCTTCGGCAGGCTTGCCACCCCGCACCGCGCCCAACGCAGGCGTGAGCAGAGGGGGGAAGGCGGGGGGATGGGCCATCGCTTCGCTCGGCCTGGGATTTTTGGGGCTGGATCATGAGCCAGCTGTCCAATCTCTCGGCGCCGTTCATCTTCCGGCCCATTGCCACCATGCTGATGACCATCGGCCTGGCGCTGGCGGGGGCGGTGTCGTATTTCCTGCTGCCGGTGGCGCCGCTGCCGCAGGTGGACTATCCGACGATTTCGGTGTCGGCCAGCCTGCCGGGTGCAAGCCCCGACACGATGGCGGCGACGGTGGCGACGCCGCTGGAGCGGGCGCTGGGGGCGATTGCGGGGGTCAATGAGATCACGTCCAGCTCCAGCCTGGGCAGTACACGCATCACGCTGCAGTTCGATCTGTCGCGCACGGTGGACAGCGCGGCGCGCGATGTGCAGGCCGCCATCAATGCGGCGCGCACGCTGCTGCCTTCGGGCATGCCGGGCAATCCTACGTATCGCAAGGTGAATCCGGCCGATGCGCCGATCATGATCCTGGCGCTGACGTCCAGCGCGCTGACGCGCGGGCAGATGTATGACGCGGCGTCCACCGTGCTGGCGCAGAAGCTCTCGCAGGTGGAGGGCGTGGGCCAGGCGTCCATCAGCGGCGGGGCGCTGCCGGCCGTGCGCGTGGAGCTGGACCCGGTGAAGCTGGCGGCCAATGGCGTGTCGCTGGACCAGGTGCGCACCGCCATTTCGGCCACGAATGCCAACCGGCCGCTGGGCGCGGTGGAGCGCGAGGACCATTACTGGCAGGTGACCGCCAATGACCAGGCGCGCGTGGCGGCCGACTATGCGCCGCTGGTGCTGCGCTGGAGCAATGGCAATGCGATCCGGCTGCAGGACGTGGCCGATGTCACGGATTCGGTGCAGGACGTGCGCAACTACGGCGTGGCCAACGGCAAGCCCGCCATCCTGCTGCAGATCTTCAAGCAGCCCGATGCCAACATCCTGGAGGCCGTGGCGCGCGTGCGCTCTTTGCTGCCGCAGCTCAAGGCGTCCATCCCCGAGGCGATCGATCTGACCATCGTGTCCGACCGCACGCCCACGCTGCGCGCCTCGGTGGTGGAGGTGGAGCGGGCGCTGTTGATCGCCGTGGCGCTGGTGATCCTGGTGGTGTTCCTGTTCCTGCGCAATGGCCGGGCCACGCTGATTCCGGCCGTGGCCGTGCCGGTGTCGCTGGCGGGCACGTTCGGCGTGATGTACCTGGCCGGCTATACGCTGGACAACCTGTCGCTGATGGCGCTGACCGTGGCCACGGGCTTTGTGGTGGACGATGCCATCGTGGTGCTGGAGAACGTGATGCGCCACATGGAGCGCGGCAAGACCGCGCTGCGCGCGGCGCTGGACGGGGCGCGCGAGATCGGGTTCACCGTGGTGTCCATGAGCCTGTCGCTGATCGCGGTGTTCGTGCCCATCCTGTTCATGGGCGGCATCGTGGGGCGGTTCTTCCGCGAGTTCGCGGTGGTGATGTCGGCGGCCATTCTGATCTCGATGGTGGTGTCGCTGACCACCACGCCCATGATGTGCGCGGCGCTGCTGCGGCCGCAGCGGCCTGCTGCACAGGCGCGTCCGCGCGGGCCAATGGGCCGCGCCTGGGACCGTTTCGGCGCCTGGGTGGGCCGTGCCGAGCGGCGTGCCATGTCCGGCTACCGCGCAAGCCTGGCCTGGTGCCTGCGCCACCAGCCGCTGGTGCTGCTGGTGCTGGCCGGCGTGGTGGCGCTGAACGTGCACCTGTACATGGCCATCGACAAGGGCTTCATGCCCAGCCAGGACACGGGCCGCGTGATGGGCTTCATCCGGGCCGACCAGTCCACCTCCTACCAGGCCATGGAGCAGCGGCTCAAGCGCTTCCTGTCCATCGTGCAGGAAGACCCGGCCGTGGAGTACGTGACGGGCTTCACGGGCGGCGGCCAGCGCAATGCGGCCAACATGTTCATGTCGCTCAAGCCGCTGGCCGAGCGCAAGGTATCGTCCGACGAGGTGATCAACCGCCTGCGCGACAAGCTCAAGAACGAGCCCGGCGCGAGGCTGTTCATGGTCACGCAAAGCGATATCCGCATCGGCGGGCGGCAAAGCTCGGGCTCGTACGACTACACGCTGCAGGCCGACGACATCCAGGACCTGCGCACCTGGGAGCCGCGCATCCGCCAGGTGCTGTCGCAGCTGCCCCAGCTCACGGACGTGAACAGCGATGTCTCCGACTTCGGCCTGCAGACCTCGCTGGTGATCGACCGCGACGCGGCCACGCGCCTGGGGCTGACGGTGGCGCAGATCGACGGCACGCTCAACAACGCCTTCGGCCAGCGCCAGGTGGGCGTGATCTACAACCCGCTCAACCAGTACCGCGTGGTGATGGAGGCCGCGCCCCGCTACCTGCAAAGCCCCGAGACGCTGCGCGGCTTCTTCTTCGTGAACAACCAGGGCGAGCAGGTGCCGCTGACCTCGTTTGCACGCATCACCACCACCAACACGCCGCTGTCCGTGAACCACGACCGGGGCACGCCGGCCAGCACCATCAGCTTCAGCCTGGCCGAAGGCGTGGCGCTGTCGGATGCCAGCGACGCCATCCGCGCGGCCGTGGCCGAGCTGGGCGTGCCCGTGTCGGTGCGCGGCAGCTTCAGCGGCACGGCAGGGGCCTTCCAGCAGGCGCTGTCGGGGCAGCCGCTGCTGATCCTGGCGGCCATCATCACCATCTACCTGGTGCTGGGCGTGCTCTATGAGAGCCTGGTGCACCCGCTGACCATTCTTTCCACGCTGCCCTCGGCCGGCGTGGGTGCGCTGATGGCGCTGATGCTGTTCAAGACGGAGTTCTCGCTGATCGCGCTGATCGGGGTGATATTGCTGATCGGCATCGTCAAGAAGAACGCCATCATGATGATCGACTTCGCGCTGGAGCGGCAGCGCGGCGGCCACGCCACGGCCGCCCAGGCCATCTACCGCGCCTGCGAGCTGCGGCTGCGCCCCATCCTCATGACCAGCCTGGCGGCCATCTGCGGCGCACTGCCGCTGGCCCTGGGCCGGGGCGACGGCGCCGAGCTGCGCCAGCCGCTGGGCATTGCCATCGTGGGCGGCCTGATGCTGAGCCAGCTGCTCACGCTCTACACCACGCCCGTGGTCTATGTGCTGCTGGACAGGCTGCGCCAGCGTGTCATGGGCCTGCGTGGCCGCGTGCAGGGCAAGGACCGCGGCACCCCTGTGCCCGCCGCATCACCCCAGTGAACCGAATCCGAAAGCCCAAGGCCATGCAGCTGAAGACACTCCAAACCCCGGCGATCTGGCTGGCCGCCGCGCTGCTGGCCGGCTGCTCCACGCAGAGCGCCTACCAGCGCCCCGCACTCGAGGTGCCGGCCCAGTTCAAGGAAGCCACGCCCGAGGCGGCCGAGGCCGGCATCTGGCGGCCCGCGGACCCGTCGCGTGCGCAAGTGCCCGACAACTGGTGGGAGCTGTTCGGCGACGAGCAGCTCAACCGCCTGCAGCAGCAGGCCGCCACCGGCAACCAGAGCATTGCCCAGGCCGCCGCGCGCCTGCGTGCCGCGCAGGCGGCCGTGGCCAGCAGCCAGGCCGGGCTGTTCCCCACGCTGGGCAGCACGGCCGGCGCCACGCGCTCGCGCAGCGGCGGGGCCTCCGGTGCATCGGGTGCATCAGGCACGGGCGGCAACACCGCCAGTAGCGGCAACATCTCGACCAACTACTCGCTTGGCCTCAACGCCAGCTGGGAACTGGACCTGTGGGGCCGCGTGTCGGGCACGGTCAGCGCCAGCCAGGCCAGCGCCCAGGCCAGCAGCGACGACCTGGCCGCCGCGCGCCTGTCGGCCCAGGCATCGATCACGCAGACCTATTTCTCGCTGCGCGCGGCCGATGCCAGCGTGCGGCTGCTGCAGGAAACGCTGCAGAGCTACGAGCAAAGCCTCAAGCTCACCAACAACCGCTACCGCGCGGGCGTGGCCTCGTCGGCCGACGTGGCCCAGGCCGAGGCGCAGTACAAAAGCACCCAGGCCCAGCTCATCGAGGCACAGACCAGCCGCGCCCAGCTGGAGCACGCCCTGGCCGCGCTGCTGGGCCTGCCGCCTGCGGCCTTCAGCCTGGAGGCCGGCGCCGAGCTGCCGCCGCCGCCCGAGGTGCCGGCCATGCTCTCGTCCCAACTGCTGGAGCAGCGCCCCGACATTGCTGCGGCCGAGCGCCGCGTGGCCGCCGCCAACGCCCAGGTGGGCGTGGCGCGCGCGGCCTTCTTCCCGGCGCTCACGCTGTCGGCCACGGCCGGCTACCGGGGTGCATCGCTGTCCAACCTGGTGAGTGCGCCCAACCTGTTCTGGTCGCTGGGCCCGTCGCTGGCGCTGGCGCTGTTCGACGGCGGCGCGCGCACGGCGGCCGTGGAGTCGGCGCGTGCCTCGCTGGACCTGGCCGCCGCCACCTACCGCCAGACCGTGCTGACGGCGTTGCAGGAGGTGGAGGACAACCTGGTCACCGCATCCGCCCTGGCGCGCGAGCAGCAGGTGCAGATCGAGGCCGTGGCCGCCGCGCAGAAGGCGCTGGATGTCGTCAACAACCAGTACCGCGCGGGCACGGTGGCCTATCTGAATGTGCTCAGCGCCCAGACCACGGTGCTGTCGGCCCGGCGCAGCCTGATCGATGTGCGCAACCGGCGCCTTGCCGCCGTCAACACCTTGCTCAAGAACGTGGCCGGGCGCTGGGAGCCGCTGGGGCCGGCCTCCGTGCAGGGGCCGCAGGCTGTCGCGCGCTGATGTTCAGTCCTGCAGCTCGAAGGCCTGGCGCAATGCTTCGCCGAAGGCCGCGCTGCCGCTGATCGACAGGTTCACCGTGGTGCGGCCATCCCCGGCCGCCACGGACTGCAGGCGCGCCGTGGCTGCGTCAAAGCGCCAGGCCAGCGGCTGGCCGCCGTCGTCCTGGGCCTGCAGCTCGTAGTCCCAGTCGCCGCCTTCCTCGATGGGGCCGCGCCGGCCCCTGAAGCGGCGGTGCGCCCAGGCCAGCAATTGCTCCACCTCGGCCGCCAGCGCCGGCACGCGCGCGGCGGGCACGCTGGCCATGGCGTCCCAGCAGCCCGTGCCTTCGTCGTCTTCGCTGTAGTCGAAATCCAGGTAGTCGAGGATCATGGTGGCGGTCCGCATGCGTAGTGCGTGGTTGGAAAAGGGAAAGCCCGGCATTGTGCCGCGTGCACAATCGCCCGCATCGCAGAACCGGAAAGACATTCAGATGGACACCGCACAGCAATCGATGGCGCCGCCGATGGTGAGCGCGCAGGCCCTGCGCTTCGGACAGCCGGGCCTGCTGCTGTGGGATGGCGCCTCGCACGACTGGCCCGTGGGCCTGTGCCTGGTGCGCGGCGGCGAGGGCTGCGGCAAGACCAGCCTGCTGCAAATGCTGGCCGGCCAGCTGCCTTTGCAGGCCGGGCGCCTGGTATATCCGCAGCAGCCGGACCCGTCGCAGCGCCCTGCATTGTTCTGGCGCGACCCGCGCGCCGAACTGTCCAATGCCGAGCGTGCCCGGCCCGCGCAGGAATGGGTGCAGGCACAGCGGCAGCTGCACCCGGCCTGGAGCGAGGCGGCATGGCAGGCCCATGCCGATGGCCTGGGGCTGGAGCCCCATCTGCACAAGCCCCTGCTGGCCCTGTCCACGGGCAGCCTGCGCAAGCTGTGGATGGCGGCGGGCTGGGCCAGCGGCGTGCCGCTGCTGCTGATCGACGAGCCGCTGGCCGCGCTGGACCGGGGATCGATGGACCATGTGCAGCGCACGCTGGCGGGGCTGAACCGGGCCGGCCAGCAATCTGCGCCTGTGGCCGGGCACGGGCTGCGCTGCGTGATCGTTGCGCACTGGGACGAGATGCAGGGCGTGGCCTGGGACGACGTGCTGGACCTGCCCGATCAGCCGCCGCTGCGCTGACCGAGCCGGCGTCTACATCGCCACCTACATCACCACCTACATCGCCTTGAACCGCTGCGCGTAGAGGCGGCTGACGGCCAGTTTTTCCGCTCGCTCGCGCAGCTGCAGCCACAGCCGGCCGGCCTCGTCGCGCTGGGCGCTGGCAATGGCCGCTGCGCGCACCACGGTGCCACGGTGCACCTGCCAGAAATCCTCGGCGTCCAGCCGGGGCAGCAGTTCCTTGAGCGGCGTGCGCACCAGGTACTCATGCGAGGCCGTGAGCACGCGCACGTACTTGTCGGCGGCCTCGAAGTAGACGACGTCGTGCACGGGCACCATCTGGATCTGCGTGCCCACGCCGGCCTGGATCATCTGCAGCGGCGGCTCGGTAGCGGTGGCGGCGGGGGCCGTGGCACCGGCCAGGTGCCGCAATTGCTCCAGCGCCTGCGCCAGCGCAGCGCCAGCCGGGGCCACCGTGCGCTGGGCCAGCAGCTCGCGCAGGCGCTGCACGCTGCGCGCCAGCCGCTCGGGCTGCACGGGCTTGAGCAGGTAGTCCACGGCCTGGGCCTCGAAGGCGTCCATGGCGTACTGGTCATAGGCGGTCACGAAGACCAGGATGGGAAACGGCTGCGCCTCGGGCCAGGCGTCGGCCAGTTCGGCGGCGGCCTCCAGGCCGCTCTGGCCCGGCATGCGGATGTCGAAGAACAGTACGTCCGGCTGCAGCGCCAGCGCCTGCCGGGCGGCACTCAGGCCGTCGCCCACCATGGCGGCAATCTGCAGCTCGGGCCAGGCGCGGTCCAGGGCCTGGCGCAGGTCCTCGGCCAGCAGGGGTTCGTCTTCGGCGATCAGGGCGCGGGGGGCGTGGGTCATTTCAACCGGCGTTGGCAATGGTGATTTTGGCTAGCGTGCCGCCTTCGGGCAGGGCGGCCAGTTCGAAGTGCGCGGCGTCGCCATAGCGGCTGGCCAGGCGTTCGCGCAGCTGGGCCGTGCCGAAGCGGCTGCCGGGCAGGGCGGGCGCACCGGTGTCCAGGCCCATGCCGTTGTCGGCCACGGTCAGCTCCAACGGGCCGCCGTCCATGCGGCGCGCGCGCACGGCGATATGCCCGCCTTCCAGCTTGGGCTCCAGTCCGTGGCGTATGCAGTTTTCCACCAGGGGCTGCAGCAGCAACGGCGGCACGGGCACCTGGGCCAGGTCCTCGGGCAGGTCCAGCGTGTACTGCAGGCGCGGGCCCATGCGGATGGACATCAGCGCCAGGTAGTCGCGCAGGCGCGCGAATTCCTCGGCCAGCGCATGCTCGGTGCTGCGCGAGCCGCCCAACGTGGCGCGCAGGTAGGCGATCAGATGGTCCAGCATGGCCTGGGCGCGCTGCGGGTCGCTGGCCACCAGCACGCGCAGGTTGGCCAGGGTGTTGAACAGCATGTGTGGCTCCAGCTGGGCCTGCAGCAGGGTCAGTCGCGCCTCGGCCGCCTGGCGCGGGCCTGCTCGGCCTGCATCTGCAGGTGGCGCGAGTAGCCCAGCAGGAAGAAGGCCAGCGACATCACCGTGCTGGCGACGATGGTGACGGCCAGCGGTATCCACAGCCGGTGCATCAGGGCCGTGCTGGCGTCGGGATCAGCCCACTGCCTGTAGGCCGTGCCGATCAGCGACCCGATCACGAACCCCGTCACGATGCCAGCCACCACCAGCGCGGCGCCGCGCCAGCCGCCGGGCCAGGGAATGTCCTGGCCCCGCGTCAGGCGCCAGCGGCCCAGTTCGATGGTGAGCCAGCTGGTCAGGCCGATCGACAGCGAGTAGATGAGGTTCACGTCCCAGCGGCCGTGGTTGCTCAGGCTGAATGCGGCGGCAATCAGGGCGCAGGCCGAGGTCGTCGCGATGCCGTGGCGCAGCAGCGTGGTCCGTTCCACGATGTGGCCAGGGGCGGCCGGCTGGCGTGTGGCGTTGGATGCGGGGTCGGGCATGGAGGGCAATGGTAGTCCCATGGCGTGTTTCAGCGGGCGCGGCCCTGGCGTGACTGCAGCGCCTGCCGCTCGCGCTCCACCATGCGCCCGTGCCAGCCGTTGCCCGGCAGTGCCAGCCAGACCACGGCCCCGTGGATGGCCAGCCCCAGGCCCCAGCCCAGGGCCGGGAAGATGGCCCAGTGCCTGCCCTGGGACAGCGACAGCGCCGCCAGCCCGAGGTTGACCAGCACATAGACGCTGGCGTGGATCATCCAGCCCAGCTTGGCGCCTGCGCGGCGGCGCGCCATGCGCTCCAGGGCATCGTCGTCGTGGCGGGCAGAGGGATCGAGGGGATCAAGGGGATCGAGGGTGCGCATGGGGAGTTCTCCGTCAGGGGGAAGGAAAGCGGCGTCAGGCCAGGCCCAGCCGCTGCCACAGCAGGTCGCCCAGGTAGCGGCCGGGCAGCAGGGTGAACAGGCCCGCCACGACGCAGGCGCCGATGTAGACGCTGCGCATGATCTTGCGGTGGCCGGCGATGTTGCCGTGGTACAGGTGCCAGAACGACCGGCCCAGGCCGGCAAAGGTCAGCGGCACCAGCAGGTGGACGGGCGTGTAGCCGCCCCAGTTGGGCAGGCGGTAGTCGCGGATGAAGCAGGCGGACACCGCCGCGCAGACCATGAGCGTGACAAAGGCATGGCCGGCCGCGCGGTGCAGGCGGGGATGGGCGGCGGCCTGGCGGCGTGCCAGCAGGGCGATGGCGCCCGTGGCCGTGGCCCCGAGGGCGGCGCTCATGTGGATGGCGATCAGCGGTGTCATTTGCATGGCGATGTCCTGGCGTGCGGCCCGGGTTGGCGGGCCTGTATGGGACAGGACTGTCGCTGCCGGGCGCCGCAGGGGCCAGCGCCATGCGACGCACGGACGAGGGCAGGGTGCCAGCTGCATCCTGGCGCCGCGAACGGCAGGCACGTCCACGGCATCTGGAGGATGCAGTCCGCAGGGTGGAGGCCAGGGTGAGTGCGCACGGACTATCGATCAGGGCCTTTGAAACCAATCACCCCCCCCCAGGATTGCTTCGATGCAACAGATTGAGAAAACTCATAGTTGCGTGCCCAGGTGGTTGGTAAGCTAACGGGTTCTGCAAATCATTCTCAATCCCATCCCCATGCCTTCCATTCGCCCCATATCCCTGGCCGTTCTTTGCCTGTGCAGCCATCAGGCGCTGATTGCCCAGACCCGGGGCGGTGATACCGTGCTGGAAGCCGTGACGGTGGAGGCCAGTGCCGACGCATCGGCCCAGGGCCTGTCCAAGCCCTTCGCAGGCGGCCAGGTGGCCACGGGCGCGCGCAACGGCGTGCTGGGCACGCTGGACTGGAAGAACTCCTCGTTTTCCACCACCAGCTACACGCAGCAGCTGATTGAGGACACCCAGTCCAAGAGCGTGGGCGATGTGCTGCTCAACGACCCGGGCGTGCGCCAGGCGCGCGGCTTTGGCAACTTCCAGGAGCTGTATGTGCTGCGCAGCTTCCCGGTCTATTCGGACGACATCGCCTACAACGGCCTGTACGGCCTGCTGCCGCGCCAGTACATCGCCTCGGAATTCTTCGAGCGCGTGGAGGTGCTGCGCGGCGCCAACGCCTTCCTCAATGGTGCGGCACCGGGCGGCAGCGGCATTGGCGGCACCATCAGCCTGCTGCCCAAGCGCGCCGGCAACGATGCGCTGACGCGCGTGGGCGCCGGCATACAGACGGGCGGCCAGGCCTTTGTCTCCACCGACATCTCGCGCCGCTTCGGCCCTGACCGGAGCACCGGCATCCGCCTGAACGCCGTGCGCCGCGACGGCGGCACGGGCGTGGATGGAGAAGACCGCTCGCTCACCGCCCTGGGCCTGGGCCTGGACTGGCGCAGCCGCAACGTGCGCCTGTCGGGCGACGTGGGCTACCAGCGCAACAGCTACAACGGCGGCCGCCCCAGCGTGACGCCCGGCAGCTTCATCCCGGCCGTGCCCGACAACAAGACCAACTACGGCCAGAACTGGTCGTACTCCACCGAGCGCGACCTGTTCGCCACGCTGCGCGCCGAATGGGACATCAACGACACCACCACGGCCTGGGCCGCCGGCGGCCTGCGCCGAGGCAAGGAAGACAACTCCCTGAGCGGCGTGACCGTCACGAATGCGGCCGGCGACACCACGGGCACGCGCTTCGACAACAAGCGCAAGGACAGCGTGGGCACGGGCGAGGTCGGCATCCGCACGCGCCTGGCCACGGGCAGCGTGGGCCACGAGCTGGTGGCCACGGCCAGCACCTACTCGGCCACCGAGCGCAATGCCTGGGGCATGGGCTTTGGCGTGGTCAACAACATCTACAACCCCTGGAGCAGCGCGCGCCCGGCGATGACGCTGTTCGGCGGCAACCTGGCCGATCCCACGCGCGTGGGTGAAACCCGGCTCAACAGCTTCGCCATCGGCGACACGCTGACGATGCTGGACGAGCGCCTGCGCCTGACCGTGGGCGTGCGCCGCCAGAGCATCGAGCAAAGCAGCTACGACTACAACACGGGCGCGCAGACCGACCACTACAAGAAGTCGGCCACCACGCCCATGCTGGGCCTGGTGTTCAAGACCAGCGAGAACACCTCGGTCTACGCCAACTACATCGAAGGCCTGACCAAGGGCGCCGTGGCGCCGCAGACGGCCAACGACCTGCCCGTGTCCAATGGTGGCCAGGTGTTCGCGCCCTACAAGTCGCGCCAGAAGGAAATCGGCTTCAAGTGGCAGGGCCGGCAGCTGGGCGCCACGGTGGCGCTGTACACCACGGACATGCCTTCGGCCTATGTGGCCAACCAGGTCTTCGGCCAGTACGGCAAGCAGCGCAACAGCGGCCTGGAGGCCACGGTCTTCGGCGAGCCCGTCAAGGGCCTGCGCGTGCTGGGCGGCGTGACCTTCAGCGAGGCCAAGATCCGCGAGGCCGCCGATGCCGCCACCATCGGCAACTACGCCATCGGCGTGCCCAAGCGCCTGCTCAACCTGGGCGTGGACTGGGATGTGCCCGGCGTCTCGGGCCTGGCCCTCAACGCGCGCGTGATGCACACCTCCAGCCAGTACGCCAACGGCGCCAACACGCTGAAAGTGGCCTCGTGGACGCGCACCGACATCGGCGCGCGTTATCTCATGGACATCGGCAACAACCGCCTGCTGACCCTGCGCGCGCGCATCGACAACCTGTTCGACAAGGGCTACTGGTCGTCCGTGGGCGGCTACCCGGGCGCCAACTACCTGGTGCAGTCCATGCCGCGCACCTTCTCGCTGAGCGCATCGGTGGACTTCTGAGCCGGAGCGATCTGAAGCATGCGCGCGTTGTGGACGGTGGTGCACCGCTGGATCGGCCTGGTGCTGGCCGGTTTCCTCACCATGGCCGGCCTCACGGGGGCCGTGCTGTCCTGGGACCATGAAATCGACGAATGGCTCAACGCCGACATGCTGGAGACCCCGGCACGCGGCCCGCTGAAGACCCCGCTGGAGCTGGCCGCCGTGGTGCAGGCCAGCGAGCCGCGCGCCGAGATCAGCTACATGACCCTGGGCCTGGTCGAGGGCGAAGCCGCCATGTTCATGGTGCGCCCCCGGCCCGACCCGGCCACGGGCCAGGCGCCTGCGCTGGGCTATGACACGGTCTTCGTCGATCCGGTCAGCGGCCACATCACGGGCCAGCGCAACGGGCGCAGCTTCGCGCTCAGCCAGCGCAACCTCATGCCCTGGCTGCGCCACCTGCACGAAAGCCTGCTGGCCCCGCGCTTCTGGGGCACGGACCGCTGGGGCTACTGGTTCATGGGCAGTCTGGCCCTGCTGTGGGTGGCCGACAGCTTTGTCGCGCTGCTGCTGACCTTTCCCGTCAAGCTCAGGAAAAGCGCCCCGCGCCTGACGGCGGCCATGGGATCGTGGTGGCGGCGCTGGCTGCCCTCATGGCGCGTGCGCTGGGGCGGCGGCGCCTACAAGCTCAACTTCGACCTGCACCGTGCGGGCGGCCTGTGGGTCTGGGCCGTCATCGTCATCGTGGCCTTCACCTCGTTCTCGCTGAACCTGTACCGCGAAGTCTTCTACCCGGTGATGAGCACCGTCTCCACCACCACGCCCGGCCCCTACGAAACCCTCAAGCCCGCGCCCCAGGGCACGCTCCTCGAGCCCAAGGTCTCGTTCGCCCAGGCCATCGCCATCGCCCAGAGCGAGGCCAAGCGCCTGGGCTTCGCCCAGCCCGCCGGCGGCATCTGGTGGGGCGGCGACTTCCCGTTCTACAACATCTCCTTCTTCGACCCGCACGACGAAACCGGCGCCATGGGCATGGGCCTGTCCAACATCTACGTCAGCTCGGACAACGGCGAAGTCCTGGGCACCTACCGCCCCTGGCACGGCACGGCCGCCGACGTCTTCGTCCAGCTGCAGCTGCCCCTGCACAGCGGCCGCATCCTCGGCACCCCCGGCCGCGTGCTCATGTCCTTCGTCGGCGTGCTCGTCGCCGTCCTGTCGATCACCGGCGTCATCATCTGGTGGCGCAAACGCAGGGCCAGGAAGATGACCCCCTGAGCGGCTGCGCCGCTTCCCCCTTCCCGCTTCGCGGAGGGGGACGCAGCCCTCACCGCGGGGCGGCGCGGCCGGCGTAGGCCCTTGCTCGGCTGCCCGCGCTTGAGCCCTGCGAGTTTGAACGGCTGTCGGTAGTACACAGCTCCATTGATAGCCAAATCAGAAAACTATCCGCCTAAACAGCAAAGCCACCGAAAACGGTGGCTTCAATGAAGGCTTGCTGCAGAAATAGGGCGCAGCCTCCAAATCTGGCGCGGCCCGACACCAGAGACGCCGAGCAAGAGCCGCCTCGCGGCGAGGGCGTCGTCCCCCTCCCCCGCGAAGCGGGTAGAGAGGGGGAAGCGGCGTCAGCCGCTCAGGGGGAGCTTCAGTCCTTCTTCAAGCATTCACTCATGAACGCCTTGCGCTCGTCGCCCTTCTTGCCGGTGGCGTCGGCATTGCAGGTCTTCATGCGTTCCTGCTGGCGCTTCTTGCCGTCGGACAGGCAGGACTTCATGAACTCCTTGCGCTCGTCGCCTTTCTTGCCGGTGGCTTCGGTGTTGCAGGTGCCCATCAGCTTTTGCTGGGCCGTGGGAGCCTTGTCCCCTGCGGCCATGCCCATGCTGCAGGCCAGGGAGACAACTGCCAGAACAACGATTTTTTTCATGATGGAATGGTTTTGAAGGCGCGCTGAAGTCCAGCGCACCCACATTGCAGCACAGCGCCGGGCGCGCAGCAACGTCGCGGGCCCGGCGTTGTAAAAGTTTGCGATTGCCGCTGACAGGCGGGCGGGCGGACACCGGCAGGCCATGGCCAGCGCAGATAATGGCGCACTTTTGCATTGCGACAGGACGCTTGCCGTGGACATTCTTTTGCTGGTCAAGGCCGCCATCATGGGCATCGTGGAGGGACTGACGGAGTTCCTTCCCATCTCTTCCACCGGGCACCTCATCCTGGCAGGCTCGCTGCTGGGCTTCGACGATGCCAAGGCCAAGGTCTTCGACATCGCCATCCAGACCGGCGCCATCTTCGCCGTGGTGCTGGTGTACTGGCAGAAGATCCGCTCCACCGTGGTCGACCTGCCCACCAGCCGCCAGGCGCAAAGGCTCACGCTGAACGTCATCATCGGCTTCCTGCCGGCCGTGGTGCTGGCGCTGATCTTCGGCAAGTTCATCAAGGCGCACCTGTTCACGCCCACCGTGGTGGCCACCACCTTCATCCTGGGCGGCTTCGTCATCCTGTGGGCCGAACGCCGTCCGGCATCGGCCACGCGCGTACAGACCGTGGACGAGATGACGCCGCTCGATGCCCTCAAGGTCGGCCTGGTGCAGTGCCTGGCCATGATTCCCGGCACCAGCCGCAGCGGCGCCACCATCATCGGCGGCATGCTGATGGGCCTGTCGCGCAAGGCGGCCACCGATTTTTCGTTCTTCCTGGCCATTCCCACGCTGATCGGCGCCGGCGTCTACAGCCTCTACAAGGAGCGCGCCCTGCTGTCGGTGGCCGACATCCCCATGTTCGCCGTGGGCCTGGTGTTCTCCTTCATCAGCGCCTGGCTGTGCGTGCGCTGGCTGCTGCGCTACATCTCCACCAACAGCTTCGTGCCGTTTGCCTGGTACCGCATCGCCTTCGGCATCATCGTGCTGGTCACGGCCTTCACGGGCCTGGTCAACTGGAGCGGCGGCTGAACAGGGCCGGGCCATCGATGGGACAAGCCACCTTCGGGTGGCTTTTTTGCGTCATGTGCCCGGGGGAGCAACCGCATGAAGAGCGCGTGGTTGCCCCATGAAAACCCCTGTACTCCTGAGAATGATGATGTTCTATGGTTATAAAAAATATGTTTTTTTTTATAACTTTTTCCGAGGGTTGCCATGGCCATCGAACAAGGGCAGTTGATGTGGCGTCCCAGCCCGCAGCAGGTCGCGCAAAGCGGCCTGGCGCGCTACATGGATTGGCTGGCTGCGGCAAGGGATAGGCGCTTCGATGGCTACCAGGCGCTGTGGCAGTGGTCGGTCACGGATCTCGATGGCTTCTGGCGCTCGATCTGGGACTACTTCCAGGTCATGGCCGACGGTGACCCGACGCGCGTGCTCGGTGAGCGCGGCATGCCGGGCGCGCAGTGGTTTCCCGACACGCACCTGAACTATGCCGAGCATGTGTTCCGCAGCGCCCGCGCCGAGCACCCGGCCATCATCGCGCGCTGCGAAGGCGCCGAGCCGGTGGAGCTGTCATGGCGGCAGCTGGAGCGTGACGTGGCGGCGCTCGCGGCCCGGATGCGCGAACTCGGCCTGGGCCGCGGCGATCGCGTCGTGGCCTACCTGCCCAATGTGCCCCAGGCGGTCGTGGCCTTCCTGGCCTGCGCCAGCATAGGCGCCATCTGGTCCAGCTGCGCGCCCGAGATGGGCGTTTCCGTGGTGCTGGACCGCTTCCAGCAGATCGGTCCCAAGCTGATTTTCGCCACCGATAGCTATGTCTACGGGGGACGGTGTTTCGATCGCCGCGCCGTACTCGGCGAGGTGCTGCGGGGATTGCCCGAGATAGGCCATGTGATCCATGTGCCCGGCCCCCTGTTCAGGCCCGGGGACCCCGCATGCGAGCTGCCCTGGCGCAATGTCCTGGCCTGGGCCGACGCGCTGGCCAGGCCCGCAGAGCCGGTCTTCGAGCGCTTGCCGTTCTCGCACCCGCTGTGGGTGGTCTATTCCTCGGGCACCACGGGACTGCCCAAGGCCATGGTGCACAGCCATGGCGGCATCGTGCTCACCCACCTCAAGGCCCATGGGCTGCAGCACGACGTGCGGCCTGGCGACCGCTTCATGTTCCTGGGCAGCACGGGCTGGATCGTCTGGAATCTCATGGTGGGCAGCCTGCTGGCTGGCGCCACCGTGGTGCTGTCCGATGGCAACCCGACCTCGCCCGACGATGGCGCATTGTGGGACTTCATCGATCGCCAGCAGGTCACCCTGTTCGGTTGCGGCGCGGCCTTTCTGGCCAAGACCATGAAGGATGGCGTGGTGCCGGCCCGGGGCCGCCGCTTCGAGAAACTGCGCGCCATCAATTCCACGGGGTCGGCGCTGCCGCTGGAGGCCTACGGCTGGGTCTACGAGAACATCAAGCGCGATCTGTGGCTGGCCTCGGTCAGCGGTGGAACGGATATCGCCTCGGGCTTCGTGGCCTGCGCGCCCCTGCTGCCCGTGCGTGCGGGCGAGATCCAGTGCCGTGAGCTGGGCGTCGCCGCGCACGCCTTTGACGAGCAAGGGCGCAGCGTGACCGGCGAGGTGGGCGAACTGGTGATCACCGAACCCATGCCTTCCATGCCCTTGTATTTCTGGAACGACGCCGATGGCCTGCGCTACCGTGAAAGCTACTTCGACGTCTTTCCCGGCTACTGGCGCCATGGCGACTGGATCTCGTTCAGCGAGCATGGGTCGGCCGTGATCTACGGCCGCTCGGACACCACGATCAACCGTTTCGGCATCCGCATGGGAACGGCCGAGATCTACCGTGTCGTCGAGGAAGTTGACGAGGTCTTGGACAGCCTCGTCGTGGACCTGGAGTTCCTGGGGCGCCCCTCTTTCATGCCCTTGTTCGTGGTGCTGGCTCCGGGCCTGGTGCTGACGGATGCGCTGGTGGCCCGGATCAAGGATGCCATCAGGGCCCAGGCCTCTGCGCGCCACGTGCCCGATGCGGTCATCCAGGTCGCCGAGATTCCGCGCACCCTCACGGGCAAGAAGATGGAACTGCCCGTGCGCAAGCTGCTGCTGGGTGCAGAGCCCGCCAAGGTGGCCAGCCCCGACGCCATGGCCAATCCGCGCAGCATCGATTTCTTCGTGCAATACCGGGCACGGGTCCCGCTGGCCTGAGGTGCGGCGACCCTGGCCGATTTCATCCATGACGCAGGAGACAAACCCATGACCGTCTCTATCGAAAGGTCCGCCAGGCCCCGTTCGATGCGCCTGGCCCCACCTTGGACCGAGCCACCCCATCGCCCATGAAGTCAGCACTCCAGCAGAATTTTCTGATGCAGCAGTTGGGCCACTGCACGCGCCTGGCCCATGCCACCGTAAGGCCTCACTATGCGAAGCACATGCTGGCGCTGGATCTCAAGCCGTCGGAGTTTGCCGTGCTGTCGCTGATCTCGGCCAATCCCGGCGCGTCCCAGCGCCAGATCGCCGAGACCGTGATGATTTCCCAGCCCAACATGGCGGCGCTGATGGAAAGACTGCAGGTGCGCGGCCTGCTCAGGCGCGAGGCCGATCCTGCGGACAGGCGCCTGTCGCTGCTGTATCTGACGGCCGAGGGCGAACGCCTGCACGAAAAGGCGGCGGCGCAGGTGGAAATTCTGGAGCAAGAGGCCAGCCGCATGCTGAGCGCTGAGGACAAGCAGCAGCTGCTGCGCCTGCTTCACAAGATGATCGATTGCGCCGGGTAGCCGGCCCACCATCGCCAAGACCCTCGCCCGCTGCCGTGAACGCCGATGGGGCCCGATCCTTGAGGAAGGCGCCAAGGGGTTCAAGCTCCATCCCATGGTCCAGGGTTGCCATCCGGATCTCGGCCTGAGCCGGACGCCGCTCAGGTTTGCATGTTCAGCAGCGCGGCCTCGATGGCGGCGGCCGTGGCGTGGGGCCGCTCCATGGGGAACAGGTGGCTGCCGTCCAGCATCATCACGCGCCCGCGCGTGATGCGGCGCGTGAGGTCCATGCCCACCTGGCGCATCTCCACCGAGGCACGCCCGCCGATGAAGGCCGCCGGGCAGCGCAGCGGATGGTGGTGCAGCAGCGAGGCCAGGTTGTGCGGCAAGGTGTTGTAGATGGCGGTCTCCACCTCGCGCGTGAAGTGCAGCGTGCGCCGGCCGTCCAGGTCGGCCAGGCCGCCCTGCACATAGTCCTGGAGTACCTGCGGATGCCATTGCGCAAACACCTTCTTGGCGCGGAAATAGGCCAGCGCCTCGTCATCGCTGTCCCAGGCATTGCGGCGGCGCGCGCTGATCTTGCCTGGCGAGACCGAGCCCACCAGCTGCGTGCGCTTGGCCACCCCCACGGCATTGGCACGCCAGCCGCTGAGCAATGGCGAGTCGATCAGCAGCACGCCGCGCGCCAGCTCGGGATGGCGCGCGGCCGTCATCACGCTCAGGAAACCGCCCAGCGAATGCCCGACCAGGAAGACCGGACCGCCCACGCGCTCGACCTCGGCGCGCGTGAACTCGGCCAGTTGCTCGACCAGGTGCGGCCAGTTGTTGGTGACGGGAAAGCGCGGGTCATGGCCGAAGCGCTCCACGCCCTGCGCCGCGATGCCGCGCCCGGCCAGCAGCGAGAGCAGCAGCCGGTAGGTGGGCAGCGGAAAACTGTTGGCATGCGAGAACACCACGGGCAGCGGCGCCGATGCAGTGCCCGCGCCCGTGCCCGTGCCGGCAACCGCCGCATCGCTCTCGGCCCGCTGTGCGGACCGGGCCGCGTTCACGGCCGAGGCTCCTGGCCGGCCTGTGCGGCGCCATCGGGCACGCCTTGCTGGTGGCCCGAGGGCTGGCCTGCATCGGGCCGCACGGGCGATGCCGGGCCCGGCTGCTGGGGCGTCATGGGTGTCATGGGTGTCATGGGCGTCATGGGCGTCATGGGGGAGGTCGCAAGACCGTCTGCCGTGGAGGTGCCCAGGCCCGCGCCCGTGCCGCTGTGATAGGGCTGGCGCAGCGCCGCAGGCGGCAGCCGGCCCATGCTGCGCGCCGACGAGCGCAGGGCGCCTGCCGGCGCGTTGACCTTGGTCAGCGGCTGGGCCTGGCGGCTGTGCACGCGAATGGGCACCTCGGAGGCGCCGCCGTCCCAGGCCGGGTCCTCGATGCTGTCGAAGACATGGCGCAGGCGCTCGCCCCAGCTGTCGTGCAGCATGCGGAAATACGGATTGCTCTCGTCGATGCTGACGATCTTGTCGGAGGCGAAGCGGTCCTTCTCGTACACGATCAGGTCCAGCGGCAGGCCCACCGACAGGTTGGACTTGAGCGTGCTGTCCATGGACACCAGGGCGCACTTGGCGGCCTCGTCCAGCGGCGTGCGCGGCGTGATCACGCGGTCCAGCACGGGCTTGCCGTACTTGGACTCGCCGATCTGGAAGTAGGGCGTCTCGCTCGTGGCCTCGATGAAGTTGCCTGCCGAGTAGACCTGGAACAGCCGCATGTTCTCGCCCTGGATCTGGCCGCCCAGCACCAGCGAGATATTGAAATCCACGCCCGACCGGGACAGTGCCACGCCGTCGCGCTCGAACACATGGCGCACGGCCGCGCCCAGCACGCGGGCCGCATCGAACATGCTGCGCACGTTCCAGATGGTCAGCATGTCGCCCGTGGCCTCGTCGCGCAGTTGCTGGCTCTCCAGCAGCTCGCGAACGGACTGGGTGATGGACAGGTTGCCGGCCGACAGCAGCACCATGAAGCGGTCGCCGGGGTTCTCGTAGACCATGAGCTTGCGGAAAGAGCTGATCTGGTCCAGGCCGGCATTGGTGCGCGAGTCGGCCAGGAAAACCAGGCCGGCGTTGAGCTTGATGGCAACGCAATAAGTCATGGGAACATCCGAAACTGCGGGATCGACAAGTTTAGTGCGAGGCGATTGACCGCGTTCAGGCGGCGATCTTCTTGAGCTGGTAGAGGGCCTCCAGCGCCTCGCGCGGGCTCAGTGCGTCGGGATTGATGGCGGCCAGCGCCTGGGCCAGCGGGTCGTGGCGGCTTTCGGGCTCGGGCATGTCGGGCGCATCGAACAGGTCCACCTGCAGGCGGCCCTCGTCGGCATGGGCCTCCAGTGCCTCCAGCGCATGGCGCGCGTGGTGCAGCACGCCGGCCGGCATGCCCGCCAGCTTGGCCACCTGGATACCGTAGCTGCGGCTGGCCGGGCCGGGCTGGATCTCGTGCAGGAAGACGATGTCCTGGCCCGACTCCGCTGCACTCACATGCATGTTCACGGCCGCGCGTGCCTTGGCCGGCAGCTCGGTCAGCTCGAAGTAGTGCGTGGCAAACAGCGTGAAGGCGCGCGTCCTGTCGTGCAGCTGGGTGGCGATGCCGCTGGCCAGCGCCAGGCCGTCGAAGGTGCTGGTGCCCCGGCCGATCTCGTCCATCAGCACCAGGCTGTGGGGCGTTGCCGAGTGCAGGATCTGCGCGGCCTCGGTCATCTCCATCATGAAGGTGGACTGGGCATTGGCCAGGTCGTCGGCCGCGCCGATGCGAGTGTGGATGGCGTCGATGGGCCCCAGCCGGCAACTGGACGCCGGCACATGCGAGCCCATGCTGGCCAGCAGCACGATCAGCGCCACCTGGCGCATATAGGTCGACTTGCCGCCCATGTTGGGGCCGGTGATGATCTGCATGCGCGTGTTGGCGTTCATGCGCGTGTGGTTGGCGATGAAGCTGCCGCTGGAGGTCTCGGCCATGCGGGCCTCCACCACGGGGTGGCGGCCGGCCTCGATCTCGATGCAGGGATGGTTCACGAACTCGGGCGCGCACCAGTTCAGCGTCAGCGAGCGCTCGGCCAGCGTGCACAGCACGTCGATGGCGGCAATGGCGCCGGCCACGCGCGTGAGCGCCGGCACATGGGGCTGCAGCTGGTCCAGCAGCTGCTCGTAGAGGAATTTCTCGCGCTGCAGCGCGCGCTCCTGCGCCGACAGGGCCTTGTCCTCGAAGGCCTTGAGTTCGGGCGTGATGTAGCGCTCGGCGTTCTTCAGCGTCTGGCGGCGGCGGTAGCGCTCGGGCACCGCGTCCTTGTAGCTGTTGGTGATCTCTATATAGAAGCCGTGCACCTTGTTGAACTGCACGCGCAGGTTGGGAATGCCGGTCAGCAGCTTTTCCTTGGCCTCCAGCTCCAGCAGGAAGTCGTCGCAGTTGTTCTGGATGGCGCGCAGCTCGTCCAGCTCGGCGTCGTAGCCTGTGGCAAACACGCCGCCGTCGCGCACCAGGGCGGCCGGCTCTTCCATGATGGCGCGCACCAGCAGTTCGGCGCAGCCCTCGGGCGGTTGCAGGTCGGCAAACAGCTGGGTCAGGTGGGCCGAGGGTGTCTGCCCGGCCTGGGCCAGCAGGGCCGCCTTGTGCAGCGTGCGGCCCAGTCCCACCAGCTCGCGCGGGCGCACCTGGCGCAGCGCGGTGCGCGCGGTGATGCGCTCCACATCGCTCACGCCCTTGAGCTGCTCGCGCAACTGCTGCCAGGGCGCGGCCATGCCGCCTGCGCTGGCGCCCTGCAGCGCCCGCGTGGCCTCCAGCCGCGCCATGGCCTGCGTGCGGTCGCGGCGCGGCTCCAGCAGCCAGGCCTTGAGCAGGCGGCTGCCCATGCCCGTCATGCAGGTGTCCAGCAGGGAGAACAATGTGGGCGAATCCTCGCCGCGCAGCGTCTTGACCAGCTCCAGGTTGCGGCGCGTGGCCAGCGGCAGCGCAATCAGCTCATCGTCGCGCTGCACCTGCAGAGCGTGGATGTGCGACAGGCTGCGGCCCTGCGTGTGCTCGGCATACGACAGCAGCGCGGCGCTGGCGCCATGGGCCAGCGGCAGGTCCTCGGCCTCCCAGGCCTTGAGGCTGGCGGCGCCCAGCAGCTCCAGCAGCTTGCGCTCGCCCAGGCCGCCGTCGAACTGCCAGTCAGGGCGTGGCGACAGCGGGCAGGCAATGGAGCCGCCATGGCGCAGCGCGAACAGGCTCTGCTCGAAGCGCTCGGTCACGCCCGCGCTGTAGATCAGCTCGCTGGGCGCAATGCGCGAAATCCAGGCGCCCAGCTCGTCGTGGGAGCATTCGGCCAGATGGATGCGCCCCTGCGTCACCGCCATCCAGGCCAGGCCGCAGCGCTGGCGCCCGGCCGTGTGCAGGGACAGCAAGATCGCCTCGCTCTTGTCCGACAGCAGTTCGCTGTCGGTCAGCGTGCCCGGCGTCACCACGCGCACCACCTTGCGCTCCACCGGGCCCTTGGCGGCGCCCACCTCGCCCACCTGCTCGCAGATCGCCACCGACTCGCCCAGCTTGATCAGCCGGCCCAGGTAGTTCTCCAGCGCATGGAAGGGCACGCCCGCCATGGGAATCGGCTGCCCCGCCGTCTGCCCGCGCGTGGTCAGCGTGATATCCAGCAGCCGCGCCACCTTCTCCGCATCCCCGAAGAACAGCTCGTAGAAATCCCCCATGCGGTAGAAAACCAGCGTGTCAGGGTAGTTGATCTTGATGCCCAGGTACTGCTGCATCATTGGCGTATGTGACGCCAAAGGTGTTTCGCTAAGTGCCTGATTCACTTCAATATCTTCGCTCATTACTTTTGAAATCAATCACTTAGGTTTGTTGACTGTTTTTATATACAGTCCAACTATGTCCCGCTCAAACCCATCTACACTGCGCACCTTGGCGTAGGTTTTTCGGCGTCCTTTGAAGAAGTTACGCCGAACAGGTTGGGGCCGATTTGGAAACCTGCGCCGCATACGGAGGCGCTATGAGTTTCAACGCACGCCGGGCCAAGTCGCTGGAGCCGGGGGAGCACATTATTGTCGATCACGCCCCGGGCCTTCGCCTGGTGGCCACTGCCACGCGGCGCACATGGACATATCGGTACAAGAGCCCCGTGGACGGCGCTATGCGCCAGATTGCCATGGGCCAATGGCCCGAAATGAGCTACCCCAGCGCGCTCGCTGTGTGGGAGCAGCTCAAGCGAAGGCGAGATGCAGGTGAGGACCTGGCCAGGGAGAAGCGGCGTGCAGCCGCTGTCGCTCAGGCTAGATCCGATGTGCGGGGCCGCGACGGAATCTATACCGTTCGGCAGCTGATTGAGGACTACCTGCAGGGGCACGTGGAGCGGCACCGCAAGCCCAAGGGCAGCGCCGAAGCGCGGCGCCTGTTGGTCAACTACACCACCAAGATTCACGCTCTGGAGCCGGCAGACGTTGGGCGCAGCATGGCGTTCTCGCTGCTGGAAGGCGTGGCCGTCAAGACGCCCGTGCTGGCCAACAGCCTGCGCTCAGAGCTTGGGGCGGCCTGGGACTATGCGCTTGACGCGGGCAGGGTGCCCGAAGAGACGCCGAACTGGTGGCGCCAGGTGCTGCGCGGCAAGCTGCGCAGTCGGGGGAAGATCGTGGACGGCAAGCACCAGGGCGTGAAGCTCAGAACGCTGCAGGGCCGTGAGGTCGCGCAGCTGATCGCCCATCTACCCAGGTTCTCGGCCATGGTGGCGGACCTGCTGACGCTCTACCTTTGGACGGGCGCCCGTGGCGCCGAAATCATCGCCATGACCGGCGATGAGGTGGAGCAGGAGGCTGACGGCTGGTGGTGGACCGTGCCGCGCGAAAAGCAAAAGATGGCGCGCAATGAGAATTTGACCGACCTGCGCGTGCCGCTGGTGGGCCGCGCTCTGGACGTGGTCAGGCGCCGGCGCAGTGCCTATGGAGCCGGGTATCTATTCCCGTCCCGGCCCGGCTCCAAGATGATGCATGTGGAGCAGAAGCTGATCGGCGTGGCGGTCTGGACCAGCCGGCCAGATGTGGTGAAACGCTACAACTACGCGCCCGAGCGGGTCCTGGATATGGACCCCTGGGCTCCCCACGATTTGCGGCGCACGGTGCGCACACAACTGGCGGCCCTGGGCTGCCAGGATGGAGTGGCCGAGGCAGTGCTCGGCCACTTGCCCGCCGGCATCGTGGGCACCTACAACCGGCACTCCTACGATGCGGAGCGGCGCACCTGGCTCACAAGGCTTTCGGAACACTGGGAGCAACTTGCTGCGCGATGACCTGGGCCTTTGTCAGGCGGCTGCGCCTGATTCCGCAGTTCTCCGGGGGCAACTGCGTGGAGATGGGCAGCCCCTGCAGCCAGGCGTCCAGATCCGAGCGCAGCCAAACGACTCGGCGCCGGCCTGGTATCTGGCGTGGCTTCGGCGCGATGCCTTTTTGCACGCAGTCTTCAAAGGTGGTGAGGCCAAGCGACACATACTCGGCGGCCAGTTCGCGGCTCAGGCCAGCGGGTGGGTAGTTGAGGATCATCTGGTTGCTTTCGTTCCGGGTCATGCCAGCGTCTCCATTTTTGGCAGTGACTTGAATGCAGAGGAATGGGGAGTGCAGGGCATTTGCTGTTTCGTGCTCCTTGCGTTTCTTGCGATAGCCAGCAGCACTGATCGAAACTGCAGGGGCGTGGCATTGCGTATTCGGGTTTTATCCTTGCCACCCACCAGGGCCATGCGGCCCACCCTACGCGCTTTTTCGTAGCCGTACCGCTCGATCATTTGCATGGTTGGGCCGCTGTCGCTTGGCCCCCAAATCAGCTCTGGCAATTGGTCAGGAGCATCGACAACGGCATAGAGCCAAGTACCTTTGCCTGCGAAATGGCCGAAGTGTCCTTGCCAAACGCAGCAGGTCCATCCGCCGAAAGCATCGGCTTTCACCCAACCTCCTGCAGCAGGTGGATGCGTCAGACCGAAGTACTTCCATGCCAGAGAGTCTTTCGGGTGCTCCAGTACACCACCGTAGTTGCGCACGGCAGTAAGTGCGGCTGCGAAGCAGCCGCCATCCTCACCCAGGCGGTACTGATGAGGCTTGCGTGGAGCGCCGTGCCAGTAACGGCCCCAGCGCTGGCAGGGTGGGTGTGCGACAACCGGGTGTGGGCCGCTGTACTGGCGTGCATCGCGCTCGATATCCCAGGGCATGACTTCGTCGAGGTCGAAATATGCACCGCGCGTTTCAACGTACAAGGCAGCGACTTCTATTGTCTTGGTCATGTGCGGACTCCCTCAATCGGTGTCGTTGCAAACGCGCCTTGGTCGCTGGCCAAGTCGCGCAGCACCATCAGGGTGGTGTGCAACTCCTGCTCGTGGTTGCGGATCTCGCGCACGGACTGTGCGCCCCACTCGCGTACTGGTGTGTTGGCCAATCGGCTGGCCAAGCCCTGGCGCGCTGTCTTGATGCGCTCCATCACCTGGCTCAGAGTCAGTTCGGGCAGTGGCTGGGCCATGGCTCAGGTCTCCACGCGCTCGACGCGCAGCACGGGCCGGCCGCTGGCGGCGCAGGCGCTGGTGGTGGCGTGGGATGCGCTGGCAGCTTTCAGCTGCAGCACGGGCAGCAGCTTGGCGTCGGCCAGCTGCTCCAGTTCTTCGGGGCAGGCGTCTTCGGGGATCAGGATTGCGCGGTAGCTGTGCGCGGTGGTGATGTTGTGCAGATGCATGGCGGTCCTCGGTAGTGGTGGTGGCGGTGGTGATCAGGCGACCAGCGACAGCTGGGCGGGGTGGGGGATTGGCGGTGCTGGGCGCGCAGCGCGCCGGCGGCGCGGTTTGGCCAGGGCGGCAATGCGCTCGCGCTCGGCGGCGAACACGCGTGCCAGGTGCTCGGGTGTCGTGCCTACGGCGTTGACGTAGCCGCCGTGCAGCGGCCGGGCCCAGCAATGCACGGTGGGGTCCGTTCGGCGGGCGTGGGGGATGGATGCGGACACGGGTAGACCTCCTTTTCAGGAACAACGAGAAGAAGCGGGGGATGCGGTGGCCGTGGCGGGCCTGTAGAGCACTGAATCCGGGCTCGAAGGACTGTTCCAGTCCCCGGCCTCATGGCGTCCACGGCCAAAAAGGTCACGGACGCTCTGGCTTTGAAGCCGGGCCGTGAAGTTATTGAAACCAGTCCAAGCGGCGCCCAAAGGGCGCCGTGTCTGCGCCTCTTGGCCCACGCTGTGGATGACTCCATCGGCGTCAGCAGCCCCGCCTGCGGCGTGGACTGCCGGCGTTGCATCGGTGCAGTGCGCCCAGGCAATGCGGCGGCTTACGAGCCAGTGGCCGCGCGCGCGTCCGCGCTGCACTTGCACGCCGCGCACGGGGCCTGCCGTGATGGGGTCGCCATACATGTTGGTGGCGCCTTCCTTGGGCGCGCGGCGGGCGGGGCTCAGCAGCCAGTCCTGGCGCTTGCAGCCGTGGCCGCCCATGGATTCCATGAAGGTGCGCCAGTCCGCGCGGAGGTCGCCGTGGCGGTGGCAGGCCTGATAGGCGCGCTGGATGTTGCGCTTGGCCTCATGGTCAAACAGTTCGATCTGCTCGGGCTGGTCTTTGCTGACGCGGCGCAGTTCGCGCCAGACGGTCACGCTGGGCATGCCGAAGGCCTGGAACTGACGGATGTTCCACGTAGCGGCCCAGGCGTCCACTCGGCGCTGGGCGGCCAGCCCATTGGACTCCAGGGCTTCGGGGCTGGCTGGCTGGTTGGGACTGTCCAGCCCCAGAGCCATCTGTATTTCCTGGCCCTGCACCACATCCAGGTGCTCGGCCAGTGCATGGTGGCCCACGTTCTTGGCGATGTACTTCGCCACGTAGCCGGCTGCGCCACCGGCGTTCATGCGCTTGACATCTACGCGGTTTTCTTTGGCGCCGCGTTCGTTGCCGTCTTCGCTGAGCCAGTATTTGCGGATGGTGTCCACCAGGGTGCGCGCCTGGGCCTCGCCTTCGACCCAGACCAGCATGTGCCAGTGCGGTGTGCCGTCATGGTGCGGCTCAACCACGCGCAGGCCGTAGCGTTTGACTTGCTGGCGGTCCAGCTTGGCCAGTACGCGCTTCCACTGCGCAAGCATCCATTGCTGGCCTTCGCGCGGTGTCGCGCCGTTGTGCTTGGGGTTGCGCGCGGCCCAGCGGTTTGCGCCGCTGCCCATCAGGCGCATGGCGTGGTATTTGCTGGGCAATGTCAGAGTGAGGAACAGGCCCAGATGGCCGTGCGCGTCGGCATATTCCTCCGCGCCGCGAATGCGTGTCATCAGCTCGCCGCCGCGTACGCTGGGGTTGGAGGTGCTCAGCGCGGCCAGCTCGGCCAGGCTGTAGACCTGCCCGGCCTCGTTCTTGTAGAGCGTGCGGCCCAGGGCTTCTGCATTGCGCGCCAGCTGGCCCTTGCGGCGCTTGAGGCCGCTGTGGCTGACGTAGCCGCCGCTGTTCAGGTGGACCAGACCCATGCTGATGGCCCCGGCCTCCACCACGCGGGCGATATGGCGGCGCAGACGGCGGCGCCACCAGCGCGCGCACTTGGCACGGGCGATGGCCGGTTCGCCATCCAGCGGCTTGCCGTCATCCACGCCAATCAGGTGGACGATGCCGCGCACCAGCGCCAGGCGCTCGGGCAGGCCGCCGCCCATGGCGATGCAGCGGTTCTCCAACTCTTCCACATCGTCGGCCAGCTTGGTGGCCCAGGTGCAGATTTCGCCGTCGCCCATGTTCAGGCGTAGAGCGTCGCCGTAGCGGTCCTCATAGTCGGCCAGCTCCTGCAGATCCATCCACGCCTGTTCGCTTTCGCTGGGCAGGCCCAGATACCAGCGTGCATAGGCATCGGTATCCAAGGCCACGCCGGCAGGCGGCAGGGGGGCCGATTTCAGGAAGCGGGAGCGGATGGCTCCCTGCCACTCGCGCGGCGCGGATTCGACGATGCGCTGCAGGTGGTACTGCACATGCCCCGGCTTCGGGCGGCTGTTGAGCCACGCCGAAAAGCTGGACGTGACACGCTTGCGGGGGATGGGAGAGACAGCCACGGCGAATCACCAGAGGCTGGCGAGCGCCACCAGGCGCCCGGCGTGCCGCTTCACAGAGCGGGCCACGGTTTTGATGGCCGCGCGTTCGGGCGGTGGCGTCTCGCGCCAATCCCGGTCGGCCAGCGCTCGCAGGTCGCCGCCCACGTTGGCCAGCAGCAGGATGGCCATGCGAAGGTCTTCGGGCATCCCGAACCATTCCTGGTTTTCGGCATCGATGTAACCCGCGCCCGATTGCCTGCGGTACTGCTCGCGCAACGCGGCCAGCTGCTTGCGCACGTCTGCCGGCATGGGCACGGCGTCGTGCTGGTGCAGTGGCGTCCAGGCATCCGTGGTGATGCGCAGCAGCTGCAGCGCCGCGCCGGGCAGCACATCGGCTTGCACGGGCGCCAGCGTTGCAGCCTGCTCGGGCATGTGCACCAGGCCGCACAGCGGGCACAGGTCCGGCTCATCGGCAGGGGGCATGGCCGTCTGGTGCTGGGGCAGCATCACCAAGCCATTGCGCAAAGGGGCATTCATCGGGGCTCAGGCCTTCTTGCAGGACATAAACCAGGCCGAGCCATACAGGCGTTCGGCGCACTCCCAGGCCATGGCGCGATTGGCTGCCCCGATCACCAGGTGGCGGCGCACGCGCTGTGCGTCAACATGGGTGATTGCGTAGCGGCTCATGCTTGCGAGCCCTCCGCATCACCGTCCCAGCGCAAGCGCGGCACGGGGTCCAGGTGCTCTTTCTTGCACCGGCCCTTGAGTTTCCAGGCGTGGGCCAGGTGCTCGAAGCGCATGCCGAAGTCCGTGCGGCCATACATCTGGTTCAGCCACTGGTGCACCTCCATCTGGGGGCGCGCGTCGAACTGGAGCAGCGTCAGCGCGAGCTGCAGGTTCTCGGCGTCGAGGCAGCGCAGGTCCGTCAGATCGAATGGGAAGCGCGTGCCGTTGTAAAGGCACAGCAGCAGGTGCGCCGCCACGCGGGCGCCGCTGTGGCTGTGGCAGGTGGCCAGCATGAAGAACTGCGCCAGGGCGCGCAGCGGGTCCGCGCCGCCGTGGTCGGTGAGGGTATGGCTCATGCCGCTCCCCCTTGCGCACCGGCCCCAGCTGCGCGCGGGTCCACGTAGAACGCCAGATGCAGGCCACCCAGGTCCAGCTCCACGGCAAACCCGCCATCGCGGAAGGCAGCTTTGTTGCGGGCCTTGCCGCCCAGGCCCATCAGGGCCTGCAGCATGCGGCCATTGCGGGCGCGGTCCTGGCCGTTGTGGATGAACAGGCCGTTGATGTTGGCGCACTCGTGGCCGCCCAGCTCCACGCCAGCAGCGCGCAGCGCGGGCAGGTGCTGCTGCAGCCGCTGCAGGTCGCTGGCGAGGCCGTCAATTTCCTTGAGCCGCGCAGCGTGCCGGGTGTGCTCGGCCCGCAGGGCCTCATCCACCAGGGTGATCTGCTGCGCGGGCCGGGGCCTGCGGAGTTCAAAGAATTGCATTGCGTCCTCTCGGGGTTGCGTTTTTCAGGGTGAGCACGTCCCGCAGGGCCTTCTTTCAGGCTCCACAGGAACAGGGGGAACGGGGTGGGTCAGGGCAGGGCGCGCGGCCCTGGTGTCAGTCCGCTGGCGGGCTGGTGCCGAACAGCTCCAGGGTCACAGGGGCGGTCTGCGTGGTGCGGTAGTCCGATGGCTGGGCGCAGGCCAGCTGCTCGCGCATCAGATCGCGGCGCACATGGGTGCTCAGGGGCAGGCGCACCGTGGGATTGGGCGTGGCGCTGGGGCTCAGGGTGCGCGTGATTTCCATCGTGGCGCTGAACGTGTGGCCGCACTCGAAATTCGTGCAGGCAAAAGCGTATTCGCGCGTCAGGTTCGTGACCTGGTTGCTGCGGCGGATGGTGGCCGGGCTCTCGCAGTGCGGGCAGGCGATGCGGTGGAATTCGGTTTTCAGGCGCGGGCCATCTTCTTGGGCCGGTGCCTGCTGGTCTGCGGTTGTTTCCGGCTTGGGCAGGTTGTTACAGCCTTGCACGCCTTTTCGCACAGTGGCGCGAGCCTTGGGGGCGGGCTTTCCGGCCCGGTGGATTACACCCATAGCGGCCTTGGTGAATCCAAGATTCGGCTGCGTGCCGAGCTGGGGCTGAAAGGGGTTTGCTGCTGCCTGTGCCATGACCGGACTTTCAGCGCTGCTCGGCGGCGGTGGCGGTGGCGGTGCCGGTGTCGTTGCGGCCCAGCACGATGCGGCCGTGCTTGGCGTACTGCTCCATGCCCATGTTGTGGATCATGCGGATGAAGTTGCTTGCGCTGCGGCCCTCGTGCTGGGCGCCGGCCCATGCGCGTTCCAGCTCTTCGCCGGTCAGCCGCAGGGGAATGGGTTTGGCGTGCATCAGGGGCTCGACCGTGGCCGAGCGATGGCGGGTGTTTTGCGCTGGGGTGGTCATGTAGTATCTGGAGCTAGGTTGTTACAAGGTATGGTGGATTCTGCCCAATTTTTTGGGAGAGTCAATGGATTTCCAAAAAAAATGGATGAATTCTTCCAAAGATTGCGTGAAGAGCGCAAACGGCTTGGCCTAAGCCAAGAGGCGTTTGCATCTTTGGGCGGGGTGTCCAAGAACACTCAATCGAACTACGAGACGGGGGCAAACCTGCCTGATGTTGGCTACCTCAACACCATTCGCGGGTTCGGGGTGGACTCCGGCTATGTGCTCACGGGCATACGTACTTTTGACCCCAGCGCGATAGAGCACACACAGCCCGCTGCCACGCTTGCGGCACGCCTGGTGCAAGAGCGCAAGCGGCTGGAGTTGACCGTGGGCCAGCTGGCCGCCAAGTCCGGCGTTGACCGCTTGGCCCTGCTGAAATTTGAAGAAGGCGAGTTCGCACCCGACGCCAAGGCGCTGCAGCAGCTGCATGCCGTGGGCGTGGACGTGGGCTATGTGCTGCTGTCGCTGCGTGCAGGCGCGGCGGGCGGTGATGTCGGCGCGGCGGCCTCAGTCAGTTCTGACACCCAGCAGCTGCTGCAGCACTACGACAAGGTGCCCCAAGAGGCGCAGGCTGCGCTGCGCACGTTGGCGGCCATGTTGGCGCGCGGGTAGGCGGCCCGCCGCCTTCGCCAGCGGCTGATGGCCGCGACGAATTTGCAGAGAGGGGGAGCACATGGGAAATGGACTATTGGCACTCTTGCTGCTGGGCGGCTTGGTGCTCGGCGGCGCTTGGGCATATCGAGTGGTAGCCACGGCTCTGCAGGCACGGCGCTGGCCCGCGCGTATTTTGGCGGCGGTGCTCAGTGTGGGCGGCATGTTCGGAGGGCTTTGCGTGGGGGGCGGAATGGCACCCCAGCCCCATGGCAGCACGATGATGGTGGTGCTGGGCCTGCTGGTGCTCTCGCCATATGCCGTTGTGGCTTGGAGCGCTCATCGGCGCAAGCGAACTGCAGAGGAACGCGCAGTTCCTGCAGCCAGCGCACCGCCTGCCGCTCCTGCAGCTCCTGCAGCTCCTGCAGATCGTCCTGAGCCGGTATTGGCGCCCATAGCACCTGAGCAGTTCCACCTGGTTGCATCGCCTGCAGGCGCCACGCAGCCCGGAGCAGCCGCCCGCAGCACATCCAATCCGCTACCCCATCGCTACCGTTTCACCTACCAAGGTTTTTCAGGCGATGAGGGGCAGCGCACGGTGCTGGTGCAAAGCATTGGCGAGAACGGCGCCAACACCTACCTTGAAGGCCTCTGCGAGCAGGCCCGGGCGCCCCGCACGTTCCGCACAGACCGCATCAGCGGCCCTCTGGTGGACATGGACACGGGCGAGCTGCTGCTGGTACATGAGCTGCTGGCCCTGGTGCCGGAACGTAGCTATGTGGACGTGAGCCCGCCCACCCCCAGCCAGCCTAAGGCTCAGGAATGGCGCAATGCCGTGTTGTTCACGGGCTTCCCGCAGAAGCGGCGCGATGAGCTGGAAGAGATGGCCGAGGCGGCCGGCTGGCTGGTGCGCGGAAGTGTCGGGCCAACGCTCGATTACATGGTGACAGGGGCAAAGGCCGGCACGTCAAAACTGGCACAGGCCCAGGAGCACGGCACGATTGTGGTGGGCGAGGATGACTTTCTAGCGATGTTGCATTGCTGAATGGTCTAACACACCCTAATTTGCTGCGGACTTTTGAATGGTCCTTTGCTTTTTCCGGGAATGTTTCCAGTTTACTCATTTCCAGTTTTAGTACGAATTCTGATATACAGAAAAAAAAAGAAGCCGCAAAGCGACTTCTTCTCGGTTGTTGAAGGGCATCTTCTTAAGCGAATGCGTCTTCCTCAACAAGAATCGAGATTTTTAGATTTGCTGATGCAGCAATATTAATAAGTGCATCAATTGAGAATTTATCAATCTTCCCGTGCATAAGATCACTCATCCTTGGTTGAGTGATATGACAGTACTTTGCTGCTTGTGCCTGTGTAAGATTGTGCCTCTTAATAAATTCTCTAATCTCAATCATTAGATCAGATCTAACTTTCATATTTTGCGCCTCGGCTGGTGTATCTTCAAGTGCATCCCAGACGCTGGTGAATGAAATTCCTTCGCTTTTCTCTACTAATTTGATCATTTTTAACCCCTTTCGAGGTTCGGACAAACACGATATAAATATGGATGGATAAATGCCTCCACGTTTTTAAGCGTGGAGGTCAAGCAACTAAGCTATTTTTCGGTATCGCGCCGCAGCGATATCGATATCAGCTTTAGGTGTAGCAAACGCCGTCTTCTTAAAGATGTGAAGTACGTGTACAGCGTCTTGAAGCTTGCTAACGTAGATGGCCCTATAAGTTCCATCGTTAGCCCAGATCCTCAACTCCATAGCTCCCGGACCCACCCCATGAACAATCTTCCAATCATTTGGCTCCAATCCTTTTTGGATCAGATTCAGTTGAAAGCCGATCGCCCGTTTTGCGGCTGTTGGTAGTGATCGAAGAACATTCAGACTGTTTCCATGAAATGAAATGTCTTTCGTACTACCTGGGTTCTCTTCGTCCTGCATTTTTCCACCACCAAACATTTATTAGTTCATGTTTAGGCCCATAAAGTTGAACACAGGATGGAATATATCGGTTCTGATAACTTTGGTCAAGCTGCTACCCCTCTGAATTGGTAACAAATGGCTTCTTAGTCCTCTTCTTTTGTCTCGACTTCATCTAGACCGCCCTGGCGCTCCAGCTCGATCTGCGTGGTGAAGCCACCATCGCCCAGGGCGTGCTCCACGGACTTGACCAGCCAGCCCTCGCCGTCAATCTCGGGCTTGAAGCCCTCCACAGTCACGGCCGCCTGCGGCATCAGGTGGGGCCGGCCCAGGGCCAGGGCCAGGCTCAGGGTGGCGGCGCCACGGTCCACGCGCTGCATCTCGGACTGCGCGGCCTGGCGGGCGGCTTCGGCGCTGGAGAACGTGTCCTTGAGGGTCTTCACGCTGCCCGTGGTGCTGCCAGCCACCACGCCCTTGCGGCGGGCGTGCTTGCCATCGTGCCAGTACGCGCGCACGCCCGTGTAGCTGGTGCGGTCTGCGGTGTGCCATCGGTGTTGGTCGCCCGATTCGCGCGTGATGTGCATGGGGGCAATGGGCTGGCCGCTGGCGTTGGTGCGGTTGTTGGTGCGCAGAAAGATCAGCTGCCCCTTTTTGACCGTGGCCACGGCGTCGTGCTGGCGGGCCAGGCGGGAGAGGAAATGCAGGTCCGATTCGTTGGTCTGGTCGATGTGCTGCACCTTGCGCTCGGCCAGCTCAGGGGCGATGCGCGCCGGCAGGCTGTTGCGCGCGGCAATGTCTTGGACCACGGCGCCCACGGTGGAGTCGTTCCAGCTGTGGCTGGCACGCTCGCGCAGGCTCTTGGCCATGTCCGCGCTGCGGGCGCGCACGCTGATGCGGTCGGGGCTGCCGCCGTGCTCCACCTCATCCACCACAAAGCTGCCCTTGTCCACCAGGCCCTCGTGCAGCCATCCCAGGCGGATGGAGATGGTGGCACCCTTGGGCGGGATGGCCATGCGGCCGTCTGCGTCGTCCAGGGTCAGATCCAGCTGGTCCGCTTCTTCGCCGCGGCTTTCGCGCAGGCGCAATTCGATCAGTCGTTTGCCCACCTTGGGCGTGATGTTGACGCCGTTGATAGTGAGCTGATAGTCCGGCTGCTGGTAGGCGCCCGTGGCCTGGTTCTCGGTTGCCGCCATCACATCCACCAATCCCAGAAGTCGCCATCATCCCAATCGCCGCCGCCCGTGCCGCCATCGGTGCCGCCGCTGGGGTCGGCCTGGGCATCGTCCACGCGGGCCAGCTCCACGGTGAAGTCGATGCGGCGGGGCAGACCTTCCTTGACGAACACGCTGCCGTTTTCGCTCAGGCGCTGGATGACCCAGGCGCCCAGGTTGTCCCCGGCTCCGTTGACCATGGCGTATGCGCTGCCGGCGTCGGCCATCTTGCGCAGTTCGTCCAGGGTCTTGCGGCCGCCCCGGAATTCGGGGACGAACAGGCCTGTAAACGTGATGGTGTCATCACCCTGGCCCACGTACTGGCGCGCCGGCCGAGCACCCACGCGGCTATTGCTGGGGTGGCGCCAGTCTGTGGCGCGCTGCATCTCTTGATACGCCACGGTATCGAGGCCAAACACGAATTGGCCCAGGGTCATCATTGGCATGGGTGGGCTCCTATCCCTCGGTGTCGCTGAGCTGGCTGAGCACGCGGGACTTGTTGGCGCGGTCGCGCTTGTCCAGCTCTGCCGCCACGGCGCGGGCTATGTCTTTTGGATCCATGCCGGGCGCGGCATGAATGGTGATGGTGATGGGGCCGCTGGGCGCCGCCATGGGCGCGCCCGCGCCGGCCGCAGTGCCACGCCCCAGGGCGCTGCCGCTGGGCGCCATCAGCGGCGCGGGCGCAGCGAATGCCGCAGGCATGTCGGCCATGGCCGGCATGGCCACAGCCATGGGCAGTGCCTGGGCAGCGGCCAGCGCGTCGGTGCCAGCTGCAGCCATGGGCGCGGCCGTGGCGCCTGCCAGGCCCACAGCAGCCGCTGCGGCCAGGCCCTGGCCCTTCTGGATGCCCAGGGCCGCGCCCTCGGACACCCAGCCGCCGTATTCCATGAATACGCGGCTTGGGCTCGCAATTCCCAGCGTTTCCTTGAACCACTGGCCCACGGATGTGGCGGCACCCACCACGGTGTCCTTGAGCGCGGTGAGCTTGGCGGTCACGCCGCTGATGAGGCCGTCAATCATCTGGCCGCCGATCTGCACAAAGTTTCCGGCCATGCCCTTGAGGCTTTCCCACAGCGCCAGGGCGCCGGCCTTGATCTCTTCCCAGCGCGTGACGATGAGGTAGGCCGCAGCGGCCAGGGCCACCAGGGCCAGGATGACGATGCCAATGGGGTTGGCCGCCAGGGCGGCATTGACCAGCCACTGCGCTGCGGCAAATGCCTTGCTGGCCAGCGCTGCGGTGCGGCTGATGGCCATGCTGGCCAGCATGGCGCCGGTCTGCAGAATCCAGGCCATGCGCGCCGCAATCAGCACGCCGCGCACGGTGAGCAGGGCGCCCTTGATCAGCGCGAATCCGTAGCCCGCAGCAATGGCCACCACCTTGCCCAGCACCAGGGCGGCCACCAAGAGGACCACGGCGCGCGTGACACCTGGGAAGGCCTGCGCGAGGGTAGATAGGCGCTCCATCCAGGGCGTCAGCATGGTGAGCCCGTCATTGAGCGATGGCAGCAGGATGTTGCCCATGGAGATGCCCATGGCCGCCGCCTGGTTGCTGGCCAGTTTCAGGCGGTTGGCGGTGGTCGCTGCGCGCTTTTCGTACTCCGCGCTGACGGCGCCGCTGTACTTCTTTTCGTCGTTGACCTTGGCAAAGTTCTCTTTCAAGGTATCCAGCTGGCTGAGCAGCGGGGCAATGGCCTTGATGGACTCTTTTCCAAACTCGGTTTGCAGGGCGGCGGCCTGCTGGTATTTGTCCAGGCCCTTGACCTTCTCGAAGATGCTGAGCATGGTGCCGGCCGCATCTTTTTGCATGCTTTTGGCGACTTCCACCGAGTCCAGGCCCAGGGCTTTGAGACCTTCACGCTGGCTCTTGGTGGCGCTTTCGCCGGCCACCAGGGCGAGCATCAGATTCTGGATGCCGGTGGCAGCCACTTCCTCCTGAACGCCCATGCCGGCCAGTGTGGAGCCCAGGGCAGCGATTTCGCCGGCCGCCACGCCGGCCACGCCGCCCAGCGGCCCCACGCGAGTGACGATGTTCAGGATTTGCTTTTCGTTGGCCGCGCCTGTGTTGCCGAGCAGGTTGATTTTGTCGGTGAGCGTGGCCACTTCCGGGATGGACATGCCGAAGGCAGATTTCATCTTGGCCATGGCCTCGCCCGACTCTTCGGCCGTCATGCCGAAGGCGGTGCCCATCTTTACGGCGTGCTCCACAAAGCCCACCCCGCCCTCGTCGCCCAGCAGCTGCTTTTCGTCCAGGCCGGACTGGCCGCCGAGGGCCATGATCTGGGCAATGTCCTTGGCCGCCATGGGCAGGCGCTTAGACAGGTCAATGGCGCTTTGGGACATGCGCTCCAGGCCGCTTTTGTCCAGGTCCATGACCTTGTCCACATCGGCCATGGACGACTCGAAGTCAACGGCCATCTTCAAGGGCGCGGCCAGGGATGCGGCCATGGCCGCGCCGTCGAACAGGGCGCCACGCGCATCGCCCCGGGCGGCCTTGTTGGCGTCCACGGCGGCTCGGTGCTTGCTCGCCAGCTCGTGGGCCTTGCGCTGGCGTTCCAGCGCCTTGGTGGTGCGGTCCACGGCTTCGCGCAGCTTGCCTTCGGCCTGGGCCGCATTGGTAATGCCCATTTCTGCCAGGCCGGCGCGCAGGCGTTTGGTCTGGTCAATCTGCCGTTGATAGGTGGCTGCGAGCTTTTGCACTGCGTCGCCAGCGGCGCGGTACTGGCCGCCTGCGGCCTTGGCTGCCTCGCCACCCTTGAGCATTTCCGCCACCAGCGCAGCCTTGGCCGTGCGCGCGGCCTGCAGCTTGGCCTGCGTTTCGCGCAGGCTGGCCTGCATGGCATTGGCCTTGCCCACGGCGGCCTGCTGCTGCTGGAGCTTGCGCAGCACGTCCTGGGTGCTGCTCACATCCGTGTTCAGCGCACGGGCGCCCGCGCCTATGCGCTTGAGCGGGGCCGAAACCCGGTCGGCCAGGTCCAGCAGTACCTGCAGCTTGAGCTTATCCATGCTTGTTCATCTGTTGGAAGCGGTCTACAGCCAGGGCGCGCCAGTGCATCAGCTCGGCCAGGTCCATGGGGTCCATGTCGGCCGGCCGCCAATGGAAGATGGCAGCCACGTCCGCCATGGCGTCCTCTACACGCTCAGGGATTCCATGGCCATCGCCTGATTGGCCTTGACCGTCTCCAGCTGCCGCGCCGGCACCAAAAAATTGACCACCTCCGTAGCGCAGGCCACCAGGTCCACGGAGTCCATGGTCGCCACGTCTTCCCGCGTGAGGGTGGGGGTGGTGATGCGCGGCAGCAGCAGCATGACGGCCTCGGCGCGCAGGGTCAGCAGCTCGGCCAGGTTGATGCCGCGCAGTGCGCCGGCCAGGGGCTTGCGCAGCGTTACCACGTCGATGACGCCGCTGCCGCGCGGGATCGGTGTTTCCAGCGTGACGTTGACCTGCACGGTCTTGGCGCTGGTGGTGGTGTCGGTGGTCTTGGCTTGGGGGTCCATAGGTGCCTCGGTGGTTGGTTGTGATGAAAAAAGCGCCGGCCAAGGTAGTGGCCCAGGCCGGCGCGAAGGGCCGTTTCCCATGCGGCCGGAGACAGACGAGAGGGGGAAGGAAAACTGTTTTCTGGTGCGGGCCGTCAGATGCCCAGGGCGGTGCGGGTCTGGGCCATGCGGTCCTCGCCGTGGACCTTCTCGATCAGGTTCACGAAGTCGATTTCAAGGATGGTTTCGCCGTCGATCACTTCCTTGTAGTAGCTCAGGCTGTACTTGAAGGTCTGCTCCACCATGTCGCCAGCCTTGGAGCTGCCGGGGTCGCGCTCGGTCAGGCGCCCGCGCATGACGACTTCGACGGCCTGCACGCCCTCGCTGTCATCGGTCTGCAGGGCGCCGGCAAAACGCAGCATCACGGCATCGTGCTTGGCGGCGCCCCATTGCTTCATCAGGCCCTTCATGTAGCCGGCCGCCTTGAGCTCGGCTTCCATCTTGTCCTGGCCCATGTCCAGATCAACGGGGCCATTCATGCCACCGCCCCGGTATTCCTCCACCTTGCGGGTGAGGGTGGGCAGGGTGACTTCGGGCATTTCGCCCATGTAGTTCTCGCCGTCGATGAAGGTGGCGAAGTTCTTGAGTTTGCGGGGCAGTCCCATGGTGTGGATCTCCTGTGTGCTGGAATGCGGCCGGGCTTACTGGCCGGTGCCCACGCGCATGGCGAAGTCGCCGAAATACTTGTCGGTGATGCGCTGGCGAAAACCCAGATCCTCCAGCGGCGGCACGGGCGTGTAGTCGTAGTCAAGCACCAGCTTGCCGGCCTTCAGCGCCTCGGTGGTGTTGACCTCGGCGTCAAACCAGGCGCGGCCGTCGAGGATGTAGCCCAGGGCCTTGAGTTCGCGGAACTTGGCGTTGATGCCTTCGATGATGTCTTTCACCAGGCTGGGGTGCAGAGGCTTGTCGATGAATGCGAAATGGCCTTCTGCCACCGTGTCGGCCAGCACCTGGGCGGTGCGGGTGGCGGACTCGAAACGGAACAGTTCGTCCGTGCTGCAGGTGCGCGATCCCCAGAAGCGATAGCCCTGGTAGTTGATCAGCGTGGTGACGTTGCCCTCATTGAGCAGGTTCGCGTCCGTCTCCGAGCTTTGCAGGTCGAAGTACACATCCTTGCTGATACCCACCGGGCCATTGAGCGGAACGTTGGACAGGGTTTTGTGCCAACCCTGCTCCACGTCGATGCGGGCGCGTAGGCCCATCGCGTAGGCCACGGCCGGCGCATTGATGGCCTTGTTTGCCGTGGTGTTCCAGGCTTTGAAGTCGGGCCAAATGACCATGGTTTCCCGGGCGCCGAAACTCCCTGCATACGCCAGGGCCTCGCTCACATCGTCGGCGCCGTGGGCCTGCACGTAGGCCATGGCGCGCAGCTGGATGGCGGCGGCCGTGAGGGCATCGGCCACGGGCTTGGTGTCCAGGCCCGGGGCGCCCAGGATGCGCGGCTTGACGCCCAGGTGCTGCTGCGCGGTGATCAGCGCCTGAATGCCGGAGCGCTTGCCGGCCACGTTGTCGCCAATGACCAGGCTGGTCTGGTCGGCCTCGATTTCCTCGGGTGTCTCGCCCGCGCCCACGGGCACGCGCACGATGACCAGCACAGGGCGGGACTGGTCCTTGATGAGCTTCAAGGCCTCGGGCAGCGTGCCCGTGGTGCCCGCCTTGTCCAGCGCCTTCTCGATGTTGGTGAAGAGGACCGGGGTATCGAGTGGGAAGGCCTCGGCGTCGGCCGTGGGGCCGGTGGCCACCAGGCCGATGACGGCCGTGGAGACGATGCGTAGCGTGGTGGTCCCGGTGTTGACTTCCGAGACGCGCACGCCGTGGTGGTAGCCGGCGAGTGACATGGTGAAGGGCTCCTGCAGGTGTTCGGTGTGATGCCTGCATGTTCCCCCGCCCGCGCGTAGGCGGCCAGCGATAGGGCCGGTGCGAGCCGGTGCTACCCCAAAGACAAAGCCCGCCGAGTGGCGGGCTTGCGGTGGTAGTGCGGGTGGCGCGGCCAGGTCAGGCCGGCAGCTCGTCAGGGCGCGGCGGCGTGTCTGTGATCTGCAGCGCGCGGCCGCCAGCGATCAGGCCCACGGCTTCCAGAAGCTGCACGCCGGCCGCCACATCCTTGTCGTCCAAGTCGATGAAGCTGGCCAGCTCCTGATCCTTCAAAGTGCTGCGCAGCTGCGCGGCCTGCATGCGCTCCATGGTGCCAGCCTCTGCGCGGTCCACGGCCGCCCATTCGATGGCGGCGCGCTCGGTAGCGGTGAAGCGGCGGCGAAAGGCCAGCGGGGTGATGCGCCGGCTGGTTTTGGGCGGTGGCACGTCCACCCATTTGGAGCCAGTCCAGCGGCGGCCCAGCACGCTCGTGTCGTATTGGGGCAGGCTGTGCATGTCGGCAGCGGTGATTTCCTCGTGGGCTTGCGTCAGCGCCACAGCCACGCCAGATGCATTCAGTTGGGCATAGAAATAGGCGGCCATCATTTGTACTCCACCAACTCCCAAGACACCAAAATATTTGTCGCGTTAATGATCTGATTTCCCCAATCAAACTGTATTTGACTACTGTTGATGAGCTTCGCGTAGGCAAATCGCCCGTATCCGTTGCTGACAAATGCCGCACCACCAATGAAGTGAAGCGATGCTCGCTCCATCGTTACAGGACTCACATTCACAATTACAGGATTACTGCCCGAAGTCGTTTCCCCACTCATCGACACAACCCCGCGCTGCACGCTCTTTACCGCTCCGGTATTGGCCACTTGGCCGCCCACCCACTGCACGCGGTTGTCCACGGTGGCGATTTCTACCCGGGCAGCTGCCAGACTTTGATTCAGCGCCGCGATTTCCGCGCGGGCGCGCACCAGGTCACTGCTGATGACCATCTCCATGCTGCTCATGCCTGCACCTCCGATGCGTTGCTGCCGCTGACCCGCCCGGACACATAGGCCATGGTTTCGGTGCGCGTGCGGCCCCTGTAAGTGGTGGTCACGGTGTTGACCGTGCCGTCTGCGTTGTAGGCCACGGTGGTGGTGGCCAGCTGTCCGTCCACGGTTTCCACGACGGTGGAGACGCGGCCCGAGCCGTCATAGGTGATGACGGTTTTTGATGGGCCGTTGGCGGGGCCCAGGGCCATGTCTTCAGGCTTGAGCACGATGGTCTTGCCGGTCTTGGTGTTGACCTTCTCGACCTTGTTCGCGCCCAAGTCGTTGATGGCCAGGCGAATGAGGTCCAGGCTGTCCACCACCTGCTGGGAGACGGCGCGCCGGGCCACTTCCTCGTCGATGATTTCCAGCGCGCGGATGAGCTTTGGCAGATCCACCTCCAGCGTACTGCCTGGCAGTGGCAGGCCCAGGTGCTCGGTTTGGCCCTGCCCGGTTGCAATGCTGTTGTCGCTCATGGGGCCTCGCTCACAGGATGACGGCGCGCAGATCGCGCACCTTGGGCCGGGCCGTTGTGGTGCCGGTGAGAGTGAGCCGCAGGCGCAGACTGGTGGCGTTGATGCCCTGCAGCCGGTGCGTGATTTCGATGGAGCCAGCCGTCTGCTGGCTGCTGGACAGGTAGGGTACTTCCTGCCATTGCTGGCTTGCGGCCAGCTGCATGTGGACGGCCACGGCCGCGCCGGCCGGAATGTCGCCCACGAACAGTACGCGCAGATCCGTGCCGCCTGCAGTCGCAATGCTGGGCGTGATGTAGGTGCCAGCGTTGAGCAGGCTTCCGACCAGCAGCAAGGGGGCGGCGTCGAGCACGGCGCCCAGGCCGTTGTCGCCCACGCGCAGGGTGGCGCGTACGCGCACGCTGCCGTTGTGGGCCGCCGAAAGCTTGACGGGCTGGCCCACGTCTGCCTCGATGGTCTGCTGCAGGGCGCCGCCAGCGTCCAGCAGTTCCAGCGCGTAGCTGATGCGGGCGGTTGGCTCGGGCTGCGAGGCGCCCGCGTTGAGCATCAGCGAGGTGGCATTAGCCACGGCTTGCGTGCCCAGGGTGACGGTTTTGCTGTTGGCGGTGTACTGCACGGCCAGCAGCTCAAAGCGCAGCATGCGGTTGGTGTGCCGCGTGACGATGGCCGAGGCATTGATTTCCAACATCTGGCCCACTTCGGCCTGCGCCGCCGTGACCCAGCCGCCGCCCTGGCTGGCCTCGCCCACCTGGGCCACCTCCAGCGCGGTCTGCGTATCTGCCGCCGAAACGCTGATGGCATAGCCCGTCCTGGCGCGCATCAGCACGGGCGCCGGCCACGTCACGCGCGTGGCCAGACCGGCCACGTTGATCTGCGCGGGCTCCAGGCGCCGGACCACGGCAGCTATACCTGGCATGCCAGCATCGTCCAGCTCGGACAGCACGACGATGACGGGGCCGCCCACGGCGGCAAAGTGCAGATCCAGGCCCGCGCACTGCAAAGCGGCGGCAGGGGTGACTGTTTGGACGATGGTGCTAGATGACATAGGTGAGGGTCGTGTGGACGGCAGAACGGGCGCCCCATGCGAGGTTTGCCGTTGCTTGCACATACAGTTTTACGGATGCGGCGCCCACGAATTGCGCGCGCCCTATGGTTCCCTGCTCGCCTTCCAATTCCACGGTTTTCGCACCCACTGGAATACCTGCAGGAATGGTGAATTTGCCGTGCAGCACGCCTTGTGCATCCGCCACCAGGCTGCCGCCAGCGGCCGGCGTGGCGGCCACGGGCTGGCCATCGAAGCGCACGGCCTTCAGCGGCTCCATCGGGCGGAAACCGGCAATCTCGAATGCCACGTCGATGGTGCGCAGCGTGATGCCGCTGGTGTCGATCAAATCCGGGTTCACGCCGGGCTTGATGTTGCCTTCTGTCATCCACGTCAATGGGTTGACGTCATGCCCGAAATTCAGGATCACCTCTTTCGGATAGCGCAGCTCTTGCGGGTGCTCCCAGCGGTCCACGGCCGGAATCAGGGTCACGGTGGCGGGCATGTCGCCGGCCACGGCCAGGCCGTTGACGAGCATGGAGCGGCTGACGCTGGTTTGTCGGATGACGGGCACCAGGGTGTAGTCGAGCGCGTGGGTGATGCGTCCATCGCCCAGCATGTGGGCGGCCTCGGCTTCGTACAGCTGCAGGGCGCCGCCCGTGACCAGGGCAGTCTGCGCCAGGCCCTGGTCGCGCATGCTGTCATCCTTCATCGGGTCGGCGAAGTAGCCCTTTTTCAAACCGCTGTAGCGTCCTGCGGTGTCGGTGGCCAGGCGCAGCTCGGCCAGGTCCATCTCGATGTCATCCATGCGGCGCCGGTAGTCCACCAGGGTGGCCATGGGCACCATGCGCACGCTGTCGGATTCCGTTCGGCGCGTGTCCGCTTCCCAGGTCTGGTAGATGCTGCCCAGGGCCAGCATGCTGTCAGGCACAGCCGGGGGGACAGGCTGCCAGGTGGCGGGAATGCCCTTGACCACGTTGATGAGGCCTTCGCCGTCCATGACGATGCGGTCAATGCGGCGCAGTGCGAAACGGTAGTCCACAAGGATCAGCGAACCGACCAGGGCGCCGCTCACGTCAAAGCCGCGCGGCGTCTGGTTGAGCACGGGTTCGGTGCTGATGTACTCATAGGTCACGTTGTAGCTGCTGCCCGGCGTGGGCTCGGCGCCGGTCGGGCTCCAGTCCACCTGTTGGGCCGTGAGCTTGTAGTCCACGTCGGGGGTGAAGGTCTTGGCGCCCTGGGTGACGCTGTTGATGCGGATCACGCTGCCATCGGGCAGCGGGTCGGCCGCGCCCACGAAACTGCCGTGCACCACCTGGACAGTCTTGCGGCGCGTGATGCGCACGCTGGCCGGCTCCAGCACGGGCCAGCGGTCGAAAGTCACATGCTGCTGGGCCTCGGTGGTGCTGCCGTGGGGCTCGCTGCTCACCTGGGCCATGTTGGGCTGAGCCTTGTAGATCAGGCGGCGGTCAGCAGGCACCTCGATGGCCGCGCCCACGACTTGCGCCGTGCCGGCCGTGACGGCATAGACCTGGTTGCCCTCCTCATCGTCAGGCAGCTGGATGGTGAGCAGGCCGCGCACGGCGTAGGTGCCGCCCGTGCTGCGCTCGTCATAGCGGCGGATGGCCTGGGTGACGGCGTTGAGCTGGGGCGCGGGCTCGCGCGGCTTGACGATGCCATCTTCAACAGTCCACACGGGATAGAAGTCGCCCGCGCCCTGGCCCTGCAGGCCCCAGACCACGGACACCTTGATGCGGTCGGCGCCGGGCTCGCCGTAGCCGCTGGTGCCCACGGCGGGGTTGTAGAGGCTGGGGTCTTCCTCGGCTGTGACGATGCGCGTGGAGTACAGCACGCCCACGTGCACAGTGCCCTGGGTGGCGATCTGCAGCGCTGCGGCGGCCACGTCATGCACGGCGCCGTGGATGTAGACGCTGCCGGCCTCCAGCTGGCAGGCGCCGGTTTCTGGGTCCACGGTGCAGCGCGCGCCGGCCGTGATGTCGCCGTTGGAAAACAGCACATCGGCCACGCGGCGCAGGCGGTAGTTGGCCTGGGCCTGCATCTCGTTCGGCTCCGCCGACTGCGCCACGCGGTCGGCGTGGAAGATGTGCTCTGTGTAGCCCTTGGCGGGGTCGAATCGGTTGTAGCTGGTCATGCGCGGCTCACAGGGGGATGACGATTTCTTCCGTGGCCTTGGTCGTGCCGCTGCGCAGCACGGGCGGCCGGTTCTCCAGGCAATACACAGTGCCGGGGTTCTCTATCTCGCCGGGCGTGAGGTAGCGTTTGCCAGCGGGCACGCCAGGCTTGGCCACGGTGCCGAAGAACACGCCGCATTCGCGCACGGTTTCGCCCTGGGCATCGGCGAAGGCAAAGGTGGTGCGCAGCACCAGGTAGGGCGTGGGCTCGGCGCTGATCTTGTAGTAGATGGGGCCGGGCAGCTCGATATCGTGGTCTGCCAAGGTGCCAGGGCGGGCATAGCCCACGTCCACCACGGTGCGGCGGCCTATTTCGTCGCGCAGTGCGGTGCGGTCGGTGGGGTTGGCGGGGGCGACTTGCCACAGGCCATCGCCGCGCCCCCATGCGATATGGCAGGGCATGGCGGCCAGGGATTTGGCCAGGGCAATGCGGCCGGCGTCTTGCAGTGTTTGCATGCGGTGCTCCGTCTATTCGGTGGATTCGGTGGTCTTGCTGTGGATGTTCGATTGCTGCCAGCGGTCGCCGTCCCAGCGGCCCGTCCAGCCCCGGGCAGGTGCCACGCGGGGCCGGGCGGCGCCGGCAGTCCAGTGGCTGGTGGCCCCTGGCGATTGGCTGGGCCGCGTGCCCGCGCTGGCCGCCCAGGCCTCGCCGTAGGCGCTCAAGGGTTGATGCGGGGCATGTGGTGCGGTCTGGCCAGGCGTGTGCTGCAGCTGCCCCCCGGCTGGCAGGCGCTGCATGCGGCCGTCCCAGCGCCACACATCCAGGCGCTGCTGGTCAGCGCGGCGCATGCGGCCGCTGGTGTGCTGGTGGTCGGCGCTGCGCAGCGGGGTGAGGTTGGGGCGCTGGGCCTGGGACTGGTTGATGCGGCCTTGGCTGCCGATGACGGGCGGCTCACCCTCGCCCACGTCCACGGGCGTGCCGCTGTCGTTGTCCCACAGGGCGCCGTCCAGCTTGGGCGCGCGGTCCCAGCGCAGGGCGCGCAAGTCGAAGCGGTAGAACACCCGGTAGAAATGGACGTGCAGCGGGATGCTGGCCCGCACCACATGGGCCATGCGCGCGATATCGGCATTGCTGACTTCGCGGCCCGGGTTGATGTGCAGGCGGGCGCCGTCCTCTTCCAGGGTCACGCTCAGGTAGCCCTGCCAGGCCAGCGCGCGGCGCACGGCGGCGGCGCTGCCGCGCTCGCGCAGCCAGGGCAGGGCCTTGGCCAGCAGCTCGCGCGGGTCGGAAAAGTACCGCTCGAATTGCCCCAGCTGCCACTGCTGTGCCAGCCAGGGCAGCAGGGCCGGGTGCTGGGCGGTGCTGGCCGGCTCGGCCGCGTCGGCCATGGTGCCCCAGTCGCTCGGCAGCGTGGTGTCCACCACGCGCTCCAGACTGGTGGATGCGGGGGGCAGGATGCTGCGGCGGGCGTCCATCAGGCCACCCCCGCGTCGATCAGGTCCACGGCGCCCAGGGCCGGGAATTCGCCGGCGGCGATGGGTGTGATGGGCGCGGGCCGGGCGTTGTCCGGGTAGTCCACGGCGTGCACGCCATCGACATGCAGCAGCGTGGTGATGTAGCTGCGCGCCACGCTGCCATCCAGGCTGGTCATGCCCGCAAAGGCCGCCTGCAGGCGCGCCTGCAGCTGCTGCAGCAGGCCGGCCGGGGCGGTGCGCGTGCGGGTGATGCGGGCGGTGATGTCGATGGGGCGTGGCACGGCCACGGCCACATTGACGGGCACGCCCAGCATGCGGGCGCTGTCGGCATTCAGGGTCTGGGACACCAGCTGCCGCACGGCCTGTGCCTGCGCCTGGTCGGTGACCCACAGCATGACCAGCACGCTGCCCGGGGTCTGCTGGCTGGCCCGCACGGAGCGCACCAGGGGCGAGGCGGTGAGGGCGTGGAATTCGTAGTGCTCGCGCGTGCCCTGGCCGGCCAGGGCGGCGATGCGCAGCTGCAGGCGGGTGCGCAGGCGGTCGTCGGCTTCGCCATCCTGGCGGGTCACGCCGTACTGCGCGGCCAGGTGGTCGAGGTCGCCGCCCGTGGCAAATGCCAGCAGGTGGGCGCGGGCGGCATCGTTGACGCGGGCGCGGTACAGCAGCTCACGGTAGGCGCATGCCTCCAGCAGCTTGACGATGGGATCGGATTCGAGCGCCAGGACTTCGGCCAGCTCGGGCGCGCGGGCCAGTATGTCGGCCTTAAGGTCGGCCAGTATCTGCTCGAAGTCCAGCGGCTCGATGATCTGCGGGGCGGGGAGGGTGGCCAGGTCGGTGCCCAGGGATTGACTCATGGCGCGCCCCCAACGGTGACAGCCAGGCGCAGGGCACGGGCCTTGGCGGCGGCGCCGGTCAGCAGGTTGCCCACCACGGTGATGGTGGCCCGGCCCTTGGTCAGCGGGTCGCGCTCGATGTGGAGCTGCTGCAGCTGCAAGCGCGGCTCCCAGCGCATCAGGGCACTGGCGGCGGCCGACAGCAGGCGGATTTCGGTGGTGCGGTTGTCGGGCTGGTCCACCAGCGCGGGCACAAGCGAGCCGTAGTCGCGGCGCATGACGCGCGTGCCGATGGGCGTGGCCAGGATGTCGCCAATGGATTGGCGCAGATGTTCCACCTCGGTGATGGCGCGGCCGGTGTTGCGGTCCATCATCACAGAGGCCCCCCGGTGTTGGCAGGGCCTGGCTCCACCCCGCTGTGGCGGTGGCTGGCGAGGCTGATGCCCTGGGCCACGATATCCACGCTGGTAGTGATGCGCTCGGCCGTCATGCTGAGCGATGCGCCGCCCACGTTGAACTGCAGGCTGTCAGGCGTCATTTGCAGGCGGCACTGGCCCTGCCCCACGTCCAGCGTGATGGATTCAAGGCAGAGGATTTCCAGGGCGCCGCGCAGCCACTGCAGGTAGTTGTGCTCTGCCCACTCCATGCGCTCGCAATCGGGCTGGTCGCTGGGCTGCGGCATGGCGTCGGAGTACAGGCCCACAAGGGCCACGCCCTGGGTCATGTCGCCGCCCTGGCACAACACCACGGCCTGCTCGCCCACCACGGGCGGGGACCAGTGCCGGCCGCCCTGGGCGCCGCCAGCGCGCAGTGCCAGCCAGGGGAGCCAGTCCGTGGTGTTGTCGCCCACCTTGATGCGGATGCGGGCCGGGCTGGCCAGCCGCACGGCGGCCACGGTGCCGCGCCGTATGGCGTTCTCCAGACGGCGGGCAGTCTCGTAGGGCGATTCGGATTGTGCGACGGGCGATTCCATGGCCCCCATGGTGGCCACGCACGCGCGCGAAGGCCACAAGCATGGCCGGTGCCTGGCGGTGCAACCGCCGAGAGGCGATCTAGAGTTTCAGGTGCTGCAGCACCAGGGTGCGCAGTTTGTCCAGATCCTCGTCCCCGTAGCCCAGCAGCTCGCGTGCCGGGTAGTCGTAGCGCGGGCCTCGGCCGGGGTTCACGTTGTCGGTTTCCCCGAAGTGGTGGACGCGGGCCACGCGCTGGGCCCGGCCCAGGAATTCGACCACGGCGCCGTCTGTCTGGCCCTTGGCCTGCAGGGCCTTGGCGCGCTTGAGCTTGGCCATCATGGGGCCGGTCTTGGTTTCAAAGCGGGGCTTGCGCCGGCCCTTGAGCGACGGGGGTGGCTTGCGCGCTTCCCAGCGGCTGCCGTCTGGCGCCTGCTGCTGCGTCATGCGGCGCGTGTTGGTGGTGCGCAGGCTGCGCGCCACCTGGGCCGCCAGGCGTTTGCGCTCAGGCGGGCTGAGCTTTTCGAGGAAGGCGCCGGCCCAATCTTCCAGGGCCTTGAGTTCCTGGGCCATGGTTTACAGCGGCATGCGTTGGCGCCAGGCGGGCGGCAGAAATTCCCAGGTCGCAAGCTTTTCGTCCCGCATCCACAGCTCCCAGACTTCGAGCTGCCGCACGTCCTTGCCATCGAAGCGCTGCAGACCTACGGCGCCGGGTTCGTCGGGGTGTGTGATGCGCAGGCGCGTGTCGTGGCCCGGGTCGGGCGTGACAATGGCGCGCTCTGTGAGGTCTATCTCTATGCCCAGGTCGTAGGTGAATGCGCTTTGCGGTGCCACGCCAAAGCGTATGGCGTTCTCACGCTTGGCGGGGTTGTCGAACAGCTCGGGCTGGTTGACCTGGCACCAGGCCAGCAGAGGCACCATGATGGCGTCCGGGTGGCCCGCGTAGCCCAGCAGGGTGGCATAGGCTGTGTATCGGTACTCGAAGGACAGCGAGGCCGTGCCCGTGGCGATGAGGCGGCCGTCATCGCCATAGACGATGAAATTCTCAGGGTCGCGCGCCAGGTCGGGCGCGCATTGGGCCAGGAAGTCGCGCAGGCTCTGCAGCTTGAGCATGTCAGCCCCCCATGCCGGCCAGCGTCTGCTCGGTCCAGCGGTCCATGGCCTTGCGCATCAGCTCGTATCGGTCGATGCAGTAATTCAGCTCCCGGATTCCCTGGTCCCCATCGTGGGCGATGTCGGCAAGATTTGCTGCTGCCTCTGGGTCAAGTTGGGCATACGCGGTTTCAGGCCCAGCGGCTCCACCCTGGGCGGGGCCGCGTGGCGAAGGTCCACAGCTGGAGGGCACTGCAGGGACGATGGGGACGCGCACGCGGACAGTGCCAGCACGCACGCCAGCGACATGGGTTTGGTGAGAGGCATTGGCGGCTCCTTGGATGGTTTCGAGTTTGGCTTTGTGGTCGGCGATCTGCTTGCGCAAGTCGCGCTCTGTGTCGTCGCGCTCGGCGCGCAGCTTGTCCACAGCCTCGTCGGCCTTGCGCTGCTGATCCTGCAGGGCGGTCTGCTGGGCCTTGGCGGCGCTGCGGCCTTCGTAGAGCACGCCCATGTAGAACGTGGCCAGGAGCAAGGCCAGGAGCAGCACGCCGGACAGCAGGAATTGCGAGCCGAGCAGGCCGCGCTGGTGGTGGTGTGGTGTCACGTCAGGGCCTCCATGCAGGCGCTGTGCCGCGCGAGCTGCCGGGTCCAGACGCCGCGGCAAACGCGGTTGCCCGGCGTGCTGCAGTCAAAGCGCCAGCGGCGCGGCCGGCCCGCGCCGTCCCATTGGTAGGCGGTCCAGCCTGCGGCCTCCTGCCGGGCGCTGGTCATGTAGCGATAGGCCAGGTAGGCCTGGCAGGCGCCCGCATAGTCGCCGGCCCGGGTGCGCGCCAGCATGCTGGAGCCGCGCCAGGCGCCGCAGCCGTACTGCCCGGCAAAGTCCACAGCCTGGGCGAAATCAGCGGCATGCATGGGCGTGTCGCCCAGCGAGTCGCGCACGCAGGTGCCGTATTGCGCTTCCAGCAGGTTGGTGGCCAGCTGCCGGGCGCGCTCGCGCGTGATGGGCGGATCTGCCATCGTCACGCGCTTGCCGTCCTCGTAGTGCGTGGCGCCGTGGCCGATGGTTGGCACGTCGCCCTGCACGGGCACGATGGGCGCCGAGCTGAAACCCTCGGCCGCAATCCAGGCGGTGACGATGGCCGCACCGATGCCCAGCAGCTTGGCGGGGATGCGCTGGCCGCTCATGCCCGCACCTTGCAGGCTTCGGCCTGGTCCATGGCTTCGCGCGCCTGCTTGGCGCGGCGGTCATCGCGTTCATTGCTCCAGCGCCATACCAGGTAGGCCGCCTGCAGCAGCACGTAGATGATGGTGAGCGCGGTAGCGGTGTGGGTCATGGTCCAGCCGTTGGCAACGTTGGCGGCCACGACGGTGACGGGCGGGGCGGCCTTGGCACCCTCCATGGCAACGGCTTTCACGATGGTTTCGCGGTCCATATCAGTCCCACAGTTGAATCATTGGGCGGGCCCGCGCGGGCGCGGCCACCAGTTGGACGGGCTCCCCGGCGCCCAGGCCTGCGGCCCGCTTGGCCAGGCCCGGGTGGGCGTTGAGCGTGGCTTCCACGGCGCCGGCCGTGCGGCCCAGGTGCCGGTGGCACAGGGCGTCCAGCGTGTCGTGCTCATGCGCGCGCACGGTGGTGGTGGGGCTGCTGGTGGTGGCCATGGCTACAGCAGTTCCACGGTGCAGCGGGCACGGCCCACCAGGTCGGCAATGGCCCAGCGCTGGTTTTTGCGGTGGTAGTCCACCTTGGCCGCCAGGGCCTCGCGCACGGCTTCTTCGCCGCCGCCGCCCACCTTGGTGGCCGCGCTTTCGCGGTAGGCCTCCTGCAGATCCGCCTGCAGGCATTCGTGCACGGCGCGGCGGTAGTGCAGGAGCTTGGCGCTTTCGCCGCCCACCTGGGGCGCGGGCACGTCGCCCAGCCGTTCATAACCCCAGCGGGCGCGCTGCTCGGCCGCCCACTCGGCCAGCTCGGCATTGACGCTGAGCATGGCGTCCTTGAGGGCCGGCAGCAGGCGGGGGCTGGTCGCGGTGCCGTCGAGGCGGCATGCGTCGCGCACGGCAGCGGGCAACATATCCGGGAACCATCCGTCATTGGTCACGGTGGGCTCGGTGGCCGAGGTGGGCGGGTTGGCGGTGGCGATCATCGACATGGTGAGCGGCGGCGGGGTTGTAGGTGGGCGGTGGTCCGTGGCGTTGGCCGTGCATGGCATGGCCAGATGGCCGTGGCCACGGAGCCGCCCGGCGCGGGGGGTGCGCTCAGGTGGGAGCGTCGGACTGCTGCAGCTCGGTCAAGCGGCGCTCCAATCGCTCCACATCTTTTTTCACGCCCACCTTGTCAAACAAGGCGACGGCGCGTGTCAGGTGCTCCAGCGCGATTTGCACGGGCTGCAGCTCCAGCTGTTTGGGGTCCACTTCGGTGGTGGTGGTCTTGCCCATGGCGGCCCAGCCGATGGCCTTGTGCAGCTTTGCACGCACCTGGTCATGAATGTCCAGGCCGGTGGTGAGCTGGTCCACCTTGGCCAGCGTGACCATGGCGTCATGGCCGGCCAGCTTTCCGGCAATGGCGGCCTCGGCGGTTTCCTCCATGACCACGGCCGGCAGGTCGCGGTTGTACTGGTCGGGCATCTTGAGCTGGTGACGCAGCGCGTAGTCGGCCAGCTCCAGGACGCGGGGCCAGTTGCCCACGTCGATCTGCCACACGAGCACTTCCACCAGCACAGGGTCCATGGCGCCGGCATCGGCCTGCAGCACGCCGTCGATGTAGGCATCAAAGTCGGGCAGGAACTTGGCTTTCGCCGCAATCTTGTTTTCGACGGCCTTGATGTTTTTCAGCGTGGACTTGTGGGCGTGGAGCGTGGCCAGCATCAGCTGGTATTCGCTGCCTTGCATGGGGCCGTGCGGGTCGATGGCGGCGGATGCGGCGGCCTCTTGTTCCGCCAGCACACGCATGCGGTGCAGGCGCGCGGGAGTCATTGGCATGGTGGGTTCCAGGTGGTGGCTTGCAACATGGGCCGCGCCGCTGAGCTGCTGCGCGGCCCTGGCCCCTAGGCTTGGGGCTGGGCTATTCGACGAATTCGATGTTTTCGACGAAGGCGCAGGCGCCAAAGTCCTCGATCACATAGTCATCGTTGGAGCTGTTGAAGAAGTCCACCTGGTTCATGGCCGGGTTGTCGATGATGGCTTTGCGGCGCGCATCGCGTTGCCAGTAGATGGCCAGGTTCTCCAGCGGCGTGATGAGCAGGCCACCGTCGATGAAGAACGGCACGGTCACGGCCTGGGTGCCGCCCAGGCGCATCTGGCTCACCACCATGTCGGCCGCCAGGCGCTCGCTGGGCAGATCGTTGTTGTTCACGATGGGGAACAGCTTGTCATGCATCAGGTCATCGCTGCAGATGGCGCGCAGAGCCGCACTCTTGCGGTGCCACGCATCGATCAGCGAGTGCTTGGCATCCATCGCCAGGGCGTCGAGGTTTTTATAGTCGCCACCCGGCCCCACGGTGACCTTGCCCGCCACCTTGCCGGAGGACATAACGCGCTGCGGCGCTTCTTCGCGCAGGCGTTGCAGCCACCCTTTGGTCAGGTCTTGCAGCAGCGGGTTGGTGGTCAGGTTGGTGGTGGCCTCGGCCTTGACGCCGTTCCAGCCCACCATGATGCGGTCCAGCGCATTGCGTTCCGCGATCAGGTTGCTGATGCGCACCTGAAAGTCGGAGAAATGGGCCCAGGCATCCAGCATCGCGTACTTGATGTGCGTATCGGAATCGATCTGCCGGCATTCGTATCCGCTCTTGTCCTTGCCGGTCGGATCCTTGGTCTTGCGGGGGCCGTTCGCGTCGGTATCGGTGCGGCTGGCCACGGGGCGGGTCAGGCTCAGGCCCACTTTGTCGCCCTTCTGAGGCGTGACGGGCAGCACGCTGATTGACTTCAGGAACGAACTCGATTCCTGCATGCGAGTCTCCAGTTTCTGCTGGACGGAGGGCGAGACGTTGAAGTGCCGGCCGACGCTGGCCACGCCCGACAGCTGGGCTTGCCGTTGCGTGTAGGCATCGAAGAGGGCAGCGGTTTCGTTGCGCATTGTGGGTTTCCTCAGTGATTCGTTGGTGGTCGGTTGGGCCGGTCGCGGCGGTCAGTAGTCGGCCAAGGCCTGGCCGTTGCCGCCCGTGGCGGGTGGGCGTTGATGGCCCGGCTGCTCCTGCTGGCTGAGCTTTTGAACGAGTTCTTTGTGCTGCGTTTGCAGTTGGGCGAACTGGCCGGCCATTTCGTCCTGCTTTTCCGCCATGGTCTTGAGCACCTTGCCGGCCTCGGCAAAGGCTTCCACCAGCGGTGCCTGGTCAGCCGTAGCGCTGTGCGTCTGCACAGATTCGGGCTTCTTCTCGGGCTGCGGCGGGGAGAGCTTGTCCAGCAATTTGGAGAACATGCCCACCACGGCCTGCATGGCGCCTGCCTCGCTGCCAGGAGGGGCGGCGGCTTCTTGCTCCAGCTCCAGGCTGAAATGCTCGGCGGCGGTGAAGAGGTTGCCCGGCTTGACCTTGCGGCCCGCCAGCGGGCTGGCGTTCGGGTGCTGCGCGGCAAACTGCAGCATCTCGGTGCCCAGGCTGGCCGGCGTGTCGGTGACGGCCAGGCCTACCATGTAGGCCTCGCCGGAGCCCGCGAAATCGGGGTCCACCTCGATGGAGGTATAGAGCTTCTGGCCCTTCTGGTTGATGGCGATCAGCGAGTCCAGGGGCTGAATCTGCGCATACAGCGCAAGCTTGCCGTCTGCCTCCTGCTTGGCCTGCACGGAAAGCACGTCGCCCTGGGCTGCAAACGAGCTGTCAGGCAGCAGGCCGCGCATGTGCTCGATCCAGACACGCGCGGCGTATTTCTTCGGGTCGAAGTTGCGAGCCATTTGCTCGATCCACGCGCGAGAAATGGTGCGACCATCAGTAGTGGCACCTTCGGTAGCCACGCGGAACAACTTGGACTTTTTCATGTGTGCAGGTTGGCGAGTAGGTTGATAGGCCCCTTTTGGGGATGCCTCTATGCTCCCGCCGCACCGCGTAGGCGTCCAACTGAATGGCCGGTGCGAGGCGATCACAGCGGGCAAAGGTGATGCGCGCGCGCGATGGCATGCAGACACTCGATGGCATGACTTCTGCCGTGCGCCGAAAGAGGCCTGCCAACCCCTTTCCCATCCAACCCGACGCCCCGCCGCCCGACCAGGTGCAGCTGTTGCATGACCTCACTGCAGACGGGGAGGCGGGCCAGCGGCGCCAGGCTCGGGCGCTGTACTGGATGGGGTGGCGCATCACGCATATCGCCGAGCACCTTGGCATTGCGCGCACCACGCTGCACGACTGGAAAAAGGCCGATGGATGGGACGCGGCCAAGCCCGTGGAGCGCGTCGAGGGATCGCTGGAAATGCGCCTGTGCACGCTCATCCACAAGGAGGGCAAGGGCAACGGCGATTACAAGGAAATGGACGCGCTGGGGCGTGCCATGGAGCGCTTGGCGCGCGTGCACAAGTACGAGCGCACGGGCCGCGAAACGGATCTGAATCCGGCCATTGAAAAGCGCAATGCCGGGCCGAAGAAGCAGCCGGAGCGCAATCACTTCACGTCCGAGGACGTGGACAAGATCACGCAGGCTTTTCTGGATTCACTTTTCAACTACCAAAAGACCTGGTGGGAGCAGATCCAGCAGCGCACGCGCGCCATCCTCAAATCGCGCCAGATCGGGGCAACGTGGTACTTCGCCCGCGAGGCCCTAATTGATGCCCTGCAGACGGGCCGCAATCAGATTTTTCTTTCGGCCAGCCGTGCGCTGGCCCATGTTTTCCGGCAGTACATCATCGCGTTTGCAAAGGAGCATTGCGATATCGATTTGAAGGGCGATCCCATCGTCCTGAGCAATGGCGCCACGCTGTATTTCCTGGGCACGAGCGCCCGCACCGCGCAGTCGTACCACGGCAATCTCTATTTCGATGAATTCTTTTGGGTCAACAACTTCACGGAGCTGTGGAAGGTGGCCAGCGGCATGGCCATTCACAAGCATTGGCGCAAGACGTTGTTTTCCACGCCCAGCAGCCTGCAGCACCAGGCCTATGCGCTGTGGAGCGCCGAACGCATCAACAAGAAGCGCGCCAAGAAGGATCGCATAGAGCTGGACCTGAGCCATTCGCACCTGGCTGGCGGCTTCACCGGTGAGGACAAGATATGGCGGCAGATTGTCACGGTGCTGGATGCGCAGCGCGGCGGCTGCAATCTGTTTGACCTTGACGAGCTGCGCTTCGAGTATTCGGACGAGGAGTGGGACAACCTGCTCATGTGCGGGTTTGTCGATGACACCTTCGCCGTGTTCCCGCTGTCCACGCTGATGCGCTGCCATGCGGACAGCTGGGACGCATGGAACGATTTCAAGCCGTTCACGCTGCGGCCGTATGGCAGCAAACCCGTGTGGATTGGCTATGACCCCAGCCACACGGGCGATTCTGCCGGCTTGGTAGTGCTTGCCGCGCCAGACAGGCCCGGGGGCAAGTTCCGCGTGCTGGAGCGCATCCAATTCAAGGAACCTGACTTTGAGGACCAGGCCGAGGTCATCCGCAAGATGACGGAGAAATACAACGTGGCCCATATCTGCATCGACACCACGGGCTTGGGCCAGGGCGTGTATCAGATCGTCAAGAAATTTTTCCCTGGCGTGAAGTCGTTGCAGTACAGCGTGGAGGTGAAAACGCGCCTGGTGATGAAGGCGCAAAGCCTGATGCGTGCCGGCCGCTTTGAATTCGATTCCGGCGACGTGGACCTGCAGCGCAGTTTCATGGCCATCAAGCGCGAATTGACGGGCTCGGGCAAGAGCGTGACCTATGCGGCCGGCCGTGGCGGCGAGACAAGCCACGCGGATCTGGCCTGGGCCTGCATGAATGCAATGGATAACGAGCCACTGGAGGCCGTCGCCGTGGGCGGCGTTCCCAAGCGCACGACTTTGGAGATCTACGGATGATAGACACCATAGCCCAAGCGGGCACCATGGCGGCGCCGGCCGCTGCCGAAGCTTTCTCTTTCGGCGATCCCGAGGCCGTGCTGGACCGGCGCGAAATCTTGGATTACGTGGAATGCTGGCTCAATGGGGATTGGTACGAAACCCCCATCAGCTTCGATGGCCTGGCGCGCACGCTGCGCGCTGCCACCCACCACGAAAGCGCCATCCAATTCAAGGCCCAGGTGCTCGCAAGCACGCTGCGGCCGCATCCGCTGCTGAGCCGAGCCACGGTGCATTGGGCTGCTCTGGACTTCCTTGTTTTTGGCAATGGCTACTTGGAGCGCCCGCGCAATCGTCTGGGTGGCACTTTGCCCCTGCGCCACGTATTGTCCAAGTACACGCGGCGGCACCGTGGCTTGAGACTCTTCGGGTTCCGTCGCACCTGGCAGGAAGAGCACACGTTTCCCGAGGGCAGCATTTGCCACATCTTCCAGCCCGATGTGCACCAGGAAATCTATGGACTGCCGCAGTACCTGGCCGCCTTGCAATCTGCCTGGCTCAATGAGTCGGCCACACTGTTTCGGCGCCGGTATTACAACAATGGGAGCCATGCCGGATACATCCTCTATCTGAGCGATCCCGAAGTGGCTAAAGACGATGTGGATGCGCTGCGCCAGGCTCTCAAGTCATCCAAGGGCATGGGCAACTTCCGCAATCTGTTTTTCCATTCGCCTGGTGGCAAAGAGAAAGCCATCCAGCTGCTGCCCATCGGCGAGGCGGCGGCCAAGGATGAATTTTTCAACATCAAGAACGTGAGCCGCGATGACCAATTGGCCGCCCACCGCGTGCCGCCGCAGCTCATGGGCGTGGTGCCGGCCAATGCAGGGGGCTTCGGCGATGTGGTCAACGCTGCCCGGGTGTTCGCGCGCAACGAAATCCAGCCCCTGCAGACGCACTTCGCGCAGGCCATCAATGAATGGATGGGGGATGTTGTCTGCAGCTTTGACCCTTACCTGCTGCCCAGCGTTGAGCAGGCCCAGCAAGGTCTGGTGTAGACGGGAAACGATGGAACAAAGGGGCCTGCATGCAGGCCCCTTTTTCATTGGCGCGGTCAGCTGGTGGCGCGGTCCAGCGTCCTGAGAGCGGGTTGCAGCAGCTGACGGACGTGGCACGCTGGCACGGGGTTGGCCTGCGCTGCCTGCAGCAGTGCGTCCAAGGCAATCATGGTTGCATAGATGTCCCGCATTGCCGCTTGATTGGGTTCGTCCGTCTCTGTGCTATCGCTCACTGTGGCCCCTTGTGTCTCGCTAATACTGTGTGAATATACAGTGTTCTACTGTTTAAATATACAGTGTATTTGAATCTGTAACTTTCCGCTTACGCACCCGCAGGCCTCCAGCGCGCTCGACGCATGCGGCATGCTCCACCCCTTGCCGCTGCCCCGACGCGCTGCCCAGCGGCCCGCCACGCCCCAGCACGCCCCCATCTCAGGGCACCCCCTTTCCCGCCATCCGGCCGAAACAGCCCATCTTGACCGCCAGCGCGCGCCGAGACCCCCGCCTCGCCCCCGCCCTAAATGTGTGGTTTCTGACGGCCCTGCCGGCCGGGGCCGGCGCCAAGCGCGGCGCGGCTTGCGCGGCGATGCGCGGTGTGGTTCCCAGGACGGTATTTGACGGTGAGATCCGGGGTATGACGGCACCCCCACGTGTTGAAAATGTCCTGGTAGAGGATTCCGTGGACGAGCAAGACATTTAGACTGGCTAACACCAACCGATCCACGAAGCGTGCGTAGATGATCGCTGCTGCTAGTTTCGGCAGCGCTTCGTGAATATCCAGCCGTCCTTCGACCCCAGTGACCACCCTGCGGCGGACGGAGTGCCGGAACATCTGTACGGGGTTGGCGAGCTACGCGAGGCGAAATAGGGGTCCGAAGGCATCGTGTGGACCTCCCGCGTGACCGCATCAGCTCCTTCTGTGCTTTGGTGTAGTAGTCCGAGGTCGTGACTTCATGGTCAGAACTCCTTCTGCTAGGTGCAGTTGTTGTGTTGCATCGACCCGTTTAATTCACATTGAGCAGCGGATCGGGTGTAATACTGCTTTGCATTGAGAAGACGAGGGACGAACTGTGCTGACAAGAGGCTATCTGGTGGGAGAAATCATTGACGAACTGGCCCGCTTGGGTGATCAAGTCAGGATGAGAAATGCGGTTCAGTTGTACGATCTGACGGTCGTGGCAGAGAACTACTTCAGGGACTTCTTAAACATCTTGATGGAGGCTAACTTCCAGAACCTGAACATGGAACGATCCAATGAGCCCGGCATCGATTTGGGCGATGAGGCGAAAAAAATAGGCGTACAGGTGACCTCGACTGCCAACTCACAGAAGGTCAATAAGACGTTGACGAACCTCACGTCTGAACAAGTTGCAAGGTACGGTAAGTTCATTGTGCTTGGAATGAACTCCCGGCAAAGTCAATACACAATTGATTCGGAACTGGCGGTTAAGTACGAATTCGATAAAGACCACGATATTTGGGATCTCAACACACTTGCGCGGATGACTATTGACCTGCCGCTTGATCGCCTCACGTTGCTATACGAATTCGTTCGAGCGAACTCGGCCCGGCTCAAAGTGGAACTGGAGGTGCCAGACGAACATGGCGTTTACGCGACGTCTGGGTATGACATGTGGGAGACCATTACCAAGCCGAAAATCGGTGATGGTGTCGGTTTTGCAGCCTACATCATGGAGATCGGTAACTATGAAATAGATGCCACTGAGGTAAAAGAAGCACTACTCGAGCTGGGTACAAAGCTCTCGAAACTTCCTCGCATGACCCGTGAATTCCTCACGATGCTCTGCGAACGTCGCGAAGAAGGAAAAGGAAGATACTTTACTCGGGACGAGTGGTCTTATCTCTTGCTCTCCAAGGTGAAGCGATTATACGGTGGTGATGATTTGAAAGGCGAGCTAGACATTCTCCAGCACGCTGGTTTTGTTGATGTGTGTTGCGACGAAAGCGACCCGCCAGAGATTGGCATTACGATTCCCGTCGACCAAAAAGATCTACGGATCAATTTTTTGGATTTCGCCAAAGAAAAAAAGCTCAGCCTGCGGAACATCATCGGATCCGTTGACCTTTCGGCCTATTAAGAGTTGCTAACACCACCGATCCACGAACCGCGCACAGATGATCGCTGCTGCCAACTTCAACAGCGCTTCGTGGATATCCAGCCGTCGTTCAAGTGAATTCGCCGCTTGCCAAGCCTGCAAACAACTAGCTGTGCTTCCTCTCCACCGCCCACTGTTGCCCAGCCGCTCGCTGCTCTCAACGCCTCGTCTGGCAATCCGGCCGATAATGCCCCGTTGTCTTAGATGGGCCCGGCATCGCTTGAAGTCGTAGCCTTTGTCGGCGTGAAGCTTGGCTGTTCTTTTACGGGGGATGCCCTGCCAAGCCTGCAATCGCAGGAATCGCGTCCACGCATGTCTCGAACATCTTGGAGTCATACGCACCGCTGACTAACATCACCAGTGGGATGCCTCTGGCGTCTACAACGATGTGCCGCTTGGTACCGAGCTTGTTCTGTCCGTGGGGGGCTGTTTCCTGACTCCCCAGGCGCTTGGCACCGACGAGCCAACAATGCTGGCCCGGCTCCAATAAATCTGGTCATGTTCACGCAAGCGATTCATCATGGCCTAGTGCAACTGCTCCCATACACCAACAGTATTCCAGCCGCACAGGCGTCTCCAGCAAGTCATGCCGCTGCCATACCCAAGAGATTGGGAAGGTCTTGCCAGGGAATGCCTGTTTGCAGCAAGAACAAGATGCCGCTGAGGGCAGCTTCATCGCTGACTGCGAGCTTGCGTGCACCGCTTTTGGAAGAAGGCACGAGGGCTGGGATCAGGGGTTGTTGCTGTCGCCAAAGTTCTTTGCTTACGGGTCGTCGTGCCACGAGGGGAGCGAGCATAACCGCTCTGCGGGGCCTTCGACGAAGTGGTTAGCTACTCTTACTCGGTCCTATGAATTAGAATTAATCCCAAGGAGGAGGGCTTTCGGGGAGGACTGAAGAAACCACTGGATATGGCTTGATCCTTTTCTTAACGATTATCTCGCCGTCAAATGTAATGATAGTCTTATGGTTCGTTATGTTTAGTGATTTATAGCTCTCTGTTGCCCATTTTTTGTAATTTTCATCTATTGATGCGGCCTCTCCAAGCAATCCGGAGAGTTTTCTCATAAGCATGGCTTGCTCAGAAAATGTACCTGCTCTAGAAATTTTTTCTTCGATCTTACGTGCTTTAAAGAACCGCGAGTGAGGTACGGCGATTTTCCCATCTTTGATCGCGACACCTGTGATATGTTTCACCATACCTTTCCCGAAGACTATTGTTTTAGCATCCTTTAGGTTGTGCCCGTTGTTTAGAACTATGGAATTTACGCGTCTATGAAGCCGGGGGGGGAGTTTTTTGCCTGAAAAAGTTAAATCATCCACATAGCATGTGAAAATTAAGTCAGATGCGCGCGCTAAATTATTAAGCGCATCAAACATAGCCTTGTTTGCATATATGGAGACTATCGGGCTTGCTGGACTACCCGTTGGAAGGCGGCCTGTGTTGTCTGAGCCGGAGCGGTAGCAAAGTATTTTTCCGAGAAGTGTCGCCACGTCAGCGGAGCATTTCATTTCCTTAAAGAAGAACTGCGTTACATGACTCTGCGACGTGGATGGATAAAATCGCTTGATATCAAAATTGGCAACAATCTCAGATTTCTGATGTGCCTGTGCATTCGTTCTATAAGAACGCCCCTTTACCGCAGCGTGTGCATAATCGACAAGCGCGACTCGTGAGAGTAGTTCTCGAATTCTGTCGTGAATTCTTCTAAGCTCACGTTTTGGCTCTTCGACGTTACGTGAATCCTTCTTTTTTCCCGTGAATTCACACACACTTTCCGGAAGAGTAAATGTTTTATATTGCCCGGGGCCTGTTAATCTTTTTAAGTTGGCTACGTTTGTGCATAGCAAATCCGCCAAGCGACCTTTAGAGCGGGTTTTGAATAGTGCACATTGGTTAAATGCGTAGCCGAGCATATTACACCTTGGCAGTAGTGCGTTTCTTAGAAGTGTTCGCAGCCCATTCAAGCAATGTTAGAACCTTTTTCCCCACGGAAAACTTGATTTTTGAACCAAATTTCTGTTCATCTAAACTCTCGGAAAAAAATAGCAGAGAAGACATTGAAATATCAAATCTTTCTGAGTATTTTCCAAGAATTTCTAAAGAGGGAATCTTTTTTCCAGATTCCACCTCTGAGAGAAAAGAGTTTGACAGTCCCAGTTCATATGATAGCTGAGTCTGAGTAAGGTCGTGGTAGACACGAATAAGCCGTAACGCTTCGCCTAGCATACAGCCTCCTGAAAATTAAGAGAATCGAGGTAGGTGAATTTCAGGAATCCTTGATTTTTTCAATGATTTTGTCAATAAAATTGAGAACTCGTCCCAATCCACCAACAATACTCATGCAGGCACCAAGCAAAGTAAGCAAAGAGGGCTTCAGATTTTTTATATCATCAGCCGGAAGCTTCCTTTGTTTCCTTCCTTTCACCAGACGTGATTTAGCGGGTTTATAGAATGGCATTTTTTGTCCCTTTCGAACAAGCTTAGTGACGACTTTCAGCGGAATTGCTGTAAGCCTCTCGCAAGTCACATCAGCTGCCAAACTTAGAGAAAACCACGTCCATTTCCCTCGGCTCAATTAACGCGTCGGTTCTCGCCGACGCGCCTATCCCGTTCAGCTGCAGGGGTGCAGTGCCAGGGACGGATCAGAGGCTTTCGCCTCCACGAAGCTTTCGCTTCCCCAGTCGCGAGACTGAATCTCTAGCCGCTGTACGTACTTTAGCTTCGAAATTTCTGTTGTCAATAAAAATATTCGCTATCAGCGAAGATTTTTCGGAGGCAAGGGTCGGCTACAGAGGAGGTCCCTACGTTCTCAGTACTTTTGTTGGCGTAAGTTTTAGCGTAACTTTTCCAAGAAAGATCCCATTTAATTGAGTGGAATTTCACCGATGCATCATGGGCGTGTGCGCCGACAGATCAGGGGCCGGAGAGGGCTGTGTGCTTTGCGAGAGTTCGCTCATTGGCTTGGGAATCAACAGGTTGCAGCGGCGCGAAGGTGCCGGGCAAGGCCTGCCTGGATGGCGCGGGGCCGCAGGAAGGCGCAGGTGTACGTTTGTCGTGCTGCCCTCCTCAAACCGTTTCCTTGAGGGCTGCAAGGTGACAGGCAAAGACCACATTATTGACTACGTGGGATAGACGGTCGGCCTGATGTGGTTCGTAGTGGTTGGGAGGCCGCGGTGGCTTCACGCTTGAAGTCAATCAGGTGAAATTGGCACGGAAAAAATCGATCACCTGTTTTTCGGCAAATTTGAAAGACTCAAGTTGACGCAGCAAACTGGGATCCAGGATTTCGGCTACGCGATGCCGGGCCGCTTCCGGATGGAATCTTCGTCTGTGCCTTCCAGTCACCTCGGCGGCGGCGGTCAGCGACTCGAACAGTTTGCTCTTGGGGTCTGCCAGCTCTTCTATGGCATTTGCCTTGGGAAGTTTTAGCGGAATGCGCCCCTCGGGGTTGCCTGCTGCTGAGCGGATTGCCCTCTCGTCCAACAACAGCCAACTTTCGGTCATTCGTACAGGCACAAGGCAGATATGCGGCCGATGCTGGGTTACAGATTCCGCCAGTGCAGTCCGAATTTCCTGAACGCGGTTCGCAAGAGGTTCGCGCTCTGCATCTCTGTGAATAAATAGCAGATCGCAAGGGAAAAGCTCTATTACCCGCGGTATTCTGGATTTGAGTGATCCTGAATGAAGGCCTTCAGCAAAAAGCGTGCGATGAGGAAGTGGGCTCCATTCATCCAGAAGATACTGGACGATGGGTAGCAAAGTACGGTCGGAGGTTCCGTCGGTGATCAAGGTCGCTGTGAGGGTTTTCATGCACTGACCATCCCATCAAGCACTATGAAAAAGATCCAGTGTCTCACTGGGTAAATGGTCTACAACATGTTTTATGCCATTGCTCTTCGATTTCATCCTCATGCCAGATAGGTAGGCGTGCAACTCACCCCTTGTGATAAAGCCTGTCTCGGAAGTTGCCAACACACGCTCTCGCCAAGTCCCTTTAATCGGTTTGAAATTTGCGAACGAGGCTCCCCGCAGACGCAAAGACTCCGCAAACAGTAGCTCGTCGTCCAAAAGCTCAGCGACGACCAGTGGAGAGTGTGTATTGATAATGACCTGACGCAGTGAATGCTGAACGGCCAGTTCTTCTCCCGATAGGTCAGCATCGGAAAGCTCTTTCACCAAGCGAAGCATTTCTGGAATGCGCAAAGGGTGGATGCCGTTCTCAGGTTCTTCCAAGCACACCAGTCCTTCGGCATCTGGATCACTGGCAAGTACGGCAAGGGCAAGAAAACGAAGCGTTCCGTCGGATAAAGAGCTTGCAGAGTACGGACGTCCATCGCTCATTTTTACTGACAATGTGCGTTGCTGCCTCGCCTCGTCGGTATCTACATCCAAGGCCGTCACGCCGGGAATCAGGTCGGCCAGTCTGTTTGCGATGTCTCCGTATCTCCCTAAGCGAAACAACGTATTAGGCATATGCGCGCCAGTTGAGGAAAGCGACGCATCGCCAAAAACATCATCCGGCGCGCGCAATGCCGAAGGCTCCAATTGCAACATGCGCCAGGACTGCATTTCTCGGCGGGCTGCCAATGCCGTTGGGTGCGATGAAAGATTAACGCCAGAAAGAATGGTTTGAGGACTCTTGCGGGCCGAGATTTTCTGAGGCTGACCGCCGCCTCGATCACTGCGTAGCAGGATCGTGACGTCCGAGTCTTTGTTATCGGTTTGGATGAAAGGCGACGTACGTGCACCGGGTCCGAAGATGAGTTTCTTATTCTTTGCCAGATCTGAGCCACCGTTGAATGCAAGGAATTTTTGCGCTTCACTGGATGGCTTGGCACGCAATTCTTCGTGCTCGATGTAGATCGGATCCTTTGAAGAGCCCGGTGCTGCTTCTGTATTAAGTCGAAGCACCAAGGAGTATTCAAGCAATGTTGCTGTTGGCTTGACACTGCGGTCAAAGTCATCAACGACCTCATTGCGAACGATCATTTCTGCGAGAAACTCCATTCGAAGTTCTTTCTCACCTTTTTCATGGAAAAAAAGAGATGCAAACTCAGATGCTCGACCATGTGTGCCACGCACGTTGCTGCATGCCTTGAGAATGGGCATAGACGCTAAATCGCACAAAAAAGTTATCGCATCGAACAGGTTCGATTTCCCGACACCGTTGGCGCCAGCAATACATGTGAACAGACCGAACTGGACATCGATCTTTCGGAGATTCTTGAACCCAGAGACTTTCAAGCGAGTCAACATGATGTTCCTTGGACGATTTGCAGGCGATGCTTTGGCTTAGGCGGTGTGGGGTCGTTACAGAACGTAATCGTGAGGGCCTAGCCGAGCACCGTCAAAGTATGACGCCATGCGCTGGGCGATGGTCTTGCAACTTTGGGAAATTTGAGGTCGCCACCCTCAAATATGTCCGAAGAGAGTCGGATGCAGCGGAGGAGAAGGCACATTCTGGTACGGAGGCTTGGAGTCAGGCACTTATATCCTTACTGCGCCAACTGCAGCGAGGCGTACCTACAGTGCTTCTACCCCATGCCCGCCACCACCCACTCCTGCGGAAACGCCATCCCATCATCCTTGGCAATCTTCCTGAGGATATGCAGGCAGGCGCTTTGCAGATCCTGCACCACGGCCTGCCGGGCGGCGGGGCCATCCCTTTGCTCCAGCGCATGGATCAGCCGGATGTGGGGATGTTCGGCCGCGCGGGCGTAGGTGCCACGGTACAGGTAGCGCACGGACGGGCCGCACTTGAGCCACAGCAGGCCGATGAGGCTGGCCAGCACGGGCTGCTGCGCGGCTTCGATGATGGAGAAGTGGAAGCGCTCGTTGGCGATCAGCGTGGCGTCGTCGTCCACGGCGATGGATTTTTCCAGGTCCTGGTGCAGCCGGGTGAGGGTGTCGATGAAGCCCTGGCCCGGATGGCGGCTGGCGGCGGCTGCGGCGGCGCGGCCTTCCAGTTCGATGCGCAGGGCGATGATTTCCACGTACTGCTCCACGCTGAGCACGGGCACGGTGGCCACGCCGCGGTCGTCCAGGTCCAGGGCGCCTTCGGAGGCCAGGCGCTGTATGGCATCGCGCACGGGCGTGGGGCTGATGCCGAACTCTTCGGCCAGGCTGCGGTAGACGAGGCGCTGCGCGGGTTGCAGCTGGCCTCTCACGATGGCGTCACGGATCTGCAGATAGGTTTTTTCGGCAAGGGTCTGATTGGTTCGGATCTGTGAAAAAACGCTGGACATCGGGCCTCCGCAACTGCTTGGGCGCAATGGTACCTCCCGGGGGATGGTGGGGTGACCGTCACATCCGAGCGTGCCTGGTCCACGGGCTAACCCCATGTTTGATGTTTGATGCATCAAGTACCATGCATCAAAATCCAGGGAGGAAACATGCCCGTATCACCATCTAACCGCCGCCAATGGCTTGCCATGGGCTCGGCCCTTATCAGCCTTTCTTGCGCGGCGTCCGCTGCATCCACCACCTATCCATCCAAGCCGCTGCGAATCCTGGTGCCCTATGCCGCAGGCGGGGCCTCGGACAACATCGCGCGCCAGATTGCGGCGGCCATCACGGGGCAGACCGGACAGGCCGTGGTGGTGGACAACCGCCCTGGCGGCTCGGGCGTGATCGCCGTGCAGGCCCTGCAGGCCGCACCCGCCGATGGCCATACCTTTGCGGTCTTCGATCCCTCGGTGGCGTCGATGAACCCGTTCCTCTTCAGGAAGCTGGCCTATGACCCGGAGCGCGCACTGGTGCCGGTCACCGTGTTGGCGCGCAATCCGATCGCGCTGGTGGCCTTGCCTTCGTTTCCTGCAGGCAGTGTCCGGGAGCTGGTGGCCCATGCCAGGTCGCATGGCGACCTGAGCTATGCCTCCACCGGCAATGGCAACGGCACCAACCTCGCCATGGAGATGTTCCTGGCCGGCAGCGCCATCCAGATGGTGCACGTGCCCTACAAGGGCAGTGCGCCGGCCATGCAGGCCCTGCTGGCGGGGCAGGTGCCCGTCTTCATGTCCGACCTGCCCACCGTCGTGCCTTATGCCCGGTCGGGCAAGGTCCGGGTCATCGCCGTCACGGGAGACCGGCGCTCGCCGCATCTGCCCGATGTGCCGACCTTCGCCGAGGCGGGCGCGCGCGGGGTGGAGATCGCCAACCATTTCAGCGCCTTCGTCGCTGGCGGCACGCCGGCCGCCGTGGTGGAGCAGCTCAACGCCGTGCTGCACAAGGCCCTGGCTGATCCCCGGTTGCAGAAGAATTTCTCGGAAATGGCGCTGGAGGTTTCGCCGTCCACTCCGCAGGAGCTGCGCGCCATGGTCAGGGATGACTCCGAGAAATACGGTGCCGTGATCAGGCGCCTGAACCTGAGCATCGATTGATGGAGTGAGGCGCACATGACATACACGCTGCAAAAAACAGAACCCTCGCTCCGGGCACTGGCCGACGGCCTGGAGTTTCCCGAAGGCCCGGTGGCCATGCCCGATGGATCGGTCGTGCTGGTGGAGATCGCCAACGGCTGGCTGACCCGGGTGACGGCCGATGGCACAAGGCGGCAACTCGTCCACCTGGGCGCAGGCCCGAACGGTGCCGCCATAGGCCCCGGCGGCAAGCTGTTCATCTGCAACAACGGTGGCTTCCAGTGGCACCGCAGTGTGGAGCATGGGCTGCGGCCCATAGGCCAGGCCAACGACTATTCGGGCGGGCGCATAGAGGCCGTGGACCTGGCCTCGGGCCAGGTCGAATGCCTGTACACGCAAAGCGGCAGCGGCCCCTTGAAGGGGCCCAACGACCTGGTCTTCGACCGGCATGGCGGGTTCTGGTTCACCGACCACGGCAAGGTGCGGCCGCGCGAGGTGGACCGGGGCGGCGTCTGCTACGCGCTGGCCGATGGCAGCGCCATCCGCGAGGCCGCCTTCCCGCTGTGGTCGCCCAACGGAATCGGTCTTTCTCCCGATGAGAAGACGCTCTACGTGGCGGAGACCTTCACGGGGCGGCTGTGGGCCTTCGATATCGGCGAGCCCGGGCACATCCTGGCCCGGCCCTGGCCCGATTCGCCCAATGGCGGACGGCTGGTCTGCCGCCTGCCGGGCATGCAGAACATCGACTCCCTGGCCGTGGATGCCGAAGGGAACATCTGCCTTGCCACGCTGGGCGAGGGCGGCATCACCGTGGTCTCGCCGGCCGGGCAGGTGCTGCACCGGGTCGAGCTGCCCGACCCCATGACGACCAACATCTGCTTTGGCGGCCCAGACCTGAAGACCGCCTTCGTCACCCTGTCTTCATCGGGGCGGCTGGTGGCGCTGGACTGGCCGTGTCCTGGATTGCCTTTGAATTTCCTGAATAGATAAGTTCCCCCTGGCTTCCCTTTCCGTATCGCTGGCGATTGCCATGGCGAGGGAGCCGCTACGCCTTTTTTTGTTGAACGGAAACCGCACCCCATGTCGAAACCCCTGAGCAACCCTGGATTGAACAAGCAGGACACCGTAGGCCACCTGGTGGCCCGGGTCCTGAAGCGGCACGGCATCACGCAGTTCTTCGGGCAGAGCCTGCCCAGCATGTTCGTGTTGGCCGCCGAGGAACTGGGCCTGCGCCAGATCGCCTACCGCACCGAGAACGCGGGCGGCTACATGGCCGATGCCCATGCCCGCATGAGCGGCAGGCCGGCCGTGATCACCGCGCAGAACGGGCCGGCCGCCGCGCTGCTGGTGGCTCCGCTGGCCGAGGCGCTGAAGGTCTCCATCCCCATCATCGCCCTTGTGCAGGACGTGGCGCGCGACCAGACCGACAGGAACGCCTTCCAGGACCTGGACCACATGGGCCTGTTCAAGCCCGTGACCAAGTGGGTGCGGCGCGTGGACCAGGCATCGCGCGTGGAAGACTATGTGGAGCAGGCCATCATCGCAGCCTGCAGCGGCCGGCCTGGCCCCGTGGCGCTGATGCTGCCGGCCGACCTGCTCACCGAGCCTGCCCAGCCCTCCAGCGTGCCCCGGCCCGCTGCACTGGCCCGCTTTCCGCTGGACCGCGCCGTGCCCGAACGGCAATTGCTGGAACAGGCCGTGGGCGCGCTGCTCCAGGCCCGTGCGCCGGTCATCGTTGCCGGTGGCGGCGTGCACATCTCGGGTGCCAGCGAGGCACTGAGCGCCTTTGCCGATGCGCTGAGCCTGCCCGTGGCCACCACCAACATGGGCAAGGGTGCCGTGGCCGAGACGCATGAGCTGTCGCTGGGCGTGGTCGCCAACTGCCTGGGGCCAAATGGCTCGGGCCGCTACCTGAAGGATTTCGTGGCCGGGGCCGACGTGGTGTTCCTGATCGGCAACCGCACCAACCAGAACGGCACGGACAGCTGGACGCTGTACCCGCGCGATGCGCAATTCATCCACCTCGATATCGACGGCCAGGAGATAGGGCGCAACTACGACGCCATGCGCCTGGTGGGCGATGCGCGGCTGGCGCTGCAGGCCATGCTGGACATCGCCGGGGCGCTGGATCTGTCGGCCCGTACCGGCCAGCGCGCTGCCTTGGCCGCACGCATTGCCGAGGGCAGGGAAAGGCACCGGGAGGAGTCGGCCGAAGTGCGCCTGTCCAGCGCCGCACCCATACGGCCCGAACGCATCATGCATGAGCTCGACGCCCTGCTGACCGCCGAGGACACCGTGGTGGCCGATGCCAGCTACTCCACGCTGTGGGTCACCAACTACCTGACCGCGCGCCGGGCCGGCCAGCGCTTCCTCACGCCGCGCGGCCTGGCGGGCCTGGGCTGGGGCATGCCCATGGCCATGGGCGCGCGCCTGGCGCAGGACGGCGGCCAGGTGTTCTGCCTGGTGGGCGACGGCGGCTTCGGCCATGTGTGGTCGGAGATGGAGACCTGCAGGCGCATGGGCATCAAGGTCATCACCGTCCTCATCAACAACGGCATCCTGGGCTATCAGAAGCATGCCGAGCATGTGAAGTTCGGCGAGCACACCTCGGCCGTGAACTTCAGCGGCGTGGACCATGCGGCCATCGCACGGGCCTGCGGCATCCACGGCGTGCGCGTGGAATCGGCCGATGCCATCGCCCCCGCGCTGCTCGCCGCCATGGCCGCCGAAGAGGCCACGCTGATCGAGGTCATGTGCACCGAAGACGCCTTTCCCCCCATCACCTTCTACACGCCGGAGAGCCACTGATGAGCGCGCCTGAGAACTTCCCCATCCGCACGGCCCTGGTGACCGGCGCCGCACGCGGCATCGGCCTGGCCACCGCCATCGAACTGCTGCGCGACGGCCGCCGCGTGGTGCTGGCCGACCTGGCCGCGCCCGACCTGGATCGGGTCCCGCAGGAACTGCGTGCCCGGGCCAGTGCCGTGGTGCTCGATGTCTGCGACGAGGCAGCCCGCCAGCGCGTGGTCGGCGACATTGTGCAGCGCCACGGCGGCGTGGACATCCTGGTCAACAACGCCGGCATCAGCCTCAAGAACGCCAGCGGCCAGTCCAACGGCATCCTCGAAGTGGGGCTGGGCGAGGTGCAGCAGATCCTGGACGTCAACCTGCTGTCCATGCTGCGCCTGTGCCAGCTGGCGCTGCCGGGCATGAAGCAGCGGGGCTGGGGGCGCATCGTCAACGTGTCCTCGCTGGCCGGGCGCGGCAAGTCCATCGTGGCCGGCCCCGCCTACATGCTGAGCAAGTCCGCCGTGCTGGGCCTGAGCCGCTCCATCGCCTCGGAGATGGGCCAGTACGGCATCACCACCAACTGCGTGGCGCCGGGCCGCATCCTGACGCCGATGGCGCAGCAGGCCGGCGACGAGGTCAACCGCCGCTATGCCGAGCAGATCCCGGTGCGGCGCCTGGGCGAGGCGGCGGAGGTCGGTGCCGCCATCCGCTACCTGTGCAGCGAGTCCGCAGGCTTCACCAATGGCGCCGTGATCGACGTCAACGGCGGCTTCTTCATGAATTGAGGAAGGACGACCCCCTGAGCGGCTGCGCCGCTTCCCCCTCTCGCTTCGCGGGGGGACGGCACCCTCGGTGCGGGGCGGCGCGGCCGGCCTAGGCCCCTCCTCGGTGCCCCCACTTCCAGGGCGTGCCTGTTTCCCGGTCAGTGGGCAGTGCGCAGCAACGTGAAAGCACGACTTCCAAAGACGACAGAACCCAAGATCGCAACGAGAGACAACCATGCATGCATATCCATCCCCCGCATCTCGCAGATGCCTGCTTTCGGCCTTCTGTGCGGCAGCGCTGGCGGCCGCAGCCGGCGCCCCGGCGCTGGCCCAGGGCACGGACGCGTTTCCCGAGCGGGAGCTGACCCTGATCATCAACTACGGCGCAGGCGGCAATACCGACGTGGCCTCGCGCGCCATCGGCAATGCCATGGAGGGCCTGCTCAAAAAGCCCGTGGTGCCCAACAACCGCGCGGGAGCGCAGGGCACGCTGGGCGTCTCGTCTCTGGCCCGGCAAAAGCCTGACGGCTATACGCTGGGCGTGGTGACGTTTTCGACCATCGCCATCACGCCCCACCTCATGAAGGTGGACTACAAGGTCGATGACTTCGACTTCATCGCAGGCGTGGCCCGCTACCGCTATGGCGTGGCCGTGCGCGCGGACTCGCCCTATAAAACCATGGCCGACCTGGTGGCCGCGTCCCGCCAGGGCAAGGGCATCTTCTTCGGCGCGCCGTCCGCGCCCAACAACCTGGCCATGTACGAGCTGGGGCGCAAGACGGGCGGCAGGTTCGAGGAGATCAACTACAAGTCCGGCGCAGAGACCGTGGCCGGCCTGATCGGCGGGCAGGTCGATGTCATCGTGCAGAACCCTTCGGACATCGTCCAGCACGTCAAGGCCGGAAAAATGCGTCTGCTGGCCAGCGCCAGCCCCATGCGCTGGAAGGAGTTGCCCGAGGTGCCCACGCTCAGGGAGCAGGGCTACGACGTGGAGATCGACTCCTGGATCGGCCTGGCCTACCCCAAGGGCGTGCCCCCGGCCCTGCGCGACAGGCTGGAGCGCGTCGCCATGGCCGCAGCCGAAGGTCCCCAGGTCGCGCGTGTCTTCGAGTCGGCGGGCGTGGACCCGGCAGCTCTCACCGGAGCCGAATACCGCAGGAAGCTGGTCCAGGGCCATGAGTCCATGGGCGCGGCCATCAAGGCAGCGAATCTGCCGCGCATGAACTGAGGGCGGTCCGGCGGCCTGCCGGCCTTGATGCACGGGTGCTGCTGCAGCATGGCCGAAAGATCATGAAAGGCCGCTCGTCGGCGGGGGAGCGCTCGCGCCCGCTCCCTGCGTTCGCTGCACCGGTCCACCAGGTAGCCTGTGCAGTCCAGCCGGTGCAGTCCAGCCGGTGCAGTCCAGCCGGTGTGTTCGCGCGTCAGCTGGGTGAACTTGACCAGTTCCCCCAATCACGTACACCGCGCGCAGGGGGCGAGTGCCTGCATCTCAGCGCGGCGCCAGGAACAGCTCCATGCGCTGCAGCTCCTCATCCAGCGCACTGCGAAAGGCGGCATCGCCGGGCGCCGCGCCGGCCACATAGCCGAATGACGGCTCCAGCCGGCCGTCGCGCGCCTGCAGGTTGGCCCAGCCGATCACATGGCCGCGCCAGAGCATGGGCAGGGCGTAGTAGCCCAGCTGACGCTGAGCTGGTGGCGTATAGGCCTCGAACTTGTAGGTCCAGCCCCAGAGCAGCGTGAAGCGGCGCCGGTCCCAGACCACGGGATCGAAGGGCGCGAGCAGGCGCAGCCGCTCGTCGAAGACATGGCGGCGCGAGCGCGGGTTCTCGTCGGCGGGCCAGTACCAGGTGGTTCCGTCGATGCGGCAGCTGGCCAGCTGCTCGCGCGCCAGCCGCAGCGCCACCTGGGTCTGTTGCGCCAGGTGGGGCGCGCCATAGCCCAGCAGGCGCACCAGGTAGGTGAGGCTGGGGGCTGGCAGCGGTGCGTATTTGCGCACCACCAGGTCGATCAGCGCGGCGGCGCGCCGGGCGCTGGCGGCGGGGCTGTCGTCGGCCGGCGGGTGAGCGATGGCCTCGTAGACGCGCGTGCCGCTGTCGCGGCGCTTGACGCGCAGAAGGCCCCGGTAGTGCATGCCGTCGAGCAACTGCGTGCTGGCGCTGCCCGAGCCGCCCCAGTAGTTCTTCACGCTTCCGTGCGAGAAATGCTGCTCCACCTCGCGCGGATGCGCGGCGCCGCGCTCGCGCACAAACGCCAGCACCTCGGCGGCCTTGCGCTGCGTCTCGGCATCCCAGGCCTTGCGGGCCTGGCGCGGGTGCATCAGCGCCAGGTGCTCGCTGGGCAGAAAGCCGTAGTTGACCAGGCAGTCCTCGTCGATCGGCAGGCGCGCGTAGCGGCGTTCCAGGTCGCCGGCGCGGTAGTCCTTGACGCGGTGGCGCAGCGTCAGGTCCTGCGCCCGGGCCGGCGCGCGGATCGGGTCTGCCTGCACAAAGCCCAGGCGCTGTATGGCCGCAGGCAGGGTGGTCGGTGTGAACAGGGTGCGTGCCACGGCATGGCGGCGCAGGTCGTCAAGGCTCGGTTCGGTGGGCATGGCTTGATTGGAGCACGGCAGGGCTGCCGTACTTCCTGATCCTGCCGTGCCGCTCAGGCCTTCCTGGCACGCCTGCGCCGCCACAGCGCGCGCAGCACCCAGCCCAGCGGCAGCACCACCAGCACCAGCCAGGGCAGCACGGCCGCCACGAAGGTGATCAGCGCGGCCATGCTCTCGCCCAGCACATGGCCGGCATCGCGCAGCGCGCGGCCTATGGGGCTGTAGCTGGTGCCGCCCTGCACCAGGGCGCGGGTGGGCGTGAACTGGATCTGTATGTGCTGCTTGCTGGTCTGCTGCTCCAGCACCTTGCGCTGGGCTGCCATGGCGTCCAGCTCGGCCTGCGTGTCCGACAGCGTGCGCTGTATCTCCAGCAGGTCGGACATGGTGCGCTTGGTCGTGGTGTCGCGCAGCATCAGGCGCAGGCTGTCGCGGAACTCGGTGCGGTTCCTGATGCGCGCCTCCACGTCGATCACCTCGGCCGTCTTGTCCTCGCTGATGGTGTTCTGCGACACGATGGTGGCCACGCCGGCCAGCGTGCCCAGCAGCCGCTGCACATCGGCCGGCGCCACGCGCATCTCCAGCATGGCGTTGCCGGGCTGCTGGGGCGTCTCGCGCAGAAGGGATGCCGACAGCAGCTCGCAGCGCAGCGTGGCACACAGGTCGCGCACCTGGCCCCAGGCATCGGCCAACTGCGCCTGCGGCACTTCCACGTTCAGCTCCTGGCGCACGGCCAGGAAGCGCTGGGCCATCTCGTCCTGCGCCGATGTCTCTGGTGCGGCTGCTGCCGCATCCTCGGCCTGCACTGTGGCGGCGCGGCCTTGCTTCATGCCGGCGCCGCCCGCCATGGGCGCGGGGGAGGGCGCAGATTCCATGGCTGCTGTGTCATGCCGCTGGTTGCAGCCCGCAAGGGCCAGCGTGGCAGCCATTGCCAGCACGGCCGGCAAGGTCATGCGGGAGGGCAGAGTGGAAGGCCGGGGATGCGTCATGAATTTCCTCTTGAAAACAGGCAAGAACAGGCCGCTGTCAGAACTCAAAGCTCAAGGCTCAAGGCTCAGGGCTTGCCGCCGGGGCCGAACATGGAGTCCACCTCGGACTGCAGCTCGAAGATGTCGGACACGGTGTAGAGCCAGTCGCCCTTTTGCAGATGGCCGGGGTCCGGCGGCGTCTCCACGCAGGCCTTGACCAGGGTGAACTGGCCTGCCGGGTCGGGCAGGAACTTCAGGCCCGATATGGAAAACCGCGCCACCCGCCCCACGCCATCGTTGTAGCGCCGGCCCCGGGCGCGCACGTCGGCCAGCTCCGCCATCTGCGGCACATGGTCTAACACCGCGTCGTAGAACTCGACGATGGGGCTCTGGTTGGTCCGGGCGCAGCCGTGCACGTACAGGGCGTAAAAGCGCCCGTCCAGCTCCATGGCCACCACGTCGGCCGCGCGGTAGAAGGTCAGGCTGTCGGGCAGGCCCGGCGAGCGTTTGGGCGGCGCGGGCGGCGTGTCCAGGAAGTCCTGGCGGATCTGCGCCGACTTGCGAAAGAAGTCATCGCTGAGCGCCACCTCGGCATTGAGCACATCGATGGCCGTGCGCGCAGCCGCGTTCAGGCCCGCGTCGGCCAGGCCGTTCCGGTGCAGCACGATGGCCAGGGCCAGCGCCGTCTTGTGCCGGTACAGGGCCGTTGCCTTGGCATCACCGGCCTGCAGCACGCAGCTCCAGCGCCGCAGCAGGGGCGGCAGGGCATGGCCGCCGTAGTTGGCCGCGATAGCGGCATCGTGCCGGCCCAGCGCAAACGTGCGCGCCATCACGCGCGCCACGTCTTCCTCCAGGGTCTGCACCAGGGTATCGGCTGCCAGCTTGGACAGCGCCTGGGTATGGGTCATGGCCATGGCGTCACTGGCTCCAGTTCGATGGCAGGTTCCTGAAATCCGGCCGGCGGTGGCCGCCGGTGCTGCGTTGTTCGTTGCGGTGCTCGATGCAGTGTTCGATGCTCAGGTCAAAGGCTTGCATGGGTCTGTCGCAGGCGCTTTCGCGCCGGGGCCGTTGGAACGCCGGCCAGTGTGCCCCAAGCCGGGCGGCTGGCGGGGTTTTGGCGGGGTGTGGGCGCCATCGGGTCTGTATCGATCCGCAACCGGCGCGGGCTGCCGTGCTGACGTCTTGCCGTCACATGAACCGGCAAGACTCGTCATTTGCTTTGCATGCGGTTCATGCGGTTCATGCGGGTCATGTCAAAAGGGGGGCGCCGCCAGCCCCGGGGAGATGCAAGATGTTCTGGGACAAGAAGCTCAGGCGCTGGGCCGAGGCCGTGCGCGCGCGGGCCGACCTGCCGGCGCGGCTGGTGCTGTGGAATGGCGAGCAGTTCGACTTCGGCCACTTCGAGCAGCCGCGCGTCACGCTCACCGTGCGCAGCGCCTCGGCCCTGCCGCTGCTGCTGGACCCCAGCCTGGACCACCTGGGCCAGGCCTATGTGAAGGGCCAGATCGACATCGACGGCCGCCTGCCCGACATCATCGACTTCGGCTATGCGCTGGCGCGCCGCATGTCCAAGACCCAGGGCGCGGGCAAGGGACCGGGGCGGCTGGCGCTTGCGGCGCGCGCGGCAAGGCGCTTTCGGCACAGCCGCAGCACGGACCGCGAATCCATCCAGTACCACTACGACGTGTCCGACGACTTCTACCGGCTCTGGCTGGACGAGGGCATGGTCTACTCCTGCGCCTACTTCGAGAACGGCGACGAGGACCTGGCCACCGCCCAGCGCAAGAAGCTGGACCACATCCTCACCAAGATCCGCCTGCAGCCGGGCCAGCGGCTGCTGGACATCGGCTGCGGCTGGGGCGCCCTGGTGCTGCGCGCGGCCCAGCACTTTGGCGCGCACTGCGTGGGCGTGACCCTGTCGCGCAACCAGTTCGAAGCGGCCACCGAGCGCGTGCGCGCCGCAGGCCTGGCCGACCGCATCGAGATCCGCCTGCAGGACTACCGCGACGTGCAGGGGCGCTTTGACCGCATCACCAGCGTCGGCATGTTCGAGCATGTGGGCCGCCGCAACCTGCCCATGTACTTTGCGCACATGCGCGAGCTGCTGGCCGACGACGGGCTGGCGCTGAACCACGGCATCACCTCCACCGATGCGGACGTGGGCGCCACGGCGTTGGGCGGCGGCGCGTTCATCGACCGGTATGTGTTTCCTGATGGCGAGCTGCCGCATCTGAGTCTGGCGCTGGAGGCCATGCAGCGTGGGGGGCTGGAGGTGCTGGATGTGGAGGGGTTGCGGCGGCATTACGTGCGCACGTTGCAGTTGTGGCTGGAGCGGTTTGAGGCTTGTGTGCCGGAGATTCGGGCGTTGGTGGAGGAGGAGAGGTTTCGGATCTGGAGGGTGTATCTGGCGGGGTGTGCTTATGCGTTTGAGCATGACGATGTGTCTATCTTTCAGGTGGTTTGTCGGAGGGCGGGGCAGGGGGCTGCTTCGTTGGCTTGGTCGCGGAGGTATATGTACGAGCGGGAGCTGTCCTGATGTCTTGGGACACGGGCGGTGTGTAGCTTGTTCTTGACCCTGCCGGGGGGTGTTTTTTCGAGGCCGGGTCTCGGCCCGGCGGCCGACCCGCTTTCTTGTCTCGCCAAGAAACCGGGCCAAAGAAGGCGACCCGAATGCCCGCGACCCTCCGCTTCGCTGCGGGCAACCTGCGTCGTGGCGCTTGCGGGGTTTGCCGCAGAACTCTCTGCGCGCTTTGCGCTCCGCTCAGACAACTGCGGCAAGTCAGATCACGAAGCAAGCCTGTCCTTCGGCAGGCTTGCAACCCCGCAAGCGCCACGACGCAGGCGCGGGCATACGGGAAGGGGACGGGGGAGCGGGGGCGGGGAGAGAACTATCGGCGCGATTGTTCTGGTTTTCTGGATGATCCATCCCGGCTGTGCCGGTTTATCGCGGGGGGCTGGCTGCCTAAGCTGGGTGCTTCATCCAAGCACAAGGAGCGTTTCCATGGCAGACCATTCCATTCGCGGCAAGGTCGCATTGATTGCAGGCGGCGGCAAGAATCTGGGCGGGCTGATTGCCCGTGATCTGGCGGGGCACGGCGCGCGGGCCGTGGTGGTGCACTACAACAGCGAGTCTTCCCGGGCCGAGGCAGAGACCACGGTGGCCGCAGTGCGTGCGCTGGGCGCAGAGGCCGTGGCGCTGCAGGGCGACCTCACGCATGCTGGCGCTGTCGAGCGGTTTTTTGCAGAGGCCGTGGACGCCGTGGGCCGGCCGGACATTGCCATCAACACCGTGGGCAAGGTGCTCAAGAAGCCGCTGATGGAGATCAGCGAGGCGGAGTACGATGAGATGGCCGCCGTCAACGGCAAGTCGGCGTTTTTCTTCCTCAAGGAGGCGGGGCGCCATGTCAACGACCACGGCAAGATCGTGACCCTGGTGACTTCGCTGCTGGGCGCGTTCACGCCGTTCTATTCCTCCTATGCGGGCACCAAGGCGCCGGTGGAGCATTTCACGCGGGCGGCGGCCAAGGAGTTCGGGGCGCGGGGTATTTCGGTCACGGCCGTGGGGCCGGGGCCCATGGACACGCCGTTCTTCTACGGCCAGGAAGGCGCGGACGCCGTGGCCTATCACAAGAGCGCGGCGGCGCTGTCGCCGTTCTCGCCTTCGGGGCTGACGCATATCGAGGACGTGGTGCCCTTCATCCGCCACCTGGTCAGCGACGGCTGGTGGATCACCGGGCAGACCATCCTGATCAACGGCGGCTATACCACCAAGTAGGCCAAGTAGAAGGACCGCTGCACGGACTATGCTGCGTCCCATGGACCGACTCGACCGATACCGGATCTTCATGCAGGTGGCCGAGATGGGCAGCTTCATCAAGGCCGCCCATGCGCTGGACCTGCCGCGCGCCACGGTCTCCGCCGCCGTGCAGCAGTTGGAGGAGCAGGTGGGCGCAAGGCTCCTGCACCGCACCACGCGCCAGGTCAGCCTGACGGCCGATGGCTCCCAGTTGCTGGAGCGTGTGCGCCCGCTGCTGTCAGAGGCCGAGGACGTGGAGCAGATGTTCCAGGCCCGCACGCGCCAGGCCACGGGCCGGCTGCATGTGGACGTGCCCAGCCGCATAGCGCGGCGCCTGCTGGCGCCTGCGCTGCCGGGGCTCATGCGCCGGCATCCGGGGCTGCAGCTGGTGCTGGGTTCGTCAGACCGCGCCATCGACCTGGTGCAGGAAGGCGTGGACTGCGCCGTGCGCGTGGGCACCTTGCATGACAGCAGCCTGGTCGTGCGCCCGCTGGGCTGCATTGCCCTCATCAACTGCGCCAGCCCCGCCTACCTGCGCGAGCACGGCCTGCCCGAGCAGCCGCAGGACCTGCTGCACGGCCACTGGAGCGTGGGCTATGCCTCGCCGCGCACGGGGCGGGAACTGCCCTGGGAATGGAGTGGGGCGAGCGATGTGGATGGGGTGAATGGAGTGGATGGGCCGCAGACCCTGGCCGTGCCCAGCCGCGTGGTCACCAACAATGCAGAAAGCTACATCGCCTGCTGCCGCGCCGGCCTGGGCCTGATCCAGATCCCGCGCTATGACGTGCAGCACCTGCTTGACACGGGTGAGCTGGTGGAAGTGCTAAATGCCCACCGCGCAGCGCCCATGCCCGTGGCGCTGCTGTATCCGCACCGCCGCCAGCGCTCGCGCCGGCTGGCGGTTTTCATCGACTGGTTCGAGGCGCTGATGCGGCCGAACCTGGAGCCGTAGGCGCAACCCCGGGCGCCCCAGTCACCGCAGCCGCCCCGGCCGCAGGGTGGGGCTGGGCCCCGTCGTCGTCATGAATGGGCCGGTAGCCCGGCCCGAAGGACACATCGCCCAGCCGCCAGCCCTCGCGCCGGCGAAACGCCCCCCAGAACCGCTTGAGCGTATGCCACTGCATGGCCACCAGCCCGCGCTCGTTGTCGGCATCCACCTCGGGGTCGCTCACGCCCGTGGGGCGCACGGGCTCGTCGGTGTACAGCGCCGTGCCAAACAGCATGTCCCACCAGGGCAGCACCTGCCCAAAATTGCAGTTGTGGCGCGTGGGCCGCTCGGGGTCGCGCAGCATGTGGTGGTGGCGGTGGAACAGCGGGCCCACCAGCACGCGCTCACCCACGCGGCCCAGCCAGCCCAGGCGCAGCCGCACATTGGCGTGCGAGAAGTTCTGCACCAGCTCGCTCAGCAGCCCCAGCAGCGCAAACTCCGAAGGCTCCACCCCCATCGCCAGCCCCACCGTGGCCAGGATGAAGGACTGCAGCATGCCGTCCAGGTAATGGCTGCGGTCATTGCTCCAGCAGCTCATCTGCCGTTGGCTGTGGTGCATGCTGTGCATGGCCCACCACCAGGGAATCACATGCTGGGCGCGGTGCATCCAGTAATACACCAGGTCGTAGACCACGTAGTACACCAGGAACAGCGCCACCGGATGGTCCGCAAACCACGGCACCCAGTGCTTGAGCCCCGTCGCCTCCTCGGCCGCCGGCCCGCCGCCCAGCATGCTGGCAAACGGCATCAGCACCAGAAAACTGAACAGCGGAAACAGCCCCAGCAGCATCAGCAGCGTGTAGTTGCGGTCCACCGTAGTCAGCCGCCGGTCGCTCCAGCGCTCGGCCGGAAACAGACTCTCCAGCGGCCGCATCACCCCCGCGATCAGGAACAGCTGCAGCGCCGCAATCAGCACCGCCTCGGCAATCTCGCGCGGATCACCGGCCGCCTGGGCGATGTCCAGCCAGTGGACGGTGGGGGTTACGGCGTGGGTGGCGAGCCAGGTGATGGCTGCCTGCCACAGCTCGGTCAGTGAAGTCATGTCTTGTGCCTGCAAGAAGGGCCGGGGGAGGGCTGGGGGTTGCGGGCGGGATTATGGGGCGGGGGTGTGGAGGGTGTGTGTGGGGGCGGGAGCAGAGGGGGGGCAGTGGTTGACCCGCAGCAGCGGGTGGAGCGAGAAACTGCAATGCCTGCCCTCAAGCTGGAGCTGATATTTGGAGCTGATGTGCAGGAGTTATGTCCCTCAAGACAAGGAGGCTGTAATTAACCTTCGCATCAAAAAAAATGTCGCAATCCCTCGCGCTGTAATGCCGGTAGTCTTCGGTGTATCTATTCGTATCGGACATCTATACTGACTCAATGGACAAAAGGTCACTCTCCGAAAGCGATATCTGCGACAAATTCATCCGCCCGGCCATGGTGAAGGCTGGATGGAACGGAATGGATCAGATCTACCGTGAATACCCCTTGCGCGCAGGCCGTGTAGTGGTGCGGGGAAAGCAGTCCTTCCGTGACCAGGGTTCGGTGCTCAAGGCCGACTTCGCCCTGTTCTACAAAACCAATATTCCTTTGGCAGTGGTCGAGGCCAAAGACAACAAGCATGCTGTGGGCGCAGGCATGGCGCAGGCGCTGAATTACGCCGATCTGTTGAACGTGCCGTTCAGCTTCACCAGCAACGGCGATGGCTTCGTCTTCCGGGACGCCACGCTGTCCGCAGGCGTGCTGGAACAGAACCTCTCCCTCGACGAGTTTCCGTCGCCGCAGGAACTGTGGAGCCGCTACTGTGCCTGGAAGGGCTGGTCTACCGAGGAAAGCCGCGTGGCTGGCTTTGACTATGCACCTCACAAGAGCCCGCGCTACTACCAGCTCAACGCAGTGAACCGCGCGGTCGAGGCCATCGCAGCCGGCCGGGACCGCGTTCTGCTCGTCATGGCGACGGGTACCGGAAAGACCTACACAGCGTTCCAGATCATCTGGCGCTTGTGGAAGAGCGGCGCCAAGAAGCGAATCCTCTTTCTGGCCGACCGCAACATCCTCATCGACCAGACCATGGTCAATGACTTCCGACCTTTCAAGGGTGCGATGGCCAAACTGAGTCCAAATGCCAAGGGCGTCGAGCGTGTCGATGCACAGGGCCAGGTGTCGATCGAGGATGTGGACCTAGCGGTGAACAAGACGACCAAGCTGGTGGACAAGAGCTACGAGATCTACCTCTCGCTGTATCAAGCCGTCACGGGAGCTGAAGAGCAGAGCAACATCTACAAGCAGTTCAGTCCCGACTTTTTCGACCTTATCGTGGTGGACGAGTGCCACCGCGGCAGCGCATCCGAGGACTCCGCTTGGCGTGACATCCTGACCTATTTCAAGGGTGCCACGCAGATTGGCCTGACTGCGACGCCAAAGGAAACCAAGAATGTTTCCAACATCGACTACTTTGGCGAGGCTGTCTACACCTACACCCTGAAGCAAGGCATCGAAGACGGCTACCTGGCTCCGTACAAGGTGATCCGGGTAGATCTGGACAAAGACACCTTCGGTTGGCGCCCCACTGCGGGCATGACTGACAAGCACGGTCACATCATTGAAGACCGTATCTACACCGGCGCCGATATGAACCGTAAGCTCGTGCTGGAGCAGCGCGATGTGACGGTGGCTGCCAAGATCACGGAATACCTTAAGGCCACTGACCGTTACGCCAAGACCATCGTCTTTTGCGAAGACATTGACCACGCCGCGCGCATGCGTCAGGCACTGGCCAATGCCAACGCCGATATTTGCGCCTCTCAGTCCAAGTACGTGGTTCAGATCACGGGTGACAACCAAGAAGGCAAATTGGAGCTGGACAACTTCATCGACCCAGAGAAGCCGTATCCGGTGATCGCGACCACATCCAAACTCATGAGCACGGGCGTGGATGCACAGACCTGCAAGCTCATCGTGCTCGACCAGGGCATCAAATCGATGACCTTGTTCAAACAGATCATTGGCCGCGGCACGCGGCTGCGCGAAGACCTGGGCAAGACCTGGTTCACCATCCTTGATTTCAAGCGCGCCACCGAACTGTTTGCCGACAAAGATTTCGATGGTGAGCCCGTGCAGGTGTATGAGCCGGTTGCCGATGCACCTGTGGCCCCGCCTGAGCCTTCCCCTTGCGATGTCCCCGCCAGTGCGGGCGTCTCGCTCGCGGGTATAGATGCTCTCAAGCCTTTGGGCCCCTTTGCCGGCGCGCCATCAGATGGCCCGAAGAAGTACGTACTTGGCAGCAATGTCACCGTGGTCGTGGCGCGTGAGCGGGTGCAGTATCTCGACTCCAACGGTAAGCTGATCACTGAGAGCCTGCGCGACTACACCCGTATCAATCTTCGCAAGCGATACGACTCGTTGGACCAATTTCTCCAAGCCTGGGACCAGGCCGACCGGAAGGCGGCTCTGTTGAAGGAACTGGAGGGGCAGGGTGTGTTGCTGGAAGCACTGGCTGACGAAGTTGGCAAGGAGCTAGACCCCTTCGATTTGCTTCTGCACGTCGCTTACGATCAACCCAGGCTCACCCGCAGCGAGCGCGCCCGGCGTGTGCACAAGCGCAACGTTTTCACACAGTACGGCCCCATGGCGCGCAAGGTCATGGACGCCCTGCTCGACAAGTATGCGGACGAAGGCATCACCACCATCGAGAGCAACGACATCTTCAAGCTTCAGCCCTTCACTGATCTGGGCAGCCCGGTGGAGCTGGTACGCAGCTTTGGTGGTCGCACCCAATACCTGAGCGCCTTGCAGACCCTGGCGCGTGAGCTGTACGCTATGCCCCCCGCCACCTGACCGTGGCCCTCTGATCACCCGCATTTCTGAGCTCCGTGGGCGCGCGCATTGCCGCGCTATGCCCCGTTTCCCGTCAAGCCTGTATTCCATGTCCAACCTCACCCCAGTCATCAAATCCATCCAGGACATCATGCGCCAGGACAGTGGCGTCGACGGCGACGCCCAGCGCATCAGCCAGCTCACCTGGCTGCTGTTCCTCAAGGTGTTTGATGCACTCGAAGAAGAGCTTGAACTTACTCGTGACAGCTACCACAGCCCCATCCCCGAAGACATGCGCTGGCGCAACTGGGCGGCAGACCCCGAGGGCATGACCGGCGATGCGCTGCTCGACTTTGTGGACAACCAGCTCTTTGCCACCCTCAAGAGCCTGAGCGCCGACCCCGTGCGCAATCCGCGCGGCTACGTGGTGCGGGGCGTTTTCGAAGACGCCTACAACTACATGAAAAGCGGGCACCTTCTGCGCCAGGTAGTCAACAAGCTCAATGGCATCGATTTCAACCGCCAGGCCGAGCGCCACCAGTTCAACGACCTGTACGAAAAGATTCTCAAAGACCTGCAAAGCGCCGGCAACGCGGGTGAGTTCTACACCCCGCGCGCAGTCACTCAGTTCATGGTGGACATGGTCAACCCGCAGCTGGGCGAAGTGGTGCTCGACCCCGCCACCGGCACCGGCGGTTTTCTGGTCTGCGCCATCGAGCACCTGCGCAAGCAGGTGCACAACGCCGAGCAGGAAGCGACGCTGCAAAACAGCATTCGCGGCGTTGAGAAAAAGCAGATGCCGCACATGCTCTGCGTCACTAATCTACTGCTGCATGGCATCGAAGTGCCCAGTCAAATCCGTCACGACAACACCCTGGTGCGTCCGCTGCGTGACTACACCCAGGCCGACCGTGTGGACGTGGTGCTCACCAATCCGCCGTTCGGCGGCATCGAGGAGCCGGGCATCGAACAGGGCTATCCTGCCGACGTGCGCACCAAGGAAACCGCTGACCTGTTCCTGGTGCTGATTAAGCACATCCTAAAAGCCAACGGCCGCGCTGCCGTGGTGCTGCCCGATGGCACCCTATTTGGTGAAGGCGTGAAAAGCCGCATTAAAGAGCAACTGTTGCAAGAGTGCAACCTGCACACCATCGTGCGCCTGCCCAATGGCGTGTTTGCCCCCTACACCGGCATCAAAACTAACCTGCTGTTTTTCACAAAGGGCAAGCCCACGCAGCATGTGTGGTATTACGAGCACCTATACCCGTCGGGCGTGAAGAACTACAACAAAACCAAGCCCATTCGTATCGAAGAATTTGATGCCGAAAAAGCATGGTGGGGCAGCGAGGCCGATGGCTTTGTCACCCGCGTCGAGAACGAGCGCGCCTGGAAGGTAAGCATCGACGCCATCCGCGTCGCCAACTTCAACCTCGACCAAAAAAACCCCCACGTGGGTGAGCAGGTGAGCCACGACCCTGAGGTGCTGTTGGCCGACTACAGCCGCTTGGCAAGCGAGGCGCAGGCCCTGCGCGACCAACTGAAAAGCCTTCTCGCCCAATCTTTGTCGAAAGAAAAACCTCGAGCGCTTGAGGGATAAGCGTATGTTGCTATCAAATTTGGATTTATTGGCTACCGCTCCCTGTGGCGTGGCCCGCCTGCGCGAGCTGATTTTGACCCTGGCCGTGCGAGGCAAACTGGTGCCCCAAGACCGAACAGATGAAGCGGCCAGCGTGCTGCTGCTGAAGATTCGAGAGGAGAAGGATCGGCTGATTGCCGAGGGCAAGATCAAGCGGGACGAGCCGCTGGCTGGGATTGTCGAAGAGTGCAATTTGTTTGCACTACCGCATAGCTGGAAGTGGACAAACCTTGCCACCATTGGTGTCATCAATCCTAGGAATGAAGCACAAGACGAGACAATTGCGTCTTTCGTGCAGATGAGTGCTATTCCTGTTGCCTTCTCAATATCGCACAGCGTAGATTCTCGCCCTTGGCGAGAAATTAAGTCCGGTTTCACGCACTTTGCCGAAGGTGACGTTGGAGTCGCTAAGATTACGCCATGTTTTGAAAATGGTAAGTCCACGGTTTTTAAAAATCTCAATAATGGAATTGGCGCTGGTACAACAGAGCTACATATCGTTCGGCCACTTGGCGGAATTTCACCAAGGTACGTGTTGTTGTTCCTCAAGACGCCAGCATTTATCTCGAACGGTGAAGCCGTGATGACAGGGTCAGCAGGGCAGAAGCGGATGCCTCGTTACTATTTTGAAAGCGCGCCTTTTCCACTCCCTCCCCTTGCCGAGCAATCCCGCATCGTCACCCGTGTCGAAGAACTCATGCGCCTGTGCGATGAACTGGAGGCCAGGGGGCAGCTAGAAGCCAAGCAGCACGCTCAACTGGTTGGCACCCTGCTTGGCTCCCTCACCGCCAGTACCACGCTCCAAGAGCTGGCAGAACACTGGCAGCAGATAGCCCAGCACTTTGATCTGCTGATGGATCGCCCTCAAGCCATCGACGTGCTAGAGCAAAACTTGCTGCAACTAGCAGTGCGCGGCCTGCTAGTGCCCCAAGACCCGCAGGACGAGCCCGCCAGTACCTTGCTCCAACGCATCCGTACTGAAAAAGACCAGCTGGTTGCTGAAGGCAAGATCAAACGCGATAAACCCTTGTTGCCTATCGCTGACGGGGAGAAACCGTTTGAGTTGCCAGAGGGATGGGAGTGGGTAAGGTTTGGGAATGCTTCTATCAATCGGGACGGTGAACGCATTCCAGTCTCGTCGAGCGATCGCGAAAACCGAGCGAAGATATACGACTATTACGGTGCATCTGGCGTTATCGACAAGATCGATGGTTTTTTGTTCGATAAGACGCTGCTGTTGATTGGCGAAGATGGGGCAAACCTCATTAACCGTTCTACTCCTGTTGCGTTTCTCGCGCACGGTAAATACTGGGTCAACAATCATGCGCATGTCATCGACACGACGCATCCAGAGTTGATGACCTATTTGGCGCTATTCATCAACGCAATTTCGCTGGAGCCGTATGTCACAGGAACAGCTCAGCCCAAGATGAATCAGGCGAAGCTTAATAGCATCGTGATTGCGTTGCCGCCCCTCGCCGAACAATCTCGGATCCTCTCCCGCGTCACTGCCCTGCGCCACCTATGCACCGAACTGCGCCAGCGCCTGGCTGCTGGCCAGACCACCCAATCCCTCCTGGCCCAATCGCTGGTGGAGTCTTGCAACGCCCTGTGAAAGAGTGCCCTGTGTCGAGCTTTGAAACCAACCCCAAGGACATGAAAGACCTGCTGGTCGATATCCAAGCAGGCAAGATTCAGTTGCCCGACTTCCAGCGCGGCTGGGTGTGGGAAGACATGCGCATCCGCGAACTGCTGGTGAGCGTGGCGCAGTCCTTCCCGGTGGGCGCCGTGATGATGCTGGAGACAGGTGGCGAGGTGACGTTTGAGCAGCGCGGCGTCGAGGGCGTGGAGCCGCGCCCTAAGGCGGAGGACGCCAAGTGGTTGATCCTCGATGGCCAGCAGCGCTTGACGACGCTGACCCAAGTGCTGCAGCTCAAGACGCCGGTGCAAACGCACAATGGGCGCGGCAAGAAGATGAAGCTCTTCTACTACTGGGACATCGAAAAGGCGCTGCAACCGGGCACCGATTTGCTGGATGCCATCGTAGCGGTAGACGAGTGCCGCCAGCAGTACGGGCAGTTCCACCGGGACGTAACACTGGACCTGAGTACCCGGGAACGTGAATGCCTGGCGATGCACTTTCCGTGCAATGCCATGTTTGATGCCATGGCCTGGATGGTGGATCTGAGTAAGCTCAACCCCATCAAGATTCAGCAGTTCCTCGAATTCCAGCAGGCGGTGATTGGCCGGTTCACCGGGTACAAGGTGCCGGTGATTCAACTGCTCAAAGACACCTCGAAGGAGGCGGTGTGCACGGTCTTTGAGAAGGTCAATACGGGCGGCGTGGCGCTGAATGTGTTTGAACTGATCACGGCCACCTTTGCGGCTGAAAAATTCAACCTGCGTGACGACTGGCTGGGTAGCGTGGAACGCAACATGCAAGGCCGGCAGACGCGTCTGCACGCTCACGACCTGCTGCGCAATGTGGAGGCCAGTGATTTCATTCAAAGCATCACTTTGCTGGTGACCCGTGCCAAGCGCCACGAGCGGCTGGCCGAGCTCACAAAAGCCAATGCCGGGGTAGTGCCTGATGAGGATAAGCAACAGCTGCCGCCAGTTAGCGCTAAGCGCAAGACCATGCTGGCCCTTAGCCGCGCGGCCTATGAGTCCTGGGCCGGCAAGGTGGAGCAGGGGTATCTGCAGGTTCCTAGCTTCTTGCGTAAACAGTCCATCATGCGGCTGCGCGAGCTGCCCTACCAGACGCAACTGGTGCCCCTGGCCGCGATCCTCGCCGAGCTGGAAGACAGGGCTTGGTTGACGCCAGTGGTGTTCGACAAGCTCTCGCTCTGGTTCTGGTGTGGCGTATTGGGCGAACTGTATGGCGGCGCGGTGGAGACACGTATCGCCAAGGATGTGGAGGAGGTGCTGGACTGGGTGAATAACGACGGGCCCGTGCCTGCCACGGTGTCGGACGCGAGCTTTGATGCGCAGCGCCTGGACCGGCTCTACACCCGCAACAGCGCGGCCTACAAGGGGGTGAACGTGTTGGTACTGCGCCAGGGTGCGCAAGATTGGTACTTCAAATCCACGGTGGACAAGCTCGACAACGACGACATGATGAGCCTGGATATCCACCACATCTTCCCGGAAGATTGGTGCAAGAAGCGAGGCATAAAGCCCGCTGTCTTCAATAGCATCGTCAACAAGACCCCCATTTCCTACAAGGCCAACCGCAAGATCGGTGGCACTGCGCCGTCTGCTTACCTGGCCAAATTACAGGCAGACAAGCTTGTGGCGTTGGACACGGCTGCAATGGATGCACTGCTGGAAACCCATCAGGTTCCAGCTCAGTTCCTGCGCTCGGATGACTTCGAAGGGTTTTACGCAACCCGCAAGGCCAATCTGCTGGCGTTGATTGAGCAGGCTATGGGCAAGGCTCCGTTGTCGCATGCCGAAGCTGCCGATCACGACGATGGTGCAGCCGAGGAGGCTTTCGCCGCTGCGAAAGAAGCCTAGTCGAAGCAACGACAAAGAGCGCGTTAAATTGGCCGTAGCAAGGAGCCTCTTTGTCAGTCAATCGGTCGATTCTCTGGGGAGAATTGACCGGTTGAACTCACTGTCCGGAGTTGTCGTTCGCGGCCCGTGACGTACCACGGCTTCCGGTTGGCTGCTGACTTTGAGTGCATGCCCGGGTGCTAGCGAACGTTCGACAATTTCAAGACTGGCTACCCAAGAGCACCCGCTCTACGCGCCCCGACCGATACGCCCGAGCAAAGTCAACCGCCGTTTCACCCCTCTCAGTCTTTGCGGATACGTCGGCCCCATGCGCGAGCAGCCAGAGGATGGCATCAAGCGGTTCATCCCCAAGATCCCCTCCGCGTTGGATAGTCGAGTCGATTGAAAAATCGACTGCCATGTGAAGCGCAGTCCACCCGTCCGCATAAGCCCGCCTCACATCTGCCCCGTACTGCAGCAACAAGTCCAGGGCCTTCACGTTATTTGCACAAGCCGCTGCCATCAGAGGTGACTGGCCTTCCTCATCCATTGCGTTGGCGTCGACTCCAGCCTCAAGCAGCCGTCTCACTTCGGTGATTTGCCCATCGTCAATGGCTTTCATTAGCGCACTGATGTCATCCATGCCCAACCTCTGGTCTCGGCCGTTCTTTTGGAAGTCTGGAAGCTCAGCGAGTCTCGGCTGCTAGTCCGCAGTCCCTCCCCGCAGCTCCTCCTCAGCCCTCCCCATCACCTCAGCCGCACTACACCCCAGCGCCCGCGCAATCCTTGAACACGATAGTCGAGGTCGGCATGTGCTCGCCACGCTCCACCTGGTCCATGTACGAGCGCTCAATATCGGCGAGGTTGGCTAATGACGGCTGGCTTTTGAAGCCTGCGCTGATCGTTTGCCCCCCGGCTATGAGTTAAAGAAAACGTGGCCCAGTTCTCCCCGCGAACCAAGAATTGTGAGCCATGACTCACGCACACCCAGGTTCATTTGAGCAACGAACCTTCACCACCACTCTCCAACCCAACCTCGAAGACCTGGCCATCGACGCCGTCTTGCACCTTGGCGCCGCCCTGGACGTTCTGGACCTGCACGCCCGCCACAACATCACCGCCATCAACTGCGTCTGCCGCGACCTGCTGCGCATCTACTACGCCAAGGCCGACCAAGCGCAGTCGCTGGAGCCGCAGGACAAGGAGCTGCTGGGCCTGCTGCATGACACGGCGGTGGACCTGGGCTATGCCATCGAGGTGGTGGACCATCTGAATGGCGACGAGGCCGATGACCCCATCCTCTATGCCGTGAGCTATCTGCTCAAGGCGGCCAAGCGGTTTGCGGATGAGGGCGTTGCTGTGGCGCTTGCCGTGAAGGGGTAGGGCGCAGGGCTGCCGCCTGCGTTGCAGGGGCGGGGCTTCAAGGGCAGGGTTTGAGGTGGGCCGCCGTGGTCTGTTCGGTGAGCGGGTCTTCGGCCAGGGCCTGCAGCAGCGCGTCCAGCAGGCCGGGAAAGCGCGCGTCCAGGTCTTCGCGGCGCAGGGAGAGCAGGTTTTCGCGGCCGTCGGGGCGCTGCCAGATCACGCCGCTGTCGCGCAGCACGCGCCAGTGGTGGGTCATGGTGGATTTGGATTGGCCCTGCAAGAGCGAGCCGCAGGCGCGCTCATGGCCTGCGGCCAGCGCGCGCACCACGGCCAGGCGCAGGGGGTTGCCCAGGGCGTTGAGCAGGTTTTCCAGGCGTATCTGTTCGCGGTCGGGATGGTTGGCAAGCATGAATCGTCCAGTCGATGGGGCGCCACTGTGCCATGGAAGCAATGCCGCACGTCGCTGATGCGGCGTGGCGCGGGCAGTTATCTGGCAGACAGGGGCATGGCGTGGTGAAAACATGGATCGTTCTGCAAGAAGTTGCGGAAGATAGTACGATTGTCTTCGTACATTCCAATTGTCATCAACCCTCATTCAACCCCCGCGAGAATCCCAGCCCACGGCAGATCCACGCATCAACGCTTATCAGCACCCAGGAGTCCTTTCATGGCCCGCCACACCCCCATAGAACGCTATCGCAACATTGGTATCTCCGCGCACATCGATGCCGGCAAGACCACCACGACCGAGCGCATCCTGTTCTACACCGGGGTGAGCCACAAGCTGGGCGAGGTGCACGAGGGCGCCGCCATCATGGACTGGATGGAGCAGGAGCAGGAGCGCGGCATCACCATCACCTCGGCGGCCACGACCTGCTTCTGGAAGGGCATGGACGGCCGCTTTGACCAGCACCGCATCAACATCATCGACACCCCGGGCCACGTGGACTTCACGATTGAAGTGGAGCGCTCCATGCGCGTGCTCGACGGCGCCGTCATGGTCTATGACGCCGTGGGCGGCGTGCAGCCGCAGTCCGAGACGGTCTGGCGCCAGGCCAACAAGTACAAGGTGCCGCGCCTGGCCTTCGTCAACAAGATGGACCGCACGGGCGCGGATTTTCTGCGCGTGCGGCAGATGATGATCGACCGCCTCAAGGCCAACCCCGTGCCCATCGTGCTGCCCATTGGCGCGGAGCAGCAGTTCACCGGCGTGGTGGACCTGCTGAAGATGAAGGCCATCATCTGGGACGAGGCCACGCAGGGCATGAAGTTCGAGTACCAGGACATTCCCGCCGCCATGGTGGCAGACGCCAGGAAGTGGCGCGAGTCCATGGTGGAGGCAGCTGCCGAGGCCAGCGAAGACCTGATGAACCGCTACCTGGAAGAGGGCGACCTGCCCGAGGCCGACATCCTGCGCGGCCTGCGTCTGCGCACCATTGCGGGCGAGATCCAGCCCATGCTGTGCGGCTCGGCCTTCAAGAACAAGGGTGTGCAGCGCCTGCTGGACGCCGTGGTCGAACTCATGCCTTCCCCGCTGGAAGTGCCGCCCGTGGAAGGCCATGCGGAAGACGGCTCCATCATCGTGCGCCATGCCGATGACAGCGAGAAGTTCTCTGCCCTGGCCTTCAAGCTGATGACCGACCCCTTCGTGGGTCAGCTCACCTTTGTGCGCGTCTACTCGGGCGTGCTGAACAAGGGCGACAGCGTGCTCAACTCCGTCAAGGACAAGAAGGAGCGCATCGGCCGCATCGTGCAGATGCATGCCAATGAGCGCCTGGAGGTCGATGAAATCCACGCCGGCGACATTGCCGCCTGCGTGGGCCTGAAGGATGTGACCACGGGCGAGACCCTGTGCGACCCGTCCGCGCCCATCGTGCTGGAGAAGATGGTCTTCCCCGAGCCCGTGATCGCCCAGGCCGTGGAGCCCAAGTCCAAGGCCGACCAGGAAAAGATGGGCATTGCCCTGTCGCGCCTGGCGGCCGAAGACCCGTCGTTCCGCGTGCGCACCGATGAGGAATCGGGCCAGACCATCATTGCCGGCATGGGCGAGCTGCACCTGGAAATCATCGTGGACCGCATGAAGCGCGAGTTCAACGTGGAAGCCAACGTGGGCAAGCCCCAGGTGGCCTACCGCGAGACCATCCGCAAGAAAGTCACCGATGTGGATGGCAAGTTCGTGCGCCAGTCCGGCGGCAAGGGCCAGTACGGCCACGTTGTCTTCACGGTGGAGCCGCAGGAACCCGGCAAGGGCTTCGAGTTTGTGGACGCCATCAAGGGCGGCGTGGTGCCGCGCGAGTACATCCCTGCGGTGGAAAAGGGCGTGGTCGAGGCATTGACCAGCGGCGTGCTGGCTGGCTACCCCGTGGTGGACGTCAAGGTCACGCTGACCTTCGGCTCCTACCACGACGTGGACTCCAACGAAATGGCCTTCAAGATGGCGGCCATCTTTGGCTTCAAGGAAGCCGCCAGGAAGGCCAACCCCGTCATCCTGGAACCCATGATGGCCGTGGAAGTCGAGACGCCCGAAGACTACGCCGGCACCGTCATGGGCGACCTGTCCTCGCGTCGCGGCATGGTGCAGGGCATGGACGACATGGCCGGCGGCGGCAAGTCCATCAAGGCCGAAGTACCCCTGTCCGAAATGTTCGGCTACGCCACCTCCCTGCGCTCGCAAACGCAAGGCCGTGCCACCTACTCCATGGAGTTCAAGCACTACGCCGAAGCACCGCGCAACGTGGCCGAGGCGGTGATCAACGCACGCGCGAGGTAAAAGAGGCGGTAAACGTGCAGTGGGCAGCATGCTGCCCCTGACCGTGGCCCCCTCTCACCCCTCCCGTATGTCCACGCCTGCGTCGGGCCGCCTGCGGGGTTGCAGTCCTGCCGAAGGACAGGGCTGCCTCGTCAACTGACTCGCCGCAGTTGTTTGAACGGAGCGCGCAGCGCGCAGTGAGTTCTGCGGCGAACCCCGCAGGTGGCACGACGCAGGTTGCCCGCAGCGCAGCGAAGGGACGTGGACATTCGGGTCGTCTTTCTTTGGCCTACGTTTCTTTGACGAATCAAAGAAAGGTAGGTCGGCCGCCGGGCCGAGACCCGGCCTCGAAAAGCACCCCCCGGCAGGGTCAAAAACAAAGTACCCAAGTCCACGCCCAATGAAAAACAGCCCCTTGAAGGAGCTGTTTTAAAGAGAGAGGAGAAGCCGGAATCAAGCCTCAGGCTGCTGCTCAGACTCAGCAGTTTCAGCATCAGCGACGGGAGCCGCCTCGCCAGAATCAGACAAAGCCTGCCGCACACCAGCCTTCTCCCCAGCAGAAGCAAACTTGCTGTACTTGCCAACGATGCCGACCAGCGCACCATAAATGCGCGGATTGCCCGCCAGGCATTCCTTCTGCTCCAGGAAATCCGCCTCACCCGTGAAGTTGCCGACCAGGCCACCGGCCTCGGTCACCAGCAGGCTGCCGGCGGCCACGTCCCAGATCTGCAGGCCGCTTTCGAAGAAGCCGTCGGCAAAGCCGGCTGCCACGTAGGCCAGGTCCAGCGCGGCGGCGCCAGGGCGGCGCACGCCTGCGGTTTCCTGCATCACGTCGCCCAGCATGTTCATGTACTGCTTGAAGTTGTCGCCACGGCGGAAGGGGAAGCCGGTGGAGATCAGGCTGTCCTTGAGCTGGATGCGCTTGGACACGCGGATGCGGCGGTCATTCAGGTAGGCGCCGCGGCCGCGCGTGGCGGTGAACAGGTCGTTGCGCGAGGGGTCGTACACCACGGCATGCTCCACCTTGCCCTTGAAGGACAGGGCAATGCTCACGCAGTACACGGGGAAGCCGTGGATGAAGTTGGTGGTGCCGTCCAGCGGATCGATGATCCAGACGTAGTCGGAGTTCTTGGCGCCGAACTCGTTGCCCGATTCCTCGGCCAGGATGCCGTGGCCCGGGTAGGCGCCCAGCAAGGTTTCGATGATGGCCTGCTCGGCCGCCTTGTCCACCTCGGTCACAAAGTCGTTGACCTGCTTTTGTGCGACACGCACGGATTCCACGTCAAGAGCCGCGCGGTTGATGATGGCGCCGGCGGCGCGTGCGGCCTTGATGGCCACGTTGAGCATGGGATGCAGGTTGGTCGACATAGATTGTGAGGCGTTGGCGGAGCAGCGGCTGTGCAAGGAGAGGACGGTCCTCTCTGGCAAAAGCAGGCTGTTTGACGCGGGTAAGAACGGAAAAAGCCGCGTCCGGCGATGCGGGGCGGCGACAATAGCGCGCAATTTTACCCGCCTTGTCCGTTTTGTGCTGCGCAACCTGTCCCGTCTTGGGGGCTCTGCCGGCGCCGGCAGGCCAGCGACGCAATGAAAACCCGATTCGTACTGATAGAAACCAGCCACGCCGGCAATGTGGGCGCCGCCGCCCGCGCCCTGAAGACCATGGGCTTCGACGACCTGGTGCTGGTGCGCCCGCGCTGGCCCAACGTGCTGCGCAAGGAAGAGACCATCCAGCGGGCCAGCGGCGCGCTGGACGTGCTGGGCAATGCGCGCGTGGTCGAGACGCTGGAGGAGGCGCTGGGCGGCATCAGCCACCTGTGCGCCACGGCCATGACGCCGCGCGACTTCGGCCCGCCCACGCGCACGCCGCGCCAGCATTTCGAGCTGCTGCTCAGCGGGGCGCTGGATGTGCTGGACGCGCCGGATGAGGTCGCGCCGCCGACCGATGAACCTGCTTGCCTGCCGCGCTGCAACCAGTCGGGCGTGGCCTTCCTGTTCGGCTGCGAGCGCTTCGGCATGAGCAACGACGATGTCTACCGCAGCGATGTGGCGCTGTCGATTCCGTCCAATCCGCAGTTCGGCTCGCTGAACCTGGGAGCGGCCATCCAGGTGGTGGCCTACGAATGGCGCCAGGCGCTGGGCGGCTTTCCCGTGGTGGCACACACGCCCGCGCCGCAGCGCGCCGACGCGGCCCAGGTGGCCGGCATGCTGGGCCATTGGGAGCAGGCGCTGGCGCATATCGGCTTTCTCGATCCGGCCGCGCCCAAGAAGCTGATGCCGCGCCTCAACCAGCTTTTCAACCGCTCGCAACTGACCGCCGAGGAAATCCACATCCTGCGCGGTGTTGCGAAGGCCATGCTGCAGAGCACCCCACCGAAACGCTAGACTGAGCGGTCTTGTCAACAATAACCAGCCCCTAGATGCTTGACCGCCTGCGCTCCGATATCCAGTGCATCCTCGACCGCGACCCTGCGGCACGCAGCACCTGGGAGGTCATCACCTGTTATCCGGGTCTGCATGCGATCTGGCTGCAGCGCCCGGCGCACTGGTGCTGGAACCATGGCCTCAAGTGGCTGGGGCGCTTCATCTCGCACATCGGCCGCTGGCTCACGGGCATCGAGATCCACCCGGGCGCCGTCATCGGCGAGCGCGTCTTCATCGACCACGGCATGGGCGTCGTCATCGGCGAGACGGCCGTGGTCGGCGACGGCTGCACCATCTACCACGGCGTGACCCTGGGCGGCACCTCGCTGTACAAGGGCGCCAAGCGCCATCCCACGCTGGGCCGCGACGTGGTGGTCAGCGCGGGCGCCAAGGTGCTGGGCGGCTTCGAGGTGGGCGACGGCGCCAAGATCGGCAGCAATGCCGTGGTCATCAAGCCCGTGCCCGCAGGCGCCACGGCCGTGGGCATTCCGGCGCGCATCATTGCCAGCAAGAACGGCCACAGCGCCGATGTGACCGAGCACGACCCGGCATCGGCCAAGGCCGAGTCCATCAAGGTCCCGGCCTCTGCCGCGCCCCAGCCTTTCACGGCCTACGGCATCACCCAGGAAATGGACCCCGTGGCCCAGGCCATGCGCGGCCTGAGCGACGGCGCGGCCGCGCACGAGCAGCAGATCGCGCTGCTGTGGGAGGCCATTGCCAAGCTCTCGGCCGGCAGCAAGGTGGGCGACTGCGTGCCCTGCGAATCCGAGCGCCCGCAGGCGTTCCAGAAGGACAAGATCGACCAGATCATGGGCAAGTAGGCCTGCACAAGATCCCCAAAGATCCCCAAGATCCCCCAAGAAGACCGGAGACTCCGACCAGCATGAACGTTGAACAGGCCTTGCATGCGCGCCGCTCCGTGCGCGCCTTCCTGCCCCAGTCGCCCGATGCGGCGCTGGTGCGCACCCTGATGGAACAGTCGGCCAATGCGGCCTCGGGCGGCAACCTGCAGCCCTGGCGCGTGCTGGCGCTGACGGGCGAGCCGCTGCAGCAGCTGCTGACCGCCGTTGCCGAAGCCGAGCCCCAGGACGCCCAGCCCGGCCTGTCCTACCCGCCCAATCTCTGGGAGCCCTACCGCAGCCGGCGCTTTGCCAATGGCGAAGAGCTGTACCAGTCGCTGGGCATTCCGCGCGACGACAAGCCCGCGCGGCTGGAGCAGCTGGCGCGCAACGGCCAGTTCTTCGGCGCGCCCGTGGGCCTGATCGTGGCCGTGGACGAGCGCATGGGCCTGCCGCAATGGGTGGACCTGGGCATCTACCTGCAGTCCTTCATGCTGCTGGCCTGTGCCAATGGCCTGGCCACCTGCGCCCAGGGCTTCTGGCGCCGCTACAACGACGCCGTGACCCAGGCGCTGGCGCTGCCCGAGGGCTACCACGTGGCCTTCGGCATTGCGCTGGGCTACGAGGACAAGGATGCCCCCATCAACGGCTGGCGCGCCACGCGCGCACCGATGGCCGAATGGGGTGCGCTGCGCGGCTTCGACTGACGGCGGCGCATGGCCCCTGGGCAAACCCGCAGGCGATGGGCCGCCAACCATCCCCTATACTTGCCGCTGCTCCGGGGTGTGCTGATGCACTGAGATGCCAACCGGTCCATGCGCTGCATGGGCCAGGCGGCGAACCCGACGAACTTGATCCGGTTGATACCGGCGGAAGAAGAGCGGGACCCTGAAGCGGGGCCGAAGTCAGAGGATGGAAGTCCGCCACGGCGGATACACGCAGGGCCGCAACGGCCAGGCAGGCCACCATCCGATGCGCATCGACCCTTGCCAACCAAGGCTGCTCGTGCGCCTTGGCGTGCGTGGCAACCAGGGGCCAAGGCCATACGGCCCTGGCAGGCCCACACTGGCATAGCCCGGTGCGCGGCCTTTGGCACAGCCCAAGGAGTGTCCGGTTCCCGGAGCGTTGTTGATCGACGCTTTGAACGCAAGGAAACCGACATGAACGCTCCCGATTCCATCTTCACCCCCGCAGCCGGCGAAGCTCCCGACGCACAGCGTTTTTCCGACCTGCTGGCGCAGTCGCGCAAGCCGTTCCCGGCCTCCACCAAGAGCTATCTGCAAGGCAGCCTGCACAGCGGCCTCAACGTGCCCGTGCGCGATATCCAGCTGACCAATGGCGAGCAGGTCAGCGTCTATGACACCTCGGGCCCCTACACCGATCCGGCCGTGGCCATCGATGTGCGCAGCGGCCTGCCGGGCGTGCGCAATGCCTGGATCGAGTCGCGCGGCGACAGCGAGTACTACGCCGGCCGCCTGCGCCAGGCCCTGGACGATGGCGGCAAGCGCGGCGAGGAAGACGAGCGCGTGGCCCGCCTGCGGGCCGAGGCCGCATCGCTGCAGCGCCAGCCGCGCCGCGCCAAGAGCGGTGGCAACGTCACCCAGATGCACTACGCGCGCAAGGGCATCATCACGCCCGAGATGGAGTACGTGGCCCTGCGCGAGAACGGCCGCCGCGAATGGATGGCCGAGTACCAGCAGGACGCCGCGCGCGAGGCGCGCCTGGCCGGCAACGGCCTGGGCGCCGCCATCCCCAAGATCATCACGCCCGAGTTCGTGCGCGACGAAGTGGCGCGCGGCCGCGCCATCATCCCGGCCAACATCAACCACCCCGAGATCGAGCCCATGGCCATCGGGCGCAACTTCAAGGTCAAGATCAACGCCAACATCGGCAACTCGGCCGTCACCTCCAGCATCGAGGAAGAGGTCGAGAAGCTGGTCTGGGCCATCCGCTGGGGCGCGGACAACGTGATGGACCTGTCCACCGGCAAGAACATCCACACCACGCGCGACTGGATCATCCGCAACTCGCCCGTGCCCATCGGCACCGTGCCCATCTACCAGGCGCTGGAGAAAGTGGGCGGCATTGCCGAGGACCTGACCTGGCCCATCTTCCGCGACACCCTGATCGAGCAGGCCGAGCAGGGCGTGGACTACTTCACCATCCACGCCGGCGTGCGCCTGGCCTACATCCACCTCACGGCCCAGCGCCGCACGGGCATCGTCTCGCGCGGCGGCTCCATCATGGCCAAGTGGTGCATGGCCCACCACCGCGAGAGCTTCCTGTACGAGCACTTCGAGGACATCTGCGACATCATGAAGCAGTACGACGTCAGCTTCTCGCTGGGCGACGGCCTGCGCCCCGGCAGCGCCTCGGACGCCAATGACGAAGCCCAGTTCGCCGAACTGCAGACCCTGGGCGAGCTGACCCAGCTGGCCTGGAAGCACGACGTGCAGACCATGATCGAAGGCCCCGGCCACGTGCCCATGCACATGATCCAGGCCAACATGACCGAGCAGCTCAAGCACTGCCACGAGGCGCCGTTCTACACCCTGGGCCCGCTGACCATCGACATCGCCCCCGGCTACGACCACATCGCCAGCGCGATCGGCGCGGCCATGATCGGCTGGTTCGGCACCGCCATGCTGTGCTACGTCACGCCCAAGGAACACCTGGGCCTGCCCGACCGCGACGACGTCAAGCAGGGCATCATCGCGTACAAGATCGCCGCCCACGCCGCCGACGTCGCCAAGGGCCACCCCGGCGCCCGCGCCCGGGACGACGCGCTGAGCCAGGCCCGCTTCGACTTCCGCTGGCAGGACCAGTTCAACCTGGGCCTGGACCCCGACACCGCCCAGGCCTACCACGACGAAACCCTGCCCAAGGACAGCGCCAAGGTGGCGCACTTCTGCTCCATGTGCGGCCCCAAGTTCTGCTCCATGAAGATCACCCAGGAAGTGCGCGAATTCGCCGCTGCCAAGGGCGTGGCCGAGCAGGAAGGCATTGCCGCCGGAATGCAGGCCAAGGCCGAGGAATTCAATCGCGCAGGCGGGGAGTTCTATATCCCCATCGTGGCGGCCAGCAGCGATACGACGGCGCGTTGACCCCAGCCGGCAGGCTGCGCGCGGCTCACTGGCCGTCGCGCGGCTGCCGGTTCAACGACAACTCCTGTGCCGCCTGCAACAGGCATTCGCGCGCTCCATCCAGCGAAGGGCCCGCATGTCCATCGATGCGGCGGATATAGGGAGATGTCAGCACGGCCAGGGCCTGACCGTCAGGTCCCAGGATGGGGCAGGAGATGTCCACCACACCATAGGACTGCAGGCTTTCGCTCTGCCTGTAGCCCGTGCCGCGTATCTGTTCCAGCATGTCGTGCAGTTGTGCCTCGGGCAGTGGCACCTCGCCTTCCAAAGGCGTGTGCTCGGCCAGCATCTGCGAGCGGCGTTCGGGTGTCTGGCAGGCCAGCAGCACATGGCCTGACCCGGTGTCCAGCAGCCCGACGCGTGCGCCCAGCCTGATTGACAGGCCCCAGTTCCCGGGGCCGGGGACCTGGGCCACGATCAGGACATTGCCACGGTCGTAGAGGCCCAGGTGGCAGGACTGCTCGGCCTGCCGCGCATAGGCATCCATGACGGGCAGCGCCTGAGTCACGAGGCGGTTGACGGGTGGGTGGCGGTGCGCCAGCGCGAACATCTTGAGGCTGAGCGCATGGCGGTCACCGCCGGCCGAGCGCATCACATATTGCCGGGCCACCAGCCGCTCGAGCATGCGGTAGATCTCACTGGGGCCCCGGCCCAGTTCCTTGACGATCTCGGCCCGCGTCAGTCCATCGGGGTGCTCGGCCAGCAGCTCCAGGATGTCCAGCCCCTTGTCCAGTGCCGGCGCGCGGTAGCGCTCGCCGTCTTCTGCGTTGTCCAGTGCTTTGCTCATGCGTGCAGATCTTACGTTCGGGATAGGACAAGTCCTGTTTTTGCTGCCGACCTGCGCAAGCGGTGCGTGGGCTGGGTAAACCATAGCTGCCGAAGTGAGGTTTATTTATAAATAATTAATTCATGGATGAATGAATTGCCTCAGCGATGTGCCACGCGCCATCGGCAAAAAGGCGATCCAGCGGCACCGCCGGAGTCCCGGCACACATGAGGAGGCACTTTCCATGGCTGCACTGCACGGCGTTTTCCAGGTTCCGGCCGGATGTTCCGCAATGCTTTGCCGGCTCATGTCTGCTGTAGCCGCGCTGGCTTCAGTGGCGGCGCTGGCAGGCGCGGGGCCGGCGCTGGCGGCGGAGCCCGGCCCGGCGCAAGGCAGGATCGGGGTCAACCTGCCGCTGCTGACCTCGCCGTTCTGGCAGGCCTACAACGGCTACCTCCCGCAAATGGCCAAGGCCCTTGGGGTCGACATCCTGGCGCCGGTGAACTCCAACCAGGACCCGGCCCAGCAGATCACCGACGTGGCCAATCTGATCAACCTCGGCGCCAAGGGGTTGGTGGTGGCGCCATTGGATTCGGCGGCCATTGGTCGAGCGCTCGCCTTGGCCGAGCAGGGGAAGATTCCTGTGGTGGCGGTGGACGTGGCGCCTACCCGGGGCAAGGTGGCGATGGTGGTGCGTGCCGACAACCGCGCCTATGGCACGCGGTCCTGCCAGTACCTGGGCGCGCAGGTGAAGGCGGGCAAGGTGGTGCAGATCATGGGCGACCTGGCATCGGTCAACGGCCGTGATCGGGCCGAGGCTTTCCGCAGTTGCATGAAGGATTTCCCGGCGCTGCAGGTGCTGGAGATTCCCGCGGCCTGGAAGTCCGATGCCGCCGCCGCCGCGCTCGACGGCCTGCTGTCCGCGCATCCGGACCTGAAGGGCATCTACATGCACGCAGGCGGCGTCTATCTGGCGCCCACGCTGCAGACGCTGCGGCGCAGGGGGCTGCTGCATCCGGCCGGCGATCCGAGGCACATCGTGGTGATCAGCAACGACGGCATCGCGCAGGAGCTGGATGCCATCCGCAGGGGCGAAATCGACGCCACCATCTCGCAGCCCGCCGATCTTTACGCAAAGTACGGCCTGTACTACATCAAGGCAGCGCTGGCAGGGCAGTCGTTCAAGCCCGGGCCCACCCCGCATGGCAGCCGCATCGTGGAGGTGGCGCCCGGCATTCTGGAGGACCAGTTGCCCGCACCCGTGGTGACCCGCGAGAACGTGGACGACAAGTCGCTGTGGGCCAACCAGCCATGACGATACTCCCCGGATTCATGGCTGACAGACCGGGCACGCCGGTGATGGAGGCGCGTGGGCTCGGCTTGCGTTTCGGCTCCACGACGGCCTTGCACGATGTGAGCCTGGCGGTCATGCCGGGCGAGTCGCATGCACTGGCTGGCCGCAACGGCGCAGGCAAGTCCACCTTGGTCGCCTTGCTGACCGGCCTGCACCAGCCCGGCACGGGGAGCATCCGCTTCAACGGCCAGCCCGCGCCTGCGGTGACTGACCGCATGGCCTGGCGCCAGCATGTGGCCTGTGTCTACCAGCATTCGACCATCATCGGCGAGCTGTCGGTGGCCGAGAACCTGTTCATCAACCGGCAGCCGCTGCGCCATGGCTGGATTTCCTGGCGCGTGCTGCGGCGCGAGGCAAGGGCCTTGCTGGATGCCTGGCAGATCGATGTGCACGAGGATGCGCTGGCCCGGGACCTGACGGTGGAAGCCCGCCAACTGGTGGAGATCGCACGGGCGCTGTCGCTGGGCGCGCGCTTCATCATCCTGGACGAACCCACGGCGCAGCTTGACCACGACGAGACGCGGCGGCTGCTCAGGCGCGTGCACGATCTGCAGCAAGGCGGCGTCACGTTTCTCTTCATCTCGCACCACTTGCAGGAGATCTATGAGATTTGCCAGACGGTGACCGTGCTGCGCGATGCGCGCCATGTGGTGACGGCGCCGGTGGCGCAGCTGCCCCGGCAGGCACTGATCGAGGCCATGACCGGCGAGCGGGACAGCCTGGCCGGCGCGTCTTGCGCCGCCCACGCACCCCCGGCAGGCGGGGGCACGGGCGTTGCCCCCGTGGTGCTGGCGCTGCAGCAGGTGTGCGGCAAGGGTTTCGGGGCTGTCAGCCTGCAGGTGCGGCGTGGCGAGATCGTGGGGCTGACAGGCTCCACCAGCAGCGGGCGCACGGCCGTGGGTGAGGCGGTGGCGGGCCTGCGGCGCACCACGGCGGGCCGGATCCTGGTGTCGGGCCGCGTGCTGCCGCCCGGCGATGTAGGCGCCGCGCTGGCGCACGGCGTGGGTTGCGTGCCGCAGGACAGGCACCGCCAGGGCCTGGTGCCGGGGCAGTCCATCGCCGAGAACGCGACCATGACCATCATGGACAGGCTGGGCCGGTTCGGGTTCATCGCGCCATCGCGCAGGCAGGCCGCGGCGCTGGCGGCCATGCGCGCACTGGATGTGGCGGCCAGCGGGCCGCAGCAGGCCGTGTCCGGCCTGTCGGGCGGCAATCAGCAGAAGGTGGTGATGGCGCGCGCCCTGGCCAGCGAACCCGATGTGCTGGTGCTCATCGATCCCACTGCGGGTGTGGATGTGAAGTCCCGGCAGGCATTGCTGGCCGTGGTGGAGGAGGAGCGACGGCAGGGCCGGGCCGTGCTGCTGGCGAGCACCGAGCTGGACGACCTGCGCATCTGCGACCGCGTGCTGGTGATGTCGCATGGCCATGTGGTGGCCGAACTCGCCAGAGGCTGGGACGACGGTGAACTGATCGCCTCCATGGAAGGAGTGAGCCTGCATGCGCACTGAAGCCTTTGTCTCGCCGAACACGGCTGTGCCCGTGCCGGCCGCCGGGCGGCTCGCCCTGCACCGGCTGCGCGACTATGCACTGGTGCCTGCGCTGGCCCTGCTGTTCTTGCTGGGAGCCTTGACCAGCCCCAGCTTTCTGACACCGGCCAACCTGGTCAGCATCCTGGGGGCCTCCGCAGCCCTGGCGCTGGTGGTGCTGGCGGAGTCGCTGATCATCATCACGGGCAAGTTCGATCTGTCGGTGGAGTCCACGGTGGGCATTGCGCCGGCGGTGGGCGCCATGCTGGTGATTCCTGCAGCCTCGGGAGGCTTTGGCACGGAATGGCCGGTGGCGGCGGGGCTGCTGGCCATCGCAGCCGTGGGCGCATGCACGGGTTTTCTCAATGGCCTGTTGGTCGTCAGGCTGCGGCTCAATGCGTTCATCGTCACGCTGGCGATGCTGATCGTGCTGCGCGGCGTGCTGGTGGGCGCGACCAGGGGCGGCACCCTGTTCGACATGCCGCAGCCTTTCTTCGCCCTGGCCACGGCCACGCTGCTGGGGCTGCCGCTGTCGGTCTGGCTGGCGGCGCTGGCGTTCGGCACGGCCGCCGTGGTGCTGCGCCACCACCGGCTGGGCCGCGCGCTGTATGCGATTGGCGGCAACCCCCATGCGGCGCGCGCGGCGGGCATCAATGTGGACCGTATTACCTGGGGCGTCTTCGTGCTGGCCGGTGTGCTGGCCGCAGTGGGCGGGCTGGTGGTAACGGGCTATGTGGGCGCGATCAATGCCAACCAGGGCAGCTCGATGATTTTCACGGTGTTCGCGGCGGCCGTCATCGGCGGGATTTCGCTCGATGGCGGCAAGGGCTCCATGTCGGGTGCGCTGTGCGGCGTGCTGCTGCTGGGCGTGGTGCAGAACCTGCTGACGCTGGCCCAGGTGCCGTCGTTCTGGATACAGGCCATCTACGGCGCCATCATCCTCGGCGCCCTGATGCTGGCCCGGCTCGCAGGTGAGCAGCAGCAATAGGCGCGGCCCGCAAATCGCCCGTGCAGAACCCTTTTCAAGGGAAGGAATGGCTCCATGAGACTCGCCGGAAAACACATTCTCGTCACCGCAGCCGGGCAGGGCATAGGGCGTGCCTGCGCGCTGATGTTTGCCCGCGAGGGGGCCAGCGTGCTGGCCACCGACATCGACATGCAGGCGCTGGCAGAACTGGAGGGACGGGACGGCCTGCGTACGCGGCGGCTGGATGTGACCGATGCGCAAGACATCCTGGCACTGGCCGGGCAGGAGAGGGCCTTCGACGCACTGCTCAACTGCGCGGGCTTCGTGCACCACGGCAGCATCCTGGACTGCAGTGACGAGGACTGGGCCTTTGCGTGGCAGCTCAACGTCACCTCCATGCACCGCATCATCCGCGCCCTGCTGCCCGCCATGCTGGCCCAGGGCGGCGGCTCGATCATCAACATGTCGTCCGCGGCCTCCAGCGTGAAGGGCGTGCCCCTTCGCCATGCCTATGGCGCCACCAAGGCCGCCGTGGTCGGGCTGACCAAGGCCGTGGCGGCCGACTTCGTCACGCGGGGCATACGCTGCAACGCCATCTGCCCTGGCACGGTGGAGTCTCCGTCGCTGCAGGCGCGCATCGCAGGACAGGCCCGGCAGCAGGGCGTGCCGCTGGAGCAGGTGCGTGCGGCCTTCGTGGCGCGCCAGCCCATGGGGCGGGTAGGCCAGCCCGAGGAGATCGCCGCGCTGGCCACCTATCTCGCCAGCGATGAATCCCGCTTCGTCACCGGCACGCTGAGCGTGATCGACGGTGGCTGGTCCAACTGAACTGCACAGGACTGCTCCATGAAATTGCTGCGATACGGCCCCAGGGGCCATGAAAGACCGGGCCTGCTCGATGCGCAAGGGCGTGTGCGCGACCTCTCGGGCGTGGTGGACGACATTGCCGGCCCTGTGCTGCTGCCGGACAGCCTGGCGCAACTGGGCGCCCTGGACCCCTTGCTGCTGCCCCTGGTGGAAGGCGTACCGCAGCACACGCTGCGTCTGGGCCCCTGCGTGGGGCGGGTGGGCAAGTTCGTGTGCATAGGCCTCAACTACTCGGACCATGCGGCCGAGGCCGGCATGCAGGTGCCGCCCGAGCCCGTGGTGTTTGGCAAGTGGACCAGTGCCATCTGCGGCCCGGACGACGCCATCGAGATTCCGCCCGGCTCCGTGAAGACGGATTGGGAGGTGGAGCTTGGCGTGGTCATAGGCCAGGGCGGGCGCCATATCGACGAGGCCCGGGCCATGCGGCACGTGGCGGGCTATTGCGTGGTCAACGACATCTCCGAGCGCGAGTACCAGCTCGAGCGCGGCGGCACCTGGGACAAGGGCAAGGGCTGCGACGGCTTCGGCCCGCTGGGGCCCTGGCTGGTCACGGCCGACGAGGTGCCCGATCCGCAGGCGCTGCGCATGTGGCTGGATGTGGACGGCCGGCGCATGCAGGACGGCAGCACGGCCACCATGGTGTTCGGCGTGGCCTTTCTCGTCAGCTACCTGAGCCGCTTCATGAGCCTGCAACCGGGCGATGTGATCTCCACCGGCACGCCGCCGGGCGTGGGCATGGGCCAGAAGCCGCCCATGTACCTGCGTGCCGGGCAGGCCATGCGGCTGGGCATCGCCGGCCTGGGCGAGCAGCGCCAGACCATGGTGGCGGCCCGCGTGCAACCGAATCCCTCGACAACCGGCAAGGCCTGAGAAGAGCATGACGCGAATCCTGTCCCTGCGCGTGCTCGATGTGCGCTTTCCGACCTCCAGTCACCTGGATGGGTCTGACGCCATGAACCCGGACCCGGACTACTCCGCCGCCTATGTGATCCTGGAGACGGACACGCCCGGCCTTGAGGGGCACGGGCTGACCTTCACCATCGGGCGCGGCAACGAGGTCTGCTGCGCTGCCATCGCGGCCATGCGCCACCTGGTGGAGGGCATGGAGCTCGACTGGGTCCGCCAGGGCATGGGGCGCTTTTGGCGCCACATCACCTCCGACAGCCAGTTGCGCTGGATCGGCCCGGACAAGGGGGCGATGCACCTGGCCACCGGCGCCGTGGTCAATGCCGTGTGGGACCTGTGGGCCAAGGCCGAGGGCAAGCCGCTGTGGCGTCTTGTGGCCGATTTCACGCCCGAGGAGTTCGTCCGCGCGCTGGATTTTCGCTACATGACGGATGCCCTGACCGAAGCCCAGGCGCTGGAGCTGCTGCATCGCCAGTCGCCGCGCAAGGCCGAGTGCATCGGCGTGCTGGAGCGCGAGGGCTATCCCTGCTACACGACCTCGGCCGGCTGGCTGGGCTATGACGACGACAAGCTGCGCCGCCTGTGCCGCGAGGCGGTGGCCGGTGGCTTCAACCACGTCAAGCTCAAGGTGGGGCGCAGCCTGCAGGACGATATCCGGCGCGTGTCCATCGCGCGCGAGGTGCTGGGGCCGGACCGCCAGCTGATGATCGACGCCAACCAGGCCTGGGAGGTGGGGCAGGCCATCGGCTGGGTGCGGCAGTTGGCCTTTGCCAGGCCCTGGTTCATCGAGGAGCCGACCAGCCCTGACGATGTGGAGGGCCACCGCGCGGTGCGCGAAGCCGTTGCCCCGGTCCAGGTCGCCTCCGGAGAGATGTGCCAGAACCGCATTCTCTTCAAGCAGTTCATCCTGCGTGGCGCCATCGACGTGGTGCAGATCGACGCCTGCCGGCTGGGAGGGGTCAACGAGGTGCTGCTGGTACTCCTGCTGGCCGCAAAGTACGGTCTGCCCGTGTGTCCGCATGCCGGGGGCGTGGGCCTTTGCGAGTATGTGCAGCATCTGTCCATGATCGATTTCGTCTGCGTGTCCGGCACGCGTGAGGGGCGCGTGATCGAGTACGTGGACCATCTGCACGAGCACTTCGTGGATCCCTGCGTGGTGCGCAATGCGGCCTATATGCCTCCCGGTGCGCCCGGCTTTTCCATTACGATGAAGCCGGAATCTCTGGCCAGGTATCGCTTCCAGGCCTGAGCCATGGCCCTGTCCCATTCCCATTCACTTTTGCATCCGCGCATCGATGCACACCTGCATTTCTGGCGCTACAGCGCCGGGGACTATCCATGGATAGGCGCGGACATGCGGGCCCTGGCGGTGGACCGCACGCCCGGCCATCTCCTGCCCCAGCTGTCTGCCTGCGGCTTCACGGGCGCCATCGCCGTGCAGGCGCGCGCCACGGTCGATGAGACGCGGTTCCTGCTGGAGCTGGCGCGGCGCAATGACTGGATACGCGGCGTGGTGGGGTGGGAAGACCTGACCTGCGAGGGCCTGGGCGAGCGCCTGCAGGACTGGCGTGCCGAGCCGAGGCTGTGCGGCTGGCGCCATCAGGTGCAGGACGAGCCCGATGCCGCAGCCTTTCTGGGCTGCGCCGCATTCGGGCGCGGCATGGCCTTGTTGCAGCGCCAGGGCTGGGCGTATGACCTGCTCGTCTTCCATCACCAGATGGAGGCGGCTGCCGCCTTCTGCGCACGGCACGACGCGCACTGGCTGGTGCTGGACCATCTGGGCAAGCCCCCGCTGGCCGTGCTGGCCCGGGAACAGGCCGCATTCGGCCACTGGCAGGCGCGGCTGGGGCGTTTTGCCGCGCTGCCGCATGTGGCCTGCAAGCTCTCGGGCCTAGTGACCGAGGCCGACTGGCGCGCCGGGCTGGACGGGGCAGGCAGGGCTTGCCTGCTGCGCTGTCTAGATATGGCCTTGCAGGTGTTCGGTCCGCAGCGGCTGATGTTTGGCTCCGACTGGCCGGTCTGCCTGCTGGCCGCGCCATACGCCACGGTCTTTGAGCTGGTGGATGGCTGGGCGTCGTCGCGGCTGTCGGCCTCCGAGCGTGAGGCGCTGTGGGGCGGCACCGCCGCGCGCTGCTACGGCCTGCAGCCGCAAGGCATGACCTGACCACATGGGAGGCAGCATGGACCTGAACCTGAAAGACAAGACCTTCATCGTCACGGGCGGTGCCAGCGGCATCGGGGCGGCCATCTCGCTGCGGCTGGCCGGTGAAGGTGCGATTCCGCTGATCTGCGGCAAGGACACCATGTCCGCGCGGTTCGAGGCGCAGCTCATGGAGCTGCAGCCCCGGGCCCGCCACTTCCGCTTCGACCTGGTCGATGAACAGGCATGCGGGGAGATGGTGGCCCGCGCTGCGGCGGACTGCGGCCACATCGACGGCCTGGTGAACAACGCGGGCATCAATGACGGCGTGGGCCTGGAGGCAGGGCGCGACGCCTTCGTGCGCTCGCTGCAGGCCAACCTGGTGCACTACTACGTCATGGCCCACCATTGCCTGCCGCACCTCAAGGCCAGCCGTGGCGCCATCGTCAACATCTCGTCCAAGACCGCGCTGACCGGGCAGGGCCAGGCCAGCGGCTACTGCGCGGCCAAGGGGGCCCAGCTCTCGCTGACGCGCGAATGGGCTGCCGCGCTGGCAGCCGATGGCGTGCGCGTCAATGCCGTGGTGCCCGCCGAGGTGATGACGCCGATGTACCTGCACTGGCTGGGCCGCTTCGACGACCCCGGGCGCCAGCTGGAACAGATCAGCGCCCGGATTCCGCTGGGCCGGCGCATGACGGCGGCCGAGGAGATTGCGGACACGGTCGTCTTTCTTCTGTCCGAGCGGGCATCGCACACCACGGGGCAATGGCTGTTCGTCGATGGCGGCTACACCCACCTGGACCGCGCGCTGACCTGACCACCATGGAGACACCATGCGCCAATGCCTTGCACTCGACCTCAGGGATGATCCGGCGCTGATCGCCCGGTACGAAGCCCTGCATCACCGGATCTGGCCGGAGGTGGCGGCGCATCTGCGTAGCCATGGCGTCACCGGCATGGAAATCCACCGCCTTGGCACGCGCATGGTGATGGTCATGGAAACCGATGACGCGGTGCATGACGCCCGAGCCATGGCCCTTGCCTCCGCCACCGATCCAAAGTTGTGCGAATGGGAAGACCTGATGTGGGCCTTTCAGGCCCCCACGCCGTGGACACCACCTGGAGACAAGTGGACGCCCATGGCCTGCATTTTTCGGCTGGAGGATTCTGCGCAGGAGTGAGCGACTGAGCATCCGTCGGCCATGCCCCATCCCCGAACGTCGCTCAACTCCCTTCCAGGGGAAAACACCGGGGCGCCCGCGCCGCAAATGCATAGGTCTGCGCATGAATCGCTCAGGCCTGGCGCCATCCCTGCGGAGAATTCATGAAAGCAGCCTGCAGGGCATCGCAACCACGGGGCTGCATGCACCCGCAATAGCAAGAAGCACAAGAACAAGAAGCACAAGAAAAGGGGCTGGCGACCGGTTTCAAGCTGCTCCCCATGGCAGCCGTGCTGCGGCCATGGGGATTTTCGCCAATCGGCAATGTCAAGGAGGAGAGGGAGATGAATAAACGCATGATCCGCAGCGCTGGCCTGGCCGCGCTTGCATTGGGCACGGCCCTGGCGGCCCAGGCCCAGAGTTCGGTCACGCTCTACGGGCGTGTGGTCGCGGGGGTGGACTACCAGAGCAATGTGTACGACCCGGCCACGGGGGCCTCCGGCAATCTGTGGCGGGCCGTGGGCAACCAGTGGGGCACGAGCATGCTGGGTTTCAAGGGGGAGGAGGACCTGGGCGGCGGGCTGCATGCGCTGTTCACGCTGGAGTCGGGCTTCAGCATCGACGATGCCAAGTTCAACGGCGCAGGTTTCTTCAACCGCCGCACCTTCGTGGGCCTGCGCAGCGGCTGGGGCACGCTGAAGCTGGGCAAGGACCTGTCGATCTCGGATGCGCACTGGGCGCTGGACCCCACGGGCCAGCAGTTCATCGGCTCGGCCACGCTGGTGCGGGGGCGCAACTGGGGCGGGCATGACAACATGGTCTCGTACGAAACGCCCAGCTGGGGCGGCCTGCGCGTGCTGGCGCTGACCGGCCTGGGCGAGCAGCCGCAGGGCGCATCGCGGCTGCGCAAGGATGCGCTGTCCGTGTCCTATACCGCGCCCACGTTCGAGTTGCGCGCCATCTACGATGTGGCCCGCGATGCCAATGGCCGCTTCAGCGATCTGTACACCACCTCCCGCAACCTGACGCTGGGCGGCACGGTGACGCTGTCCGCGCTCAAGCTGTTCGCGGGCTATGAGCAGCTGTCCGCGCCCGACAGCGCGGCTGGCGTGCCCACCAAGGCGCGGCAGTACTGGATGGGCGCGCGCTACAAGGTGTCAGGCCCGCTGACGCTGATCGGGGCGGGCTACCGCACCACGGTCAACAACGGCGGCGGCAGCGCCAACCTGTTCATGGCGGGCGCCGACTACGCGCTGTCCAAGCGCACGCTGCTGTACGCCAGCGTGGGCAATGTGCGCAATGGCGGCAATGCGAACTTCTCGGTGGAGACCACCAACAACAACCCGGCGCCGGGCGGCAGCCAGACCGGCCTGTACCTGGGCATGGCGCATTCGTTCTGACCGGGGCCGGGTACTTTGGCGGAGGTTGCCGGCCCTTGCTCAAGGGGCTTGCCATCCGCCGCCCAGCACCTTGTTGATCGTCACCTGGTTTTGCAGTTGCGCCAGGTGCAGGGCCGACAGGGCCAGCTGTGCGTTGCGGCTGCGCTCCTGCGCATCCAGCCAGGTGCGCAAGGGTACCTGGCCTGCGCGGTAGCGTGCCTCGTACAGGCGGGTGATTTCTGCCGATTCCTGCATGACGCGCTGCTGTGCCTGCTCCTGGCTGGCCAGCTCGGTGCGGGCGGACAGGGCTTTTTCCGTTTCCGCCAGCGCGGCGTACAGCGACTTGCGGAAGTTGACCACGGCCTCTTCATGCTGGTTGCGCGCAATGGCGGTGTTCAGCCGCATCTCGCCCACGTTCAGAAAGGGCAGGGTCATGCTGGCGCCCAGGGCCGCCACGGGGTTGGCCAGCAGGTCGAGCAGCGAGTTGCTGGAGCCCCCCAGGCTGCCGGTCAGCGACAGCGTGGGGTAGTAGCGCGCGGTGGCCGCATCGCTGCTGGCCAGGGAGGAGCGCAGCCGCAGTTCGGCGGCGCGCAGGTCGGGGCGGCGGCCCAGCAGTTCGGCGGGCAGTCCTGCGGCAATGGCAGGCAGCGCGCCCGTGGGCAGGGCCTGCGGCTCGCCACCGGGTGCCTCGGCGCCCAGGAGCAGCTCGTTGAGCGCCTGCCGCAGTTCGGCGCGGGCCTGCGTGTACTGGCTGAGCAGCGCCTGCTGCTCGGCCAGCGCCTGCCGGGCCTCGCGCCGTTCCAGGCTGGATACGGCGCCGCTGCGGTACTGCGCCTCCACCAGCTCGCCGGTGCGGCGTGTGTACTCCAGGCTTTGCCGCGCCAATTCCAGGCGCTCGTTGGCCAGGGCCAGTTGCCAGTACAGGCTGGCGGTGGTGGCCGCCAGGGACAGAGCCACGGCCTGCCTGTCCTGCTCGCTGGCCTGGGCCTCGAAGACGGCCGCATCGCGCTGGGCACCCAGGCGGTCGAACAGGTCCAGCTCCCAGCCCACGCTCAGCGTGGCGCTGGACGTCTCCAGCGTGCTGCGCGGGCTGCCGGACAGCGGCCGGCTGGCCCCGGTGCTGAGTGTGCCGCCGGGTTGCGGCAGCAGGGCGCGGCCCGCCAGCTGCGCCTGCAGCGCGGCGCGGCGCACACGGATGCCTGCCGTTGCCAGGTCGGGGTTGCGGGCAAGGGCCATGTCGATCCATGCATCCAGGCGCGGATCGCCGAAGGCGCGCCACCATGCCTCGGGCGCAGGCGCGGCCGCCGATGGCTGCGCATGCTCGAACTGTGCGGGCAGCGCCACCTGCGGCGCCTCGTAGGTTGTGCGCGTGATGGCGCCGCAGCCGGCCAGGGCCACTGCGCATGCCAGCACGCCGGTCTTCAGCATATGCATGTCAATCTCTCGATAGAGCCTGTACGGGGTCGAGGCGCGCAGCACTGCGCGCCGGCAGGAAGCCGAAACCGATCCCGATGAGGGAGGAGCAGGCCACGGCCAGCACGATGGAGGCGGCCGAGAACGACAGCTGGAAGCTGCTGCCGGACAGGCTGACGGCCAGCCCCAGGCCCAGCGCCAGCGACACACCCAGGATGCCGCCCACGATGCAGACCAGCACGGCCTCGATCAGGAACTGCTGAAGGATGTCCGACTGGCGCGCGCCGATGGCCATGCGCACGCCGATCTCGCGCGTGCGCTCGGTCACCGACACCAGCATGATGTTCATCACGCCGATGCCGCCCACCAGCAGCGCAATCATGGCGATGGCCGAGACCAGCAGCGTCAGCGTGGTGCTGGTGCGCGTGATGGCCTGGCGGATCTGGTCGGAGTTCCAGATGAAGAAGTCCTTGGTGCCATGGCGCTCGGTCAGCAGGCTGGTGGCGGCCTTTTGCGCGATCTCGGCCGGCACCGCGTCCTTGATGCGCAGCGTGATGCTGTCCAGGTGGTACTTGCCGACCAGGCGCGTGGCGGCTGCGGTGTAGGGCACGAAGAAGGTGGGCGTGGAGCCGCCGAAGCTGTTTTGCGCAGGCCGGAGCACGCCGACGATTTCCACGGGCATCTGGCCCAGCAGCACGACCTCGCCCAGCGGGCTGGGGTTGGTGGGGAACAGGGCGGTGGCGGTCTTCTGGTCGATCACCGCCACCTGGGCGTGCAGGTCCACGTCGCGCTGGTCGAAGAAGCGGCCCGATGCCAGGCGCAGGCCGCGCACGCGAAAGTGCTCGAAGCCCACGCCCGTCACCTGGGCCGTGGCCGCGTTCTCGCGGTACAGCGCCGTGACGCCGACCGACACATTGGGCGTGGCGCTGTCCACGTAGGGCTGCTCGGCCAGGGCCTGGGCGTCGGCGGCGACCAGGGTCTCGATGGCGGCCGCGCGCGTGTCGCCGAAGTCCTTGCCGGGGAAGATGTCCAGCGTGTTCGTGCCCAGCTCGCTGATCTGGTTCATCACCTGCTGCTGCGCACCGCGCCCCAGCGCCACCACCGAGACCACGGCCGAGATGCCGATGATGATGCCCAGCATGGTCAGGAAGGTGCGCAGGCGGTGGGCGTTCATGGCGCGCAGGGCCATGCGCAGGGCTTCGCCAAAGCGGTCCGACAGTCCGCGCCAGGAGGCCCGGCGCGCGCCGGATGCCGGCTCCACGGGCGGCCTGGCTTCGTGCGGGGTGCTGCGCCGGTCGGCAATGATGGCGCCGTCGCTGATCTCGATCACGCGCGTGGCGTGGGCGGCGACGGCCATGTCGTGCGTGACCAGGATGATGGTGTGGCCGTCGGCATGCAGCTCCTGCAGGATGCGCATGACCTGCTCGCCGCTGGCCTTGTCCAGCGCGCCCGTGGGCTCGTCGGCCAGGATGACGGCGCCGCCGTTCATCAGCGCGCGGGCGATGGACACGCGCTGCTGCTGCCCGCCCGACAGCTGGCCCGGCCGGTGCTGCATGCGGTCGGCCAGGCCCAGGCGTTCGAGCAGGGCGGCCGAGCGCGCATGCCGCTCGCCGGCCGGTGTGGCCGCGTAGACGGCGGGCAGCTCCACATTGCCCTGGGCCGTGAGGTCGGGCAGCAGGTGGTAGCGCTGGAAGATGAAGCCGAAGTGCTCGCGCCGCAGCGCGGCCAGCGCGTCGGGCCCCAGCTCGCTGGTCTCGCGGCCCGCGATGCGGTAGCTGCCCGAGGTCGGATGGTCCAGGCAGCCGAGGATGTTCATCAGCGTGGACTTGCCCGAGCCCGAGGCGCCGACGATGGCCACCATCTCGCCGGCCTCGATGGTCAGGTCTATGTCCTTGAGTACCGCCACCGTGGTGTCGCCCGCAGGAAACTCCCGGCGCAGGCCCTGCATCTGCAGCAATGCATGGTCCATGCTTACATTCCCATCGGGTCGCTGCCGGCCGGCTTGCCGCCGGGGCTGGCCTCGCCGATCACCACCTGCTCGCCGGGCTCCAGCCCCGACAGCACCTGGGCCTGGGCGTTGGTGCGCAGGCCCACGCGCACCTTGCGCTCGGTGACCTGGCCCTGGGCATCGCGCACGCGCACGCTGTAGTTGTCGTCGGCATCGCGGCTGCCCAGCGCGGCGGCCGGCATGAGCACGGCCTTGTCGGCCTGGGCCACGCGCACGGTGACCTGGGCGGTCATGGAGGGGCGCAGCTTGCCTTCCGGGTTGGGCACGTCGAATTGGGCGTTGTAGTAGATGGCCTTGGCGGCCTGGGCGCCGGTGGCGGTCGCTGCGCCAGCGGTGGCGTCTGTGGCGATGGAGGCGGGCGCAGGCTCTATGCGCTCGATCGTGGCGGTGTGGCGCTGGCGGCCGCTGCCCAGCGTGGTGAACCAGACCGTCTGGCCCAGCTGGATCTTGTCCACGTCGGCCTCGGCAATCTCGGCGCGAACGGTCATCACGTCGAGCTTGGCCAGCATGACGATGGTGGGCGTGGTCTGGAAGGAGTTCAGGGTCTGGCCCTGCTTGGTGACCACCGCCACGATCACGCCGTCCATGGGCGCGACGATGCGGGTGTAGCCCAGGTTGATGCGCTCGGTCTCCACCTGGGTGCGTGCCTGCTCTATCTGTGCCTGAAGGGCGCCGACATCGGCCAGCGCGGTGTCCAGCGCAGCCTTGGCGGCTTCATGGTCGGCGCGCGAGGTGGCGTCGGCCTGCAGCAGCTCCTGCTGGCGCTGGAAGGTCAGCCGGGCCTGCACCAGCGCCGCGCGCCGCGCGGCCAGCTGGGCCTGCAAGGCGGTGACGGATGCCTCGGCATTGCGCAGCTTGATGCGCTGCGGCTGGGCATCGACTTCGGCGATCAGCTCGCCGGCCTTGACCTTCTGGCCCAGCTCCACGTGCAGGCGCCGGACCTGGCCCGAGACCTGGGCGCCCACGGCCACCAGTTCCTTGGGGTGCAGCCGGCCCACGGCCAGCACGGTCTGCTCCAGGTCGCCGACGGTGACGGGTGCGGTTGCGAATTGGGTGGAGGGCTTGGCACTGGCCTTCCACCACACCAGGCCTGCGACCATGCATGCGCCTGCGACGGCGACCATGGCCCATTTGCGATTGAACTTCATTCTTCCCCTGCCGCGCGGTCGGCCGCAGGGGAGACAGTCCCTGCCCGGCGCCGCGCCAGATGCTCGAACTTACCAGTCTGGCGCGGTTCGATGTCCCGGCATTGACCAAGGCATGGAGATTCAGTGGAGAAAAGCGAGGAGAGGGAGCGGCCGGGCTGCCCCCTCGGCTCACCGCAAGTTCAGCGCAAGTTCAGCGCCAATATTGGCACTTGCTCTCGGCCTTGGTAGTCCAGACCTGCTCGGCCGGCAGCTTCTTGACCAGCTTGTAGTAGTCCCAGGTGCCCTTGGATTCGGCCGGGGATTTCACTTCCATCAGGTACATGTCGTGCACGTAGCGGCCGTCCTCGCGCAGGTAGCCGCTGCCGAAGAAGTCATCCATCTTCATGCCGCGCCAGGTGGCCATGACCTTGTCGGCATCCAGCGTGCCGGCCTTTTCCACGGCCTTGAGCCAGTTCATGGTGGCCGAGTAGTCGGCCGCATGGATTTCGCTGGGGCGGCGCTGGGTCTTGGCCATGAAGGCGTCGGCGAACTTGCGCGAGGCATCGTTCATGTCCCAGTACCAGCTGGTGGTGAACTGCATGCCCTGCGTGTTCTTCAGGCCCAGGCTGTGCACGTCGGTGAAGAACACCAGCAGGCCGGCCAGCTTCATGTCCTTGGTCACGCCGAACTCGCGCGCGGCCTTGATGGAGTTGATGGTGTCGCCACCCGCGTTGGCCAGGCCCAGGATCTGGGCCTTGGAGTTCTGCGCCTGCAGCATGAAGCTGGAGAAATCGCTGGCGTTCAGCGGCGTCTTGACCGAGCCCAGCACCTTGCCGCCACGCGCCTCGATGATCTTGGTGGTATCGGCCTCCAGCGCATGGCCGAAGGCATAGTCGGCGGTCACGAAGTACCAGCTCTTGCCTCCGGCCTCCACCACGGCAGCGCCCGTGCCCTTGGCCAGGGCCACGGTGTCGAAGGCGTAGTGCACGGTGTAGGGGCTGCACTGCTCGTTGGTCAGCGCCGAGCTGCCCGCGCCGTTGTCGATGAAGACCCGCTTTTTCTCCTGCGCCACCTTGGCCATGGACAGGGCCGTGGCCGAGTTCGTGCCGCCAAACACCAGGCTGATGCCCTGCGTGTCAATCCACTCGCGCGCCTTGCTGGCGGCAATGTCGGCCTTGTTCTGGTGGTCGGCCGTCAGCAGCTCGATGGGCTTGCCCAGCAGCTTGCCGCCGTAGTCGTCGATGGCCATCTGTATCGCCACGGCGCCGTTCTTGCCCTCGACATCGGCATAGAGACTGGACATGTCGGTGATGAAGCCGATCCGAACCTTGTCCTGCTGCGCCAGGGCCGGCGTTGCCAGTGCGGCGGCGCACAGTGCCAGGGCCAGCGGTGTCATCAGCGATGTCTTGGGGCGTTGCTGCATGAAGTCTCCTTGCTTTGGATGGAAAAAGCCCGCTGCTGTTGCGCAGGGGCCGGGGTGATTCCATGCTGGCAGGGACAGGGGCCTGCCGCATTGGGGCAAGCACGGGCTTGGTGGCCCCGGTGCGACAGTACAGCCGCTCATCCTTGCAACGTGGCCGGCCCGTTGATTGAGCGCCATGCGCTGCGCATCCCGGCCGTGGCTTGTGCGCGCGTCAGGACCTGCTTTTCCGTTCCTTGACCTGGGGATGAGAGAGCACTGATCTTGAATTAAATTGTCTAGAAAAACAATCAAAAATTCAGGTTTTGCTTAGAATAATGGACAAATGAAAGCGCCAGAAAAGTCCACCCTTCTTCAGCGCCAACTGCTTTTGCAGTTCGGTGACCGGCTCAAGCGTCTGCGCAAGGAGCAGGGGCTGGGCACGGTCGAGATGGCCTCGCGCGTAGGCATATCCCGCAGCACGCTCGCTGCAGTCGAGTCCGGCGATCCCGGGCCATCCATGGGCACGTACCTGCGAGTCATGTCGGAACTGGGCATAGGGGGAGAATTGGCATTGCTGGCGGGCGACGCCCTGCAGCCCGCGCCCGCAGGAACTGCCGCAGCCCGTTCGCGCCATGCCAGGCCCGTCGTACAGGTTCTGGTGCGTGCGCAGGATGCGCGCCATGAAGTGCAGGATCTGCAAAGCCTCGCATTGCATGAAGAAGCCGTGCGCCTTGTGCGATCTGACCCGGCATTGCTGCAGCAGGCACAGGACACGTTGGAGCGGTGGTTGAGCCAGGGGGATTCGCATTCCGCCAGCCTGTGGAGGCAGTGGCAGGATGTCTTGCAAAATGGCCGCTGGCGCACCATCCTGGCCCGCACGCGAAGGGCCCAGGAACTGCGCCAGGCCTCGCCCCTGACATCGGTGCTGCCCGAACAGGTGCGCCAGCAGGTACTGGCGCAGGTGGGGGATCTCAAGCGGGGCGTTGCATTGGGAGATACAGGGCGGGCCTATGAACCGAGAGGATCTTGAGCACATCATTCGTGCGAGCGGGGATGTGACGAATGAGTATGAATTCGTCATCGTGGGAAGCCAGGCAATCCTGGGCTCCATCCCGTATCCCGAGCCGGTTTTCAAGATGTCCGCAGAGGCGGACATCTATCCGCTCAACGCTCCGGATCTGGCGGACCGGATCGACGGATCCATTGGCGAAGGCTCTCGCTTCCACGAGTATGGCACTGATGGAGCATGGCCATGTACAGGTCGATGCGGCACTGAAACTGGCAAGCGGCATGCCGTTGGGTGATGACGGCAAACGGCAATTGCGGGCCCGGATTCAGCGCTGGTTCAAGGGGCTGAAAAAATAAAAAGCAGCCCGCAGGCTGCTTGTCGATTGCCGTGTCCGCGCGATCAGGCCGCAGGTCGCGCGGTGCGCACTGCGCTCTTGGGGCGGAAAGCCTTGCAGACGCTGTCGTCCGTTTCCAGATAGGGCCCGCCGATCAGGTCCACGCAATAGGGCACGGCCGCAAAGATGCCGTTGACCTTTTGCGTGCCATCGGGGTTCTTCAGACCTTCCAGGGTTTCGGCAATGGCCTTGGGCTGGCCCGGCAGGTTGATGATCAGGCTCTTGCCACGGATCACCGCCACCTGGCGCGACAGGATCGCCGTGGGCACAAAGGCCAGGCTGATCTGGCGCATCTGCTCGCCAAAGCCCGGCATTTCCTTGTCGGCCACGGCCAGCGTGGCTTCGGGCGTGACATCGCGCGGGGCGGGGCCGGTGCCGCCCGTGGTCAGCACCAGGCAGCAGCCGGCATCGACCAGCTCGATCAGCGTGGCGCTGATGCCGGCCTGCTCGTCGGGGATCAGGCGCGGCTCGAACGTGATGGGGTTCCTGAGCGCGCGGGTGAGCCAGTCCTGCAGGGCCGGCAGGCCCTTGTCCTCATAGACGCCGCTGCTGGCACGGTCGCTGATCGAGACGATGCCGATGCGCACGGCGTCATGGACGGGCTCACTCATCGTCGGCTTCCTCGCCAGCGCCGTCACCGTCCTCGGCTGTCTCGCGGCCCGTGCCGCCCAACTGCTGGCGCACCAGCTGGAACAGATCGCGGTAGGCGCGGCCCTTGCGCTGGGCCAGGCCGGTGGATTCCTGCACATTGGCCTCATGGGCGCCCGGCATGTCCTTGCGGGCCTGGCGGATCAGGGCGCGCAGCTGCTGGGTGTCTGTGTCGGGGAAATGGTCCAGCCAGATGGACAGGGCCGATTCCTCGGCAATCAGGCGGTCGCGCCATTGCTCGGCGGCGTGCAGGGCCATCTTCTCGGCGGCCGATCCGTTGTGCTGCTCGTCCAGCGCGGCGCGCACGGCGGCGATCTCGGTCTCGTCCAGCTTGCGCATGAGCTTGCCGACGTACTGCATCTGGCGGCGCTTGCCTTCGAAATTGGTGATGCGCTTGGCCTCGGCCAGGGCATCGGCCAGCTGGTCGGGCAATTGCAGGCGCTTGAACAGGTCGGAGCGCAGCGTCAGCAAATCCTTGCCGAGGTCCTGCAAGGCGTCGGACTCGCGCTTGAGATCCGTCTTGCTGGAGTCGGGAGTGCCTTTGAGTTCGGCCTTGAGCTGCAGGTCGAGTTCGCTGCCTTCGGCAACGAAGTGACCTTTGACGTAGTAGCCTTTTTTGGGTTTGCGTGACATGGGGTAGGGGACAAATACAGTGGCGGCGCGGAGGGCGCTGCAGTGGCGGCTATCATAGCCGCCGCTATGAAAAAACCCCGTCCCCGCGCGGCAAGCACCGCCAAACCGCAGGCTGATTCCGGCTTCAGCTACAGCCAACCGTTTTTTGAAGACCTGGTGGACCGTGCCCTGGTCCACGCCAAGAAGCTCGGCGCCACCGACGCCGGAGCCGAGGCTTCCGAGGGCTGCGGCCTGAGCGTGAGTGTGCGCAAGGGGGCGCTGGAGACCGTGGAGCGCAACCGCGACAAGTCGCTGGGCGTGACCGTCTACCTGGGCAACCGCCGTGGCAACGCCAGCACCTCCGACTTCTCGGATGCCGCCATCCAGCAGACCGTGCAGGCCGCCTACGACATCGCGCGCTTCACGGCCGAGGACCCCATGGCCGGCCTGCCCGATGCGGCCGACATCGCCCCGCCCGGCACCCACCGTGACCTGCAGCTGTTCCACCCCTGGGAGCTGACCAGCGAGGCTGCGGCGCAGCTGGCGCTGCAGTGCGAAGAAGCTGCCCTGGGCACGCACAAGCGCATCACCAACAGCGAAGGCGCTGGCGTCTCGGCCCAGCAAAGCCATTTCTTCAGCGCCCATACCAATGGTTTCCGTGGCGGCTACGCCAGCTCGCGCCACAGCCTGTCGGTGGCGCCCATCGCATCGCTGCCCGGCCGCAATGGCGAGATGCAGCGCGATGCCTGGTACAGCTCCATGCGCAACGCGGCCGACCTGGCCTCGCCCGAGGCTGTGGGCCGCTACGCCGCCCAGCGCGCCCTGAGCCGCCTGGGCAGCCGCAAGATCCCGACCACCGAGTGCCCGGTGCTGTTCGAGTCCACGCTGGCCGCCGGCCTGCTGGGCAGCTTCGTGCAGGCCGTCAGCGGCGGCGCGCTGTACCGCCGCAGCACCTTCCTGCTCGACTCGCTGGGCAAGCCCGTCTTCCCCAAGCACATCGACATCACGGAAGATCCCTTCATCCTCGGCGGCAAGGGCAGCTCGCCCTTCGACGAGGAAGGCGTGCGCGTGCAGGCCCGCAAGGTGGTGGATGCCGGCCGCGTCGAGGGCTACTTCCTGTCCAGCTACTCGGCACGCAAGCTGGGCATGAAGACCACCGGCAATGCCGGCGGATCGCACAACCTGGTCATGACCTCGCGCCGCACCAAGGCCGGCGACGACCTGCCCGCCATGCTCAAGAGGCTGGGCACGGGCCTGTTCGTGATCGAACTCATGGGCCAGGGCGTGAACTACGTGACCGGCGACTACTCGCGCGGCGTCAGCGGCTTCTGGGTGGAAAACGGCGAAATCGCCTTCCCCGTGCATGAGATCACCATCGCCGGCAACCTCAAGGACATGCTCAAGGGCATCGAGGCCGTGGGCGCGGATGCCTACAACTACGGCGCCAAGACCGTGGGCTCTATCCTGATCAACCGCATGAAGGTGGCGGGCAGCTGAGCGCTGGTTCAGCTCAAAAATAAAGCGGCTTTTTGAAGCCGCTTTTTTGTGGATCTACACCACGCGCTGCCTCTGCACGCCCAGTCCCTCGATCCCCAGCTCCATCACATCGCCAGCCTTCAGATAGCGCGGCGGCTTCATGCCCATCCCGACTCCCGGGGGCGTGCCGGTGATGATGAGGTCGCCGGGCTCCAGCGTCATCACGCGGCTGCAGTGGCTGATGAGTTCGGCGCAGCCAAAGATCATGGTGCGCGTGCTGCCGCTCTGGCGGCGCTCCCCGTTCACATCCAGCCATAGCTGCAGGGCCTGCGGATCGGGCACTTCGTCGCGCGTGACCAGCCAGGGGCCGATGGGGCCGAAGCGGTCGAAACCCTTGCCCTTGCTCCACTGGCCACCGCTGCGGTCAATCTGGTATTCGCGCTCGGACACATCGTTGGCAAGGCAGTAGCCGGCCACATGCTCCAGCGCATCGGCCACGGACACATTGCGCGCGCGCTCGCCGATGACGATGCCCAGTTCCACCTCCCAGTCCATGCGCGTGCTGCCCTCGGGCAGGGGGATGTCGTCGTCGGGGCCGCAGGCGCAGCTGGGCCATTTGGCGAAGAGGATGGGCTCCTTGGGGATGGGCATGCCGGCTTCCTCGGCATGGTCGCGGTAGTTCAGGCCGATGGCGACGAACTTGGACATGCCGCTCCAGGGCATGCCGATGCGCACCGGGCCTTGCACCAGGGGCAGCCTGGCAGGGTCGATGGCGGCCAGGGCCCGCAGCGCCTCGCGGCCCAGCAGGCGGGGCGTGTAGTCGTCCAACAGGGCGGACACGTCGCGGATCTGGCCTTCGGCATCCAGCAGGCCGGGCTTTTCCTGGCCCTCGGGGCCGAATCTCAGCAGTTTCATGGAGTCTCCTCTGGAGTTCCTGGAGTGGGTCGCTCTGCCGTTTGCAGGTGCTGTTGAGCAGCTGCGGGTGCGCAAATGCCGGCGCCCATTGTGAGGAATGTCTCGCGAAGTCTGGGAATGACGGGGCCTTGTCGGTGCGCGGGATATCCATGCGCCCACTGCCTCCGATCACGACGGCTGGCAGCCCGATGCCTGCATGTCGGCAAGGCGCTGTCCTACCGGATGAACAGGGTTTGGGAAGGCGATGCGACTGATTCAAATTGTCAAATTTGTTCCTGAATGTGTTTATTCCGTGCCAGCAGTCTGGCCGGTTTGCTTAGGTGGTTCGAGGGAGAGCGACGTGGGTTTTCTGAGGCGTATGAAGTTGGGAACCATGCTGGGCATGGGTTTCCTTGCGGTGATCGTGGTCTGCGTGTGCGTGGCCGGCTTCGGCTGGATGAAGCTGCACGATCAGGGGGAGCAGTTGCGTGTTTTGGCCGAGGACCGCATGGGCAATCTGGCCCGGCTGCAATCGCTCAAGGACAACGCCAATGTGTCGGCGCGGGTGGTGCGCAATCTGGCGCTGATCACCGATACGGCGCAGATGGCCGAGGAGAGCCGCAGGCTGGATGAGGTGGTTGCCAGGAACGGCCTGGTCATGAAGGAGTTGGACCAGCGCCTGCAGACCGAGCAGGCGCGCCGGCTCTTTGCCGTCATACGGCAGGCGCGCGAGCCTTTCGTGGAGACCATGCGCCAGGCCGGGGACCTGGGCCTGGCCAACCAGGGCGATGCGGCCAGGGACCTGATCATGGGACGCCTGCGCGCCTTGCAGACGACCTATTTCGATGCGGTCGAGGCGCTGGTCTCCTACCAGAAGTCCCAGACACAGGCCACGGTGGACGGCTCCCTGCGCAGCGTGGCCGAAGACGGCGTGGCCATGCTGGTGCTGACGCTGCTGGCCGCCGCGCTGGGCTCTCTGGTGGCCTGGATGATCACCACGACGGTCAAGCAGCAGCTGGGCGGAGAGCCCTCCTATGCCGCCGGGGTGGCGCGCCAGATCGCGCAGGGCGATTTGTCCGTGCGGGTGCAACTGGCGCCCGGAGACACCTCCAGCCTGCTGCACGCCATGGAGGACATGCGTGCCGGCCTGGCGCGCGTGGTCGCCGATGTGCGGCAAAGCAGCGAATCCATCGCGACCGGCGCCAGCCAGATCGCATCGGGCAATGCCGACCTGAGCCAGCGCACGGAGGAGCAGGCCAGCAATCTGGAGCAGACCGCCGCCTCCATGGAGGAGATGAACGCCACCGTCAAGCTCAATGCCGATACGGTGCGTACCGCCACCCAGCTGGCCGCTTCGTCGAGCCAGGCCGCCACTGGCGGCGGCAAGATCGTGGACCGCGTTGTGGCCACCATGGAGCAGATCACCGCGAGTTCCCGGAAGATCGAGGACATCATCGGAGTGATCGACTCCATTGCCTTCCAGACCAACATCCTGGCGCTCAATGCCGCCGTGGAGGCAGCACGGGCGGGCGAGCAGGGGCGTGGCTTTGCCGTGGTGGCATCCGAAGTGCGCAGCCTGGCCCAGCGCAGCGCTGGGGCAGCCAAGGAGATCAAGGCCCTGATAGGCGAGAGCGTGTCCAAGGTGGATGAAGGCTCCGGTCTGGTGGGCGAGGCAGGTTCCGCGATGCAGGACATCGTCCGCCAGGCGCAGCAGGTGGCCGACCTGATCGGCGAGATAGGCGCAGCCACGGCCGAGCAGGCCGATGGTGTGGCGCAGGTGGGCGACGCCGTCGTACAGCTGGACCAGGTCACGCAGCAGAACGCCGCCCTGGTCGAAGAGTCGGCGGCGGCTGCTGCCAGCCTGAACGCGCAGGCTGCCAGGTTGGTCGATCTGGTCAGTCTGTTCAAGCTGGATGGGCTGTCCTCACCTGCCGATCAGGCTCCTGTCGCGAAGCCCGCCGTGGCCTCCGGCGTGCGTGGTCTGCCTTCAGGTGCCGACAGCTTGCCTCGCCAGTCCGGGGCGCAGGCCGCCATGCGGGGCGACAGCGGATCGACATCCACGGCAATGCGGGTGCCTGGCCCCCGCACTGCAGCCGAGCGCGCTGGTGAGAACTGGGAAGTGTTCTGACCCTGTGTTCATCGGGCCGCGTTGTAGTACCAGTGCAGCGGCTCGCAGTCCATGTCGGGACGGCCAGCCGCTGCATAGGCCTGTAGGCAACTCACATGGTTTTCAATGCGCGTCTTTTCCTCTTCGGACAATGTTCCCAATACCATGTTGGCCGAAAGCGCAGAACGGTAGAGCTTGAGCGCGTAGTTCATGTCCAGTGGAAGCTTTTCCTGAATATCGCCCTCTCGCTTTCTGACCATGGCGAGCATCTGCAATTTGACGTCCATGTATGCGGATAGCGTCTCCGGTCGTGGATAGCGGATCATGCTTTCCCCGAAATATTTGCTGGCTGAAGACCATGCCTTTCGCTGCTTTTCCTTCATCCCATGTTCGAACAGGCGTTTTGCCATCGTTTGATCGATGTGCTTGTGGGATCTCAACCAGTCGGATATGAAATCCGGATCGTTGATTTCCTGCCTGCTCAAGATATTGATATCGCTGTTTTCCTGCGCGTAGCATCCTTGCAAGAAGTATGTGCTAGCGAACAACAACGACATTGCCAACTGTTTTTTCATCACCACTCCTGCACAGCACAAGATATTGATAGAGCTGGGTCCAATCGGTCGGATGCACTGTGATACAGCCATTGCTGACACCGCCCGGATGAAGATATCTGTCGTTCTTTCCAATCACGGAATTTCCCTGGCCCAGGTAGAACCAGTTTTTCGCATAGGCTGACTGTTGCAGATATATGGCGCCCAGATGATGGGGGAAATCAGGAAGCTGAATGGGATGGGTTCCTGGCCTGATGGGGTTGCCCTCGTCGGTGAAGGCCCTGGCTCGTCCTGTCGCATAGGTCAGGATGGATCTGCTCAAGCTGAACTGCATGCTCGCAGCCGGTCTGTATGCGGGAGGCTGTGTCTTGAGATAGCCAGCCTTCACGGAAAACCTGTTACCTCTTTCCACCCCCTCCTTGACAATGAAGTGGTCGCGCCCATTCGAGGATGACTCCATCTCGGTGGCAATATACTCGGGCAACGCAATGATGATCCCCGAAGGCTCGCGCCTGACATTGAGCCAGCCATCCGTTCCTGCACTGGTATATTTTCTTTCCGCCATTGCCCCTTCTAGGATTTGAAGCGTCCGCAGACATCGTTGTGAGATGCCGATTGTGTGCGGATTGCCATTCAGTTGGAGGAGGAAATGAAGGGGGATGAAAATTTTCAGAATGATCCTAGGATATATGAGTCACGGTGATTTGAGGGTGGAATGCCGTGGTGCCCATGGCCCGCCACTCCATGGGTCGAGAGTGGCGGGTTTCAATGTCTCATGCAGCCGGCTGGGGCGGTGTCTGCTGCGCCGGCTGCCCCGGTGCATGGGCCGGCATGTTGCGCACATGCAGGTCCAGCTGCGGGAAGGCCACGGCAATGCCAGCGTCCTTGAGCCGGTCGTTGACGCGGCGGTTGAGGTCGTGGCGCACGGGCAGGCGGTCTTCGACCTTGCCCACGTAGGCGCGCAGCTCGAAGCGCTGGCCGTTGCCTTCCAGCGCCATGAACCAGCAGTTGGGCTCGGGCTCGCGCAGCACCTGGGGGTGCTCCCTGGCAATGTCCAGCAGCATGTCGCGCACCTGCTCGGGGTCGTTGCCGTGGGCCACGGGCACGTCGATCACCAGGCGGGTCACGTCGTCGCTCAAGGTCCAGTTCGTCACCTGGCCGGTGATGAAGGTCTTGTTGGGGATGACGATTTCCTTGTTGTCGAAGTCCAGCACCGTGGTGGCCCGCGTGCGGATGCGCGTGACGGTGCCGGTGAGGGTGTCGATGGTGATGACATCGCCCACGCGGAAGGGCCGCTCCACCAGCAGGATCAGGCCCGAGACGAAGTTGGCGAAGATCTCCTGCAGGCCGAAGCCCAGGCCCACGGTGAGCGCCGCCACCATCCACTGCAGCTGGCCCCAGCGCAGGCCCAGCAGCGTGAAGGCGCTGACCGTGCCCGCGATGGTGATGGCGTAGCGCGCCAGCGTGGCCAGGGTGTAGCGCGCGGAGCTGCTGATGCGGTTGGAGGCCGACAGCGTCACTTCCAGCAGGCCCGGCAGGTTGCGTGCAAAGCTGAAGGTCAGCAGCAGGATCATCACGCCCAGCAGCGCATCCATCAGGCTCACGGGGGCGGCATGCGCGATGCCGTCGGCGCCGGTGTTGGTGGTGTACCAGAGCACCACGCCTTCGGAGCGCAGCAGCGCAGGCAGCACGGGCAGCCAGGCGTAGACCAGGGTCAGCACGACCAGCACCTGCTGCAGCAGGCCCAGCAGCCGGTGCGCCTGGGCGCCCACGGTGACCAGGGCCATCTGGGTGGCTTCGTCGGTGGGGGCCTTGCCGGTGTCCACTCCCGAGCCGCTCTGGGCCAGTCTGGCGGCTTCGCGCAGCCGGTTCAGCGCCAGGCGCCGCTCGCCCAGCAGCAGCCAGCGCCGCAGCAGGTTGACCACGACCTCGACCGCGCCCAGGAACACGAAGCTGGCCATCAGGGCCTGGATGACTTCGGTGGCCGTGTAGACATAGCCGAGCACGATGCCCACGGCCAGCGCGCTGAGCATGAGCATCAGCACCACGCTGACGATCTGGCCCCAGTGGATGCCGGGCCGCTTTTGCTGCATGACACGGCGAAAGTACAGCCAGGCCATCCAGGCCAGCCCCAGCGACAGCATGAGGATGGAGATGCGCCCCCAGGTGCTGATGGCGTGGTTGTCATGGCTGTAGAAGGCCAGGCCGCCCAGCAGTTCGGCAGGCACGATCAGCCAGGCGGCGCGGCGCACCATCTGGCGCAGCATCTGCACGCGAGCAGCCGGCCAGCCGAAGTGGGCCAGTGCCAGCCCGCCCGGGCAGAACAGGGCGTTGAGCAAGGTGGCCACGAAGATGAAGTCGCTGAGCTGGACCAGGGTGGCGCCCAGCGGCTCCAGCGCCGTGCCCACGGTTTCGGGGCCTTGCAGCAGGCTGCCCAGCGCCGCGGCCGCAAAGCTCCAGGGCAGGGTGTAGAGCAGGCTCCAGCCCAGCGCCAGCAGGCTCAGCCCGAAGTGGTCGCGCATGAAGTCGCCCACGCGCACGGCGATGGACTGCAGCTGGCGCAGCGCGTAGCGGCGCAGGCCCAGCAGCAGGGCCACGATCAGGCCGACGGCGCCAAAGGCCCAGGGATCGTTCCAGATGCTGGCGGCCAGGGCGCGCGCGGTTTTCCAGGGCGAGCTGCTGCCTTCGATGTCCTGCTCCAGCGCCTGCCACTCGCTGAGCCAGGTACGGTCCATGGGGCGGTGGCTGGGGAACCACAGCAGCTCCTTGTCCAGCACCTGGCGCAACTCATTGCCGCTGCGCAGGGCCGCGCGCAGTGCGTCGTCGGTCTGCTCCAGCACGGCGATGCGGCGCAGCAACACCGGTTGCAGCTGATCGGTGAGCGCCACCTGCCGTGCCAGCAAAGCGGTCTGCTGGGCCGATACCGTGGCGTTGGCGGCCGGCTCCGGTGCCGCCACGCCGCCTGCATCCGCAGCGTCGGCCGGGGCCTGTGCCGCCGTGTCCGCGCCGGGGTTCTGGCGCCATTTGCTGGAGTTGAACAGCATCAGCCGCAGCTCGGCCAGCTGGCGCTGCACGGCCCGGTGCCTGGCCTGCATGGTGCTGCCGGAGGACAGCTCCACGCGCTGCTGCCACAGCCACTGGCCCACGGCCGCGCTGCCACCGCCCAGCCGCAGGCGTGCCTGGGTGTCGCGCAGCGTGGCGCTCAACTGGTCACGCACATATTCGTCATTGGCCAGGGTCTTGCGCTCCTGCGCCAGTTCATTGGAGTTCTTGAGGATCTGCGCGGCCAGCGCAGCATTGCGCTGGGCCAGGTCGCGTATGGCGGGATCGGCGGCGGAAGCGTGCTGGGCGGCCAGCTCCATCTCCTGCACCTGCTGCTCCAGTTGCTGGCGGCTGCGCTCGGCAATGCGCTGGGTCAGCCAGGCGGCGCGCGGCATGCGCTCCAGCAGCTCGCGGCGCTGGGCCTGCAGCTGGGCGGCCAGCAGGCGCTGGCGGGCTTCGATGGTGGACTGCTCTTCCTGGCGCAGCGCCAGCTCCAGCAGGGCGCGGCGGTGCTCTGCGCTGCGCCTTGCCTGGCGTGCCTGGGTGAGGTCGGGGGCTTCGCCGGGCTCGGCGGTCACGGGCTCGGCGTTTTCCTGCGCGCGTTGTTGGAGGATGGACAGATCGATGCGCCCCGGGCCGGGCTGCGAGACCAGGTTGGCCTGGTCGGCCGCGGATTTCTCGATGCCGGCCTTGAGGGCGGCAATGGCATCGCGCTCATCGGCCAGCAGGCGTTCCAGCACTTCCTGGCTGGCGTTGGCGGGAACGCGTTCCTTCCAGCGATCGAACAGGCTGCCCAGCTGCTCGTCGCTCAGCGGCGCGGGCAGGGCCGGCACGGGCGTGCGTGCCCTGGCGCGCATGCGGTCCAGTTCCTGGGCCAGCGCATCGGCTTCCTTTGTGGCCGAGGCGGCGGCATCGAGCTGGGTCTGAATGGCGTTGCTTCGTTCCTTGTCGGACGCGGAGCCACCGCCCAGGGTGCCCTGCAAGGCACCCAAAGGGCCTGCTGCCGGTGCGGCCTTGGCCAGGCCCGGGGTCAGCAGGCCCAGCAGCAGGCACAGGGCCCACAGCAGGTGCATCGGCGTGACGGCAGCCAGTTTGCGCGATGGGCGACCGGCGGCAAGTAGGGGGTTGTCGGCAGGAGACATCGGTTCTGAATTCGGGCCTGTGCCGCTGTGTGAGTGCGGACTATCATTTGTCAAAAGTGGGAGCATGAGGCGCTGTATTCACGGGCCTTGCTGCAGGCCCGGCTGGCTCAAGCCCCTGTCCCGGCGCCGCAAAAAGCGGGGTAGTCCAGGAACCTGACATTGTGACCTCGCGCGCAATGCAGACATGTGGGACGTATGAGCTATTCAAAGCGGATGCAAGGTGCTACAACAGTTCCACACGGTAGCGAATGCCTTGCAACTTCGCGGCACTGTTCGCCCTCGGGTGCCGCCGGGAGAGGTCGTATGGATGTCATCAGCAACTCGGCTGCACGTTACGTTCGCCTTCGCGAAGAAGAGATGTCGCTGGACGAATTTCTCGCCCTGTGCCAGCGCGATCCCATGGCCTACGAGGGCGCCGCCCAGCGCATGCTGGCGGCCATAGGCGAACCCGAAATGGTGGACACGCGCAATGATCCGCGCCTGTCGCGGCTGTTTGCCAACAAGGTCATCCGGCGCTATCCGGCCTTCGCCGAGTTCTACGGCATGGAAGACTCCATCGAGCAGGTGGTGAGCTTCTTCCGCCATGCGGCCCAGGGCCTGGAAGAGCGCAAGCAGATCCTCTATCTGCTGGGCCCCGTGGGCGGTGGCAAGAGCTCCATCGCCGAGCGCCTCAAATACCTGATGCAGAAGGTGCCGTTCTACGCGCTCAAGGGCTCGCCCGTGAACGAGTCGCCGCTGGGCCTGTTCGACCCCGTGGAGGACGGGCCGCTGCTGGAGGAGCAGTTCGGCATTCCCCGGCGCTGCCTCAACCATGTGCTGTCGCCCTGGGCCGTCAAGCGCCTGGAGGAGCTGGGCGGCGACATCCGCCAGTTCCGCGTGGTCAAGCGCTATCCCAGCATCTCCAGGCAGGTGGGCATTGCCAAGACCGAGCCCGGCGACGAGAACAACCAGGACATCTCCAGCCTGGTGGGCAAGGTGGACATCCGCAAGCTGGAGAACTTTGCCCAGGACGACACCGACGCCTACAGCTACTCGGGCGGCCTGTGCCTGGCCAACCAGGGCCTGCTGGAGTTCGTGGAGATGTTCAAGGCGCCCATCAAGGTGCTGCACCCGCTGCTGACGGCCACGCAGGAGAGCAACTACAAGGGAACGGAGGGTTTTGGCGCCATTCCCTTCGACGGCATGGTGCTGGCCCACAGCAACGAGAGCGAGTGGAAGGCCTTCCGCAACAACCGCAACAACGAGGCCTTCCTGGACCGCGTCTACATCGTCAAGGTGCCTTATTGCCTGCGCGTGTCGGAGGAGGTGCGCATCTACGAGAAGCTGATCCGCGAGTCCTCCCTGGCCAGCGCCGTGTGCGCGCCCGGCACACTCAAGATGATGGCCCAGTTCGCCGTGCTCACGCGGCTGAAGGAGCCCGAGAACTCCAGCATCTTCAGCAAGATGCAGGTCTATGACGGCGAGAGCCTCAAGGACACGGACCCGCGCGCCAAGAGCTTCCAGGAGTACCGCGACTATGCGGGCGTGGACGAGGGCATGTCGGGCATCTCCACGCGCTTCGCGTTCAAGATCCTGTCCAAGGTCTTCAACTACGACAGTACCGAGGTGGCGGCCAATCCGGTGCACCTGATGTATGTGCTGGAGCAGCAGATCGAGCGCGAGCAGTTCCCTGCCGAGCTGGAGACCAAGTACACCAGCTACATCAAGGAATACCTGTCGCCGCACTATGCCGAGTTCATCGGCAAGGAAATCCAGACGGCCTATCTGGAGAGCTACAGCGAGTACGGCCAGAACATCTTCGACCGCTACGTCACCTACGCCGACTACTGGATACAGGACAGCGAGTACCGCGACAACGATACCGGCGAGGCCTTCGACCGCAACGCGCTCAACGCCGAGATGGAGAAGGTCGAGAAGCCCGCGGGCATCGCCAATGCCAAGGACTTCCGCAACGAGATCGTCAACTTTGTGCTGCGCGCGCGGGCCAACAACCAGGGCAAGAACCCCAGCTGGACCAGCTACGAGAAGCTGCGCGTGGTGATCGAGAAGAAGATGTTCTCCAATACCGAGGAGCTGCTGCCCGTGATCAGCTTCAACGCCAAGGCCAGTGCCGAGGATGCCCGCAAGCACGAGGACTTTGTCACCCGCATGGAGGCCAAGGGCTATACGTCCAAGCAGGTGCGCCTGCTGTGCGAGTGGTATCTGCGCGTTCGCAAGAGCAACTGACGGGTGGGTGCGCCGCCCTTCGGCGCGCCCGGGCTGGGGGGAACAGATGGCATTGCAAATCATCGATCGCAGGCTGGCCGGCAAGAACAAGTCGGTGGGCAACCGCGAGCGCTTCGTGCGCCGCTACAAGGCGCAGATCGCCGAGGCGGTGCGCCGCGCGGTGGACAAGCGCGGCATCCGCCACATGGAGGAGTCCGAGAGCGTCTCCATCCCGCGCAAGGACATCCGCGAGCCCGTGTTCCACCATGGGCAGGGCGGCGTCCATGACACGGTGCACCCGGGCAACACCGAGCATGTGCGCGGCGACCGCATTGCCCGGCCGCAGGGCGGCGCAGGCGGCGGCGGCTCCCAGGCCAGCGACAGCGGCGAGGGCGAGGACGACTTCACCTTCACCCTGACCAAGGAAGAGTTCATGGAACTGTTCTTTGAAGACCTGGCCCTGCCGCGCCTGCTGCGCACCCACATCGGCAACACCATGCAGTACAAGACGCGCCGCGCCGGCTACAGCCATGACGGCACGCCGCACAACCTGGCCCTGCTGCGCACCATGCGCGGCGCCCTGGGCCGGCGCATTGCGCTGACCAAGGCGCCGCACCGCGAACTCAAGGCACTGGAGGAGCAACTGCAAGCGCTGCTGGCGCAGGACGATGGCACCAGCGAGGCGGCGGCCGAGCTGCAGCAGCGCATCGATGCGCTGAAGCTGCGCATGGGCACGGTGGCCTTTCTCGACCCCATCGACCTGCGGTTTCGCAACCGCACGCGCGTGCCTGCGCCCATCAGCCAGGCCGTGATGTTCTGCGTGATGGATGTGTCCGGCTCCATGGACCAGGACCGCAAGGACCTGGCCAAGCGCTTCTTCATCCTGCTGTACCTGTTCCTGACGCGGCACTACGAGAAGATCGACATCGTCTTCATCCGCCACCACACGCAGGCGGCCGAGGTCAGCGAGGACGAGTTCTTCCACTCCCAGGAAAGCGGCGGCACGGTGGTCAGCAGTGCGCTGGTGCTGCTGGACCAGATCATCCGCGCGCGCTACCCGTCCGGGGACTGGAACATCTACGTGGCCCAGGCCAGCGATGGCGACAACTTCGGCGACGACGGCTCCAACTGCCGCAACCTGCTGGTCGACAAGATCCTGCCGCTGGTGCGCTACTTCGCCTATGTGCAGGTGGTGCAGGAAGAGCAGAGCCTGTGGCAGGAGTACAGCCAGGTGCTGCCGCTGTTCTCGCACTTCGCCATGCGCAAGGTGTCGGACGCCAGCGAGATCTACCCCGTGTTCCGCGACCTGTTCAAGAAAGAGGGGGTATCGGTATGAACCTCTCTCACTATCCCGTGCTGGCGCCCCGCCATGCCACGCCGCAGTGGAAATCCCATCTGGCCAGCGAACGGGCCCAGCGCATCGTGCCCTCCGCGCCGCTGCCGGCGGGGGAGCGGCCGGCCGAGCCTCTGCCCGATCCCAGCGACTGGACCTTCGAGCTGATCGAACGCTATCACGCAGCGATTGCGGCCGCCGCCGAACGCTACGGCCTGGACACCTATCCCAACCAGCTGGAAGTGATCTCGGCCGAGCAGATGATGGACGCCTACGCCAGCGTGGGCATGCCCGTGGGCTACCGCCACTGGAGCTACGGCAAGGAATACATGGCGACGGAGCGGCGCTACCGGCGCGGCCACATGGGCCTGGCCTACGAGATCGTCATCAACTCCAATCCCTGCATCAGCTATCTGATGGAGGAGAACACCACGGCCATGCAGGCCCTGGTGATCGCCCATGCGGCGTACGGCCACAACAGCTTCTTCAAGAACAACTACCTGTTCGGCATGTGGACGGATGCCGGCAGCATCATCGACTACCTGGTCTATGCGCGCGACTTCATCTCCCAGTGCGAGGAGCGCCACGGCCTGACGACGGTGGAGCAATGGCTGGACTCCTGCCATGCCCTGTCCAACCTGGGCGTGGACCGCTACCGCCGCCCCTCCAAGAAAAGCCTGGCGCGCGAGCGTGCCGAGCGCGAGCAGCGCGAGGCCTATGCCCAGCAGCAGGTCAACGAGCTGTGGCGCACCCTGCCGGCCCGCCCGGGCAAGGACAGCGCGGCGCAGCACAGCGAGCGCTTTCCCAAGGAGCCCGAGGAAAACCTGCTGTACTTCATCGAGAAGAACGCCCCGCTGCTGGAGCCCTGGCAGCGCGAGATCGTGCGCATCGTGCGCAAGATCGCCCAGTACTTCTACCCGCAGCGCCAGACCCAGGTGATGAACGAGGGCTGGGCCACGTTCTGGCACTACACCCTGCTCAACACCCTGTACGACGAAGGCTGGCTGACCGACGGCGTGATGATCGAATGGCTGTCCTCCCACACCAACGTCATCTACCAGCCGCCCGCCGGTCACCGCGCCTACAGCGGCATCAATCCCTATGCGCTGGGCTTTGCCATGTACCGCGACATCCGCCGCATCTGCCAGGACCCCACCGAGGAAGACCGCCGCTGGTTCCCCGACCTGGCCGGCACGCCCTGGCTGCCGGCGCTGCACCATGCCATGCAGAACTTCAAGGACGAGAGCTTTGTCGGCCAGTACCTGAGCCCACAGCTGATGCGCGACATGCGCCTGTTCGCCATCCATGACGACGCCAGCGAACGCGAGCTGCTGGTCAGCGCCATCCATGACGACGACGGCTACCGCACCCTGCGCCAGACGCTGTCGCAGCAATACGACCTGGGCGCGCGCGAGCCCAATATCCAGGTCTGGAACGTCAATCTGCGCGGCGACCGCTGCCTCACCCTGCGCCACACCCGCTACCAGGGCCGGCCGCTGTCCGACGATGCGCTGGAAGTGCTCAAGCACGCAGCGCGCCTGTGGGGCTTTGGCGTGCAGCTGGAAAGCGTCAACGGCGATGGCGACGCGCCCGTGCTGCTGCACTCGGTGCCCGCTCCACCGGCCTGATCCTCCTGCCTGAGCCAGCCAGGCCCTAGCGCAGCGTTCCCACGTACTTGCGGTTTTCCGCACGCTGGCGCATCAGCTCGCCGGCGCGCTGCATGAGCGGCGAGCGCTCGGCGGGGCCGGCCAGCGCGGCATTCCAGGCCGCTTCGAAGCGATGGGTCCATTCCACCAGCTCGGGCGTGTTGCGCGCCCCTTCCTGCTCCCGGGCGAAGCGGATGATTTCGGCGGCGTACTCGGCATTGGCCGCCAGCCATTCGGTATCGGTCACGCGGCCGCAGCTTCTGCGCAGCAGCACATGCAGGTGCGCGGCGATGGCCAGGAGTTCGCTTTCGGGCATGTAGTGGCACTCCTTCGGTTTGACGATCATCGGGCGCCGGGCCGCTTCGCGGCTCGGCCGTTCATCCACTCAGGCGTTCGCGGTGCAGCGCCAGGTCCAGGCCCTGCAGTTCGCTTTCCTCATCCACGCGCAGGCCGATCAGCATGTCCAGCAACCACAGCAGCACGGCCGTGGCCACCAGCGTGAACAAGGCCACGGCCAGCACGCTCACGGCCTGGGTGAGCACGCTGGCCTGCACGCCGCCGATCTGCGGACTGGCAAACACGCCGGTCAGCAGCGATCCCACGATGCCGCCCACGCCATGCACGCCAAACACATCCAGCGAATCGTCCGCGCCCAGCAGCCGCTTGAGGCCCGTGGCGCCCCAGTAGCAGGCGACACCGGCGATCAGGCCAATGCACAGCGCCGACAGCGGCGTCACGAAACCGGCTGCCGGCGTGATCGCCACCAGGCCGCCGACCAGCCCCGAGCACAGCCCCAGCAGCGTGGCCTTGCCGCGCACCACATACTCGGCCAGCGACCAGGCCAGGGCGCCCGCGCTGGCGGCAATGTGGGTGACGGCCAGCGCCAGCGCCGCGCGGCTGTCCCCGGCCAGCGATGAGCCGGCGTTGAAGCCGAACCAGCCCATCCACAGCAGGGCCGCGCCCATCATGGTCAGGGCCAGGTTGTAGGGCTCGAAGGGCTCGTGCCCGTAGCCGCGGCGCGGCCGCAGGAACCAGGCGCAGACCAGCCCGGCCACGCCCGCGTTCACATGCACTACGGTGCCCCCGGCAAAGTCCAGCGCGCCCATGCGCGCCAGCCAGCCGCCCGGCTCCCACACCCAGTGCGCCACCGGTGCATAGACCAGCAGGCTCCACAAGCCCACGAAGATCAGCATGGCACCGAAGCGCATGCGCTCCACCCAGGCGCCCACCAGCAAGGCGGCGGTGATCACGGCAAAGGCCAGCTGGAACATCGCATAGGCTGCTTCGGGCACATGCGGCGCCAGGTGGCTCACGGCCACCAGGCCCTTGGCGGCGTTGAAATCCAGCCCCGCGAACCAGGCGCGCGAATCACCGCCTATCCACGCATTGCCGGACGTGAAGGCCAGCGAATAGCCCAGTGCGAACCACAGAATGCTGACCAGGCAGGCAATCGCCACCACGCTGGCCATGGTGTTGAGCACGTTCTTGCGGCGCACCATGCCCGCATAGAACAGCGCAATGCCGGGCAGCGTCATCAGCAGCACCAGCACCGTGGCCGTCATCAGCCAGACCGTGTCCACGGCGCTGAGGGATTCCACTGCCACCAGCGACGGCCGCGTGATCGCCTGCTCGGCCGCCTGCGCCGTCTGCGCCACACCCAGGACCGCGACCCATCCTCCCGCCACCAATGTTCTCAATGCCCGTGCGCACCTGTGCATGCAATGACTCCCTTGTTTGTTGTGGTCATGGGGCCGTCTGCCGTTGCCGCCATGGCTGCATTGGCCGGCCTGCAGCGGCCTTGCACAAGTCGTGCCAGCGCAGACGGGGCCCTTGGGGGCCGTGCGATGAAGCCGGAACACCAAAACGGGAAAACCGCGAGTCAAAACAGGGCAGCCGGGCGGGCGGTGCACCATCGGCGTGCGGTGGTGCAGCTCTTAAACTGCCGGCATGAATCGAAGAAATCTGATGTGCGCCGCGCTGCTCGCCTGTCTGTCACAGGCGGCGCTGGCGGCTGCCGAACTGCAGGACAGGCCCGAATGGGCCCGCTTTTTTGCCGATGCCAAGGTCGATGGCAGCATCGTCGTGGTCGATGCCAGAGGCCAGGCCGAAGCCGTCTACGTCCACAACCGTGACCGCGTGGCGCGGCGCTACTCGCCCGCTTCCACCTTCAAGATCCCGCACAGCCTGTTCGCGCTGGACGCCGGGCTGGTGGGGGATGAATTCCAGCGCATTGCCTGGGATGGCGTGAAGCGCCAGTTGCCGGCCTGGAATGCCGATCAGGACCTGCGCTCGGCCATGCGCAACTCCACCGTCTGGGTGTACGAACGCTTTGCCGGGGAACTGGGCAGCGCGCGCGAGGCTGCCTACATGCGCAAGATCGACTACGGCAATGCGCTGGCCACGGGCGAGCAGCCGTTCTGGGTGGAAGGCGACCTGGCCATCTCGGCGCTGGAGCAGGTGGCCTTCCTGCAGCGGCTGTACCGCAATCGGCTGCCATTGCCGGTGGAGCACCAGCGGCTGGTGAAGGACGTGATGATCAACGAGGCCGGCGCCGACTGGATACTGCGCGCCAAAACCGGCTGGACGGGCCGTATCGGCTGGTGGGTGGGCTGGGTGGAATGGCCTGCCGGCCCCGTGTTCTTCGCCATGAACATGGACACGCCCCACCGGCTGGCCGACCTGCCCAAGCGCCAGGCCATCACGCGCGACATCCTGCGCTCCATCAACGCGTTGCCCAAGGCGCCGTAGCGCGCGGGACAAGGTCCATGCGTCAGCCCATCAGCCCATCAGCCCGTCAGCCCATCAGGCCTGGAGGCCGCTTGTCGGCCTTGCGCTCCACGGGGTTGGCGGTGAGCCAGTTGGAGGGGTACTGGCGCATGAACTCGCGCGCCTTTTCCACGCGCGCGTTGAGCCAGGCGTCGTAGGCGCCTTCGTTGAGAATCGCCGGCATGCGCTTTTCCGCGCCGGGCTGCTGGTAGCGGTGCAGCAGCGCATGGCTGTTGGCGTTGACCGTGAGCAGGGCGTAGCTCAGCAGCACTTCGCCATCCGGGCCCGTCCACTGCGCCCACACGCCGGCCACGCCCATGGGCTTGCCGTCGATGCGCGAGATGCGCGTGGGCAGGGCCTTGCCGTTGCGGTAGTCATCCTCGAAAAAGGCGGCCATGGGCACGATGCAGCGCTGGCCATTGAGCCAGGCATCGCGGAAGGCCTGGGCCGTGGAGACGGTCTCCGAACGCGCATTCACCAGCTTGAGCGCGCGCAGCCGTCCATCGGAGGCCGACTTCACCCAGTGCGGCACCAGGCCCCATTGGGCGGCAACCAGCTCGCGTGCGGGCGGTGCCGCAGGCGCGGGCGGTGTGTCGGAAGCGGAGGGTTCTTGCTGTTCGGTGGCGGCATCCGCGGCCACGGCGACGCTGCGGATGAAAAAGCCGGACTTGCGCGGTGTCATGTTGCGCTCGCTGGCGGCAGGCGCCTCCACGCCGAAGGCGTCGCGGTAGGCGTCGGCTTGCGACAGGGATTCGTAGTGGGTACTCATGCGCGGATGGTACCTGCGTGCCAGCGCAAAGTCGGGCGTCAGACGGTAATGGTCCCGGTCAGATAACGCGCGCAATGGCCCGCCACCTCGACGCTGGCATCGGTCACCTCGCAAAACAGCGTGCCCGTGCGGCGAGAGGCCTGGTGGCCGATCAGACGGTTCTTGCCCAGCCTGCCCGCCCAGTAAGGCGCAAGCGCCGCATGGATGGAGCCCGTGACCGGGTCTTCCTCGCCGCCATTAGCGGGCCAGAAATAGCGGCTGACGAAGTCATACGAGGCGCCCGCATCCGCAGGCGCCGTCACCACCACGTCCAGCGGGCCCAGCGATTTGAGGCGCTCCAGGTCCGGCTTGACGGCTCGCACCTGGTCTTCGGTTGCGTAGACGGCCACGTAGGCCTGCTGGTTCACGAGATAGGCCGTGGGTGTGGGCGTCAGGCCTTCGCGCAGTGCTGCGGGCACCTCATCCAGCGGCTTGGCATCGCGGCGCGGGAAGGTCATGACGATGCGTCCGCCATCCTCCTGCGTGGCGGTGACCTTGCCCACGGCAGCGGCCCAGAACGTGATGCTGCGCAGCGCCGGGTCGGCCTCGAAGAGCACGAAGGCGCTCGCCAGCGTGGCGTGGCCGCAGAACGCGATCTCGGTCAGGGGGGAGAACCAGCGGATCTCGAAGGCGGCGCGCTCGCCACTCCAGACCAGGAAAGAGGTCTCCGAAAGATTGTTCTCGGCGGCAATGGCCTGCAGCGTGGAATCGGCAAGCCATGCATCCAGGGGAATGACGGCGGCCTGATTGCCCTTGAATCGTTCCGATGTGAATGCGTCGATGACGTGGATGGGGAGTTGCATTTGCAAAAGGCCTTTGGGGTCGGATTCGTGTGCAGCCCGTCATTGTTGTCTCTGTCTCCAATGGCTGCGCGCGGATTCTACGGTCCGGCAGGATGGAGCTGAGGCATGCATGCCCGGCATGCCGGCCCACGCGGCTGCGGGGCGCCGCGTGGGATGCCTCGCCCCATCCCTTGCTTGAAATGCCCGCTCCCGGCTGCAAGGCTCACTCAATGCCCAGAACCGTTTTCATGGCAGCCCAGGCCACGCCGTTCAGCCGGGTGGAATAGCTGAGCGCCTGGTCTTCGCTGGCAATGGCGGCAGGCAGGCGATAGCCGAATACGCTGCCGTCGAATTCCGTATAGCCCCGCGTCACGCCTTGCATGAAGGTCTTGCCAGGGAAGTCGGCAAAGCTCAGCAGGCGCACGCCCTGGGAGGTGGAGAGGGTGTAGGCGCTTTGCGAATGCACGGTGCAGGCGCCCAGATCGCTGTAGGCCGGAGGGGTGGACTCACAGCTGTAGAACTGGGCGTTGGCCGCATCGATGAAGGCCACGCGCAACACATGGTTGGCATCGACCGGCCCCGCCGCCCCGACTGTCGAGGCGCGCACGGTGGCTGGAGTCGACAGGTTCACCGCGCTGGCCGGGCGGCCGGCAATCATGGCTTCCAGCGTGGCGAAGCCGAAGCGGTCCGTGGCCGTGTTGTTGATGAAGGCCGGCGACCGGTTCAACTGCACCGACAGTGCAGTGCGCATCTGTGCGCCCTGCGGGAAGACGGCCGAGCCCAGCGTGGCAGGGTCCATTTCGATGGAGCGGTCATGGCGGATGCCCTCGGCCTGCAGCGTTGTGTCTCCGGTACGCAATTGCGTGATGACTTCGGCCATGGGCTTGCCGCTGACGTCCTGCGAAGCGGTGGTAAAGCCCAGGTAGGCGGTGGACTGGTTGCACAGCAGTGTGCGCGAGGGAACCCCCTGTGTCGTCAGGCGCGCAACGGAGCTGTCGCAGCGCGTCCATCCGGTGCTGGTGAGCGTGACGGACGGGAACAGCGCTTCCTGCGTAGTGGGTGCACCGTTGGTTTTTCCGCTGCGTGTCTCGAACTGGTGGGCAAAGCCGTCTGCCTGGACGACGCCGTCGGACCTGCGTTCACGCACGGAGTAGTTCTGCGCGTTGCCATAGTTCAGGAACGCCAGTTGGTTCGATGCCACGGCCGCTGCGCCAGGTGCCGTCACCTGAATAGGCACGCCCAACTCAAGCGCGTAGGCGGTGACCTTGGCGGCTGTGCGCGCGGTATCCGCAAGCACGGCGGCACTGGAGGCCGCGTCGCTCTGGTAGTCGTAGATCCTGGCGGCGTCGATGCCGAGCTGGCGGGCCACTGCAGCCTCGGCCACTTCCCTGGCCGTGCCGGCCGCGATGGCCTTTTGCACCAGGCTGGTCAGTGGATTGATCTGCGCGGATTTGCCAGCCGGTGCAGACAGCACGAACGCCTTGGCTGTGGCGGTGCTGGTGGGGTCCGCAGCGTCCACGGATTCGGGTGTGATGCGAGCCAGCACGGGAGCCTGGTTGAAGGCAGCGGTGGCTGCCGCATCGCCGGGTTCATAGGTCAGGCTGAACTTGCCGTCACTGCCGGTGGCCGCTGCGCTGGGCTCGCCCGTGTCGCAGGCTGCATTGGCGTTCAGATCCACGCAGACTGCAGCGTTGCGCACGGCCTGGTCGATGGCGACGGTGCCTGACAGCGTGATGGCCGGCTGTGTCACGGTGCCGCCGCCGGTGCCCCCGCCGCTGTCGGTGCCGCCGCTGCCTCCTCCACAGGCATAGAGGCTTGCAACAAGGCCGCACAGCAGCAAAGGGCGCACGGCGGGCAAGGAAGTGGATGCACTGGGGTGGATTTGCATGGTGTCGGTACAGGAATGTGGGTGGCAAGCCAACTCTATGTGTGACACGCAACAAACAAAATGATGCAATTGCACTATCCTGAAGCGCTGCCGGGGTGGGGCAAGAGGGTACGGCTCGCGCAACACCCGCCCGTGCAGTCGATCTCAACGTATCGAAGAGAGGCAGGCAAGCCACCATGGACGCTGCATACAACCACCTGCTGCTGAACCTCTACCGGCTATCGCACGAGCAGCCTGTCGAACATTTCCAGGACCAGGCGCTGGACCTGCTCAAACCCGTGCTGCCCTTCGACTCGGCCATGTGGGGCTCGGCCACCATGACGGCGGCCGGCATCGATATCCACACCATCCACCTTCACCGGCAGCCGCCCGAAATGCTGCAGGCCTATGAAGAGGTCAAGCACCTGGACACGGCGGCGCAGGCCGTCACCATGCATCCCAGCGAGACGCTGGCCTTCGAAGCGAGGACCTGGTTCAGTGGCCGGCATCAGGGGGCGCTGCGCGACTACGGCAGGCGCTTCGAGCAGTCGCACTTCTTCATCGGCGGGATGCTGAACCCGAGCACTCTTTACACGCGCTGGCTCACGCTGTTTCGCGCCCGCACGGATGCGCATTGCACCGAGGGCGAGCGCCAACTGCTGGCCGCGCTGCTGCCCCATGTGCAGCAGGCGCTGGAACTCAACCGCCTCACGCATCTGGGGCAGCTTCGGCAGGGCCTGGCCCGTGATCGGTTGGGCTCGGCACTGGCAGACCCGCGCGGCATCATCCACCACATGGACGTCGTCTTCGAGCACGCCTTGCGCGCCGAATGGCCGGGCTGGCAAGGTCCTCGCCTGCCTGCGGCCGTGCAGACTGCGGCACAGGGCGGCGCCCATCGTCTGGTGGCCCACACCCTGGTCATCACGCTGTTCACGCAGCACGGCCTGCTGTGGTTGCGAGCGCGCCCCCGGTGCGCAGCCGACGGGCTGTCCCCCCGCGAAGCCACGGTTGCCCGGCTTGTGGTCCGGGGCCTGACGCACAAGCAGATTGCAGTCCAGCTCCAGCGTGCTCCTGCCACGGTGCGCAATCAGATCCGCTCCATCTACGAAAAGCTGGGCATTGCCAACGTGGCATCGCTTGCCGAGGCACTCCGGCTGATGGATTGAGGCCAAGGCCCAGGAAAACCCTGGTGTAGTTTGCAAGTGCTTGTGAAAAATAGAATGAAGATTCGTTCTACGATCATTTCCCATGCAAGACGAGGCCTGGACCTTCTTTCCGCATGCGGGATCGCGCCATGTGCAGACGCTGCGCGTGGCGCTCAGGCTGTTCGTGGAGCGGGGCTTCTTCAATACCTCGATACAGGACCTGTGCGCCGAGGCCGGCGTGTCCATCGGTTTCTTCTACAACCACTTTGCCGACAAGGAAGGCATTGCGCGCGAGCTGTACCGGCATTTGCTGGCGCGCATGAATGTGCTGCTCGACGATATCGAGGAGCGGCACGCGGGCAGCGCCCAGCGCTGCCGCGAGGTGCTGCGCATGCTGTTCGGGCTGGCCGAGGCCGAGCCCGAGGCCATGGGCTTCGTGGTCAATGCGCGCCACCGCGAGTTTCTGCCCGACGAGCAGGCCATCTGCTCGGCCTCGGCCTTCGTGCGCATGCGCGGCTTCGTGTTCGCCGGCATGACCGATGGCGAGATCCGCCAGATGGAGCCCATGGTGGCGGCCAGCCTGATGTACGGCAGCGCGATCCGCATGATCTGCCTGCGGCTGGACGGCATCATCGACACGCCCATAGAGCCCCTGTTCGACGCGCTCTGGGACGGGGTGTGGCGATCGCTCAAGCCTGACTGAGCGGCGCATTTTCCGGCGCTGGCGCCGTGCGGCGCCAGCGGTTGTTCCACTGAGGCGAAAGCACAAGGAGTAGCAGGGATGGCGCATCACATCTTGATCATCGGAGGGGGCATTGGCGGCACCATGACCGCCAACCACCTGGTCAGCAAGCTGTATCCGGAGGTGGTCACGGGCAAGGTGCGCATCACCATGCTGTCGAACTCGCCCTGGCACTACTACAAGCCGGCCTTCATGTACGTGGCCTTCAATGCCTTCTTCCGCGACGAGTTGCGGCGCAGGCAGCGCGGCCTGCTGCGGCCCGAGATCGACTTCCAGGTGGAAGAGGTGGAACGCTTCGACTTTGCGCTGCAATCCGTGCACTGCAGGAGCGGCAAGCGCTTCGGCTACGACCATCTGGTGATCTCCACGGGCTGCGTGCCCTCGCCCGAGCGCATCGAAGGCCTGGCCGAGGCCGGCGACCACTTCTACCAGCACGCGCCCGCGCGGCAGCTGGCCGACAAGCTGTCGCGCATAGAAAAGGGCCGCATCTTCGTCACCGTCACCTTTCCCAAGACGCCCCATGTGCCGCACCAGTGCGGCATCGCGCCCATAGAGACCACGCTGATGCTGGACGACCTGCTGCGCCGGCGCGGCGTGCGCGACAAGGTGGAGATCGTCTACACCTATCCCACGGTCTCGCAGCTGCTGCGCAACTGCCTGTTCCTGCAGAAGGACACCTGCGAGATCCTGCCCACGGTGTTCGAGCAGCGCGGCATTCGCCACCAGCGCGGCTTCACGCTGGCGCGCGTGGACCCCGAGGCCAAGGTGGCCCACTCGGAAGAGGGCCAGGCCGAGGACTTCGACATCCTCATGGCCACGCCGCCCATACGCGCCGTGCAGGCCGTGCGCGACTGCGGCCTGTCGCAGGCGCAGGACGGCGAGGGCTGGCTGCCCACCGACCACGAGACCATGCAGGTGCTGGGCCAGAGCCATGTCTATGTGCTGGGCGATACGGTGGACCTGCCGGTGAGCAAGGCCGGCGGCGCCTGCCACAACCAGTCGCCCGTGGTGGTGAACAACATCGCCTCGCAGATCCGCTTCGGCCGCACCAGCGATGCCTACGACGGGCGCGTGGTGGCCATCGCCCAGATGGGCCTGGACGGCGGCATGCCGCTTTGGTACGACTACCAGGTCGACGTCAAGCCTACGCCGCCGACCAAGGTCGGCTCGATGATGCGCAAGGGCTTCAACCGCGGCATGTACTGGGCCGTGGCCCGCGCCCTGGTCTGAGGCCAGGGCCTTTGCATTGTCATTCCAAGCACGAAGACAAGGAGCACCGAGATGAACATCGCTTCCGACATTCCCGTGGCGCAGCCCGCCGCCGGCGGCCTGCTGCAGGACGACGCCGCGCTGCAGGGGCTGGCCGAACTGATGGGCAAGCTGGAGCCGCTGCTGGCGGGCCGGCGCCTGAACCGCGTGGTCGATCTGCTGTCGGCCACGGCGGACCTGGTGGACATGGCAGACGACTACATGGTCGAGAAGGTCGCCAAGGCCTTCGAGGATGGCGTGGGCGGGGCCTGGGCCGCGGGCAATGCCGCGCGCATGGCGGCGGCCCAGGTGCAGGCCATGGAGGAAACGCCCACCCTGATCGGCCTGATGCGCATGGCACGCGAGCCCGATGTGCGGCGCGGCCTGGCCTTCATGCTGGCCATGGCCGGCGCGCTGGGGCGCCAGCATGCCCACGATCCCATCGACTACGCGGCGGACTGAAACCCAGGGCCGAGCCACGGCCGCCCGGCAGCGCACGGGCTGCGGTGGTACAAACGCCGGGGGCGGATGTGATCCGCCCCTTTTCTTTTTGCCCATTGCCCGCCATGCCTTCTTCCTGTTCCTTGCCGGTGCTGCCGGCCGCTGTCCCTGACCATTGCAGGCCCCGCCGCACCGAGGGCAGGGCATGACCGCGCAGCACCTGAGCCGTGGCGACTGGGCGCGTGCGCTGCTGGTCATCCTGATCTGGGGCACCAACTTCGTGGCCATGAAGTTCGGTCTGCTGACGCTGTCGCCCATGCTGCTGAGCGCGCTGCGCTTCGTGGTGGCGTCGCTGCCCTTTTTGCTGTTCGTGCGCCCGCCCAAGTCGGTGGGCTGGCGCTATCTGGCCGCCTATGGGTTGGTGCAGGGCGTGGGCCAGTTCGGCATGCTGTTCCTGGGCCTGAAGCTGGGCATGCCGGCGGGCATGGCCTCGGTGGTGCTGCAGACGCAGGCCTTCGTCACGCTGCTGCTGGCCGCCTCCCTGCTGGGCGAGCCCGCGCGCCTGTGGCATTGGCTGGGCCTGGTGGTGTCGCTGGGCGGGCTGGTGGCCATTGGCAGCGCCCATGGCGAAGGCGACAACGCCATGACGCTGGCCGGCTTTTTGCTGACCGTGGGCGCAGCCTGCATGTGGGCCGTGTCCAACATGATCACGCGCTATGCGGCGCGCAGCGGCCCCTACGAGCCTTTCCCCTTCATCGTCTGGAGCAGCATCTTCCCCATTGCGCCGCTGATGGCCCTGGCCGTCTGGACCGATGGCGCGGATACGGTCGTGCAGCAACTGGCGGGGATCGACCTGACCGCCGTGGCCTCCATCCTGTACCTGGCGCTGCTGGCCACGCTGCTGGGCTACGGCCTGTGGACGCGCCTGCTGCAGCGCTATGCGGCCGGCACGGTGGCGCCGCTGTCTCTGATGGTGCCCGTGGTGGGCCTGGTCTCGGCCATGCTGCTGCTGGGCGAACGGCCTACCTTGATGCAGTGGATGGGCACGCTGGCCGTGCTGGCGGGCATGGTGATCAACCAGTTCGGCGGGCGCTGGCTGGCGGGGCGGGCGCGATAGGGGAAAAGGCGCCAGGGAGATGGTCGGGGCCGGTGGCAGGAGGCCGGCTTTGCATTTCTTTAAATGACTCGGGTAATAAAAATCATTATCATTCCTGCTCTTTGAAAGGCGGCGTGCTTCAGGCGCGCGGCCAACGCCCGGCGCCGCACAGACCTTGAACTGTTGTGGCGCCTTTGTCCGTCCGGGCCTGCGCGCGGTGTCTGCAGCGTCCGCGGTGTCCATGACGGGCAACGATCCGCAAGAAAGGTCATCCCCATGCAAGCCTCGACCCCGGGAGGGTCCTCTCCATCCTTGCTGCGCTACCGCGTGGCCGTGGCCTCGCGCGCCTTGGCGGCGATCGGCGGCGGCTATCTGCTGTCGGCCGCCTGCGCCGCCACGGGCGCGCGCGCCATGGTCTGGCTGGGCGTGGAACGGGCCGATGCGGCGCTGGGCTCGACGCTGCTGGCCTTCATCATCTACGCCGTGGCGGCCATGTGGGCCTTTGGCTGCGCCAGCGCCTGGCGTGCCTGGGCCGTGATCGGCCTGCCGGGCGCGGGCCTGGGACTGCTGGCCTGGATGCTGTCGAACGGAGCCGCCGCATGAGGGCAGACGGCAAACCCGAGGGACTGCGCCAGTCCATGTCCTGGCTGCACACCTGGAGCGGCCTGCTGCTGGGCTGGCTGCTCTACGCGGTGTTCTTCACGGGCACCCTGAGCTATTTCCGCGACGAGATCAACGACTGGATGCGGCCGGAGCTGCACGGCTCGGTGCAGGACGCCGACACCGCGCAGCGCGCACTGAACGCCATGCAGCGCATCGCGCCGGAGGCCACGACCTGGACGCTGGGCCTGCCCGGCCCGCGCCAGGTGGCGGTGGCCGCATCCTGGCGCGAGCCCGGCGCCGCCACGGGCCGCGCAGGCACCAAGCGCGCCGAGATCGACGCCGCCACGGGCGAGAAGCTGGAGCCGCGCGAGACACGCGCCGGCAACTTCTTCTACCGCTTCCACTTCGAGCTGCACGCCATGCCGCGCATCTGGGGCCGCTGGATCGTGGGCTTCGCCACCATGCTGATGTTCGTGGCCATCATCACGGGCGTGATCACGCACAAGAAGATCTTCACGGACTTCTTCACCTTCCGCCCGCGCAAGGGCCAGCGCTCCTGGCTGGACGCGCACAACGCCACGGCCGTGCTGGCATTGCCGTTTCACATCGTCATCACCTTCAGCGGCCTGGTGCTGCTGATGTTCATGCTCATGCCCTGGGGCATACAGGCGGCCTACAACGGCGACACCAATGCCTACTTCGCCGATGTGCGGGGCGCGCGCGGTCAGGCGGCCAACCAGGGCCCGGGCGCGCGCGGTGGCAAACAGGAGCGCCAGGCCGCCGCGCTGGCCGATATCGCGCCCATGCTGGCCGAGGGCGCGCGCCGCTGGCCCGAGCACGGCGTGGGCAGCATCACCGTCAACGCGCCCGGCACCTCGCGCGCGGTGGTCGAGTTGCGCGAAGGCGGCGGCATGAGCCTCATCAACCGCGGCCAGTCCGAGACGCTGCGCTTCGACGGCGTGACCGGCCAGTTGCAGGCCAGCCCCGAGGCGCCCGCCATCTCCTGGGTGCGCGCCACCGGCAACGTGATCACCGGCGTGCACCTGGGCCGCTTTGCAGAGCCCGCCACGCGCTGGCTGCTGCTGCTCAGCGGCGTGGTCGGCACCTTCATGGCCGCGTCCGGCATGGTGCTGTGGGTGGTCAAGCGCATGCCCGAGCGCCGCAAGCTGGGCCGCACGCCCTTCGGCCACCGTCTGGTGGAGGTGCTCAACGTGGGCTCCATCGCGGGCCTGTCGGTGGCCGTGGCCGGCTTCTTCTGGCTCAACCGCCTGCTGCCGGTGCCCATGCAGGCGCGCAGTGATTGGGAGATCAACGGCTTCTTCATCATCTGGCTGCTGTGCCTGCTGCATCCGCTGCGGGTCTCGCACCGCAATGCCTGGCTGCAGCAGATGGCGCTGGCCGCCGTGCTGTACGCGCTGCTGCCCCTGCTCAACCTGCTGACGGGCGGCGCATCGCTGGTGCAGACCCTGGCCAACGGGCAGTGGAGCATCGCCAGCTTCGATCTGCTGATGCTGGGCCTGGCCGCCATCCACGGCGTGGTGGCCTGGTGGCTGCTGCGCGGCAAGCCGGCAGTGGCTGCAGCGCCTGCAGCCCCCCGCACGCAAGCCCGCGCCGCCAGCCATGCCCCTACGCTGGAGCGCGCGTCATGATGATTCTTGCCACCCTTTGCCTGGCCTTTGCAGGCTTTGCCGTCGTCGCCGCTTCCATGGACCGGCACCAGGACCAACTGGGCACCGAAGGCCTGGCACCCGCGCGCCTGAAGGCCTGGCGGCTGGCCGGCTACGCGCTGTTGGCCCTATCGCTGGCGCCCTGCCTGCTGCGCTGGAATGCCTCGGTGGCCTTGGCCGCCTGGCTGGGCCTGCTGACCTTTGCCGCGCTGGCCCTGGGCCTGCTGCTGACCTATGCGCCGCAGTTCGCGCGGCGTGTGGCGGCCGCTGCAGCGGCGGCGGGGCTGCTGGCCTGGCTGGTGGCTGGCTGATTCAATAGGCGGCAGCTGCCTGCTGTGCCGGCGCGGCCACCGGCGAATCATCGAACTGCCCCCGCAGCCTGCGCGCCGCATTCGCAAACAGCAGCACATCCACGCCCACGGCCACGAAGCTGCAGCCCAGGTCCAGGTAGCGGCGGGCCAGGGCGGGGTCCGAGGTCAGGGTGCCGGCCGCCTTGCCGCTGGCGATGATGGTCTTCATGGCGGCTTCGATGGCGGCCTGCACTTCCGGGTGGCCCGGGTTGCCGCGGTGGCCCATGGAGGCGGCCAGGTCGGCGGGGCCGATGAAGACGCCGTGCACGCCGTCCACCGCGCAGATGGCTTCAAGGTTGTGCAGCGCGGCCACGGTCTCGGCCTGCACCAGCAGGCAGACCTCGTCGTCGGCCACCTGCAGGTAGTCGGCGCGTGCGCTCCACTGCGATGCGCGGCCCACGGCGCTGCCCACGCCGCGCACGCCCAGCGGCGGGTAGCGCGTGGCGGCCACCACGGCGCGCGCCTGTTCGGCCGTGTCCACCATGGGCACGAGCAAGGTGGTGGCGCCTATGTCCAGCATCTGCTTGATCAGGGCCGTGCTGCCTTCGACCACGCGCACCACGGCCTGGGCCGGGTGCGGGGCCACGGCCTGCAGCGCAGCCAGGGTGCTGCGCACGTCGTTGGGCGCGTGCTCGCCGTCGATCAGCAGCCAGTCGTAGCCGCAGGTGGCGGCCGCCTCGGCCAGGTAGGGGTCGGCCATGGACAGCCACAGGCCGATGCGGGGCTGGCCTGCGGCCAGGGCGGTCTTGAAGGGGTTATGAGCTGGCATGGTGTCCGGTGATTTCGTTGAGGGAAAGATTCAGTCCAGCAGGCCCTGACAGACGTATTTGGTGTGCAGGTAGTCGTCCAGGCCGTGGGTAGAGCCCTCGCGGCCGTAGCCCGATTCCTTGACGCCGCCGAAGGGCGCTGCCTCGGCGGCCAGTGCGCCTTCGTTGATGCCGACGATGCCGGTCTCCAATGCATCGGCCATGCGCCAGATGCGGCGTGCGTCGTTGCTGTAGAAGTAGGCGGCCAGGCCGAAGGGCGTGTCGTTGGCGGCGGCGATGACCTCGTCCTCGCTGTCGAAGACGGTGAGCGGCGCCACGGGGCCGAAGGTTTCCTCACAGGCGCAGGCCATGGAGGCATCGGCGCCCGTGAGCACGGTGGGCGCGTAGTAGTTGGCGCCCAGGGCATCCAGGCGCCTGCCGCCCGTGAGCACCCTGGCGCCGCGCGCCACGGCGTCCCGCACATGGCGTTCGATCTTTTCCACGGCGCGCGCATTGATCATGGGGCCGATCTGCGAGGCCGGGTCGCTGGCCGGGCCCACGTGCAGCGCGGCCACGCGCGCGGCCAGCTTCTGTGCAAACGCGTCGTGCACGCTGCGGTGCACGAAGACGCGGTTGGGGCACACGCAGGTCTGGCCGCCATTGCGGAACTTGGCGGCCATGAAGCCGTCGACGGCGGCCTCGATGTCGGCGTCCTCGAAGACGATGAAGGGCGCATTGCCGCCCAGCTCCAGCGAGAGCTTCTTGAGCGTGTCGGCGCTGCGCCGCGCCAGGTGCTTGCCCACGGGCGTGGAGCCCGTGAAGGTGATCTTGCGCACGCGCGCGTCGTCCAGCCAGACATCCACCACCTCGGGCGTCTTCTCGCGCGAGGCCGTGACGATGTTGAGCACGCCGGCCGGCACGCCCGCCTCCTGGGCCAGCAGCACCAGGGCCAGCGAGGTCAGCGGCGTGTCTTCCGCGGGCTTGCAGACCACGGTGCAGCCGGCGGCCAGCGCGGGCGCGATCTTGCGGGCGATCATGGCGGCCGGAAAGTTCCAGGGCGTGATGGCGGCCACCACGCCCACGGGCTCGCGCAGCGCAAACATGCGCCGGCCCGGCACGGGCGCGGGAATGATCTCGCCGTTCATGCGCGTGGCCTCTTCGGCAAACCATTCGATGTAGCTGGCCGCGTAGGCGACCTCGCCCTTGCCCTCGGCCAGGGGCTTGCCCTGCTCGCGGCTGATGAGGCGGCCCAGGTCGTCCTGGTGGGCCAGCACCAGATCGTTCCAGCGCTTGATGATGGCGGCGCGCTGTTTGGCGGGCGTCTTGCGCCAGGCGGGGAAGGCGGCATGCGCGGCGTCCAGCGCGGCGCGGGCCTCGGCGGCGCCGGAGTCGGGCACCTCGGTGATCAGTGCGCCCGTGGCGGGGTCGGTCACGGCCAGGCGCGGGGCGGGAGCGGCGGGCGTGGCCGTCGCGGTCGTCCATTGGCCGGCGATGAAGTTGGCGCTGCGCAGCAGCTCGGGGCGGGTCAGGGTCAGTGGCATGGAGTCGGTGGATGCAGGTGTTGTAAGGGGCGGCTCAGCTCACGATGCCCAGGTGCCAGGGCACGAACTCATGGTCGCCCAGGCCCAGGGCCTCGCTCTTGGTGGGCTCGCCGCTGGCGTGGCGCAGGATCTGCGCGAAGATGCGCTGCCCCATCTCGGGCACGCCGCATTCGCCGTCCACGATCAGGCCGCAGTTGATGTCCATGTCTTCCTCCAGGCGCCGGTACATGGGCGTGTTGCTGGCCAGCTTGATGGTGGGCGCGGGCTTGCTGCCGAACATGGAGCCGCGCCCCGTGGTGAAGCAGATCAGGTGCGCGCCGCTGGCAATCTGGCCCGTGGAGGCCACGGGGTCGTAGCCCGGCGAGTCCATGAACACAAAGCCCGGCTCGGTGATGGGCTCGGCATATTCGTAGACGGCGCGCAGCGGCGTGGTGCCGCCCTTCATGGCCGAGCCCAGCGATTTCTCGAAGATGTTGGCCAGGCCGCCGGCCTGGTTGCCGTGGCCGACCACGCCGTTGAACTGCGCGTTCTGGCCGGCCGCGTAGCGCTCCCACCAGGCCAGGCGGTCCAGCAGCTTCTGCCCCACGGCAGGCGTGATGGCGCGGCGCGTGAGCATGAATTCCACGCCATGGATCTCGGGCGTTTCCGACAGGATGGCCGTGCCGCCGTGGCGCACCAGGATGTCCATGGCCGCGCCCAGGGCCGGGTTGGCCGTGATGCCCGAAAACCCGTCCGAGCCGCCGCACTCCAGCCCGATCTTCAGGTGGCTGGCGCTGACCGTGCTGCGCCGCGCGGCGTCGGCCTCGGGCAGCATCTCTTCGATGGCGCGGATGCCTGCCTCTATGGTCACGCGCGTACCGCCGACCTCCTGCATCACCAGGGTGCGCATGAGCCGGCCTTCGCTCAGGCCCTGCGACTGCACCAGGGCATCGACCTGGTTGCGCTCGCAGCCCAGGCCCACGATGAGCACGCCGGCCAGGTTGGGGTGGCGCGCATAGCCGGCCAGCGTGCGGCGCAGCACGTCGAAATGCTCGCTGGGCGAGGACATGCCGCAGCCGCTGGTCTGGGCGAAGGCCACCACGCCGTCCACGTTGGGGAAGGCCGCCATGCGCTCGGCCGTGAAATGCGCGGCAATGCGCTTGATCACCGTGGCCGAGCAGTTCACCGACGACAGGATGCCGATGAAGTTGCGCGTGCCCACGCCGCCGCCGGCGCGCACAAAGCCCTGGAAGCTGGCGCGCTGCGCCTCCGGCACATAGTCCACGGGCCGCACATCGGCGCCGAAGGCCGGGTCGCGGTAGTAGTCCACGATGCGCAGGTTGTGGCTGTGCACATAGTCGCCGGCCTCCAGCTCGCGCATGGCCACGCCGATCACGGTGTCGTACTTCTTCACCTGCTCGCCCTCTGCGATGCGGCGCGCGGCGATCTTGTGGCCCGCAGGCACCTGGGCGCGGGCGCGCACGCCCAGTTCGGGAATCTCCTGGCCCAGCGACAGAGCGGTCCTGGCGACCAGCACGTTGTCGTTGGGATGCAGGTGCAGCAGGGGGCTATCGGTGCGGGACATGCGGGACTTTCATGGACGGATATTTGCGGGAGGGGCCAAGCCCCAGGTCAAAAGAGAGCGTTCTTTCATCAGGTAGACGCATGTGAAAGCGGCATGCCCCAAGCCAGGGGCACCGAGCAAGGGCCGCCCCGCAGTGAGGGTGCCGTCCCCTGGGGGAAGGCGCGAAGCGCCTCAGGGGGGGTCAACTCCTCATCAATTCGCGCAGCTTGAGCTTGTCGATCAAAGCGGTCTCTTTTTGATAGACCGTGTTGACGTATTTCTCGTAGTCCGGGCCATCCAGGTACAGCAGCGGCGCATCCAGCTTCTCGGCCACGGACTTGAACTCGGGGCTGGCCACGGCGGCGCGGAAGGCCTCGCGCAGCCTGGCCGCCACGGCCGGGTCCAGGCCACGCGGCGCGCCGATGCCGTTGGGCGCATCGACCACCACGTCGTAGCCGCATTCGCGCAGCGTGGGCACGTCCTTGAAGCGCGCCGTGCGCTGCTCGCCCCAGGTGGCCAGCAGGCGCAGCTTGCCGGCTTCCACATGGGGGGCCCAGGAGCTGGAGTCGGCCAGCGCATCCACATGGCCGCCCAGCACACCCTGCAGTGCCTCGGCGCCGCCCTTGTAGGGCACATGGTTGAGCTGTATGCCGGCCACGCCCGCAAACTCCTCCATGCCCACATGCGTGGCACCGCCCACGCCTGCATGGGCATAGGTCACCTGGCCGGGCCTCGCCTTGGCGGCGGCCACGAAGTCCTTGAGCGTCTTGAACGGCGAATGGGCGGGCACGGCAATGCCGAAGGTCTGGCCCGAGGTGCGCGCGATGTAGGTGTAGTCCTTGCGCGGATCGGCCTGCAGGCTGCCCAGCTGCGAAAAGCGCGTGACCGAGATGGGAATCTGGCCGATGGTGTAGCCGTCCGCCTTGGCCGAGGCCAGCGCCTTGGCGCCGATCATTCCCGAGGCGCCCGCGCGGTTCTCCACCGCGATCGGCTGGCCCAGCAGCTTGCCGGCCACGGTGCACAGCGCGCGCATGGACTGGTCGGCCGTGCCGCCCGCAGGCCAGGGGCAGATGAAGGTGATGGGGCGTTCGGGCCAGTTCTGGGCGAAGAGGGGGCCGGTGGCTGCCAGTGCGCTGGCGCCGAGGGTGGCGAGCACGAATTCGCGCCGGCTTGCATGGCGTGTGCGTGGGGTGTTCATCGCTTGTCTCCTGTATTGGCTTTTCGCAGCCCTGTGATCCGGGCCTTGGGCTGACTGGCGCGATTGTTCAGCGCCTGATCATGACAATCCAATGAAAAGATAGACTGGCTTCATAACCTCAAAGCTATGAAGACCCCATGAGCAAGATTGACCGCGTGCTGCGCTCCAACCTCAAGCTGCGCCATCTGCAGCTGCTGGTGGCGCTGGACCAGTTCCGCCATCTGGGCCGCGCCGCCGAGTTCCTGGCCGTGACCCAGCCCGCCGTCTCCAAGACCCTGGCCGAGATCGAGCGCATGCTGGACATGACGCTGTTCGAGCGCTCCACGCGAGGCACCGAGCCCACGGCGGCCGGCGTCAGCATGGTGCGCTTTGCGCGCTCGGTGCTGGCGGGCTTCGAACGCACGCGCGATGAAATGGCGGCCGAGGCCAGCGGCACGCGCGGGCGCACCAGCGTGGGCGCCATGGTCGTGGCCACGCCCGTGCTGCTGGCCCGGGCCGTCGAGCAGTTGAAGGCGCGATCGGCCCAGACCACGGTGCTGGTCGAGGAGGGCGATCTCACGCGGCTGCTGCCCAAGCTGCGCATGGGCGAGCTGGACCTGTTCGTGGGCCGGCTCGAACCCGGCTATGCCTCGCCCGACCTGGAGACCGAAGCCCTGTACGACGAGCCCATGGTCGCCGTCGTGCGCCCCGGCCATGCGTTGCTGGCGCAGCCTGCGAGCTGGCAGGCGCTGGCCGACATGCCCTGCGTCATGCCCCCGCCCTGGGCATCGCTGCGCGTGAAGCTGGAGCAGCAGTTCTTCGCCCACGGCCTGCATCCTCCGGCCGATCTGGTGGAGTCCGCCTCATTCCTGTCGCAGATCAGCTTCCTGCACCAGCGCGGCGCTGTGGCCTTCATGGCGCGCGGCGTGGCCGAGCATTTCGCGCAGCAGGGGCTGGTCGCCGTGCTGGACCTGCCCGTGCCCATCGACCTGCCCCCCGTGGGCCTGATCACCCTGCGCGGCCAGCCGATGACGGCGACGACGCGCTTGCTGGTGGAGTGTTTGCGGGCGGTGGGGAACAGCCTGGCGTCGCGCTGAAATCGTCTTGGGAAGTGGAAGTGGAGGCGGAAGCGGAAGTGAGCCTGGGGCCGGCCGGATGCCGCGTCAGCTCTGCGCCACCGGCATGCCCACCACCAGCCCGTCGAGCTGCGGCGAGACCGTGATCTGGCAGGCCAGCCGCGAGTCGCCGCGCACGTCGAGGGCGAAGTCCAGCATCTCCCTTTCGCCGCCCTGGGCCGGGCCCACGCGGTCCAGCCACTCCGGTTGTATGTAGACATGGCAGGTGGCGCAGGCACAGGCGCCGCCGCATTCGGCATCGATGCCCGGCACGCCGTTGGAGACAGCGGCGCGCATGAGGCTCTGGCCGTCCGTGGCCTGCACCACGTGCTCGCGGCCGCAGTGTTCTATGAAGGTGATGGTGGTCATGGCGTGGGTGGGGCTTTGGGGGGGCGGGGCGGGAAACCGGGGTCGGCGCAATGCGTGGCGGCGATGGCCTTGCGCGCTGCCATGAATTCGCCCGGTGAGTTCACGCATTCGGCGGCGCACAGCTGGCCACCGCGCAGGTGCAGGACGGCGAACCTGCCGCTGGCCGGGTCGCCGCGCAGCACGGTCTGGTCGCCATGGCCGGGCAGGCCGGCGATCTGCAGCTTGGTGTCGTACTGATCGGACCAGAACCAGGGCGCTTCATGGGCGGGCAGTGCGCGGCCCGTGATGGCGCAGGCTGCGCGCCGGGCCTGTTCGAGCGCGCTGGGCACGCTCTCGAGCCGGTGCAGCCCGGGGTAGCCGGCCAGCGGGCGGCGCGTGGCATCGCCTATGGCGTAGATGCCGGCCATGGCGGTACGGCCTTCGCCGTCCACGGCAATGCCGCCCGCGCAGTCCAGGCCGAGGGACTGCGCCAGTTCCACGCTGGGCGCGGCGCCCACGCCGATGAGCACCGCATCGCACTCCAGCTGGGTGCCATCGGCCATCGCCAGGCCCGTGATGCTGGCGGGGTTGTCGCCCTGGATGGCGGCTACCGAGGCGTTGAAATGGAAGTCCACGCCCTGGCCCGCATGCAGGTCCTGCAGGTGCGCGGCCATCTGCGACGAGGCGCTGCGCGACAGCAGTCTGCCTTCGCGCTCGATGACCCGGACCTGCACGCCCAGCTTGCGGGCCGTGGACGCGACTTCGAGACCCACATAGCCGCCGCCGATGATGGCCAGGCAGCGGGCGGTCTGCAGGTGGCTCCGCAGCGCCTGCGCGTCTTCCATGGTGCGCAGGTAGGTCACGCCGGGGCGCTCACCCCCGGGCAGGGCCAGCCAGCGCGGTGCGGCGCCTGTGGCAATGATCAGGTGGTCGTAGTGCAGTGCCGACCCGTCGTTCAGCGCCATCTGCCGCGAGCCCGGCTCTATGGCCATGGCGCGCACGCCCAGGCGCAGGGTGATGGCCTGGTCGGCATAGGCGCTGGCGGGCCTCAGCAGCAGTTCGTCCGGGCCCATGGCCTGCTGCAGCCAGGCCTTGGACAGCGGCGGGCGCTGGTAGGGCGGCAGGTCTTCGCCGCCGACCAGGGTGATGGGACCCGGGTGGCCGTACTGGCGCAGCAGGGCGGCCAGGGTGCCACCGGCGTGTCCGGCGCCGATGATGACGGCGTGGCCTTGGGCGTGTTGTGCGGGGGTCATGATGCACCTTTGCACGATGTCTGGACTGCGGGGCGTGCGCAGATCTCGTCCCAGGCTTGCCGCATGAAGCGCGCGGCCGCCACGTTCTGCTCCAGCAGGTCATAGCGTGCGCCCAGGCCGTAGTCGGGCAGGTTGATGAACTCGGTGGTGAGGTGGCGCAGCGGGCTGTGCGGTCGCGCGTGGTGGTAGGCCAGCACCTTGCGGATGGCCTCTTTGGAGGGCTCCAGCAGATAGGCGTGCCAGGGCGAATGCCATTCGCCGGGGCCGGGGCGCAGCATGGGGTACTGGATGCCCCGGCCCGGGCTGCCGTCCTCGTTGCGGTGCCACAGGTTCAGGGGCTGGTTGGGGCCGGCTGCGCGCAGCTGGGCCCAGCGCACGATGCCCATGTCCAGCCATTGTTCGCACAGCGAGCCGGGCTCGAAGGGGTCCAGCACCAGTTCGCCGCTCTCGACCAGTTCGCGCACGCCCGACAGTTCTTGCTCGGCCGGGTTGCCGATCTTGAAGTTCACATGGCTGTAGTCCAGCGTGAAGTGGAAGGGCACGCCATGCGTCTGCACGCGCCGGGCCACCTCGCGTACGCGCAGTAAATCCTCGGTCCACATGTTGACGTGCAGCTCGAAGCTGGGCTCCACGCCCAGAGACATGGCGTCGTCGTAGACGCGCAGGTAGTGGTCGGTGATCTCGGCATCGTCCAGCACATGGCCGTCGCGGTGGTGCTTGAAGGTCATGATGTTGTGGCAGCGCGCGCCTATGGCCTGGCAGATGCGCAGGTTGTGGGCCAGCAGGGCCTCGTCCTCGCCCAGGCGGTAGAACCAGCTGGCCGTGTGCACGGGCAGGTTGAACTCGGCGATGGCGGCCTCGTACTCGGCCATTTGCGTGCGCAGCGGCAGGCGGTCGAAGCAGTCGAAGGCGCCGGTTTCACTGACCAGGCGGAACTGCTCGCGTATGGGCAGCTCCTGAAGGCCGATGGGTTGGTGGCGCGAGGAGCGCTGCACGCCACGGCCGTTGCAGCCGATGGGCGGGAGGGTCGGGTGGGTGTCGTCGTGCATGGCCCGCTCCTCAGCCGCCCGTGGGCGCGCCCTCGATCATGCGGTCCACCATGCGGCGCATGCGCCGGGGGGCCGCATCGATGGCGATCTTGATGGTCTTGCGCGTGGCAAAGCGCTTTTCGTTGCGCTCTATGGCTTCGAGGATGGCCTTGTCCTCGGCGAAGGCGACGCGGAAGTCGGCGGAGAGGGCCGCATTGGTGTCGGCATCGGCCGTGAAGTTCTTGACGTGCAGCCAGTGGTCGATGGAGGTGTTCCGGTCCACGGGCGTCATGAAGTGGCAGGCATAGATCTGCATGCAGTTGTCGCGCCGGCCCTCGGGTGCGCCCGTGCCCGTGGCGGCACTGCCGAAGTCGATGATGGCGATGCTGGGCGCGTGGTAGTGGTAGTAGTGCCAGCGGTCTACGTTGCCGCTGAAATTGCCGTACTTGGCGAACAGCGGAATGGCCGGCGCATCGATGATCCAGCGCCAGGTGACGATGCGGCCGTCCAGCTCCTCGTGGTGCACGGGGATGTCCTCGCTGGCCGCGTTGCCCAGCGTGCTCAGGTGAACAAAGCTCACATGGGCCGGGTCGCAGAGGTTGTCGGCCAGGTTCAGGTAGTTGGCCTCTATGCGCAGCGCATCGCCTTCGACGGCGCTCCACGCGGGGTCGTGGTACTGGGGCAGGTCGAACACGGGCACGCCGGCAGCGCGCGAGGGATCGCCCATCCAGATCCAGACCAGGCCCATGTTCTCGCGCACGGGGTAGGTGGTGACCAGGGCGTTGTTCGGAATCATGTCCTGGCCCGGCACGCGTGTGCAGCGGCCGCTGCAGTCGAAGGTCAGGCCGTGGTAGCCGCATTCGATGGCATCGCCCTTGAGCTTGCCCATGGACAGCGGCAGCAGGCGGTGGGGACAGGCGTCCTCCATGGCCACGACGGCGCCCGCCTCGGTGCGGTAGAGCACCACGTCGCGTTCGACGATGCGGTGTGCCGACAGTTCGCGGCCCACGTTGCGGGACCAGGTCAGGGGGTACCAGGTATCGAGCACATAGGTTTCCATGGGGGGCTCCTTGTTGGGTGTTCACTCAAATCTGTTGATCTCTGCATCACGGTCATGGGGCTGGGCTGCCTCTGCCTTTACATCCGGCACCTGCTGAGCAGGCGCCACCTCAGAAGTAGTGGCGCAGGCCCAGGCCCCAGGTCTGGCCGCTGCCGGCGCCTGTTCCCGAGACGCGGTCGTGCAGATGGTTGAGATAGATGTCCGTGCGTTTGGACAGCGGGTAGTCGTAGCCCAAGGCCCAGGTGTTGCGCCGGGCGTCTTCGGCGCCCGAGGTGCGTGCATGGCCGTACGAGGCCAGCACGGCGCCCGGGCCTGCAGGGATGGACAGGCCGAGCTGGCCGCTGTTTCTTTGCCGGTCCGCGCCGGCCACGCGGTCGGCCAGCCGCTGGTATTGGGCGAACAGCTTGACGGCGCCCAGGTCGTAGGAGCTGCCCAGCAGCCAGGCACTCTGGCGGTCAAAGCCGCTGGCGGCTGCGTTGGCGTAGGCCACGCTCTGGTAGGCGACGGCGGCAGAGAACGCTCCGCCCGCGTAGTTGAGGCTGGCGCCGTACTTGTCCGCGTCGCGGCGCTGGGCTGACGGTGTGCCGGAAGGCGGCTCGAACGAGTACTGCAGCCGCGCCGTGAAGCCGCTCCATGACGGGCTGGTGTAGAGCAGGCTGTCGCTCCATCCGGAATCTCCGCGCAGCGGGGCGGCTGCCGTGCCATGCGGGCCGAAGCTGTGCAGCACCGCAGGCGAGAACGAGAAGGAACCCGCATACGGGTTGAAGGCGATGGTGGCCAGCCAATAGGGCGTGGTGTTGCGGCCCAGCTGCAGCGTGCCCCAGGCGCTGTCCAGTCCCACATAGGCGCTGCGTGCGAAGAAGGCGTCATTGGTGAATCGCCCCTCGGCGCCGCTGTCTGCGCGGTAGAAGGCCTCCAGCGCGAACACGGCCTTCAGCCCGCCGCCCAGTGTCTCCGTTCCGCGCAAGGCCCAGAAATTGGTCTGCATGCCGCCCGGCGTGAGCACGCCCGTGCCCTTGTCCACGCCCAGCGGCCGCGAGAACCCCGCGAAGGCATCGATCTGGCCTTGCAGCGTTACCTGCGCTTGCGCCGGCATCGGGGTGACGGGGATGAGGAGGGTGAGCGCCGCTGCGGCCCGGGCGTTGGCGTGCCATGTCTTCGGATGCGTGCGTTGCATGGGTTCTTTCCTTCTGTCGTGGTCACTTGCAAATTGCGGTTGGTCAGGAAAATTAAGTGTGTGCGCTTTATTTTTGTCGGATCTCTTGCAAGGATCGGCATGAGTCTTCTGCGCGAACTGATCCAGTAACTGCTGGTGTTGGCTGGATTTTGTTTTGAATGATGTGCTGTGACTATCGGGAAAACACTTGATTTGTTTTTTGCTATCGTATCTAGCATTGAGCGTAGGCGCTTGAAATTCACTGCAGTCAGATGCTTCCGCCGGATCGGGATGCGGTGCGCCAGCTCAGTCTTGGACGGTGGCAATGGTCAACACAGCAAGGAGCTGAGATGTCAGTTCACAGCAATGCAGGCAGGGGTGGGGCTGCGGGGCAAACGGAGCAGGGGCAGAGGCAGGAGCGGGAGCGGCGCGAGCTGTACGGGCGCGTGACATGGCGGCTCGTGCCCTTTTTCTGCCTGTGCTACCTGGCCGCGTATCTGGACCGCATCAACGTGGGGCTGGCCAAGCTGCAGATGCAGCAGGACCTGGGCTTCAGCGAGACGGTGTACGGCCTGGGCGCGGGCCTGTTCTTCGTGGGCTACATCCTCTTCGAGGTGCCCAGCAACCTGGTGCTGGCGCGCATGGGCGCGCGGCTGTGGATCGCGCGGATCATGATCACCTGGGGATTGATCTCGGGGGCGACCATGTTCGTGAGCACGCCCATGCAGTTCTATGTGCTGCGCTTTCTGCTGGGCGTGGCCGAGGCCGGGTTCTTCCCCGGCGTGATGCTGTACCTGACCTATTGGTATCCCACGCGCATGCGCAGCAAGATCATGGCGCTGTTCCTGATCGGCCTGCCGCTGGCCAGCCTGGTCGGGGCGCCGCTGTCGGGCTGGATCATGACGGCCTTTGCCGGCGTGCGCGGCTACGCGGGCTGGCAGTGGCTGTTCTTCCTGGAGGCGATTCCCTCGGTGCTGCTGGGCCTGCTGGTCTTCGTCTATCTGCCCAACAGCATCGAGTCGGCCAAGTGGCTGTCTGCACGCGACAAAGGCGTGCTGCGCGGCCAGCTCGACGACGACCGGCTGGCCGAGTCCCACCATTCGCTGTGGGCGGCGCTGTCCAGCGGGCGGGTCTGGCTGCTGGGAATGATCGATCTGAGCCTGATGATGTCCACCTATGCGATCAGTTTCTGGCTGCCGACCATCATCCGCGAGGCGGGCGTGAAGAGCACGTTCGAGATCGGCCTGCTCACGGCCATTCCCAACGCCTTCGCCATTGCCGCGCTGCTGCTCAACGGCATCAGCTCCGACCGGCGGCGCGAGCGGCGCTGGCACATCGTGCTGCCGGCGCTGGCGGGCGCGGCCGCCATGGCGCTGAGCACGCTGTACACCGGCCATGTGTTCGCCACCGTGCTGCTGTTCTCGCTGGCGACGGCGGGCATCATGGCGGCCTTTCCCGTGTTCTGGTGCCTGCCCGCCACCTTCCTCACGGGGCCGGCGGCGGCGGCCGGCATTGCGCTGATCGCCTCCATTGCCAACCTCGGCGGCTTTGCGGCCACCTATGTGCTGGGCTGGCTCAAGGATCTCACGCACTCGTCGAGCGCAGGCCTGCTGCTGTTCGCCGCCTGCCTGGTGGCCGGCAGCCTGCTGACGCTGGCCCTGCCCAAGGCCGTGGTCAACCGCTGAGGGCAGGCCGTGCGCGTATTCAGCGCATGGTCACGAACTCCTCGGCCGCCGTGGGGTGGATGGCCACGGTGTCGTCGAAGTCGCGCTTGGTGGCGCCCATCTTGAGCGCCACGGCAAAGCCCTGCAGCATCTCGTCCATCCCCAGGCCGATGCCGTGTATGCCCACGATGCGTTCCTCGGGGCCCACGCAGACCAGCTTCATGCGCGCGGGCTGGCGGTGGCGCGTGACCGCCGTGTACATGGCGGTGAAGGCCGATTGGTAGACCTTGACCTGATCGTCGCCAAAGCGCTCGCGCGCCTGCGGCTCGGTCAGGCCGACGGTGCCGATGGGCGGGTGGCTGAAGACCACGGTGGGCACGTTGTCGTAGTCCAGGTGCTCGCCGGTCTTGCCGTTGAACAGGCGCTCGGCCAGGCGCCGGCCTGCGGCCACGGCCACGGGCGTGAGTTCGATGCGGCCCGTGATGTCGCCCACGGCGTGGATGCCGGGCACATTGGTGTCCTGGAACTTGTCCACCGCGATGTGGCCGCTGTCCTGCAGCGCCACGCCTGCGGCCTCCAGGTTCAGGCCCGAGGTGTCGGGCCTGCGGCCCACGGCCCAGACCACGCAGTCCACGGTGTGGCTGCTGCCGTCCTGCAGTTGCAGATCAAGGCTGCCGTCTGCGTTGCGGACCACGGCCTTCGGGGTGGCCTGGCGGTGCACGGCGGGGCCTTCGGCCTCCATGATCTCCATCAGGGTCTGGCTCAGCAGCGGATCGAACCCGCGCAGTGCCGAGTTCTGGCGCAGGAACAGATGGGTCTGCGATCCCAGCGCGTGCAGCACGCCGGCAATCTCCACGGCGATATAGCCGGCACCCACCACGGCCGTGCGCGCAGGCAGGGCCTTGAGGGCGAAGAAGCCGTCGGAGTCGATGCCCAGCTCGGCGCCAGGTATGTCGGGCCGTGCCGGCCGCGTGCCCGTGGCGATGAGGATGTGATCGGTACTGAGCCGCTGGCCGCCCACCTCCACGGTGCGCGCATCCACGAAGCGGCCAAAGCCCTGGATCAGCTCGACCTTGTTGCGCGCCAGGCCGCTTTCATACGAGGCATGGATGCGGTCGATGTAGGCACTGCGGCTGTCCAGCAGGCGCTGCCAGTCCAGGCGGTCGACGGTGGCATCCCAGCCGTAGTCGGGGCCGTAGCGGTGCATGGCCTCGCCGATCTGGGCCGCATGCCACATGACCTTCTTGGGCACGCAGCCCACGTTGACGCAGGTGCCGCCGATCTCGCCGGCTTCGATCAGCGCGCAGTGGCGCCCGTGCATGGCGGCGCGGTTGGCCGATGCAATGCCGCCGCTGCCGCCGCCGATGACGATGTAGTCGTAGTGCTTCATGGAGATTCCGTGCTGTGTCTGAGCGGCCCGAATGCCGCAGCCGGCCATCTTGCCCTGTTCGCCGGCCAGGGGCCTGCGGCGGGGGCAATGCCGCCATCTCCGCGCCCAGACGACGGCCCGGTTGGCCGGCATATCGCCGCTTTGCAGGGCCGGGGGCAGCAGGCGTTTGGTGGCGAATGAACGGACGGTGGCGCGGCAGCCCGCGTTGCGCAGGGGGCGGGACGCACTGTCAAGAAAAGCGCAACGCGCAGTCAAGGCGCGGGCAGGTGCGGCCGCTAGGCTCCTGCATTGCCGGTACCCCCGGCACGGACCAGAAGAACAGCAAGTTGAAACGGGAGTGCATGTGAGAGAACGAGGCAGTCGCCTTCAGGCGGAATTTTCCAGGGCCATGATGCCGTGGGTGGTGGTATTCGGCGCCGGCCTGCATTGCGTCGCGGCTGTGGCCGCGCCGGCGCAGGGGCTGGTCATGACGGGCTACCAGACGCAGACCAACGCTTGGTATACGGCCATGGTGACCGAATACACGTTCAGCGTGGGTGGGGTGGTGCAGCAAGGCGGCTCGCCGCCCGCCGCTGCGGATTGGGCCACCCCTTCCAACTACTGGGATGGCGGCTGGACGCGCAACAGCTGGAACGAGCGCTACACATACAGCTACCAGGGCCAGATCCTGCAGACGACCAACCCCCTGGACATTCCTGCGGCGGCGGCCTGGGCCACGATCAGTTCCTTCCAGATTGAGAGCGCCTCCAGCACCCTTCCCATTGGCAACACGATCTTTCACTATTCGCTCGATGGCATCCAGACCCTGCTTGCCATGGACGCATCGTCCATCCCCGCCAATGCGGTCTGGGCGGGTCTGTCATCCATGACCGATGGGTGGAGTGCAACACAAAACCATGGGTTTGCCAGCTATGTGCTGGGCCGCCCGGTCTTCAGTCTGGCTCCCGCCGTCGATCTACATGCCGGCGGCGTGACGGCCAAGGCCCGCGTGGCGCTGGACCGGGACGGCACGGGCTACTGGCAGGTGCTTGCTGCGGCCGCCGCGGCGCCGGATGCCGCCACGCTGCAGGCCGGCGGCTCCCCGGTCGGCATGACGGCAGGCGTGGTCCACGATATCGATATCGGAGGGCTGGCGGTGAATACGGCCTACAGGCTGCACTTCATCGCCAGGGATGGCGCAGGCCGCGTGCAGCCGGATGTGGCCAGCGTGCCCTTCACCACGCTCAGGCTGGAGCAGACCATCGACTTTGCGCAGCCGTCGGCGCAAACCTTCGGCACGACATTCACGCCCGTTGCAACGGCTACCTCCGGCCTGGCCGTGACGTTTTCCGCATCTGCGCCAGAGGTTTGCACTGTCGATGCCGCAGGGGTGTTCAGCTTCCATTCCGCAGGCACTTGCACGATGACGGCCCGGCAGGGCGGCGACGCGACCTATGGTCCCGCCCCCGAGGTGGCTTACCCGGTGACGGTGCAGCCTGCTGCGCAGAACATCGTCTGGAGCATGCCGGCGCCTCTGGTCGTGGATGCACGGGTGGCTCTGAGCGCCGCCGGCGGTGGCTCGTCCCAGGCCGTGCAGTTCAGCTCCCTGACGCCGGCGGCGTGCTCCGTCAGCGGTGCCGAGGTGTCCGGCAGGCTGGCGGGTACGGACAACTGCCTGCTGGCCGCCGATCAGCAGGGGGATGCCAACCATCTGCCTGCGGCCCGGCAAGTCCTGTCCCTGAGCATCGGCAAGGGCGCGCAGGCCATTGCCTTCACTTCCGCGGCGCCAGCGGCCGCCAAGGTGGGCGATACCTATGCCGTGGCTGCAACGGGCGGGGCTTCCGGCAAGGCGGTGGTGTTCTCCGTGGATGCGGCGACGGCTGCCCATTGCACCATCGCGGGCGGTTCTGTCTCATTCATTGCGCCGGGACCCTGCCGCATCCTGGCAGACCAGGCCGGCGATGCGAACTACGAGGCGGCGGCAAGGCAGCAGCAAAGCGTGCAGATCGCCCAGGCCACAACCACCCTGGCGATCACCTCGACCCCCAACCCTTCCCGGCCCGGCGACGATGTGACCATCAGCGTGTCGGCCGTGACCGGGGCGCAGGACCGACGGGGGGCGCTGCGGGCGATGGCGGCGGCGCTCCCCTCGGGCAGCATCACGGTCTCGTACAACGGGGCGCAGCTGGGGTCGGCGCCCCTGGTTGGCGGCGCCGCCAGCATCACGGTCCGGCTGCCCGTGGCGGCCGGATCCCACGGCCTTGTGGTCGACTACAGCGGGGATGCAGTCCACGCCCCGATGAGCCAGGGCTTCACACAGGCCGTGGTGGCGGCGCCGGTGCCCACGCCTGTGCCGGCCCTGCATACCGTGGCGCTGGTCATGCTGAGCCTGCTGGCGGCCGGGATGGGGGCCGGCAGGCTGCGCAGGGGCCGGTAAGCCAGGCTGCCGGGCGGCATGAACCCCGGCGCGGCGCCTCAGGCGGCAGCGATGCGCCGGGCGATGGCCTGGCCCACTTCGGTGGTGCTGGCCGTGCCGCCCAGGTCGGGCGTGCGCGGGCCGCTCCTGATGACTTCCTCGATGGCCGAGACGATGGCGTCGTGCGCCGCGCGGCCTGCGCCCTGGCCGTGGGTCAGGAAGTCCAGCATCAGCGCCGCCGACCAGACCATGGCGATGGGGTTGGCGATGTTCTTGCCGTAGATGTCGGGCGCCGAGCCGTGCACGGGCTCGAACAGGCTGGGGAAGCTGCGGTCGGGGTTGAGGTTGGCCGAGGGGGCCAGGCCGATGGTGCCCGTGGTGGCCGGGCCCAGGTCGCTGAGGATGTCGCCGAACAGGTTGGTGGCGGCCACCACGTCGAAGCGGCCCGGCTGCAGCACGAAGCGCGCGGTCAGGATGTCGATGTGCTGCTTGTCCAGCGTGACTTCCGGGTAGGCCTTGGCCACGTCCTCGGCGCGCTGGTCCCACCAGGGCATGCTGATGGCGATGCCGTTGCTCTTGGTGGCCAGGGTGACGTGCTTGCGCTCGCGGCTTTGGGCCAGGTCGAAGGCGTACTTGAGCAGGCGCTCGGCACCCTTGCGCGAGTAGACCGATTCCTGGATCACGATCTCGCGGTCCGTGCCCTCGTACATGATGCCGCCCAGCGAGGTGTACTCGCCTTCGGTGTTCTCGCGCACCACGTAGTAGTCGATGTCGCCGGGCTTGCGGCCGGCCAGCGGGCAGGGCACGCCTTCGAACAGGCGAACGGGGCGCAGGTTGATGTACTGGTCGAACTCGCGGCGGAACTTGAGCAGCGAGCCCCACAGCGAGACATGGTCGGGCACGGTGGCGGGCCAGCCCACGGCGCCGAAGAAGATGGCATCCATGCCGGACAGCTGCGCCTTCCAGTCGTCGGGCATCATTTTTCCGTGGGCCAGGTAGTAGTCGCAGTGGGCCCAGTCGAAATGGTGGAATTCGAGCTTGATCGCAAAGCGGCTGGCGGCAGCTTCCAGGGCGCGCAGGCCTTCGGGCATGACTTCCTTGCCAATGCCGTCACCGGCGATGACGGCGATCTTGAATGTGTCTTGCATGGTGTCTGTCCTTGGAATGGATTGATATGAAGCGGCGCCGCTGACAGCCTGGCCGCATGCATGGCATTGTTGGCTGCGCCAGGGCTAAATACAATCGGCCAACTGTGGTTCCATTATTTACAGATCGTGAATAAACAGCCGTCTCCCGAAGACCTGCGCGTCTTCACCGTGGTGGCCCGCAAATCCGGCTTTGCCGCTGCGGCCGAGGAATTGGGGGCTTCGCCCGCCTATGTGAGCAAGCGCATCCGCCTGCTGGAGGAAGAGCTGGGCGTGAAGCTGCTGCACCGCACCACGCGCCGCGTGGCCGTGACCGAGGAGGGCGAGCGCGTCTTCCACTGGGCGCAGCGCATCCTCGACGACATGGACCAGCTGATGCAGGAGGTGGCCATCACGCGCAGCGAGCCGCGCGGCCTGCTGCGCGTGAGCAGCAGCTTCGGTTTCGGGCGGCATGTGATCGCGCCCGCGCTTTCCAGGCTGGTGGAGCGCCATCCGGGGCTGCAGGTGCGGCTGGACGTGTTCGACCGGCTGGTGGATGTGGCGGGCGAGGGCTTCGATCTGGATGTGCGCGTGGGCGACGAGATCGCGCCCCACCTGATTGCGCGGCGCCTGGCCGACAACCACCGAGTGCTGTGCGCCGCGCCTGCCTACCTGGCGCGCCGTGGCACGCCGCGCACGCCGGCCGAGCTGTCGGCCCATGACTGCCTGGCCATCAAGGAGCGCGACCAGGCCTTTGGCGTGTGGCGGCTGCGCGCGGGCGCGGCCGAGCAGGCGGTGAAGGTCACGGGGCCGCTGTCGGCCAACAACGGCGAGATGGTGGTGCAGTGGGCCGTGGACGGTCGCGGCGTTGCGCTGCGCTCGCTATGGGATGTGGGCGCCCATCTGCAGGCCGGGCGCCTGGTGCAGGTGTTGCCCGAATGGCGGCAGGAGGCCAATGTCTGGGCTGTGTATCCGACGCGGCTGCAGCTGTCGGCCAAGGTGCGGGTGTGCGTGGAGTTCCTGCAGGAACACTTCAAGAAGGAGTGGATGGCAGCCGCTCCCTGAGCGGGGCGGCTGCTGCAGCGGACTGGCCGGGGATCAGCCTGCCAGGGCGGCCTTCACTGCGGCGGAGACCTGGCCCATGTCGGCCTTGCCTGCCAGTTGCGCCTTGACCGCGCCCATGACCTTGCCCATGTCGCCGGGGCCGGATGCGCCCAGTTCGGCCACGATGGCCTTGACGGCGGTGGCCACTTCCTCGGCCGACATGCGCTCGGGCAGGTAGGCGGTCAGCACGGCCATCTCGGCCTTTTCCTTGTCGGCCAGGTCCTGGCGGCCCGCGCCCTCGAAGGCGGCGATGCTGTCCTTGCGCTGCTTGATCAGCTTGTCCACGATGGCGATGACGGCGGCGTCGTCCAGCTCGATGCGCTCATCGACTTCCTTTTGCTTCATCGCTGCCTGCAGCAGGCGGATGGTGCCCAGGCGCTCGCTGTCCTTGGCGCGCATGGCGGTCTTCATGTCTTCGGTGATCTGGGCCTTGAGGCTCATGGCTTTTCTCCTGAGGTGATGGCGTCGGAAAACACGGAACAAAAAAACAAAAAACCCGCGCCTGGCGTCCCGAGCGCGGGTTTTGCGGCTGACGAGAGCCGGCTGGTCAAGGGCTGATCAGTACAGCTTCTTGGGCAGCTGCATGCTGCGAACGCGCTTGTAGTGACGCTTGACGGCGGCAGCCTTCTTGCGCTTGCGTTCGGCAGTGGGCTTCTCGTAGAACTCGCGAGCGCGCAGGTCGGTCAGCAGGCCGAGCTTTTCGATGGTGCGCTTGAAGCGGCGCAGGGCAACTTCATAGGGCTCGTTTTCTTTTACGCGGATGGTGGTCATTAGCTAGATTTCCAGATATCTGTGCTGACAGCGGGTTCCCGGGAAGATCGGGCCTGAGAGCCATGTTCAGCGGTTGGTCCCCGTCCAAAGTTAACTAGTATTGGCCGACGGGGCGATTGCCAGCAAAGCGGGCGATTATACGCGAGACGAAAGCGGTCTGACAAATCAGGCAGAAGGCAAGGCCTGCGCACAGGCGTGCCCACTGGCCCAGGCCCATTGGAAGTTGTATCCGCCGAGCCAGCCGGTGATATCCACCACTTCGCCAATGCAGTACAGGCCCGGCTGGGTCTTGCATTCCATGGTCTGCTGCGAGAGCGCCCGCGTGTCCACGCCGCCCAGCGTCACTTCCGCCTTCTTGTAGCCTTCCGTGCCCGTGGGCACGATCTCCCAGCGTGACAGGCGCTCGGCCAGCTGGTTCAGGGCCTTGTCGGAGGCTTCGGCGATGGGGCGCTGCCAGGCAGCATCCTGCTGCACCCAGGCATCGGCCAGTCGCGAGGGCAGCCACTGCGCCAGTTCATTGGCGATGAGCTTGCGCGAGCGCGACTTGGCCTTGAGCAATTCGTCCTGCAGGTCCACCTCGGGGGCGAGGTTGATGCACAGGGGCGTGCCGGGCTTCCAGTAGCTCGAGATCTGCAGGACGGCGGGGCCGGACAGGCCGCGGTGCGTGAACAGCAGGTCTTCCATGAAGGCCATGCGCTCTTTCTTGCTGCCGGTGCTGATCTCCACGGGCAGGGCCAGACCCGCGAGCTGGGCGTAGGGGGCCCAGGCGTCGCCATCGAAGGTCAGCGGCACCAGGCCCGGCGTGCGCTCGACCAGGGGCAGGTCGAACTGCTGGGCCAGGCGGTAGCCGAAGTCGGTGGCGCCGATCTTGGGGATGGACAGGCCGCCCGTGGCGATGACCAGGCTGGGCGCCTGCACGGCGCCACGGCTGGTCTGCAGGCGGTACTGGCCATCCGAATGCGCGACGGAATCGACCTTGCAAGGCTGCCAGCGCTGCACGCCGCCGGCCTGGCATTCGGCCAGCAGCATGGCGATGATGTCCTCGGCCGAGCGGTCGGCGAACAGCTGGCCCTTGTGCTTTTCATGGTGGGCAATGCCGTGCCTGTCCATCAGCGCGATGAAGTCGGCCGGCGTGTAGCGCGACAGGGCCGAGCGGCAGAACTGCGGATTGCCGCCCACGAAGTGCTTGTGGGGCGCGCGCACGTCCAGGTCGCGGTTGGTGAAGTTGCAGCGGCCACCGCCCGAGATGCGGATCTTCTCTGCCACCTTCTCCGCGTGGTCCAGGAGCAGCACCGACAGGCCACGCTGTCCGGCCTGGGCCGCGCAGAACAGACCGGCCGCGCCGGCGCCGATGACGATGGCGTCGAAAGAGAGGGAAGAGGTCACAAAAACGTCACTCGGGGGGCAAAAGGGCGCCCATTCTCGCGCAATGGCGCTTTTTCCTAGAATCCCGTGATGAATTTCCCATCGCACCAGCTGAGCATGACTGTGCTCATGTCGCCCGACATGGCGAACTTTTCGGGCAACGTCCATGGCGGCGCCGTTCTCAAGCAGCTCGACCAGGTGGCCTATGCCTGCGCCAGCCGCTACGCGGGCCGCTATGTGGTCACGCTGAGCGTGGACCAGGTGATGTTCCTGCAGCCCATCCACGTGGGCGAGCTGGTGACGTTCCTGGCCAGCGTCAACCACACGGGCAAGTCGTCGATGGAGATCGGCATCAAGGTGGTGGCCGAGGACATCCGCACCCAGGTGGTGCGCCATGTGAACAGCTGCTTTTTCACCATGGTGGCCGTGGACGAGAACAAGCAGCCGGCCGCCGTGCCGACGCTGGTGCCGTCCAACGACGAGGAAAGGCGCCGCTGGCAGGCTGCGCTGATCCGCAAGGACCTGCGCCGCGAGCTGGCCCAGCGCTTCGAGCAAAGCCGCGTGACGGCCAGCAGCACGGTCAGGCCGGGCTGAGCGTGGAGGGCGCGGCGGGCGGCAGATGCCAGGTGCCGGGCGTGCTGCCCTGCAGCTCGTTCCGCACCTGTTCGATGACGCGCCTGAGGTCTTCCATGGCAGCCGGCTTGGACAGCACCTCGTCGGCGCCGGCCTGCAGGTAGCGCAGCGCTTCGGAGGCTTCGGGGCTGGCGGTCAGCGCGATCACGCGGCAGCGGCGCAGCTGGTTTTCGGCCTCGCGCTGGCGCAGGCGCCGGATGAACTCGAAGCCGTCCATGAGCGGCATGCGTCCATCGGTGATGATGAGATCGAAGGACTCGACCAGGCAGCGTGCCCAGGCTTCCTGTCCATCGCCGGCCAGGCAGATGCCGTGGCCCAGCGCGGCCAGCTGGCTCTTGAGCAGCTCGCGGTTGAACAGATAGTCTTCCACGGCCAGGATTCTGAGGTCGGACCCGGACCCGGGCTGTGATGCGGGCAGGGGCTCGGCACTGGCCTGAGGCTTTCCTTGCAGCGCCACCGAGGCGGGCAGGACCAGGGGCAATATTCCCTCTGACGCGGGCGTGACGTCGGCCTGCATGCGGTGGTCCGGCTCCACCAGTGGCAGGCTCAGCCTGACCGTGAAGCGCGAGCCTCGGCCCGGTGCGCTGTCCACCGTGATGGTTCCCCCCATGTGCTCCAGCAGGCGCCGCGTGATGCTCAGGCCCAGGCCGCTGCCAAAGGCCCTGTCCTGGTGGGCGCCTTCCACCTGCGAGAAGGGCTGGAACAGCCGGGCCTGGTCCTGCGGCGCAATGCCGATGCCCGTGTCCTCGACCTCCATCTGCAGCAGCAGGCGGTCATGCCGGCTGGCGCCATGCGCGCGCAGGGTGACGCTGCCGCGCTCGGTGAACTTGATGGCATTGCTGAGCAGGTTGAACAGCACCTGCTTGAGGTGCAGCGGGTCGGCCGTCACGCTGTGGTCCACGCCGCTGCCCACTTCGGTGCGCAGCGACAGCCGCTTGCCGTGGGCCAGGCCTTGCAGCAGCGGGGCCATGTCTTCGATCAGCGGGCGCAGTGCCACGGGCTGGAGCGTGGAGTCGATATGGCCCGACTCGATGCGGTGCAGATCCAGCACATTGCCCAGCAACAGCAGCATGCCCTGGGCGGCCTTGTGGGCGGAGGCCAGCATATCGCGGTGGGGCAGGCCGAGCTTTTCCCGGTCCTGCGCCAGTTCCAGCAGGCCGATGACGGCACTCAGCGGCGTGCGTATCTCGTGGCTGGTGGTGGACAGAAACAGGCTCTTGGCCTGGTTGGCGGCCTCGGCGCGCCGCTCGGCCCGGCGTGTCCTGCGCATCTGGCGGCTCAGGTAAAAGCCCCAGACCAGGGAGATGACCGTGACCAGGGCCAGCGCCCCGGCCAGCAGCAGCAGGCGCTGGCGGTGCTCGCGCCAGAAGCTCGCGCCGTTGCCGTTATGGTGCGGCGCCCAGTGGTGGACGATTTCGGCCACCTCTTCGGGTGCGATGGACAGCTGGGCCTTTTCCAGGATGCCCAGCAGTTCTGGTTCGGCGGCGTGCACGGCCAGGCTGATGGGGCGGGTGTAGTCGTCCAGGATGCCGGTGAGCTGCAGCCGGCTGCCCAATTGCTGGGCGTTGGCATAGCGCGCCGCGTAGTCGTTGCCCACGAAGGCATCGCTGTCATTGGCCTCCACGCTGGCCAGGGCCTGGGTCAGGTCGGCATACAGCTGCAGCCGTATGCTCGGATGCTCCCTGCGCACCGTGCTTTCGAGAAAGAAGCCCGCCACCATGGCCACGCGCTTGCCCTCCAGTCCCTGGAGGTGGTGTATGGGCTTGTCGCGCGGGGTGCCTGCGTTGGCCTCGGGCCGGGCCATCACCACGACCGTGCTGCGCAGATAGGGCGGCAGCAGCCTGATATCGGGCGAGGCCGTGGGCGGCGAGGTGTACGCCGGGGTGAGCAGGGCCTTGCCGGAGCCCAGCATGGTTTCGAGTTCGGAATAGTTGCGCGCGGCGATGTACTCGAACTGCAGGCCGGCGCGGCGGCTGATCAGGTCCAGGTAGTCGGGGCCTATGCCCTGGGCCTGGCGGTCGGCATCGAGCTGTCCCAGCGGACCCAGCGAGCCGTTGAGCACCACGGGGATGCGCGGATGGGCATCCAGCCACTGCTTTTCCGAGGGCGTCAGCGCCACGCGGTCGCCGCCCAGCAGCGGGCGGCGGCTTCCACTCCAGCTGCGCAGGATGTCGTCGCCGTGCTGCACGGTGATGCTGGGCAGGGCCTGGTCCAGGTAGGCCTTCAGCTGTGCATCGCCATGCCTCACCAGCATGCCGAAGCCACGGCTTTCAATGGGCGCAAAGCCCTGCACGCGCAGGTTGAGCAGGTAGTTGGCCTGGATCAGGTAGTGCACCGTGACCGTGTCGCCGACGAAGCCGTCGATCTCGCCCAGGCTCAGCGCCTCCAGCGCGCGGCGGGGTGTTTCATAGGTCAGCAGCTCGCTGAGGGGGTAGGCGGCAGCCACCTGGGAGCGCAGCAGCTGGTCGGGCGTCATGGCCAGCCGCGCACCCCGGCGCCGGGCGTCGAAGGGGGCATTCGACGGGGAGACCAGCACGGGCTGGCTGGGCAGGTAGGGCACGCTCAGGGCCAGGTCGGCGCGCTCGGCTTCCAGCTCGGTGCCGCCGCAGGCCAGGTCGATCTCGCCGCGGCGCAGCGCATCGAGCACGGCCGCACGCGATCCATAGGACTTGAAGCGCACGGGCGTGGGAAAAAGCAGGCCCAGGTGGTCGGCCGTGATGCCCTGGAAGCGATCGCCATCGATCATGCCCAGCGGCGGATGGTCCGGCGTGGAAATGCCCAGCGTCAGCGGCCCGCGCGCCTGCAGCCATTGGCGGTGCGCAGGCGTGAGCCAGGGCTTGGTGCCTGCCGTGACGCGCGTGGCCAGCACCATGTCGGCGCCGCTGGCCAGGCCGGGCATGGGCATGGCCATGCCAAGTGCGCAGTTGGCCAGCAGTTGGGCCGCCAGGTGTCGGCATGCCGGCCACGATGCCTGCGTCGCTGTGGAAGTGAGAGTACGGCTTGATGTTTTCATTGAATCCCCCGGTGGCGCTGCCGCAGTCCGGCGCAGCTGACGGCCTGCGAAAACGGTCTAGACGCTGTTTTCGGCAACCAACAGGAGATTTTTAATGAAAACTAATGATTTTATCTATCGATAGATATTTTCTTTGTTGCAGCTCGGCACTCAGGCGGCAGCAACCGCAGGGTTGGGTTGCTCCTGGGGTTCGGCCATTGCCCGAATGCCATGGACCACATCTCCAACGACGATGACACTGGGGCTGCCCAGGCCGGTGTCGGCAATGCATTGCACGAGCGTGTCCAGCGTGGCCAGTGCATGGCGCTGCTGCGGCAGGCTGGCGTGCTGGATCACGGCCACGGGCGTGGCGGCGGGCAGGCCGTGCAGCAGCTCTGCACGGATGTGCTCCACGCTGCTCACGCCCATGTAGATCACCAGGGTGAGCCGGGCATCGCGCGCGGTGGCGGCCAGCTGGCGCCAGTCCGTGCCGCTGTCGCCGGGCTTGGCGTGGCCGGTGATGAAGACCACGCCGTGCGCCCGGTCGCGGTGCGTGAGCGGCGCGCCCAGGCTGGTGAGCCCGGCCAGGCCGGCCGTGATGCCGTTGATGACCTGGACCTCGATGCCGGCCTCGCGCAGATGCTCCACCTCTTCGCCGCCGCGCCCGAAGATGAAGGGGTCGCCGCCCTTGAGGCGCACCACCGTCTCGCCATCCTGCACGGCGGACAGCATGAGCTTTTCGATGAAGGCCTGGGGCGTGCTCTTGCAGCCGCCGCGCTTGCCCACGTAGACAATGCGCGCCGTGGGCGAGGCATGGGCAACGATGGCATCGCTGACCAGGTCATCGACCAGCAGCACGGTGGCCGTCTGTATGGCCTTGAGGGCCTTGATGGTCAGCAGCTCCGGGTCGCCGGGGCCGGCGCCGACCAGGGTGCAGCTGCCGCGCCGGGCGGTGTTTGCGGGGGGGTGGGACGGGGTCGTCATGGCGGGGCTCCGTTTTTCTGGGGTGTTCAGCGAATCTGATCGGCAAGGTGGACGATGTGTTCCACCTGGCGCGTGAGCGCCGGTGGCACGGGCAGGCGGCCCGCAAGCACGTCCTCGGTGTAGCGCGCCGTGGTGTCCACGTCGATCTCGGCGGGCAGGCCCGGGATTTCGGAGGCCGTGCCGCTTTGCTGCTCGGCCAGCAGTTGGTGGGCGCCTGCGACGAATCCGTCGTAGCGCGGCAGCCGGCGCGGGTCGGCCGCGACCTCGCCCTCCAGCCCGCGCGAGAGCAGCACATTCATGCCCAGCGTCCCGAAGGTGCCGTGCAGCATGGGCAGGTACTCGGGATGGGTGTAGGCCGTCACCAGCAAGGACGGGCCGTTGCAGGGCGCCAGCAGCTTGACCACGCTGTGGCCCGGATTGCGCAGGCCGATGACCTCGCGCACGGACAGCAGCCGGGCCAGTGCCGGATGCAGGTGTTCGGTATGCAGATGGGCCACCTGGCCGCCATCGAGTGCCTGGGGTGCCCGCAGCGGCGCAATGCCCAGCGCCTGCAGCACATCGCTGGCCAGGATGCGCCGCGCCTCGGTGCGCATGCCGTGCAGCAGCACGGGCAGGCCTTCGCGCGCCAGCAGCAGGGCCAGCAGGGGCGTGAGCACGGGCAGGCGGCGCGCGCCGTTGTAGCTGGGCAGCACGATCACGGGGCGGCCATGGGCCGAGGCGGGAAAGCGCGCGGCGCGCGCATGCACGGCATCCAGGAAGCCGCTCATCTCCTCGACCGTCTCGCCCTTGATGCGCATGGCGATGCAGAAGGCGCCGATCTCCAGATCGGTGACGCCCCCGTCCAGCACCTGGCCGAACAGGTCGGCGGCCTGCGCGCGCTCCAGCGCCTTGGCTCCGCGTGCGCCGCGGCCTATTTCCTTGATGTATTGGCTGATGCCCATGGCGTGGTGATCGTGGGTGGAATCCTGTGGGTGCATATTTTCCCGCAGGTTTCATTACTTTTCGCTATATATGCAAACCTGTCGTTCCATGGCCTCTTTCATGCCGCCTGCGGGCTGGGCGCAACGGGGATGTGGCGCACCAGGCGCTTGAGTTCAGGCAGGCAGGAGCCGCAGTTGGTGCCGCAGCGCAATTGGCCTTGCAAAGCGGCCAGGCGGGCATCGTCGCTGCCCTCGCAGCGCGCAAGCACGCCTTCGATGGCGGCCTCGTCCACGTCGAAGCACGCGCAGACCTGGCGCGTGCGCTGCGCCAGGGGCAGCGGTGCCGAGGCCGAGGACATGAGCAGCAGGCGCCCATAGTCCTGGGCCGGCAACTGGTCCTTCAGCAGGGTGCCCAGCCAGCTGCCGGCGCGCGTGTCTCCGGCCAGCAGCAAGGCTTCGACCGTGGTGGACAGGCTGGTGCGGTCCAGCCGCAGCGCACGGCTGTGCTGGCGGCGACGGTCGCTGTAGCGCAGGGTGTCGGCGGCATCCAGGCCCAGCAGGGACTCGATCTGCGCGATGAGGGCGTCGTCGGGCGCCTCATGCGCGGCGGCGCGCAGCAGCACGCCGTGGCGGGCGCGGGCGGCGTCCTGCAGCGGCACGGCATTGCCGAAAGGCACGCAGCTGGCAAAGCCGAAGTGCGGCATGAGGGCGGACAGCTGCTCGCGCACGGCCAGCACGCGGTCCTCGGGCAGCCAGGCCATGGCCAGCAGGGTCCAGGGCAGAGCGGCCTTTTGCAGCTTGACGGCCGTGTGCTTGAGTTCAGGCTGCTTGGATGCGGGGCAGAAGGCCGGCGTGGTCAGTGCGTTGAGGCCCCCCGTGGCCGTGCCGCCCAGGTACTCGCCGCCCCAGTGCATGGCCATGAAGAGCTGGGAGGGCGCGAGCGTGGCATCGGGCTGCACCGGCACCAGCAGGGCACCGCGGCGGCTGCTCACCTGCACCAGGTCGCCCGCGCGCAGGCCGCGCTCGGCCATGTCCTGCGGATGCATCTGCACACTGGGCTCGGCAGCCTGGCCGAACAGTCGTCCCAACTGGCCCGTGCGGCTCATGCCGTGCCACTGGTCGCGCAGCCGGCCCGTGGTCAGGCTGAAGGGGTAGCTCGCATCGGGCGACTCGGCCAGCGGCTGCCAGGGCAGCAGGGCAAAGCGGGCGCGTCCATCGGGCGTGGGAAAGCGGCCGTCTTCGTAGAGCCGTGCGCGGCCCAGGGCTGCGCCTTCGGGCAGCGGCCATTGCTGGGGGCCTTGCGCGTCCAGCAGATCCCAGGACAGGCCGGTGATGTCCAGGTCACGCCCGCGCGTGCTTTCGCGGTGCTCGTTCCAGATGGCTTCGGCGCCTGCGGCGGCGTCCTCGGTGTCGTAGGGGAAGAGGCTGGGCCGGCCCGGGCGCAGCCGCGTTTCCATGCGCCGCGCGCAGTCCACGGCGATGCGCCAGTCATGGCGCGCGGCGCCCGGCGCGGCCACGGCGGGGCGCACGCGCGAGATGCGCCTTTCGCTGTTGGTCACCGTGCCGATCTTCTCGCCCCAGGTGGTGGCGGGCAGCAGCAGGTCGGCGTAGGCGCAGGTGGCGGTGGTGGCAAAGGCCTCCTGCACGATGACGAATTCGGCCCGCTGCAGTGCGCGCCGCACCAGGGCCTGGTCGGGCATGCTTTGCGCGGGGTTGGTGCAGGCTATCCACAGCGCGCGGATCTCGCCCTCGGCGGCGGCCTCGAACATCTCCACGGCGGTCTTGCCGGGCCGTGATGGCACGGCGTCCACGCCCCATAGGGCGGCCACTTCGGCGCGGTGGGCCGGGTTGGCCAGGTCGCGGTGGGCCGACAGCAGATTGGCCAGCCCGCCCACCTCGCGCCCGCCCATGGCATTGGGCTGGCCCGTGAGCGAGAACGGTCCCGCGCCTGCGCGCCCGATCTGGCCCGTGGCCAGGTGCAGGCCGATCAGCGCGGCGTTCTTGGCCGTGCCGTTGCTGCTCTGGTTCAGGCCCTGGCAGTACAGGCTGAGCGTTGCGCCACGGGCGGCGCCGTCCCGCGCATCTCCTCCCAGCGCGAACCACTGCGCGGCCTGGAAAAGGTCGTGGCGGGGCAGGCCGCAGACCTCGCTCACGCGCTCGGGCGTGGCCTCCCGCACCAGGGCCTGCAGGTCGGCAAAGCCGCTGGTGTGGCGCGCGATGTAGGCCCGGTCCAGCCAGCCTTCCAGCTCCATGATGTGCAGCATGCCGTGGAACAGCAGGGTGTCGCTGCCGGGGCGCAGCGGCAGGAAGAGGTCGGCCATGCCGGCCGTGTCGGTGCGGCGTGGGTCGGCCACGATGATCTTCATCTGCGGCCGCGCGGCACGCGCCTGCTCTATGCGCCGCGTGAGCACGGGATGGGCCCATGCCGCGTTGCTGCCCACGATGAACAGGCAGTCCGCATGGTCCACGTCCTCGTAGCAGGCCGGTGGCGCGTCGGCGCCCAGCGTGGCCTTGTAGCCCGCTACGGCGCTGCTCATGCACAGGCGCGAATTGGTGTCGATGTTGTTGGTGCCGATCAGGCCCTTGGCCAGCTTGTTGAAGACGTAGTAGTCCTCGGTCAGCAACTGGCCGCTCACATACAGGCCCACGGCATCGGGGCCGCGCTCCTGCACGATGGAGGCCAGCCTGCCGGCTGCCAGGTCCAGCGCGGCATCCCAGCTGATGTCCCGGGGCGCAGCCCCGCGCGTGGTGCGCAGGGCGGGCTGCAGCAGCCGGGTCTGCCGCGCCAGGGCGGGCGAGGCCGTCAGATGCAGCGTGCTGCCCTTGGTGCACAGGCGCCCGTGATTGGCCGGATGCGCCGGGTCGCCGCGCACGCCCGTGATGCGGGCGCCATCGCTTTCGATGATGACGCCGCAGCCTGTGCCGCAGTAGGGGCAGGTGGATCGGGTTTCTTGCATGGTGGGCCTGGGGTGGATGAGGGAAGGGCAGGGCACGGGGGCGGGCGCCGTCACGGGCCGCTGGCCGGGTCGGCCTGGCTGGCCTGGCTGGCTTGACTTTCGCCGAACATGAGGCGGTCGCGCAGTTCCTGCACTGCCACGCCATCGCGCAACAGGCGGAAGTACCAGCCACCGTCCTCGGTGTCGCCATACAGGCAGGCGCCGACCAGTCTGTCGCCGCGCAGCACCAGCTTGCGGTACACGCCCGCGCCGGGGTCGCTGAGCACGATTTCCTCCGTGCCGTCGTCGCCGCGAAAGTCGCCTGCGCTGAACAGATGAATGCCCGTGACCTTGAGCTTGGCCGAGGTCTGCGAGCCCGGATAGCGGCCGATGCCGATTTCGGCCAGGTGGTTGGCCAGCACCTTGCCCTGCTCGAACAGCGGCGCCACCAGCCCGTAGGCCACGCCCCGGTGCGCCGCGCATTCGCCCACGGCATAGATGCGCGGGTCGGTCACGGTCTGCAGCGTGTCGCTGACCACGATGCCGCGCTGCACATGCAGGTGCATCTGCTCGGCCAGCGCGGTCTCGGGCCGGATGCCCACAGCCATGACCACGAGCGAGGCCGGCGCATCGCGCCCGTCCTGCAGGTGCACGCAGGCCACGCGGCCCTGGCCATCGCCCGTCAGCGCGCGGGTCTGGGCCTGCATCAGAAAGCGCATGCCGCGCTCGGCCAGCGAGGCCTGCAGCAAGGCGGCGGCGGTCTCGTCGAGCTGGCGGTCCAGCAGGCGCTCGCTCGCATGCACCACGGTGACCTCCATGCCGCGCTTCATGAGGCCGTTGGCGGCCTCCAGGCCCAGCAGGCCGCCGCCGATGACCACCGCCTGGCGGTGGCTGGCGGCCGCCGCGATCATGGCCTGGGTGTCGGCAATGTCGCGGTAGCCGAGCACGCCGTCCAGTTCGCGCCCGGGCACGGGCAGCATGAAGGGGCGCGATCCCGTGGCCAGGATCAGGCGGTCGTACCCGGCGCTCACGGGCTGGCCGGTGGCGTCCACGGCATGCACCACGCGGCGCGCCCGGTCCACCGCATGCACGCGGCAGCCTGCATGCAAGGTGATGTCGTGCCCGGCATACCAGGACCAGTCGTTGAGGATGATTTCGTCCAGCTGCTGCTCGCCCGCCAGCACGGGCGACAGCATGATGCGGTTGTAGTTGGGGTGCGGCTCGGCGCCGAACACGGTGATCTCGTAGAGGTCGGGCGCGATCCTGAGCAGCTCTTCCAGCGTGCGCACGCCGGCCATGCCGTTGCCCACCATCACCAGCCTGGATTTCTTCATTGCGCCCCCGCATCGGTTCGAAAAGCAAAAAGGCGTCATCCCCACTGCGCGGCTGCTGCCTGCGCGCGGGTTGACGCCTTTGTCCCTGGGGCAGCGGCACCTCGTTGCGCCTTGCCCCCATGGCCTGCAATGGCCACGCACGGGATGAAGCAAGCGGCATGCCAGGGCGCGCAGCCCTGCGCGGGCGCTGTCCTCGGGGCTGCCGCCCGGCGGCCGAGCCATGGTGGTGCGTCGCATGCCTCAAGGCGGTGCGCCCGCTATCGAGAGCGCGCAATCAGATGTCTGAATCGAATGGAGGTTTTGTGGCGATTTGTTTCAAATGCGACGAATCGGGGTACAACAAGCCACCGGGTCCTGCAGTAAGCCAGGGCCGCAATGACGTGAAGGATTTTTCTTCTTCAAGGGACCACGCCTATGAGAGTGAATCTGCCAGTCAGCACGCGTGAATACGCATTTCCCAAGGGCCAGACCCTGGTGTCCACCACGGACCTGAAGGGGCGCATCCTCTACTGCAACCCGATGTTCATCGAGGTCAGCGGCTACGAGCGCGAAGAACTGCTGGGCCAGCCCCACAACATGATCCGCCACCCCGACATGCCCGAGGAAGCCTTCCGCGACATGTGGGCCACCATCTCGGCCGGCCTGCCCTGGTCGGCGCCCGTGAAGAACCGGCGCAAGAACGGCGACTTCTACTGGGTCATGGCCAATGTCACGCCGCTGATGGAAGGCGACCGGCCCTCGGGCTACATGTCGGTGCGCACCGAGGCCACGCGCGAGCAGACGGATGCGGCCGAGCGCCTCTACGCCACCATGCGCGCCGAAAAGGACGCAGGGCGCAAGGTCCACGTGCTGCGCGCCGGCCATCTGGTGCGCAACAACCTGCGCGGACGCCTTGCCAGCGCGCTGAGCCTGGGCCTGGCAGGCAAGCTGGTGCTGATCTTCTTCCTGGTGGTGGCGGCGGCCTTTGGCGCGGCGATGGCGGGAGGGCACACGCTGGATGCATGGTCCGCGCTGGCCTGGCTGGCGGTCTGCATCTTCACGGGGCTGGCCGGGGCCTGGGCGTACCGGCTGACCGTGGCGCCGCTGGCGCAGATGGTGCTGCAGGCCAACCGCCTGGCGGCCGGCGACCTGACGCAGACCATACGCATCACGCGCAAGGACGTGGTGGGCGATCTGCAGAAGGCGCTGAGCCAGCTCAATGTGAACCTGCTGTCCATCGTGCGCGATGCGCGCGAGGAAAGCGACAAGATGCAGATCTCCACGCGGGAAATCGCGCAGGGCAACCAGGACCTGTCCGCGCGCACGGAAACCCAGGCCGGCAACCTGCAGCAGACGGCGGCGTCGATGGAGGAGATCACGGGCACGGTCAAGCACACGGCCGAGTCGGCCCGCCAGGCCACGGACCTGGCCACCCAGGCCAGCGAGGTGGCCGAGCGCAGCAGCGGCGCCGTCGACGGCGTGGCGGCCACCATGAAGCAGATCCAGGCCGCGTCGGGGCGCATCGGCGAGATCACGCAGCTCATCGACTCCATCGCCTTCCAGACCAACATCCTGGCGCTGAACGCCGCCGTGGAGGCCGCGCGCGCGGGCGACCAGGGCCGGGGATTTGCGGTGGTGGCGGCCGAAGTGCGCAGCCTCTCGCAGCGCACGCAGGCAGCGGCCAAGGAGATCCGCGAACTCATAGACGACTCCGCCGCCAAGGTGCTGGATGGCAATCAGCGCACCGAGGTCGCGCAGAAAACCATGACCGAATCGCTGGACCTGGTGCGGCGCGTGAACCTGCTGATCGGCGAAATCCACAGCGCCTCCAACGAGCAGCTCAGCGGCATCTCGCAGGTCAACGCGGCCGTGGCGCATCTGGACAACATCACGCAGCAGAACGCGGCGCTGGTGGAGCAGAACGCGGCATCGGCCATGGCCTTGCAGGCCCAGGCGCAGACCGTGTCGGAGACCGTGCAGGTCTTCCGGCTGGACGCCACGGCCCGGGCATCGGCGGCCGTGGCCGACGCAGTGGCGCTGCGCCGGTCCATGAAGGCGCAGGCGCCGTTGCCGCCGCTGCGGCCGCCGCGCACCCAGCCGCAGCCGGCGCTGACCACGGGCTGAGCGCGATCCGGGCGCTGGAAAACATCGTTGACACTTGGGGCGCTGCGCCGCCATGCCCGCTGCACCGGCCGGCGCTACCATGTGACTTTGTGTTGACCGGGCGACCGGATGAAGGAACGACCATGAACTCCAGCTCTTCCCTGGCCGCGGAACTGATGGCCCAACTGCAGGGCGCGCCCATGCAGCAGATGGCAGACCAGATCGGCGCCAGCCCCGCTCAGACCGAAAGTGCCGTGGGCGCGGCCCTTCCCGTGCTGCTGGGTTCGCTGGGCCGCAATGCGGCCGATCCGCAGGGCGCGGCCAATCTCTTCGGCGCGCTGCAGCGCGACCACGGCGCGGCCAGCGGTGGCGCCGGCGGGCTGGATCTGGGAGGCCTGCTGGGCTCGCTGCTGGGCGGCGGCGCAGGCGCAGGCGGCAATGCGGGCGGCGGGCTGGACGGCGCAGCCATCCTGGGCCATATCCTGGGCGGCAACCAGCAGCGCGCACAGGACGGACTGGGCCAGGCCACGGGCCTGGGCAGCGGCGGCGCGGCCCAGCTGCTGCAGCTGCTGGCCCCCATCGTCATGTCCTTTCTTGCACAGCGCGTGAGCGCAGGCGGCATGGATGCCGGCGGCCTGGGCCAGGTGCTGGGCCGCGAGCATGCGCAGGCGCAGCAGCAGGGCGGCCTGGGTGGTGGTTTGCTGGGCAGCCTGCTCGATCAGGATGGCGACGGCCAGGTAGGTCTCAGCGATCTGATGAAGATTGGTGGCAGCCTGCTGGGCGGCCGTCGCTGAAGGGCCGCATTCACTGAATCGGGCAGGGCCGGTGCGTGTGCATACACGCGCTGGCCCTGTTGCTTTTTGGGCGCAGTTCGGATGACACTAGAACCGAATTGGCGAACGACTGAAAGGCACCCATGACAGCAGTTGCAGACATTCTCAAGTCCAAGGCCACCAGCGCGGTGTACAGCATCGCGCCTACCGATTCCGTGCTCGACGCGCTGCGGCTCATGGCCGACAAGGGCATTGGCGCCCTGCTGGTGATGGAGGGCAGCGAGATCGCCGGCATCGTCACCGAGCGCGACTACGCGCGCAAGATCGCGCTGCTGGGGCGCACCTCGGGCGCCACCCTGGTGCGCGACGTGATGACGCGCGACGTGCTGTTCGTCGGCCCCACCCAGACCACGCAGGAGTGCATGGCGGTGATGACCGAGAACCGGCTGCGCCACCTGCCCGTGGTGGACGAAGGCGGCAAGCTGCTGGGCCTGATCTCCATCGGAGACCTGGTCAAGGACATCATCTCCGAGCAGAAGTTCATCATCGAGCAGCTGGAGCACTACATCTCGGGCCGGCACTGAGCCGGGGCTCGGCCTGCCCGCCATGGGCAGGGTCTCGAAGGCGGCAGGACCTGCGAAGGTTCAGGCCGCCTTTTCCACATGCCCCTGGCGGGTGTAGAGGAAATCGATCACGGCCTTGCGGCACTGGCGGTAGAGGTCGTCCTCGGCCAGCGCCACGCGGTTGCGCGGGCGGGCCAGGCCGACCTGCAGCACCTCGCCGATGGTGGCGGCCGGGCCGTTGGTCATCATCACGATCTTGTCGGACAGCAGCACGGCCTCGTCCACATCGTGCGTGACCATGACCACGGTGCTTTGCGTGCGCGCCACGATCTCCAGCAGCTCGTCCTGCAGCTTGGCGCGCGTGAGCGCATCGAGCGCGCCGAAGGGCTCGTCCATCAGCAGCACCTGCGGCTCCATCGACAGCGCGCGCGCAATGCCCACGCGCTGCTTCATGCCGCCCGATATCTCGCCGGGCCGCTTGTGCGCGGCATGGGCCAGGCCCACCAGTTCCAGCGCGGCCAGGGTGCGGGCCTTGAGCTGGGCGCGGCTTTCCGTGCGGCCATAGACGCGCTCCACGGCCAGGTGGATGTTGCCCTCGCAGGTCAGCCAGGGCAGCAGCGAGTGGTTCTGGAAGACCACGGCGCGCTCGGGTCCGGGGCCCTTGATCTCCTTGTTGGCGCACAGCAGCACGCCCGTGGTGGGCGTGGTCAGGCCCGCGATCAGGTTCAGCAGGGTGGACTTGCCGCAGCCCGAGTGGCCGATCAGCGAGACGAATTCGCCCCGCGCAATGGTCAGGTCGATATTGCGCAGTGCCGGAAACAGGCCCTTGGCGGTCTTGAAGCTCTGCTCCACGCCCTGGATCTCGATGAACTTGGACGATGCATTCATGCCTTCACCTCTTCGAACGTAAATGCCGTTGCCAGCTTGACCAGGGCCATCTCCAGCAGCAGGCCCACGATGCCGATCACGAAGATCGCGATGATGATGTTCTTGACGTTGAGGTTGTTCCACTCGTCCCAGACCCAGAAGCCGATGCCCACGCCGCCGGTGAGCATCTCGGCCGCGACGATGACCAGCCAGGCCGTGCCCACGGCCAGGCGCACGCCGGTCAGCATGTAGGGCAGCACGGCGGGGAACAGGATGGTGGTGGCGATCTTCCATTCGCTGAGGTTGAGCACGCGCGCCACGTTCATGTAGTCCTGCGGCACGCGCTGCACGCCCACGGCGGTGTTGATGAGCATGGGCCAGATCGAGCAGATGAAGATGGTCCAGATGGCCGCCGGGTTGGCGCCCTTGAAGACCAGCAGGCCGATGGGCAGCCAGGCCAGCGGCGACACCGGGCGCAGCAGGCTGATCAGCGGGTTGAACATGCGCGACAGGAAGTTGAAGCGCCCGATCACGAAGCCGGCCGGAATGCCGACCAGCGCCGCCAGGCCAAAGCCCACGGCCACGCGCTGCAGCGAGGCCAGCACGTTCCAGCCCACGCCCTGGTCATTGGGGCCGTTGCGGTAGAACGGGTCGCTGAAAATCTCCACCGCCTGCTGCCAGGTCGCCAGGGGCCCCGGAATGCTCTGGCCGGAGCCCGCGGCCACCAGGGACCACACGCCCACGAGCAGGCCGAGGCCGCACAGCGGCGGCAGCACGGCCAGCCAGAAGGCGCGCGACAGCGCCGCCCAGTCGCGCGCAGGGGCGGGAGTCCTGGGCGTTGCCGGTGCAGCCTGCATGGCCGGGACCGGGGATGCAGCGGTGGGGGAAACCGGCGCAGGCGGGGCGGCGGCGGTGGAGGACTCTGCCGGGAAGTGGAAGACGGCGCTGACCATGGTGTGTTCCTCGGTGGGATGGGTCTTCAAAGGGGATCTCTCAGGCCTTGATGGCGAAGCTGTCCGCGTACTTGCGCGGGTCCTTGCCGTCCCAGACCGTGCCGTCCATCAGCTTGCTGCTGCGCATCTCGCCCTTGGGCAGCGGGGCCTTGGCGGCGGTGGCGGCCTGCTGGTAGATGTCCAGGCGGTTGATGGAGCGGGCCACGCCCAGGTAGTCGGGGTGGTCCTTGAGCAGGCCCCAGCGCTTGTGCTGGGTGAGGAACCACATGCCGTCGGACAGATAGGGATAGCCCACGCTGCCGTCGCCATAGAACTTCATGTGGTGGGGGTCGTCCCAGGTCTTGCCCATGCCGTCCTGGTAGCGGCCCAGGATGCGCTGGTTGATGGCGTCCACGCCGGTGTTCACATAGGCCTTGCCGGCAATGGTGTCGGCCATGCGGGTCTTGTTGGCCAGGCTCTCGTCGATCCAGCGGCCGGCCTCGATGATGGCGGCCGTCACGGCGCGTGCCGTGTTGGGGTTCTGGCGGGCAAATTCGGCCGTGGTGCCCAGCACCTTCTCGGGATGGTCCTGCCAGATGGCCTGGGAGGTGGTGGCCGTGACGCCGATGCCGTCCATGATGGCGCGGTGGTTCCAGGGCTCGCCCACGCAAAAGCCGTCCATGTTGCCCACGCGCATGTTGGCCACCATCTGCGGCGGCGGCACGGTGATGACCTTGGCATCCTTGAGCGGGTGGATGCCGTTGGCCGCCAGCCAGTAGTACAGCCACATGGCATGCGTGCCCGTGGGAAAGGTCTGGGCAAAGGTGTATTCGCGCTTTTCGCTGGCCATCAGCTTGGCCAGGCCTGCGCCGTTGACGGCGCCCTTGTCGGCCAGCTTCTTGGACAGCGTGATGGCCTGGCCGTTGTGGTTGAGCGTCATCAGCACGGCCATGTCCTTCCGGGCGCCGCCCACGCCCAGGTGCATGCCGTAGACCAGGCCGTACAGCACATGGGCAAAGTCCAGTTCGCCATTGGCCAGCTTGTCGCGCACGCTGGCCCAGCTCGCTTCCTTGGAGGGAATGATCCTGACACCGTACTTCTGGTCGATCCCCAGCACCGAGGCCATGACCACGCTGGCGCAATCGGTCAGCGGAATGAAGCCGATGCGCACTTCCTTTTTCTCGGGCGCATCCGAGCCTGCCGCCCAGGCGCCGTGGTGGCCCAGCTGGGTGTAGAGCGCCGCGCCGCCTGCCAGCGTGCCGGCCTGGCGCAGAAAATCGCGCCGGGGCAGTGCCGGGCCGGAGGTGAGAGGGCCTGTGGTGGGCTGGGGCGTGGACGCCATGGCGGAACTCCTTCGATCGTCGGGAATGGAACACTTGCAAACCGGCATGTCCCAAGCAAAACGGCGTCCTCTCCGGCCGCGCTGCGCGGGGAGAGTGACGCCGTTGTCCTGGGGCCCTGAATCAAGACCGGGTTCCCGGCCGCCTTTGGCCGGGATTTGCCAGAGTCAATGCAGAAACCGTGCCAGGCGGCGTTCAAGGGGGACCATGCACTCCACCTGCCTTGCCGTCCGCGCCGGGCCACCTTCTGGTGCGCGACTTGCCGCAGCACTGCACCAAGTCGGTGCTGCGCTGCAACATGGCGCGCAGCGGCACGGGTTCATGGGGCGGGCGGCAGCAGATCGGCCATGGAAAGCACGGCCTGCGCCACTTCGGCCAGGCGGCGGTTCTGGTTCATGGCGGTCTGGCGCAGCAGCTTGTGGGCCTCGCCTTCGCTGAGCTGGCGCCGTGTCATCAACAGGCCCTTGGCGCGCTCCAGCAGCTTGCGTTCCGTGAGCGTGGCGCGCACGGTCTCCAGCTCGGCCTGCATGGCCTGCAGCCGCTGGGACTGGTCCTGCACCAGGTCCATCACGGATCGGTCCAGCTGCGGGCCCAGACGCGCGGCCGGGGGCTGCAGCCCGCCCAGCGCCAGCGTGGCGGAGACGGGCGTGATCTCCATTGCCTGCGGCGCCTGCAGCAGCGTCTGCAGGGCGGCGCGCGCATCGACAATGCAGCGCTGGCACTGCTGCTGCAGCTCGGCCGTCAGGCGGGCCTCGACGGTGTGCAGCGCATCCATGCGCCGCGAGCAGCTGTCGAACCAGGGCTCGGCCATCTCCGGCGCCAGGGGAGTGCCCGGCGCGGCCGTGCAGCCCACGCGGCGCAGGCGTTCGATCACGGCCAGCGTGGCATCGGCCGCGCTGCTTTCTTGCCACAGGGCCAGGGAATGGGGCGGCGCAAACTCCGCAAAGACCTGAAAGCAGCGCTCCTGCGAGGCGATCAGGTGCAGCCAGTGCTGCTGGCGCGGCGCATCGCTGACGCCCGCACCAAAGGCGGCCACGCCCGTGGCACGCTCCTGGCCCGCGAATTCCTTGCCCTGCATGAAGTTGAACAAGGCCACCAGCAGGCGCGAGATACCGGGCTCGGGCGCGCTGTCGGCCGCCTCGAACACCACGGCCAGCAGGCCTGCCACCAGCTCGATGTAGATGGCGGTGGCCGCCTCCGGCGACAGGTCGTGGCTGGCGACGCGCTCGCGCAGCGCAGGCAGGGCGTCCAGGCACTGCAGCACATGGGCGATGCGGCTGAACAGCCGCGCGCCATGGCCGGGGTGTCCCGTGGAGTCTGTTTGGCCGGGCTGCATGTCCAGCCGGTCGAAGCCGTCAAGCGCGGCCGCGGCAATCCGGTCGCACTCGGCCATCTGCGCCAGCCGTGCCTCGCCGCCATGCGCGCCCGCGCTGGCCAGAAAGACGTTGGACAGGCCGCGCTCCTTTTGCAGCGCATGGATGAGGCGGCTGAGCAGATCCACCAGTGCGCTGGTGCGCTGCAGTTGCTCCAGCTCGCCGATTTCGCACTGGCGCGCGGCCACAAGAAAGTTGAGAGCGGTTTTCATGGGGGACGGGTCCTGTCTGCCTGCATTGATGCAATTCCCATGCCGGGCCTGCCGTGGCGCAAAAGGAGAAGTAGAAGCAAGGCGCAGGGTTTGATAGAATTTTTCTAACGTTTTGAAATCGTCGATACAAATTTGGACGCGCGAATGTGTCGAATATTTGCCGGGCGCCCTGCAGGAAAAAGCCCGGCTTTCCGGCACACACGACAACCATGGCATAGCCATCCACAAGATCGGGCTGCGCAATGCGGCAGCGAGGCTGAATCAGCATGAGCTTGCAATATCACGAGAAGATCGGATGTCCCCCGTGCGCTGGCGGTTCATGACCCAGGCGGTGTTGGGGCGGACTGCTGTGCGCCGGCGTGGCCCGTCCCTGGCTGCGCTGCTGCTGGGCCTGGCGCAGTGCCGGGCACTGGCGCAGTGCCGGGCACTGGCGGGGGGCGAGCTCCTGGCCGCGTCGGCGCCATCCGATGGCCAGGGAAGCTGGGCCGCGGGGTGGAGCGCTTTCGGCCTGTGGGGCGCCATTCCCGTTCTGATATTCCTGCTGGTTTCGCTGGTGGTCCATGTGCGCCTGCGCGAGAAGGCTCAGCGCCTGACGCAATCGCTGCAGCAGACCAATGAAAAGCTGCTGCGCGCCAATGTGAAGCTCAAGCGCATCGCCTTCAGGGACCCGCTGACCGGCACGGCCAACCGGGCGCTGCTCGAGTACCGGCTTGGCCGGGCGATTGCGCGCGCCGACAGCTCGGTGGAGCAGCCAGGGCCCGGCGGGCCGGTGCGCGTGGGCCTGCTGTACATCGATCTGGACGGATTCAAGCCCATCAACGACGTGGAGGGCCATGCCGCAGGTGACGCGCTGCTGTGCCAGGTGGCCGTGCGCCTGAACCGTATGACGCGCAAGTCGGACACGCTGGCGCGCGTGGGGGGCGATGAGTTCGTGCTGCTGCTGGGCTGCCTGGCATCGGAGGACGATGCCGTGGCCATGGCCGGCCGGGTGCAGAAGGTTTTGGGCCAGCCCTTCGATCTGCCGGGAAAGTCCATCTCCATCGGCAGCTCCGTCGGCGTGGCCATCTATCCCGATCATGGCCAGAAGGAAAAGCTCATGGCGGCGGCCGACCTCGCCATGTACACGGCCAAGCGCGCCGGCGGGAATTCCTGCGCCATCTTCAAGGAAAGCATGCGCAAGGATGTGGCCGTGCAGTTCGACCTGCAGCAAGCCCTGCGCCGCGCCGTGGCAAGCCAGCAGCTGGTGCTGTTCTACCAGCCCAAGATCGATGCCCGCACGGGCCGCATCCGCAGCGTGGAGGCGCTGGTTCGATGGAACCATCCCCGATTCGGCCTCATCAGCCCCCGCGTGTTCATTCCGCTGGCCGAGCGCTTCGGCCTGATCAGCGAGATCGGCGACTGGGTCATCGACGAGGCCTGCCGCCAGACTGCCCAGTGGACGCGCCAGCGGCGCTTCATGCGCGTCTCCATCAATATTTCGGGCTATCAGCTCTTTCAGACGCGGCTGGCGCAGTACATAGGCGAAGCGATCGAGCGGCACCGCATTCGGCCCGAGCAGCTGGTCTTCGAGATCACCGAGTCCGTGGCCATGGAGGACGACAAGACCACCATGGCCGTGATTGCCGAGTTGACGGGCATGGGCGTGCAGATTTCCATCGACGACTTCGGCACCGGCTACTCCAGCCTGGCCCTGCTGCGCCAGCTGGGCGCCGACGAGGTCAAGATCGACCGCAGCTTCGTGCGGGACGTGGCCATCAAGAGCGACGCGCGGGCCGTGGTCGATGCCATCGTGCGCCTGGCCCATGCGCTGGAGCTGCGCGTGGTGGCCGAAGGCGTGACCGACCAGCAGCAGCGCGAAGTGCTTCAGACGCTGGGCTGCGACGAGCTGCAGGGCTTTTACTTCGCTCGCCCCATGAACGCCCAGGCGCTGATCGCCAGCGAAATCTGGACCTCCGACGGCATCGAGCCCGTGCAGTTCTCGCGCTCGTCATACCTGGACAACCTGTAGCGGCCCGCCGGCCCCGCAACTGCCCGCCGGCCAGGGGCCATTGACGCGGGCGGCCGTGCGCCGCGCCCGCAGGTTCTACACTTCAGTCCCATGAGTTTGCTGATTCTGGGGATCGAATCCTCCTGCGATGAAACCGGCGTGGCCCTGGTCGAGGCCCCCGATGGCACGGGCGTGCCCAGGCTGCTGTCCCATGCGCTGCACAGCCAGATCGACATGCACCGCGCCTATGGCGGCGTGGTGCCGGAGCTGGCCAGCCGCGACCACATCCGCCGCGTGCTGCCGCTGACCGAAAGCGTGCTGGGCGAGTCCGGCCGCACGCTGGACCAGGTCGATGTGATCGCCTTCACGCGCGGCCCCGGCCTGGCCGGCGCGCTGCTGGTGGGCGCGGGCGTGGCCTGCGCCATGGCTGCGGCGCTGGACAAGCCCGTGCTGGGCGTGCACCACCTGGAAGGCCACCTGCTGTCGCCCTTCCTGAGCGCCGATCCCCCCGAATTCCCCTTCGTGGCCCTGCTGGTCTCGGGCGGCCACACGCAGCTGATGCGCGTGGACGGCGTGGGCAGCTACGCCATCCTGGGCGAGACCATCGACGACGCGGCCGGCGAGGCCTTCGACAAATCGGCCAAGCTCATGGGCCTGCCCTATCCGGGCGGCCCCGTGCTCTCGCGCCTGGCCGAGGGCGGGGACGCGCAGGCCTTCAAGCTGCCCCGGCCGCTGCTGCATTCGGGCGACCTGGACTTCTCGTTCGCCGGCCTGAAGACGGCCGTGCTGACCCAGGCGAAGAAGCTGGGCGATGACCTTGAGGCGCGCAAGGCCGACCTGGCCGCCAGCACGCAGGCGGCCATCGTCGAGGTGCTGGTCAAGAAGACGCTGGCGGCGCTGCAGCAGACCGGCATGAAGCGCGTGGTCGTGGCCGGCGGCGTGGGCGCCAACCGTCTGCTGCGCGCCCAGCTGGATGCAGCCTGTGCCAAGCGCAAGCTGCGCGTGCACTACCCCGAGCTGCATCTGTGCACCGACAACGGCGCCATGATCGCCATGGCCGCCGCCATGCGCCTGCAGGCAGGCCGCGAAATGGCGAACAGGCACTACGCGTTCGACGTCAAGCCGCGCTGGCCGCTCGATTCGCTGGCCTGATGGTCCGGGGCCGCGTGCCCGGCCTGCACGGCGGGCGCAAAAAAAGCCCGGCGCGGGCCGGGCTCTGGAAACGGGCTGTCACCTTGCCAAGAGGATGGAGGAAAGGATGGTTGACAGCCCGGGTGCACAAACGCGCTGACCGTGACCGGACTTACTGGATGCTCAGCATGGTGGCCTTGCTCTGGGGTTCCAGGCGGGCCAGGGACAGCGTGAGCACGCCGTTTTCCAGCTTGGCGCTGCTGGCGGCCGTGTCGATTTCATGGTCCAGCTCCCAGGCACGCTGCACCTGGCGGGGCGCGCCCTCGACGCTGGACAGACGGACCACGGCGCCTTCGATGCTCAGCTGCAGCTGCTCGCGGGACAGGCCGGGCACATCCAGCTGCAAGGTCGTGGCCTTTTCATCGCGCTGAACCTGCACCGACGAGAGCGAAGGGGCCGCGTTGCCCAGGGTGCCTTGCAAGAAGCGCTGCAGGGCCAGATCGGCGGCTTGGGGAGCGAAGGCGTTGCGGCGGAGAACAGGCGTGAAGATCATGGTGGGTTGGCTCCTATAAACTGCGCGGCTTCATCGAAGTTGTCGCCGCATGGAGCCTAGTTAAGCGGTGTTGAACGCATTTCAAGAGGAAAAAGCCATGAATATATTGCGCCGCAAGGTCTTGAAAAGCGGCGCCATGGCGCTATTTGCGGCGCCCGCGCTGCTGGCCCGGGCGTCAAGCGGGCACGACCGGCCCGTGTCGCCGCCGCGCGGCAAGCCGATACGGCTGGCGCTGATCGAAAGCCTGTCCGGCCCCTTTGCCAACACGGGCGAGGCCGTGTTCCGCAACCTGCTGTGGGCCGCCGAGCGCGTGAACGCGCGCGGCGGTGTGCTGCTGCCGGCCGCGCAGGGCGGCGCCCGGCCCCTGGCCATCGAACGCCATGACAGCAAGGGCCAGAACGAGGAGGCGCTGTCTGCGCTGCGCGCAGCCATCGACGGCGGCGCGCGCGTGGTCATGCAGGGCAATTCATCGGCCGTGGCCGCCGTGCTGGTCGACGCCATTGCCAAGCACAACGAGCGCGATCCGGCCCGGCGCGTGCTGTACCTGAACTACTCGGCCGTCGATCCCGCGCTCACCAACGAGCGCTGCAGCTTCTGGCACTTTCGCTTCGACGCCCATGCCGACATGCGCATGGCCGCGCTGATGCAGGTGCTGCGCGAGGACGGGTCCGTGCGCAGCGCCTACCTGATCGGGCAGGACTACAGCTTTGGCCAGGCCGTGCTGCGCGAGGCACGGCGCCAGCTGGCCGCGCAGCGGCCCGATGTGGCCATCGTGGGCGACGAGCTGCATCCCGTGGGGCGCGTCAAGGACTTTGCGCCCTATGCGGCCAAGATCAAGGCCAGCGGCGCCCAGGCCGTGGTCACGGGCAACTGGGGCAACGATCTGATGCTGCTGGTCAAGGCCGCGCGGGAGGCGGGTTTTGACGGCCGCTTCTACACCTTCTACGGCAATGCGCTGGGCGCGCCAGCCGCCCTGGGCGAGGCCGGCGTGGGCAAGGTGCTGGCCGTTGCCGACTGGCTGCCCAACGTGCCGGGGCCCGACAACCAGGCCTTCTACAAGGCATTCCGCGAGCGCTTTCCCAGGCCAGCCGATGACTATGTGCACATGCGCATGCAGCTGATGATCGAGGCCCTGGCCCAGTCCATGGCGCGCGCGGGCAGCACGGACACCGTTGCCGTGGCGCAGGCGCTGGAAAGCGCGGACGTGACCCTGGCCGGACGCAGGGGCCGCATGCGCGCGGCCGACCACCAGTTCCAGCAGGCGCTGGTGGTCGGCGTCATGGACAGGCAGGGCGCGCCCGGCGTGCCCTTCGATGTGGAAGGCTCGGGCTACGGCTTCCGCGTGGTGCGAGAGATCGAGGCCGCGCGTGCCGAGCAGCCCGCGATGTGCCGCATGCGCCGGCCCTGACCGCCTCGACGGTTTGGATGGCCTGGATCAGCGGCCCATGGCTGCCGCGACTTCCTGGCCCAGCTCGATCACGGACAGCGCGTAGTAGCTGGACCAGTTGTAGCGCGTGATGGCATAGAAGTTCTCCGTGCCCGCGATGTACAGCGGCTGGCCCTGCGCGCCGTTTTCCAGCTTGACCAGGGCCAGCGGCCCCGGGTGCGCGGCGCCGTCGCCAGGCAACTGCACGCCGCGTGCGGCCATCTCGTCGGCCGTGAACTGGGGAAGGATGTCGGGCGCCAGCAGGGCGGCCAGGTCGGCGCCCTGGGCCTGCATGATCACCGGGTAGTGGGTGGGCATGCCGCTTTTCCAGCCATGCGCGACAAAGTAGTTGGCCACCGAGCCGATGGCATCGGCCGCGCTGCCGAACAGGTCGATGCGGTCGTCGCCGTCAAAGTCCACGGCCCACTTCACCCAGCTGCTGGGCATGAACTGGCCCATGCCCATGGCGCCTGCGTAGCTGCCGCGCAGCGAGAACGGGTCCGTGCCCGCACGGTGGGTGAAGCGCAGGAACTGCTCCAGCTCGCCACGGAAGTACTCGGTGCGCGCCGCAGCGCGCGGGTGGGCGGCAGGGAAGTCGAAGCTCAGCGTGGCCAGGGCGTCCATCACGCGGAAGTTGCCCATCTGCTGGCCGTAGATGGTCTCCACTCCGATGATGCCGACGATGATTTCGGCCGGCACGCCGTACTGCTTTTCGGCACGCGCCAGCGCAGCGGCATTGGCCTGCCAAAAGCGTGTCCCGGCACGTATGCGCACGGGCTCGACAAAGCGGCTGCGGTAGACGCCCCAGTTCTTGGCCGTGCCCTGGACGGCCGGCGTCATCAGGCGCGGCACCTGGGGCAGAAAGCGGGCCTGGGCGATGGTCTCGCGCACCCAGTCCACCGGCAGGTCGTGGCGCATCGCAATGTCGGCGGCCATCTGCATGGCTTCAGGCCGTTCGCCGTAGGGCGTGCTGCCCTGCACGGTCCTGGCCACGGCGGCGCCGCCAGCGGCCGTGGCGGCGGCAGCAGCGGCCGTGCGCTTTTTCGTGGAAGGTTTGGCCGTGGACTTGGTCGTGGTTTTAGCGGAGGTTTTGGCCGTGGCTTGGGCGGCAGGGCTGGCTGCCGGCTTGCCGGCCAGCGCGCCGCAGGGCACGGCCGCGGCCGCGAGCAGCAGCAGGGCGCAGGGGATCAGTCGTTGCTTGGTCATGGTGTGCTTGTCGTGGGACCGGCAGCGGCGGCTTGTGGCCGTGGCTGCGGATTGCGTGGCCAGTCCAGCGCCCGCCATTGGCGTCGCAGGGCGGGCAGGCCGGGGGTGTCGGGTGCGGATGAGGATGGGGATGGCCGTGCGTAGCGCTGGCGCTCCATGCCCAGGAGCCAGTCGTGAAGGGCCTGGGCCGCCTTGGCATCGTCCCGGCCCCAGCGGTCCATGACCTGGGCTGCCAGCGCACGTGGGGGCAGGCTGGCGTCGGCGTCCAGGCCGATGCGCCGCAGCCGGGCGCGGGTCCTGTCCATGAGGCGCAGCCATTCGTCGCGGCTGGTGCGCTGGGCGCGGGCCATCCAGGCCAGCCACGCCAGCGCAGCCACGCCGGCCAGCGCGCCCAGCAGGCGCAGCATGTCCACCCACGAGGGCGATTGCACGCCCAGGTTCTTGAGCAGGTCCAGCTGGCGGCTTTGCGTGTAGTTGAGCACCCACTGGTTCCAGCCGTTGTTGACGGCCTCCCACACGGCGCGCATCTGCTGCAGCATGCCCACGCCCACGAAGTTGCCCATGGCTCCGGCGATGGCGCCCTGCGGTGCGCGCAGGCGCTGGAACTCGCCCACGCGCGACGGGGCCACGGCGCCGGTGGGGTCGATGCGCACCCAGCCCTCATCCTCCAGCCACACCTCGGTCCAGGCATGGGCGTCGGCGTTGCGCACGGTCCAGTAGCCGTCGACCGGGTTGCGCTCGCCACCCTGGTAGCCGGTGACGATGCGGGCAGGCACGCCCATGCCGCGCATCAGCACGGCGAAGGCCGAGGCGATGTGCTCGCAGAATCCCTCTTTGCTGTCGAACCAGAAGTCATCGGCCGTGTGCACGCTGTCCACCACGCCGGGCGCCAGCGTGTAGGTGTAGCCGCCCTTGCGCAGGCGCGCCAGCGCGGCCTGCACCCAGGCGCGGGGCGTGGCATCGGCCAGTTGCGGGTCGGCACGCATCTGCCGGGCCAGCTCCAGCGTGCGCGGGTTGCTGCCTTCGGGCAGCTGGGTGTAGCGGCGCAGGCCGCGCGTGGGCTTGAGCGGGCCGTAACTGAACTGCACATGGCTTTGGGCGCTGATGCGCACCACGTCGGTGATGGGGCGCCAGGTCAGCCATTGCAGCTGGGGCGTCATGCGGGCGGTGCCCATGCCCGGGGGCAGTTCGGGGGGCTGGGGCGTGGCGTCAAGCATGGTCAGCCAGGGGCGGCGGCTGGGCTCTATGGTCATCTGGTAGCGCACGCCTTCGCCCGAGACGCGCAGCTGGGCGCTGTCCAGCCCGGCCTCCGTGTCCATCTGCCATTCCTGGCCGTCGAAGCGCGACAGCACGGGGCCTCGGAAGTACAAGGTGTTGGCCGGTGGCGGGGCGCCGTCGGGCGTGTCGAAGCGCAGGCGCAGTGCGATGTTCTCGTCCAGCACCAGCGAGGCCATGGAGCCCACGCGCATGTTCTCCGACAGGCCGCTGCGGCCGGCCAGGTCGTTGCCCGGCACGCCCCACAGCGGGGCCATGCGCGGAAAGAACAGGAACAGCGCCACCATCACCGGCGTGCCCCACAGCGCCAGCAGGGCCGCCGTGCGCAGCGCCTGGGTCAGCGGCGGCCGGCCGGCGGTCATGTGGGCATTGACCAGGGCCGTGAGCAGGCCCAGCAGGCCCAGCACCATGGCCAGGGCCAGCAGCAGGGACTGCGAGTAGAAGAAGTTGGCCAGCAGCGCGAAGAAGCCCAGGAAGAACACCACCATGGCGTCGCGCCGGGCGCGCAGCTCCAGTGTCTTGAGCGCCAGCAGCAGCACGATCAGCGTCACGCCCGCATCGCGCCCGACAAAGGTGCCGTGCGAGACCCAGGTGGCGCCCAGGGCCAGCAGCAGCAGTCCGCCCAGCAGCCAGCGGCCGGGCAGGGGCTGGCCGCGCCAGGCCAGCAGGGCGCGCCACAGCAGCAGGCCGGCCACGAAGACCATGGTCCACCAGGGCGTGTGGGCGGCCTGGGGCATCAGCACCCAGGCCACCACGGCCAGCAGGAACAGGGTGTCGCGCGCATCGCGGGGCAGGGCGGCCAGGCGCTGGCGCCAAGTGGCTGCAGGCTGCGCAATGGCTTGGAAGGAGGAGGGCATGGACGTGCGATTCATGGGCAGGCCGCCAGGGCTTCCAGGCAGAGCGTGGCATGGGCCGGGCCCTGGTCGGGGGCGATCTCGCGGCCGTCGGGCAGGCGCAGGCCCCAGGTCAGGTCCTGCTGGCGCGCGGCCAGCACCCAGGCGGTCAGGCGGCTGAGGCGGGCCTCGGGGTCGGCCAGGCCGGTGGCCTTGGCATCCAGCCACAGGCGGTGCTGCTGGGACAGCGGGCGGTCGCGGCTCACCAGCTGGTTGCTGCCCGTGGCAAAGGCCTGTGCAGCCTTTTTCCAGACCACCAGCTTGAGCGGATCGCCGCGACGGTAGGCCCGCACACCGTCGAACTCGTCGCCGTGCCGCGTGGCGGCCGCGCTGCGGCCGCCGGCATCGGCGCTGGCCGGTGGCAGGGGTGGCGGATTGTGCTCGGGCGCCGGGTAGATCCAGGCCTGCGTCTGTGCGCGCCACAGCGCCCAGACGCGGAAGGTGCCCAGCGGATAGCGGGTGGCCGCCGTGATCGTGGGCAGCGGCTGCCGTCCCCGGCGCAGCGGCGTGAAGGCCAACTGTGCCGTGGTGCTGCCCTGTGCCGGTACATCGATCCAGGTCCAGTCGGTGGCCGGGACATCGCCCTGCACGGCCAGGCCTATGCCCCAGCGCGTGCTGCGGCGGCTGTTGTGCAGCACCACGTCGAAGCGGCAGGGCTGGCCGGCAAAGCTGCCGGCCGGCGGCACCAGGTGCATTGCCAGGCCGCGCAGGTTGCCGTGGCCGACCACCATGCCCGCAGCCGCGCTTCCGGCCAGCAAAAAGGTCAGCAGGTAGCCCAGGTTGAGCTGGTAGTTGATGGCCGCCACCAGCAGCACGCACAGCGTCAGCGCCAGGGCCCAGCCTGCGCGCGAGGGCATGATGTAGACATTGCGCTGGGTCAGCCTGAGGCTGTCGGTGCGCGGCAGGCGGGCATGCCACCACTGGCGCACGCGCCGCGCAGGAGACCAGCGCTGGCGCAGCGATGCCCCCGGCTGGGCGGCGCCGGGCGAGGACGCGGGAGCGGCCGGCATCAGCGCAGCGCCACGGCGTCCAGCATGGCGCGCACCTGCTCCACGGCACCCCGGCCGCTGGAGCCTATGGGCACCAGGCGGTGGGCGGCCGTCTGCGGCAGGATGGCCTGCACATCGTCGGGCGCCACGTAGTCACGCCCCTCCATCAGGGCCACCGCCCGGGCCGCGCGCAGCAGCGCAATGCCCGCGCGAGGCGACAGGCCCTGCACGAACCACTGGCCCGAGCGCGTCGCCTCCAGCAGGTCCTGCACATAGTCGAGCAAGGCATCGCTGGCATGGACCTGCAGCACGGCGGCCTGCAACTGCTGCAGCTCGTCCGTGGCCAGCAGCGGGAGCAGTGCATCGGCCTGGGCGCGCCGGCCATTGCCGGACAGCAGGGAGCGCTCGGCCGCGCGGTCGGGATAGCCCAGGCTGATGCGCATCAGAAAGCGGTCCAGCTGGCTTTCGGGCAGCGGGAAGGTGCCCAGCTGTTCCTGCGGGTTCTGCGTGGCGATCACGAAGAAGGGCTCGGGCAGGCGGTGCGTGCGGCCTTCGGACGAGACCTGGCGCTCTTCCATGGCTTCGAGCAGGGCGCTCTGTGTCTTGGGGCTGGCGCGGTTGATCTCGTCGGCCAGCAGTACCTGGGCGAAAACGGGACCTGGATGGAAGACGAAGGACTCGCTGCTGCGCTCATAGATGGACACGCCGGTGAGGTCGCTGGGCATGAGGTCGGCCGTGAACTGCACGCGCGAGAACTGCAGCCCGAAGCTGTGCGCCAGCGCATGGGCCAGCGTGGTCTTGCCCACGCCGGGAACGTCTTCCAGCAGCAGGTGTCCCCCGGCCAGCAGGCAGGCCACGCTGTCGCGGACCTGAGCCGGCTTCCCTACAACCACCGTGTTAAGCTGGCCCAGAAGCGCCTTGATCTTGTGTGTTGCTTGCATGGCGCGACGTTATCCTAAAAAAAACATCGCGGAGACATCACTGTGGGCAAGACGGGTTATTTCACCCATAGGGAGTGCTGGCGGCATGAGATGGGGCCGGGGCACCCAGAGTGCCCGGCCCGGCTGGACGCCATCGAGGACCGGCTGCTGGTGACCGGCGTGGCCGATGCGCTGGAGCGGCACGAGGCCCCCCAGGCCTCGCTGGCCGACATCGAACTGGCCCATGACCGCATGCATGTGGCCGCGCTGCAGGGCCTGACACAGCGCCTGGTCGAGGAGCAGCAGGCCGGTGGCCCCGAGTACTCCCAGATCGATACCGACACCTCCATCAACAGCCACACCTTCTCGGCCGCCCTGCATGCGGCCGGCGCCGCGCTGGCGGCCACCGATGCGGTGATGGCCGGCGAGCTGGAGAACGCCTTTTGCGCCGTGCGCCCTCCCGGCCACCATGCCACGCGCCACCAGGCCATGGGCTTTTGCTTCTTCAACAACGTGGCCGTGGGCGTGAAGTACGCGCTCAGCCGCCACCACCTCAAGCGCGTGGCCGTGATCGATTTCGACGTGCACCACGGCAATGGCACGGAGGACATCCTCTCCGGCGACGACCGTGTGCTCATGTGCGGCATCTTCCAGCACCCCTTCTATCCCTTCAGCGGCGACCAGCACCCGGCCGCCAACATGGTCAACGTGCCGGTGGCTGCCTATACCAAGGGCATGGACATCCGCGAGATCGTCGAGATGATGTGGATCCCGCGACTGGAGGCCTTCAAGCCCGAGCTGATCTTCATCAGCGCCGGCTTCGACGCCCACCGCGAGGACGACATGGGCCAGCTGGGCATGACCGAGCAGGACTTCACCTGGATCACCTCGCGCATCAAGGACATTGCGCGGCGCTTTTCCAAGGGGCGCATCGTCTCCTGCCTGGAAGGCGGCTACGTGATGGGGCCGCTTGCGCGCAGCGTGGAAGCGCACGTGCGCGTGCTGGCCGACCTCTGAACCCGATCTGGAGCACCATGAACGCGAGCACCCATCCTTCTGAAGCCAGCCCCCTGCTCGACGTGCAGCGCGACGCGCGCGACGTCGTGCGGCTCACGCTCAACGATCCGCAGCGCTTCAATGCCCTGGGCGAGCAGATGCTCACGCAGCTGCAGCAGGCGCTGGACGATGTGGCGCGTGACGAGTCGGTGCGCGTGGTCGTGCTGGCTGCAGCCGGCAAGGCCTTTTGCGCCGGACACAATCTCAAGGACATGGCGGCCCATCCGCAGCTGGACTACTACCAGAAGCTGTTCGCCCAGTGCAGCCGCATGATGCTGTCCATCCACCGGCTGCCCGTGCCCGTGATTGCGCGCGTGCACGGCATTGCCACGGCGGCGGGCTGCCAGCTCGTGGCCCAGTGCGATCTGGCCGTTGCTGCGCAGGCGGCACGCTTTGCCACCAGTGGCATCCACTATGGCCTGTTCTGTGCCACGCCCAGCGTGCCCTTGGTGCGCAATGTGCCGGCCAAGCAGGCCATGGAGATGCTGCTCACGGGCGACTTCATCGACGCGCAGCAGGCGCTGGACCAGGGCCTGGTCAACCGCGTGGTGGCCGAGGAGGCGCTGGACGATGCGGTGGAGCACTTCGTGCAGTCCATCGTCAGCAAGCCCCGCGCGGCCGTGGCCATGGGCAAGGCCCTGGTCTACCGCCAGCGCGAGATGGGCATCGAGGCGGCCTACCAGCTGGCCGGCCAGACCATGGCCGCCAACATGATGGATGCCGATGCCCAGGAGGGCGCCCAGGCCTTCGCCGCCAAGCGCGGACCGGCCTGGAAGACGGGCCGCTGACCGACCTGCATGTAGGCCCCGGTCCGGTTGGCCTGTCCTGGATCTGCGCGATGATGGCGGCCTGCGCCCTTGCGGCGGAACGGCCCTGATCCATGGACATCTTCGACAAGCTCATCAACGACTTCCAAAGCTCCAGCGCCTGGCTGGAGTTCTCCGTTCTCATCGGCTGCCTGCTGCTGGCCTACGGCGCCATGCGCGGCCTGCATGCGCGCTACGGCCATCTCAACGATGGCAAGCCCTCCGTATGGATTGGCCGCCATGCGCTCGATGGCGCACTGTTCCCGCTGCTGGCGCTGGTGCTGGTCTTCACCAGCCAGGAGATCCTGGCGCGGTTTTCCACGGTGTTCTGGTTGCGCGTGGCCGTGTCGCTGCTGGTGTCCCTGTCGGTGATCCGCTTCGTGGCGCGGGTGCTCAGCCGGACCTTCCCCCACTCCACCGTGGTGCGCCTGATCGAGCGCATCTTCTCCTGGCTGGCCTGGGGCGCGGCCGTGCTGCACAGCATCGGCCTGCTGCCGCAGGTCATGGAGGAGCTGGAGGCCCTGCAGTTCAACATCGGCAAGACGCCGGTCAGCCTGCTCAACCTGATCGAGGGCACGCTGTCGGCGGGGCTGATGATGGTGGCCGTGCTCTGGCTGTCCACGCTGTTCGAGCAGAAGGTCATCAACCAGTGGGTCAGCGACCTGTCCATGCGCAAGGTGGCCATGAACATCACGCGCAGCGTGCTGATCCTGGTGGGCCTGCTGGTCTCGCTGTCCATGGTGGGCGTGGACCTGACGGCGCTGTCCGTCATGGGCGGCGCCATCGGCGTGGGCCTGGGTTTCGGCATGCAGAAGATCGCCTCCAACTACGTCAGCGGCTTTCTGGTGCTGATCGAGCGTGCGCTGCGCATCGGCGACAACGTGCGCGTGGACGGCTTCGAGGGCCGCATCACCGACATCCGCACGCGCTACACCATCATCCGCGCGCTCAACGGCCGCGAATCCATCGTGCCCAACGAGACGCTGATCACCCAGCGTGTGGAGAACCTCACCGGATTCGACGTCAAGTTCGGCCTGTCCACCAACATCGTCGTGGGCATGGACAGCGATGTGGAGCAGGTGCGCGGCATCCTGCTCGAAGCCGCAGCCGCGCAGCCGCGCGTGCTCAAGACGCCCGCGCCTTCGGTGGCTCTGGTCGACTTTGTGGAGCAGGGCCTGCAGTTCAGTCTCAGCTACTACATCAACGACCCGCAAAATGGCCAGGGAAATGTGCGCTCCGAGGTCAACCTCGCCGTACTGCGCGGCCTGCGTGCCGCAGGCGTGAGCCTGCCGGTCCCCAGGCAGGTGGTGCAGATCACCGAACGCGGGGGCGTGGCGGCCCAGGCAGCAGAGAAAAGCAGCTAGGATTATTCCTAGGTGCATACCCTGAGTTCAGGCTGTTCCCCTGCAGGAAATCTCAAGGGTCGTGCTTAAAATGGCACGATCGTTCTTTTTTGTGAGCGCGCATGCGGCCCTCGGCCGTCAGGGAAACCTGCCTCAGCTGCTGCAGCGCCGCATACAATGATTTCGGTTTACGTAAACGTCAATCTATCAATCAATCAGGAGCCGCTGCAATGAAGGTTTTGGTCCCGGTCAAGCGCGTGGTGGACTACAACGTGAAGGTCCGCGTGAAGTCGGACGGCACGGGCGTGGACATCGCCAACGTCAAGATGAGCATGAACCCCTTTGACGAAATCGCCGTCGAAGAAGCCGTTCGCCTCAAGGAAAAGGGCGTGGTCACCGAAGTCATCGCCGTCTCCTGCGGCGTGGCCCAGTGCCAGGAAACCCTGCGCACGGCCATGGCCATTGGTGCCGACCGCGGCATCCTGGTGGAGACCACCGAGGAACTGCAGCCCCTGGCCGTCGCCAAGCTGCTCAAGGCGCTGGTCGACAAGGAGCAGCCCGGCCTGATCATCCTGGGCAAGCAGGCCATCGACGACGACGCCAACCAGACCGGCCAGATGCTGGCGGCCCTGGCCGACCTGCCGCAAGCCACCTTCGCCTCCAAGGTCGAAGTCGCTGGCGACAAGGTGAATGTCACGCGTGAAGTGGACGGCGGCCTGGAAACCCTGGCCCTGAGCCTGCCGGCCGTCATCACCACCGACCTGCGCCTGAACGAGCCGCGCTACGTCACGCTGCCCAACATCATGAAGGCCAAGAAAAAGCAGCTGGACACGGTCAAGCCTGAAGATCTGGGCGTCGATGTGGCCCCGCGCCTGAAGACGCTCAAGGTGGCCGAGCCCGCCAAGCGCGGCGCTGGCGTGAAGGTGCCGGACGTTGCCACGCTGGTGTCCAAGCTCAAGAACGAAGCCAAAGTGATCTAAGGAAGACAGCGACATGACATCCCTCGTTATTGCAGAACACGACAACGCTTCCATCAAGAGCGCCACGCTGAACACCGTCACTGCGGCCCTGGCCTGCGGCGGCGACGTGCATGTGCTGGTGGCGGGCGAGAATGCCGGCGCCGCTGC